>CAMCBU010000024.1 GCA_945873095.1 Klebsiella pneumoniae | reverse complement strand
TGGCGCGCCCGAAGAGATTCGAACTCCTGACCTCATGGTTCGTAGCCATGCGCTCTATCCAACTGAGCTACGGGCGCGCTGAGGGGCGCGGATTATACACAGCCGCGGCCCGGCGAGGGAACCGGCTAGTACGACCTCGGCAGCCCGAGCACGTGCTCGGCCACGTAAGAGAGGATGAGGTTGGTGGAGATCGGAGCCACCTGGTAGAGCCGGGTCTCGCGGAACTTACGCTCCACGTCGTACTCGCAGGCGAAGCCGAAGCCGCCGTGAGTCTGAAGGCAAGCATTGGCTGCTTCCCAAGAGGCTTTCGCCGCGAGGTACTTGGCCATGTTGGCTTCGGCACCGCAGGGCTTGCGGGCATCGTAGAGCTCGCAGGCCCGAAAGCGCATGAGACTCGCGGCCTCCACTTCGATGTGTGACTCGGCGAGCGGGAACTGCACGCCCTGGTTCTGGCCGATCGGTCGATCGAAGACCACGCGATCCTTCGCATAACGACTCGCGCGCTCGACGAACCAACGTCCGTCACCGATGCACTCGGCCGCAATCAGTACGCGCTCGGCATTGAGCCCATCGAGTATGTATTTGAAGCCCTTGCCCTCCTCGCCGATCAGATTCTCAGCGGGGACTTCGAGACCGTCAAAGAAAAGCTCGTTGGTCTCGTGATTCACCATGTTGTCGATGGGCCGTAAATTCAAGCCTTTTCCGATCGCATCGCGCAGATCGACCATGAACACCGAGAGCCCGTCGGACTTCTTCTTGACCTCAGCGAGCGGCGTCGTGCGCGCCAAGAGCAACATCAACTCCGAGTGCCGTACGCGCGAGGTCCACACCTTCTGCCCGTTGATGATGTAGCGATCACCCTGGCGAACCGCGGTCGTCTTCAACTTCGTGGTGTCGGTGCCCGTCGTGGGCTCGGTGACCGCCATCGACTGCAAGCGCAACTCGCCGCTCGCAATCTTCGGTAGATAAAACTCGCGCTGCTGCGCACTGCCGTGCCGGACGAGCACGTTCATCACATACATTTGGCCATGACAGGCGCCGGAGTTGCCGCCCGAGCGGTTGATCTCCTCCATGATCACCGAAGCTTCGGCGAGCGAGAGCCCCGAACCGCCGTACTCTTGCGGAATCAAGGCCGCGAGCCAACCCGCCTCCGTGAGCGCGCGGACGAACTCTTCAGGGTAGCCCCGCTCGAGGTCGATCTTGCGAAAGTACTCGTCGGGGAACTCGGCGCAGAGCGCGCGGACGGCGCTGCGGATCTCGTCGTAACTGTCGTCGATATTCATGGCAGCGCGATGCTAACCCAGCCAAGAGCCCCACCGCCTTTTGTCGCAATTTGCATTATTGTGACTTTCAATGTCCGAAATATAGATTTTTACCCCATTTTGTCTATAGGATCGCCATTAAATGCAAATGACGACGGCAAATAACGCTGGCGCTTCTGCTCTGCACGGCCTCGACGGACCGGGGGTTTGGGACAGTCATCGCGCCTTCGAGGCCCTCAAGACCTCCGGGCAAGCCGCCACCAAGCGCACGGCCGAGCGCCGATTGCACGAACTTAGGCTGTTGCCGGCGGAGCTTGATCTGACCTCGCTGCGCAATGCCGAGGGACACCCCGTCAACACCGTCATCGCCGAGCACGCGCTCGAGTGGGCTCGACGACGAAGGCGCCTCGCCCTCTTCCTTCAAAAGCACCCGCTGCCGAACGGTCGAGTCGCGCTGCATGCCAACGATGCGCGTGGTGGTCGTTATTGGATCGTGCCGGCAGAGAGCGACGATCTCGCCGCACTCAATGCATTGGCCGAGCACATCGGCAAACCCATCACCCTCTTCACGCATGGCGCACTCGCGAGCGACTGGTCGACCCGGCCTTCACCCTCTGTGTCGGACTCGATCGACTTCGTCGCGGGATTGTATGGAGCGACCTTGCCGGCCGATTTTTCGACCGTCGCGGCGTTACCGCGCGAGCGCAGCGCACTCTCGACTCGCTTGAAGCGGCTCGAGGCCGAGGGCATCCACATCATCCGTGAGGCCATCGCCGAAGCCGAGCGACCGGTGATGCTCTACTCGATCGGCAAAGACAGTGGCGTGATGCTGCAGCTCGCCCGTAAGGCGTTCTACCCTGCACCACCGCCGTTCCCGCTGCTGCATGTGGACACACGCTGGAAGTTTCGGCAGATGTATCAGTTCCGCGATCGTATCGCCCGCGATAGCGGTCAGCCGCTTATCGTGCATGTGAACCCCGAGGCCATTGCGCGGGATATCAACCCCTTTGATCATGGCTCGGCACTGCACACCGACATCACGAAAACGGTCGGCCTCAAGCAAGCGCTCGATGCGTACCGCTTCGATGTGATCTTTGGTGGAGCCCGCCGTGACGAAGAAAAGTCGCGCGCAAAGGAACGCATTTTCTCGTTCCGAACTGCCGAGCACGGCTGGGATCCGAAGCGGCAACGACCGGAGCTATGGAGCCTCTACAACACCCGTAAACAAAACGGCGAGAGCCTGCGGGTTTTTCCGCTCTCCAACTGGACTGAACTCGACATCTGGCAATACACCCTGCGCGAAGCGATCCCCGTCGTACCGCTCTATTTTGCCGCGCCACGCCCCGTCGTCGAACGCGACGGGATGCTGATCATGGTGGACGATGCGCGCTTTAGGCTGCGACCCGATGAACGCATCGAAACTCGCTGGGTTCGATTCCGTTCGCTCGGCTGTTACCCGTTGAGCGGCGCGATCGAATCGAGTGCGTGTAGCATCAAAGATATCGTGGATGAGTTGCAACGATCGAGCGTTTCGGAGCGACAGGGCCGCGCAATCGATCAGGATGCGGGCGCGAGCATGGAGCAGAAAAAGCGCGAGGGGTATTTCTGATGTCGACCCCTCACGATGTGGATTTGCTGCGCTTCATCACCTGCGGCAGTGTCGATGACGGCAAGAGCACGCTCATCGGTCGTCTGCTGTTCGAATCGCAGCACATCCCTGAGGATCAAATCGCGGCGCTGAAGCGCGACTCGCGCCGCTTCGGCACGCAAGGCGAGGCGCTCGACTTCGCACTGCTGGTCGATGGCTTGGCAGCCGAACGCGAGCAAGGCATCACCATCGATGTGGCCTATCGTTATTTCTCGAGTGAGCGCCGCAGCTTCATCGTCGCCGACACACCCGGGCACGAGCAGTACACACGCAACATGGTCACCGGCGCCTCGACGGCGGACCTTGCCGTGTTGTTGGTCGATGCGCGAGCGGGTTTGACCGTCCAAACGCGGCGCCATGCCTATCTCGTCTCGCTCATGGGCTTGCGCCACGTGGTGCTCGCCATCAACAAGATGGATCTGCTTACCTACGACGAGCAACGCTATCTCGCGATCCAGAGCGACTTCGCTCGCTATGCCGCCAAGCTCGGCTTCGAGACGATCGTCGCTATCCCGATGAGTGCATTGCGCGGCGACAACGTCACCACGCGATCGGCAGCGATGCCGTGGTACACCGGCTGCTCGCTGCTCGAACATCTCGAGACCGTCGATATACGGCGCTTGCCGCAGCCTGGCAGCGTCTTTCCCGTGCAGTGGGTCAGTCGCCCGAATGCCGATTTTCGCGGTTATGCCGGCACGCTTGCCGCGGGAGAACTCAAACTCGGCGATTCGTTGCGCGTGGCGCAAAGCGGGCAGGTCGCCAATATCACCCGCCTCGTCACAGGCGATGGCGATCTGTCGGCCGCGACGGCCGGTGATGCGATCACGCTCTGTCTCGATCGAGAGATCGATATCTCCCGCGGTGATGTGCTGAGCCGGACAGATCTTCCGATCGAGATGACCGATCAGTTCGAGGCGACGATCATCTGGTTGCACGAAGAGGCGGGTCTTGCGAGTCGTCGCTACGATTTGAAGCTCGCGAGCCAATGGAGCGGCGCTTCGATCACCGCGATCAAGCATCGAATCAATGTGAATACGCTCGCCGAAGAACCCGCCCGCAAACTCGAGCTCAACGACATCACCGTCTGCAATATCGCGACGACCCAACCGCTCGCCTTCGAGCGTTACAGCGAGTCGCGCGAACTCGGCGGCTTCATTCTCGTCGATCGTTACACCCAGGCGACCGTCGCGGCCGGTCTCATTCGTCACAGCTTGCGCCGAGCGCAGAACGTGCATCGGCAGTCCCTCAGCATCGATCGGGCTGCACGCGAGAAGCTCAACGGCCACCCGGGCAAAGTGCTGTGGTTCACCGGACTTTCGGGCTCGGGCAAATCGACCATCGCCAACGCACTCGAAGTGGAACTGCATGCTCGCGGCATGCACACCTATATTCTCGATGGCGACAACGTTCGCCAAGGGCTTAACCGGGATCTCGGCTTCACCGACACCGATCGGGTTGAGAACATCCGGCGTATCGCCGAAGTCGCGAAATTGATGATGGACGCGGGCCTCATCGTCATGACCTCGTTCATCTCACCGTTCCGTCGCGAGCGCGATCTGGCTCGCGAACTCATCGGGCCGGAGAATTTCATCGAGATCTTCGTCGATACGCCGCTCGAGGTGTGCGAGCAGCGCGATGTGAAAGGTCTCTACAAGAAAGCTCGAGCAGGCAAGATCCCGAATATGACCGGCGTGAATAGTCCATACGAGGCACCGCAAGCGGCTGATGTTACGATTCGAACGCAAGAAACCCCTCTGGCGGAGAGTGTCAGGGTGCTGCGAGAGCTACTGGAATCTGCTGATTGACGAGGTCGCAGACGTCATCGACACTTCCTCTGGCGCGTGTCTTTGCTTGCGCAGCCGCCTCAAGGTGAAGTCATGAAATCCGCCTCCCTCGCTCTCGCCTTCGGCGTGCTGGCTTCGATCGCCTCTGCCGCCTCGCCGATCCGTATCGACAACCCGTGGTTGCGCGCCACCGCGCCCGGTCAAATCGTGGGCGGCGGCTTCCTGACCATCGTCAACGACGGTACGACACCGGATCGCCTGGTGTCGGCCACTAGTCCGATCGCAGCGGACGTACAGATTCATCACACGAGCATGGACGGTGGCGTGATGCGGATGCGTCAACTGACCGACGGTGTCGAGATTCCGGCCAACGGCACAGTCGAACTGAAGCCACGCAGCCTGCATCTGATGTTCATGCAGTTGAAGGCGCCACTCGAGGCGGGAGCCCGCTTTCCGGTGCAGTTGCAGTTCGAGAAAGCTGGCACGGTGACCACGCAGTTCACAGTCGAGAATCGCTGATGTCACGCTCGAATCGCGCCGCGATGCTGCTAGCCGCGACCGCCCTGACCTTCGCCGCTTGCTCGCCTCCGCCGCCGTTCAACTCGTCGGAAGTCTCGGGCATCGCTTACGGCAAGGACATCGGGATCGCCGACACGAGCGGACAGATCCGCCGCATCGACGACTTCAAAGATCAGGTCATCGTCGTGTTCTTTGGTTTCACGCGCTGCCCTGATGTGTGCCCTTCAACGCTCATGCGTCTGCGTCAGGTGCGCAGTGCGCTCGGCGACGATGCAGGCAAGTTGCAAGTGTTGCTCGTGAGCGTGGACCCCGAGCGCGACACACCGGATCGCCTCGAGGCCTATGTGAAGAATTTTGATCCGAGCTTCATCGGTCTGCGTCCTGAACCTGCCGAGCTCGAGAAGGTCATCAAGGCGTTCCATGCGATCGCCGTGAAAGTACCGACGGCCGACGGTCAGGACTACACGGTCGATCACTCGGCCACGATCTACGTCTACGATCGTCGTAACCAACTGCGCTTGATTGCCCAGCCTGACATCGCCATCGACGCCTTTGCCGCCGACCTGCGCCGCCTCGCGCAGGAGGGCTGACACGAGAAGCCATGGCATCGCAGCGAGTCATGGCTCTTTGGCGAATCGCAGCCTTCCTGCTAGTCACCGCGCTCACGAGCACACCGGGTCAGGCCGGCGAAGTCCATGTGGCCGTCGCGACCAATTTCGCAGGCCCGATGGCATCGCTCGCCATCGCCTTCGAGCGCGAGAGCGGTCATCGCGCCCTCGTCTCGCTAGGTGCCACCGGGCAGCTCTATGCGCAGATTCGTCAAGGCGCCCCCTACGAGGTGCTGCTCTCCGCCGATTCGAGCACTCCAAGCAAACTCGCCCGAGAGGGTGATGCCATCGCAACGACACAGCGCACCTACGCCATCGGCCGTCTCGTCCTGTGGAGTCGAGAGACCGATACCGTTGATGCCAAAGGTGAGGTGCTGCGTGACGGTGACTTCCGACGTCTCGCCATCGCCAATCCGAAACTAGCTCCCTATGGCGCGGCAGCCATGCAGACGCTGAACGCGCTCGGCCTGCGTAAGCGGCTACAAGCCAAAATCGTCGCAGGGGCCAACCTCAACCAAGCATTCCAATTCGTGGCATCGGGTAATGCCGAACTTGGCTTTGTCGCGATGTCGCAAGTCATGCAAGAGGGGCGCCTGCGCAGCGGTTCCGCTTGGATCGTCCCTACTCACCTGCACGAGCCCATCAAGCAGGATGTGATCCTGCTCGCCAAGGGTCAATATAATCCGGCCGCCCTCGCGCTGCTCCGCTATCTCGACTCCAAGCGCGCTCGCGAAATCATCCAACGTTACGGTTACGAGCTGCCATGACACCGAGCGCCGACAGCGGACCCGCCATCGTGCTCACGCTGCAACTCGCGGCGATCACGACGCTCGTATTGCTATTGCTCGCCACGCCGCTCGCATGGTGGCTCGCTCGCACCAGTTCGAAGTGGCGCGGCGTCATCATCGCACTGGTCACCCTACCGCTCGTGCTGCCACCGACGGTGCTCGGCTTTTACATTCTGCTATCCCTCGGTCCCGATGGCTGGATCGGTACTCTCACCCAATCTTTGGGCTTAGGCCTGTTGTCGTTCTCGTTCACGGGGCTCGTGATCGGCTCGGTGATCTTCTCGCTGCCGTTCGCGGTCTATCCCATTTTGTATGCCTTCGAGATGCTGGGCAGCAGACCACTCGAAGTGGCTGCCACCTTACGCGCCAAACCGTGGGATGCTTTTTTCAGTGTTGCGTTGCCACTGGCGAAGCCCGGCTTGTTGACGGCCGCGGTATTGACCTTTGCACACACCGTCGGCGAGTTCGGCGTGGTGCTGATGATCGGTGGCGATATTCCGAGTGAAACGCGTGTGGTGGCGACGCAGATCTTCGGTTACGTCGAGGCGATGGAGTATGAGGCGGCGCATCGACTCGCTGCACTGATGGTCGCCTTCTCCTTCGTCATGCTCGTTGCGCTGACTCGGCTGCGTCGACGCGCGGGAGCGGCGCTGCCATGAGCGCAAAACCGATCGTGCTGCAACTCGCCCTGCACCGCGCCGACTTCGCTCTCGCGATCGACATCACCGTGCCCGCACAGGGCATCACCGTGCTCTTTGGCCCCTCGGGCTCAGGGAAAACGACGGTGCTGCGTTGCATAGCGGGTCTTGAGCGCGCGTCGGGTCGCGTCGCGATCGGTGCTGAGGTTTGGCAAGATGATAAACGACAGATTTTCGTGCCAACTTGGCAACGCGAACTCGGCTACGTTTTTCAAGAAGCGAGTCTGTTCGAACATCTCGATGTGCGTCGCAATCTGGAATTCGGTCTTAATCGCTTGCGTATCGAGCGGCAGGCTGCCCGCTTCGCGCTCGACGACGCCATCGATCTTTTGGGTATTGGCGCATTGCTTGATCGATCGACCGTCAACCTCTCGGGCGGTGAGAAACAACGTGTCGCCATCGCTCGCGCGCTCGTCACACAGCCGAGGATTCTGCTGCTCGATGAACCGCTCGCATCGCTCGATGTGGCAAGGCGAAAGGAGATCTTGCCGTGGCTCGAGCGACTACACCGCGAGCTGCAGATTCCGGTGATCTACGTCACTCACTCGCTCGATGAACTTGCGCGCCTAGCTGATCACGTCGTGATGCTCGACCAAGGGTGCGTGAGCGCGAGCGGCGATCTGCAAGCGATCTGCACTCACCCCGTCATGGCCACAGCCGCAGGCGATGAAGCCGGTGTCGTGATCGAGAGCCGCATCCAACGAATCGATCACCAATTTCATCTGGCCGAGGTGAGCTTCGGTAACGCGACGCTCTGGGTGCGCGATGGCGGCATTCAAGCGGGCGCATTGATTCGGTTACGCATCCTCGCGCGTGATGTCAGTCTCGCGACGTCTGCACAGGGCTCAAGCACCATCCAAAACCTCATCCCGGGTGTGATCGAGTCGATCACGAACGAGGCGCATGCCTCGCAGGCACTCGTCACGGTAAGCTGTGGCGAGGCGATACTGCTCTCGCGCGTAACCCACCGAGCGCTCGCCACGCTGAAACTGCACGCGGGCTCACCCGTGTGGTGCCAAGTGAAATCGGCCGCACTGATCGACTGAATACTCGGGCACTTGACTGACGCAAGGAATACTCCCGACTGTTTCGCATCCTTAATGGACCGTCAGGCACCGACTATGAAATTCATTCGCGACGTCGACACCCTGACTTCCAAGGAGCAAATCACCCTACCGAAGCCGACCCGCCAGGCGTTGGGAGTTGGTGCGATCGACAAGCACATCAGCACCCTGCCGCGCGAGCTCGCCAAGGCAATGGCCCTCAGCATCAAGGCATCCAGCAAGGCTGGCGATGAAGACATCCGCGGTGATGTTCAGTTGTGATCCCACCCAGCGTGCCGGTCAGCGCAATGTGCGCGCTGGGTGGCAACCGCGGTGGCAAGGCGCGCTGCGCGTTATGCACCGAGCAGCGGGGCGCGACGAATCTGGGACTTTTCATCGTCAACCGAGTCGAAACCTGATTACCGTTTTCATCAGTCACACCCTGCGGCGGTGTACCTGTCAGTGACAAGTCGGTTGGAGAGAAGCTGACCCGGTCAGGCAGCAGCACGGTGGTTGAGCCTGCGGGGTTGCGGGGGTCGAGCGAAGATCGTTATTGATTTCTATTATGGACAATGTAAATACTAAATGACCATAATAGAAAAATGCCACGCCAGCCGCCCATCGTCTTCCCCCAAGAGCAACGGCTGCTCTCCCAACTGGGAGAGCGGCTGAAACTCGCGCGCCTTCGTCGGAAGCTCAGCAACGCCACCGTCGCCCAGCGCGCCGGCATCTCGAGAACGTCGTTGTACAAAGTTGAAGCAGGGCATCCGGGCGCCACGATGGGCACCTACCTGCGCGTCTTGGCAGTCTTGGGTCTCGAAGCAGACATCAATGCGCTAGGTGCGGACGATAAAGTGGGTCGTAAACTGCAGGACCTCGCGCTGGAACCGTCGAAGTCGCGCCCGCGTAAAAGAGCCTCACACCATGAGCGTGTCTAACGAAAAATTGGAAGTGTGGCTTGATTGCGACCTTGGCCCGCCTCGTCAGATAGGAACGCTGGCGCACGATCGAGGGCAGATACGATTTCACTATGAGCGCGCCTGGTTGAAAGACGCGCGAGCGTTCGCGCTGGATCCCGACTTGTCGTTGGATGACGCCGCGTTTTTTCCCAAGCCCGAGCTCGGCAACTTCGGCATTTTTTTGGACTCCTCACCTGATCGTTGGGGTCAGACCTTGATGAGGCGTCGCGAAGCCTTGCAAGCGAGTGAAGAAAATCGCACCGCGCGCAGTCTCTACGCTTGGGACTTTCTAACTGGCGTCCAAGATGTCACGCGCCAAGGCGCCCTGCGTTTTCGCCCAGAGGGAACAACCAATTTTGTCGGCAACGAGGCGCTATCCGCGCCGCCGATCACGACGTTGCGCAAACTCGAAGCGGTCGCCTATCAGCTGAGCAACCGTCGAATCGACGATGTCGATGCACTGCGTAAATGGCTCGCTGTATTGGTTGCACCTGGCGCATCCCTCGGTGGCGCACGTCCAAAAGCAAACTTCACAGATGTCGATGGTTCGCTGTGGATCGGTAAATTTCCGTCGCGAGAGGACGAGCGCGATGTCGGCGCATGGGAATTCGTCGCGCATCATTTGGCGCAACGAGCAGGGGTGACCGTCCCCCAGGCGCGAGTCCTGCGATTGAACAATGACTTCCATACATTCTGTGTGCAGCGCTTCGACCGAGTTAGCGGCTCGCGTCGATTTTATGCCTCGGCCATGACACTGCTTCGAAAGGAACATAGCGAGGGAACAAGTTATCTCGAGCTCGCGCAGTTTCTTCGTGCTAACGGTGACGGCGAGAAAATCAGAGCCGACCTAGAACAGTTATTCCGCCGCGTCGCGTTCAACGTCGCCGTGGGGAACCGTGACGACCATCTACGCAATCACGGCTTTTTACTGGGACCGACCGGTTGGCGATTAGCACCCGCCTTCGATGTCAACTCGAATATCGACAAGGCGGAGCATGTGCTGAACATCGACGACACTGACAATCGCCCGGATTTGGATACCGTTCTGGCGACGAGCGGGTATTACGGCCTCACTCGTGATAAAGGCAAACAGATCGTCGAGGAGGTCGCTACCGCAGTAGACGGCTGGCGAGATTTGGCGGCACAAGCCCGCATATCACGAGGCGATATTGAACTCGCCAAAAGTGCGTTCTTTGCGCACGAGCACTTTCGTCGTAAAAAGGTTTGACGGCGATACGTTGTTCACATCTGCCAAAACGGTTTTCGCTACAGCAAGCGAGCTACAGCAAGGTAAACGAACAGCAACCTCAAGAACGATCGATTTCAGCTAGCAACTGATCGCGAACTTCCGACCAGGGGCGCCCAGACGACGCAGAGCCTGCGGTATAGGTGGCTATCCGTTCAAGCAACACTTGCTGATGCTCGAGCGGCACGGGCACGTTTTCAGGATGCACTGCGATTCGGTCCCAAAGTGCCTGAACGTAGGCGAGGCGCTGCTCGACCGGAAGCTGATCGAATTCAAGCGGAACCTTCAGCGGCGCAGACATGAGGCCAGTATAGAGTCGCAATCGGCCTGAAAACACCCGCATAAACGAGAATCAGCACCGAAACTGGCGGAGAGAGAGGGATTCGAACCCTCGAAGGGCTTTTGGCCCTTACGCCCTTAGCAGGGGCGCGCCTTCGACCACTCGGCCATCTCTCCGCTCGCGGGGCCGCGATGATACGGCGCCGAGCCTCGGCAGGTCAAAGCGGGCTTGGCCGCGAACCGTCAGGCTCGCATGCCCTGCTGCGCTTCGCCTTGATCTGAGGTTCCGTCGTCGGACTTGATGCGATCGAAGATCTCCTCACGGTGCACGGCGACATTCTTCGGCGCGTTAATGCCCACGCGCACCTGATTGCCCTTGACGCCCAGCACAGTGACCGACACCTCTTGACCGATCATGACGGTTTCCCCAACCCGTCTGGTGAGTATCAGCATAGTTGTACCCCACAAGCGCTTCTACTGCGGACCGCCGGTTCCGAGAACCTCACCCCCTGTGAAGGCCCCGCCGGCGCGCAACTCTTCCGTGAGAGCGGGCGCTTTGTGCTCAACAATAAATAAATCCGTCCGAGCCGTCCACAACGTCCGCTCTACTTTACGGAAAAGTGTCAGCCGCCTAATTTTTGACGGACAAAAACCACCACGCCGCTCAATGCCTCGGGCAACTTGGCGGCTTCGGTGCCGCCCGCTTGGGCGAAATCCGGTCGACCACCGCCACGACCCCCGACCTGGGAGGCGACATGACCCACGATTTCGCCGGCCTTGATGCGATTCGTCTCCCCTGCGGTCACGCCGGCGACGAGCACGACCTTGCCCTCAGAGGTGACCGAGGCCAACACGATCACCGCTTGTTTCAGGCGATCTTTGAGCTGATCGACTGCCGTGCGTAGCGCATTGGCGTCCGCGCCGTCCACGAGGGTCGCCACCACCTGCAGGCCCGCCACCTCGACGGCCGCAGCAGCAAGGTCGGTCCCCTGGCCCGAGGCGAGCTTTTCGCGTAGCTGACGATTTTCTTTGTCGAGTTGACGGATGCGCTCGAGCGCATCGCGAACCTTCTGCGCAATCTCCTCGCGCGTGCCGCGCAGCAATCCCGCGACTTCACGGACCACCGACTCCTGCGCTTCCACCAGACGCAGCGCACCCTCGCCCGTGACTGCCTCGATACGACGCACACCAGCGGCGACACCGCTCTCGGCCAAAATTTTGAAGAGCCCGATGTCACCCGCACGACCGACGTGCGTACCACCGCAGAGTTCCATCGAAAACTCGCCGATACGCAGTACACGCACGCTCGAACCGTATTTCTCACCGAACAGCGCCACGGCGCCTGTCGCGACCGCCTCGTCGTAGGACATCTCACGCGTCTCAGCCCTCGCGTTGCGACGGATCTGCTCGTTCACCCGCCGCTCGATGCGCTGCAGTTGTTCGCTGCTCAGAGCCTCGAAATGCGCGAAATCGAAGCGCAGTCGCTCGGGCGCCACGAGCGAGCCCTTCTGCTGGACATGATCGCCAAGTTCCTCACGCAACGCTGCGTGCAGAAGATGCGTCGCCGAATGGTTCAGCGCCGTGGCGCCACGCAGCTTGGCATCGACCGACGCGCGCAGCGTCATGCCCTCGCGCAGCGCAGCAGAATCCGCCGCGACTTTGCCGATGTGTGCGTGCGCACCGCCTGTGCCGCGCTTCTGGGTGTCTTCGACGAGAAACCGCACCGCCTCGCCAGCAACCGAGCACAGCTCGCCCGCATCACCGACCTGACCACCCGATTCGGCGTAAAACGGCGTGCTCTCGAGGATGACCTCGCCCGCTTCGCCCGCGCGCAACTCGTCCACGCGCTCGCCACCACGCAACAGCGCCACGATCTTTACCTCGCCCTCGAGCGCGGCGTAGCCACAGAACGTCGTGTGCAGATCGAGCTGCGTGCCCGCTCGCAAATCGACACCGAAGCGGCTCGCCGCACGCGCGCGCTCACGCTGCGCTTCCATCGCCGCTTCGAAGCCTGCGCTGTCGATGGTGTAGCCGCGTTCACGCGCCACATCGGCCGTGAGATCGGCGGGGAATCCGTAGGTGTCGTAGAGCCGGAACACCGTCTCGCCATCGAGCACTTTGGCCTTCAAGCCATCGAGCGCTGCCGTGAGCAGACTCATGCCCGTCGTGAGCGTTTCAGCGAAACGATCTTCTTCTTGCAACAGCACGCGCGTCGCTTGCGCGGCACCCTTACGCAGTTCCGGATAGGCCTCGCCCATCTGCTCTTCGAGCACCGCGACGAGCTTGTGAAAGAACGCCCCGTTGATACCCAGCTTGTGGCCGTGACGTATGGCCCGGCGGATGATGCGCCGCAGCACATAGCCGCGCCCTTCGTTCGAGGGCAACACGCCATCGACGATGAGGAAGGTACAAGCGCGGATGTGATCCGCGATGACTCGCAGTGAGGGATTGGTCAGATCTTCGGTGCCGGCGAGCGTTGCGGCCGCCTGCACGATCTTGCGAAAGAGATCGATGTCGTAGTTGTTGGTGACGCCCTGCATCACCGCCGAGAGGCGCTCAAGACCCGCGCCCGTATCGACCGAGGGCTTCGGCAGCGGCGTCAGCGTGCCATCGGGCGCGCGATCGTACTGCATGAAAACGAGGTTCCAAACCTCGACGTAACGATCGCCATCCTCGTCCGGTGAGCCCGGCGGGCCGCCAGCGATATGTTCGCCGTGATCGTAGAAAATCTCGGTGCAAGGGCCGCACGGGCCCGTGTCACCCATCGCCCAGAAGTTCGACTTCTCGCCCATACGCGAGAAGCGCTGTGGTGAGATGCCGATTTCTTTGAGCCAAATGTCCGCCGCTTCGTCGTCGTCTTTGAAGACGGTGATCCAGAGACGATTCGGATCGAGCTGCAAGGTGCCGGTGATGAAATCCCAAGCGTGGCGAATCGCATCGCGCTTGAAGTAATCACCGAAGGAGAAGTTACCGAGCATCTCGAAGAAGGTGTGGTGACGCGCGGTGTAACCCACGTTCTCGAGATCGTTGTGCTTACCACCGGCGCGCACGCAGCGCTGCGAGGAGGTCGCGCGCACATAGTCGCGCTTGTCCTTGCCAAGGAAGACGTCCTTGAACTGAACCATGCCGGCATTGGTGAAGAGCAGCGTCGGGTCGTTACCCGGCACCAACGAGCTCGAGGCGACGATGGCGTGGCCACGGCTCTGGAAGAATTCGAGGAAGGCGCGGCGCACATCGGCGGCGCTCATGTAGGGCGGCTTGCCCTGCGGGGTCGGCGGAGTCATGCGAGGTTTTTCAGGGGTCTTCAGGGTCCTGGCCCAGTGCCAGTCGGATATGATCCGATGAAAAGCCCCGATACTGCAAAAATCTCATCTGCTTGCCCTTTTCCGCCCAACTGCCGGGCGGCTTGGCGCCGAACTTGCGCTGCCGGACCTCGCGGCAAATCGTGACGAAATCGGGGCCTGAATCGAGGGCGGCCTGGATGTCGGATGCCGGAAAGCCGCGCGTCGCGAGTTCCTGGCGGATCCGCATCGGCCCCTGCCCCCTAGCCGCATGGGCGCGCACGAAGGCCTCAAGGCTGCGAGCGTCATCGAGGAGCCGCTCTGCCTGCAAAGCGGCGACCGCCTCGGCTGCGGCCTCGGCCGTGTAGCCCTTGACGGTGAGTTTGTCGATCAGCTCCGCGGAGCCGAAATCCCGGCGCGCAAGCAAGCCCAATGCATAACGCCGCGCGGACTCCGGATTCTCCGGTTGTTCCGGCGCGGCGTTACGAAAGCCAGCGCGTGAGCTCACGTGAGGCGAGGTCAGTCTTTCTCTTGGTTAGCCTTTCTCTGGTTAATCCTTCTCTGGCGCCTCGGCCGCGGCACCCGACTTGCTTGGCTTCACCAGCAACTTGGCGCGAATTTGCGCTTCGACATCGCGGGCGATATCGGGGTGGGTCTTGAGGAACTCGCGGGCGTTTTCCTTGCCCTGACCGATGCGCTCGCCCTTGTAGGCGTACCAGGAACCGGACTTCTCGATGAAGTTGTGCGCAACACCGAGCTCGATGATTTCGCCTTCGCGCGAGATGCCTTGGCCATACATGATTTCGAATTCGGCTTCGCGGAACGGTGGGGCGACCTTGTTCTTGACCACCTTGACGCGGGTCTGGTTGCCGATGACTTCTTCGCCGTTTTTGATCGCGCCGATGCGGCGGATGTCGAGGCGGACGGACGAGTAGAACTTCAGGGCGTTGCCGCCGGTGGTGGTTTCGGGGTTACCAAACATCACCCCGATCTTGAGGCGGATCTGGTTGATGAAGATGACGATGGTGTTCGAGCGCTTGATGTTACCGGTGAGCTTACGCAGCGCCTGCGACATGAGGCGAGCGTGCAAGCCAACCTGCAACTCGCCCATCTCACCTTCGATTTCCGCCTTCGGAGTCAGTGCCGCGACCGAGTCGACCACGACGACATCGACCGCGCCCGAACGAACGAGCATGTCGGTGATTTCGAGAGCCTGCTCGCCGGTATCCGGCTGTGAGACCAGAAGGTCGTTGACGTTGACGCCGAGCTTTTCGGCATAGACGGGGTCGAGCGCGTGTTCGGCGTCGACGAAGGCGGCCGTGCCACCATTACGCTGGATCTCGGCAATGACTTCGAGGGTGAGCGTGGTTTTACCCGAGGACTCGGGCCCGTAGATCTCGACGACGCGGCCGCGCGGCAAGCCACCGATGCCGAGGGCGATGTCGAGGCCGAGCGAGCCGGTCGAGACCGCCTCGATGTCGTAGGAGGCGGATGCGTCGCCAAGACGCATGACCGAGCCCTTGCCGAATTGTTTTTCGATTTGACCGAGTGCCGCGGTGAGGGCTTTTTTACGATTGTCGTCCATGAGATCCCCGAAAAAAGGTGGGCGGAAAAGAGCGAGAAAGTACGCGAATTATCCCACAGCGAACTGCGCTGAATCAGCCGGAAAAGTCGCTGAAGCGCGTTATTTCACGAGGCGTTCACTGGCTATACAGGGAGCCTTTGCGCGCCACACTGTATAGACCCGCGAGCGCGTAGCGAACGGCGGCACGACGCACGGCGTCACGATCGCCGCGAAAGCGTTTGATCACCGTTTGCACGACGGATCCGCGGCCATGCTTGCGCGCAAAGCCAAAGCAAACCGTGCCGACCGGCTTCCCCGGTACGGCACCACCGGGTCCTGCGATGCCGCTGATCGCGACCGCCAAATCTGCACCGCTGCGCTGGCGCGCCGCGCGCGCAAGCGCCGCTGCGACCTCGACACTGACCGCGCCATGCTGCCGGAGCAACTTGGCGGGCACGGCGAGATCGCGCTGCTTCGACTCGTTGCTGTAGACCACCCAACCCGCAAGCATCCAAGCCGAGGAGCCCTCGCGATCGGTGAGCACCTTGGCGAGCCACCCGCCCGTACACGATTCGGCCGTCGCGACGGTGAGCGCCTCGGCGCGTAACCGTCGAATCAGTTGATCGAGAGGACGATCGAGTGTGCGATCGATCGGTCGGCTGTCCAGTGCGGGTTCCATGCCGAGGCAGTATCGCATGGACGATAATGGCGCGATGACCGCCGAACATACGCCCGTGATGCAGCAGTACCTGCGCCTGAAAGCGCAGCACCCCGACGTGTTGCTGTTCTATCGAATGGGGGATTTCTACGAGCTCTTTTTCGATGACGCCAAGCGCGCGGCGCAGTTGCTCGACATCACCCTCACCGCGCGCGGCCAATCGGCGGGTGCGCCGATTCCGATGGCGGGGGTCCCCTATCACAGCGCCGATAACTATCTCGCTCGGCTGGTGCGCAAAGGCGAGTCGGTCGCGATCTGCGAGCAGATTGGCGACCCTGCCAAGAGCAAGGGTCCGGTCGAGCGCGCGGTGGTCCGCATCATCACGCCGGGTACCGTCACCGATGCCGCGCTGCTCGATGAGCGTCGCGAGACCTTGGTCGCCGCCGTGCTGCCAACGGCTGCGGGTTTTGGTCTGGCTTGGCTCGATCTCGGTGCGGGGCGTTTCTCGGTGCTCGAGGGTCACGGCGACTCCGCGCTCGTGGCTGAGCTAGAGCGTCTGCAACCGGCGGAGTTGCTCATTCCGGAAGAGTGGCTCGGCGAGATCGGTGCCGCGTTGCGCGAGCGCACCGGCCGTCTCACTTGGCGTGGACGCGCGCCATGGCATTTCGAACTCGAGGCGGCGCGACGCCTGCTCACCGAACAACTCGGCACACTCGATTTGCAGGGCTTTGGTATCGACTCGAGCGGTGAGCGTTCAATGCCGCTCGCCGTCGCTGCAGCGGGTGCGTTGTTGCAATACGTGCGCGATACGCAACGCACCGCACTGCTGCATCTGCGTGCGCTGCGCGTGGAAGATCGACACGCGAGTCTGCATCTCGATGCCATCACGAGACGCCATCTCGAAATCGATTCGAGCGCGCAAGGGCGTGATGACGCGACACTACTCGCGCTGCTCGATACCACCGTCACGGCGATGGGCGCGCGCGCACTGCGACGCTTGCTCAATCGGCCGATCACCGATCAGAGCTTGCTGCGCGAGCGTCACCAAGCCATCGCCGAGTTGCTGGACTCGCGTGCACATCTGACTTTGCGGGAGGCTTTGGCACCGATCGGCGATATCGAACGCATTCTGGCGCGCGTGGCGCTGAAATCCGCCCGTCCACGCGATCTCACCGCGCTGCGCGCCGCACTCGCTGCTCTGCCGGCATTCCGAGCCACGCTGGTCTCGTTGAGCGCGGCGGTCATCAAAGATCGGTGCGGTCACATCGGTGAGCACCGCGACGAACTCGCGCTGCTCGAGCGCGCGATCGATCTCGAACCCTCGACGCTCGTTCGCGAGGGTGGCGTGATTGCGAAAGGCTACGATGCCGAGCTCGACGAACTGCGCCGAATCTCGCAGGACACCGACGCCTATTTGCTCGAACTCGAGGCTCGCGAACGAGAACGCACCGGACTCTCGCAGCTCAAACTCGGTTATAACCGGGTGCAGGGGTTCTTCATCGAAATCTCTCGTAGCCAAGCCGAGACGGTGCCCGCCGATTACATCCGTCGCCAAACCGTCAAGAATGCCGAGCGCTTCATCACGCCCGAGCTCAAGAGCTTCGAAGACAAGGTGCTCGGCGCGCGCGATAAATCTTTGGCACGCGAGCGCGAACTCTACGATGGCGTGCTCGAGTCGCTCGCGGCGACGCTCGCCGATCTGCAAGAGACGGCATCGGCCATCGCCGAGCTCGATGCGCTCGCGAGTCTCGCCGAGCGCGCCGAGGCGCTGCGCTGGGTTGCCCCCGAATTCACCACGCAACCGGTGCTCCAGATTCGTGGCGGCAGACACCCGGTGGTGGAGCACTTTTCGAGCGAACCATTCGTCCCGAACGACATCGACCTGAATTCGATGACGCGCATGCTCGTCATCACCGGCCCGAACATGGGCGGCAAGAGCACCTACATGCGACAAGTCGCGTTGATCACCTTGCTCGCGCATGTCGGGTGTTTCGTGCCTGCCGATTCGGCTTTGATCGGTCCGATCGATCGGATCTTCACGCGTATTGGCGCCGGCGATGATCTCGCGGGCGGCAGGTCGACCTTCATGGTCGAGATGACCGAAGCGGCCAACATCCTGCACAACGCGACACCGCGCAGTCTCGTCTTAATGGATGAGATCGGGCGCGGCACGAGCACCTTCGATGGGCTGTCGCTCGCGTGGGCCACAGCACGTCATCTGGCCTCCAAGGTCGGGGCCTTCACCCTATTCGCGACACACTACTTCGAACTCACCGCGCTCGCCGCCGAACTGCCGGGCGTGGCCAACGTGCACCTCGATGCAACGGAACACCGAAACGGCATCGTCTTTATGCACGCCGTGAAGCCAGGGCCTGCGAGTCGCAGCTACGGTTTGGCGGTCGCCAAACTCGCCGGTATCCCGCGCGAAGTCTTGGCGGATGCGAAGCGCTATCTCAGCGCGCTCGAGAACGAGGCCCTGCGGCGCGGCGATGGTGGTCCGCAAGGCGAACTCGCCCTGGTACCGGCGGGCGCCGATGCAGCGCCAGATGATTCCTTGGAACGCGCTGCAGAGGAAGCGCGAGCGCACGCGCTGATCGAGGCGCTACGCGCTTTGAACCCGGATTCTTTGAGCCCGCGCGAGGCGCTCGAGCAGCTCTACGAATTGCGCAAGAAACTCGATTGATCAGCTCTGCGTCGCCGCACCCGCTGGCGCGGCCGAGCCACCCGCTACCGCCGGCTGGCGCACGCGGATGTGCAGTTCGCGCAACTGCTTCTCTGAGACTTCGGTCGGCGCATCGGTCAGCGGGCACGCCGCCGTCTGGGTCTTTGGGAAGGCGATGACGTCGCGGATGCTGTCGGCACCTGCGATCAGCATCGCGAGTCGATCGAGACCGAAGGCGATACCACCGTGCGGCGGCGCACCGAACTTCAGCGCATCGAGCAGGAAGCCGAACTTGCGACGGGCTTCTTCGGTTTCGATGCCGAGCAGATCGAACACCGTCGATTGCAGATCCTGACGATAGATACGCACCGAGCCACCGCCGATCTCGGAACCGTTGAGCACCATGTCGTAGGCCTTGGCGAGCGCAGCACCCGGGTTAGCCTTCAACGCCGCGGGATCGAGATTCTTGGGTGAGGTGAACGGATGGTGCATCGCGCTCCAGCGATTCTCATCAGCATCGAACTCGAACATCGGGAAGTCGACGACCCACAGCGGCGCCCACTCACCCTGCGCGAGCTTCAGATCGTGACCGACCCTCAGGCGCAGCGCACCCATCGCGTCGTTGACGACCTTGGCCGAATCGGCACCAAAGAATACGAGATCGTCATCCTGCGCACCGGTGCGCTCGAGGATACCGGCCACGGCCGCATCGGAGAGGAACTTGATGATCGGCGACTGCAACCCGTCACGCCCCTTGGCGCGCTCGTTGACCTTGATGTAGGCCAGACCCTTGGCGCCGTAGCGCGCAACGAAGGCGGTGTAGTCATCGATCTCTTTGCGGGTGAGTTTGCCCGCGCCCGGCACGCGTAGCGCAGCCACGCGACCGTTCGGATCCTTGGCGGGGCCTGCGAATACTTTGAAGTCGCAGTCGGCTACCAAATCGGCCACGTCGATGAGCTCGAGCGGGATACGCAGATCCGGCTTGTCACTCGCATAGCGACGCATGGCTTCAGCGTAAGTCATGCGCGGGAACGGCTTCGGTAACTCGACCTGCGCCACCTTGGTGAAGATGTGACGGATGAGCCCTTCCATCAGATCCATGATCTGATCCTGCGAGAGGAACGAGGTCTCGATGTCGAGCTGCGTGAAATCCGGCTGACGATCGGCGCGCAAATCTTCGTCTCGGAAGCAACGTACGATCTGATAGTAGCGATCGAAGCCGGAGACCATCAGCAATTGCTTGAAGATCTGCGGTGACTGCGGCAGCGCGAAGAACTTGCCCGCATGCGTGCGTGAGGGAACCAGATAATCGCGCGCACCCTCGGGGGTCGCCTTGGTGAGCATCGGCGTTTCGATGTCGACGAAACCGGCGTCATCGAGATAGTGGCGCATCGCCTTGGTGATCTCGTGGCGCTGACGCAGACGCTGACTCATCACATCGCGACGCAGGTCGAGATAGCGATACTTCAGGCGCACCTCTTCCGAGACGTTCTCATCGAGTTGGAACGGCAGAGGTTCCGACCGATTCAGCAAATCGATGTGACGCGCGAGCATCTCGATCTTGCCGGAGGCGAGGTTCGCATTGGTCGTGCCTTCCGGGCGCGCGCGCACGAGACCCGTGATGCTGACGACGAATTCGTTGCGCAGTTTCTCAGCCTCGGCGAAGACCTCCGCGGCGTCCGGATCGCAGACGATCTGCACGAGACCCTCGCGATCACGCAGATCGACGAAGATCACGCCGCCATGATCGCGACGACGGTGGACCCAACCCGCCACGGTGACCGTGCTGCCGATGAGGGTTTCGTTGACTTGACCGCAATAATGAGTGCGCATAAGGGGCGGGGATGTTACGGAGACGCCGCGAGGGGTGCAACACGCGAGCTTGCAGGCGTAGCTAGGGCGTAGCTAGGGCTTAGCTGGGGCTAAGCTGGGGCTCAGCCGGGGATCAACTGCTGCGCAGGTACCAGAGCCGATCGAGCTCCGTCACCTCGGCGGAAAAGCGCTCACACTCTTGGTGCTTGATCGCCAAAAAAATGCGGAGAAACTCCGCCCCGAGCGCCTGCTGCAGGAACTCGGAGGTGGCTGCCCGCTCGATGGCCTCGTGCCAAGTCGCGGGCAACTCCCGACGGACGCCGGCCGCGCTGGCCGCCGCATAGCCGTTGCCGACCACCGCGGGGCCCGGATCAAGCCCCTGCTCGATACCGCGCTCGATGCCGGCGAGTACCGCGGCAGCCACCAGATAGGGGTTGGCATCGGCTCCGGCGATGCGGTGCTCGAGGTGCCGCGACGCCGCAGGCCCCGTCGGTATACGCAGGCTGACCGAGCGATTATTGATGCCCCAACTTGCCGCGATGGGCGCGTAACTTTGGGTGCGAAAACGCCGATACGAATTACCGTTCGGCGCGAACACCAACAGGCTCTCGGCCATAGTCGCTTTCAGGCCACCAAGCGCGTGGCGCAGCAAGGGTGTGCCGGCAGGATCGTCAGCCGCAAACAGATTGGCGCCGTCGGCGCCCGCGAGACTCACATGGATATGCATGCCGCTGCCGGCGAGATCGGCATAGGGCTTGGCCATGAAGGTCACGAGCTTGCCGTGCTTGGCGGCCACGCCGCGCAGCAAACGCTTGAGCAAAATCGCCTCGTCGACCGCGCGCAGCGCATCGTCACGATGCGCGAGCGTGAGCTCGAATTGACCCGGGGCATATTCGGACATCAAGGTCTCTACCGGGATCCCCTGCTCGCGTGCGGCGGCATAAACCTCGTCGAACATCGGCGCGAGCTCTTCGAGACGTGCAAGGCTGTAGGCCTCGATTCGAGCCTCATCGCGTCGTAGCGAACCCGCCGGTTCACTGCCCGTGGCATCGAGCACGTAAAACTCGAGTTCGACGGCGACGACCGGCTTGACACCCCTCGCCTGCAAACGCCCGATACACCGCGTCAACACATGCCGCGGATCCGCCGGCGCGGTACGACCATCGAGCTCAAACATCGAGAGCATCACCTGGGCGGTCGGACGCGACAGCCACGGCGCCAGCGCCAAGCTGCCGGGGACGGCGCGACCGAGCAGATCGGCATCGCCCGTATCCCATACGAGACCGGTCGCATCGACATCGGTCCCGGTGATATCGAGCCCGAGGATGGAACCTGCCACGGGTCGCCCGTTGCTATAGAGACGCTCGAGTTCCGACACGCTCGCGGTCTTGCCACGCGCAACACCGCAAGGGTCGGTGATGAACAGCTGCACCGCCTCGAGATCAGGGTGCTGCGCGAGAAACTCGCGCCACTCGCCATTTGGGCTGGGGTTTGGCTTCGTCATGTTCAGTTCGCACTCAGCTCAACGCGAGTCCATCGATACTATCCAAAAATTCACCGATGCTCGCGCAGAGTCGATCGATCGCGGCGGCGGGCAACATCGGCGCGGTCAGCAGCATGTTGTGGAACGGTGTGACGAGCAGACCGCGATTGAGCAACCACAGATGCAAGGCGTGCTCGAGTGGGGGGCGCATCGCACGCTCGGCTTCACTGCCATTGCGCGGCGCTGGCCCGAAACCGAACTCGAGTCGTGCACCGACGCGCGAGACGTGCCAGTCAAGACCGCGCGCAGCGAAGAGCGCCTGCAGCCCACGCTCGAGTTGTACAGCGCCTCGGTGCATCGCGGCATGCGTGTCTTCGGTGTGTAGGTGCGTTAGTGCGGCCGAGAGCGCCGCGAACACGAGCGGATTCGCCGCGAGCGTCGTACCCATTCCGGAGTGCCCACCCGTGCGTTTGCCGAGCACGTCGCGCATCCGCGCTTCGACCTCCTCAGTGAAACCGAAGACCGCGGCGGGCAAGCCACCGGCGATCGCTTTGCCACAGACCCAAAAATCACTCTGCCAGGCGAGACTCGCCGCATAACCACCCGGCCCGGACGAGAGCGTGTGGGTTTCATCGAGGATCAACAACACATCGTGTGCACGCGTGCGTGCGCGCAACGCATCGAGAAAATCCGCCTGCGGCAACACCATGCCGATGTTGGTCATCACCGGCTCGGCGAGAACCGCAGCGATCTCACCCGTTTGCAAAGCGCGCTCGAGCGCCTCGATATCATTGAACTCGACGGCGACGGCTGCGCTGGCCGCATCGAACGCCGGGCCGATCGCCCCCTCGCGCGGCACGGTACACCCAGCGCGCAAACGCACCATCGTTTCGTCCACCGTGCCGTGATAACAACCTTGAAAAACGAGCACTTTCGATCGCCCGGTGAGCGCGCGTGCCCAGCGCAGTGCCGCACGGTTCGCCTCGGTGGCCGTCTGTGTGACCTGCCAGAAAGGCCATCGGAATCGCGCGGAAAGTGCTTCACCCACACTCGCCACCGTCTCGGCAGGCAACATACACGTGAGGCCGCGCGCAGCTTGTGCAGCGATGGCGTCGGCAATCGGCGCGGGTGAATGCCCGTACATCGCACCGGTGTCGCCCAAGCAAAAATCCACGTAGTCGTGTGAGTCAGCGTCTCTCAACGTGACCCCGGATGCACTCGCAACGAAAAGCGGAAACGGTGTGCCCCAATCCGCCATCCAGTGCATCGGCACGCCTGCTAGCCAATGCGGCACAGCGCGCTTGGCGAGCGTAGCCGAACGGGGTGAGCGCGCAGCAAAAGCCGCGCGCTCGCGCTCGATCACCGTCTCGGGCGTGAGCCGAGACGGCGCAATCATCGGCGTGCCGACTTTCGCGCGCGAGCTTGGGATTTGGCGGCAGGTTTGGCCTTGGCCGAGGGCTTCGTCTTGGGCTTAGCCGCTGCCTTCTCGACGGACTTCGCGGCCGGCTTGTCGGTTGGCTTGTCGGTTGGCTTGTCTGCCGGCTTATCGGCCGGCTTGTCCGTCGCCGTCTCAGTCGGCTTTTCGGTCGACTTATCGGCCGAGCTGGCATCGCCCGACGACGGGTCGCCAGCCAGATTGCGCTTCTTGTCGTTCTCGGACTTGAAGTCTGTTTCGTACCAACCGCTGCCCTTGAGCCGAAAGACGGGCGCCGAGATCAGTTTGACGAGCGTGGTCTTGCCACAGTCTGGACACTTGCGTAGCGGCTTGTCCGAGATCTTTTGCATGACCTCGGTCTGCGCGCCGCAAGCACGGCATTGGTATTCGTAAAACGGCATGCCACAAATTATACCGACTTGTTAAACCGACTTGCCGAAACTCAAGCGCCCCTCCTCGTCGACACCAACGCGGATACGATCACCCGGCGCATAGCGACCCTGCAGCAATTGCTGTGCGAGTGGGTTTTCGATCTGTTGTTGAATGGCCCGCTTGAGGGGCCGCGCACCGTAGACTGGATCGAAGCCCGCCTCGCCGAGCAGATCGAGCGCCGCCTCATCGAGCGCGAGATCCAGACCACGATCGATCAAACGACGCCGCAACTGACCGAGCTGGATGTCGACGATGGAGCGGATCTGCGCCGTGCCGAGCGGATGGAACACGACGATATCGTCGATACGGTTGATGAACTCGGGCCGAAAATTCTGCTGCACGATCTCCATCACCGCAGACTTCATACGCGTGTAGTGCTTTTCGCCCGCATGTTCTTGGATGACTTGCGAACCCAAGTTCGAGGTCATGATGATCACGGCATTACGAAAATCGACCGTGCGACCCTGACCGTCCGTGAGTCGACCATCATCGAGCACCTGCAGCAGGACGTTGAATACATCCGGGTGCGCCTTCTCGACTTCGTCGAGCAGCACGACCGCATAGGGACGACGACGCACGGCTTCGGTGAGATAGCCACCCTCTTCGTAACCGACATAGCCCGGCGGTGCGCCGATCAAGCGCGCAACCGAGTGCTTCTCCATGAATTCCGACATATCGATACGAACCATCGACTCTTCGGTGTCGAATAGAAATTCGGCGAGCGCCTTGCAAAGCTCGGTCTTGCCGACGCCGGTGGGACCTAAGAAAAGAAACGAACCGTTCGGGCGCCGCGGATCCGACAAACCCGCGCGCGAGCGACGAATGGCATTGGCGACAATACGCACCGCCTCGTCTTGGCCCACGACGCGACGCGACAGGGCCTCTTCCATACGCAGCAGCTTTTCTCGCTCGCCTTCGAGCATCTTCGAGACCGGGATGCCGGTCCACTTCGAGACGACCTCGGCGATCTCTTCGTCGGTCACCTGATTACGCAGTAACTGCCCCTGCTTACCCTCGGCGGCTTGCGCCTCGACCAGGGCTTTTTCGAGCTCGGGAATCTTGCCGTACTGCAACTCGGCCATCCGTGCGAGATCACCCTTACGACGCGCCGCTTCCAACTCGAGCTTGAGCTTCTCGAGGTTTTCTTTGATGCCGGAGGCTCCCTGCAAAGAAGCCTTCTCGCTCTTCCAGATATCCTCGAGATCGGCATATTCCCGCTCGAGCTGCGCGAGCGTCTCTTCGAGCGTCGCCAGCCGCTTGCGCGTGGCCTCGTCCTTTTCTTTCTGCAGAGCAACCTGTTCGATCTTCAACTGGATAATGCGCCGCTCGAGCTTGTCGAGGGTCTCGGGCTTCGAGTCCATCTCCATGCGGATACGTGCGGCGGCTTCATCGATCAGATCGATGGCCTTGTCCGGCAACTGCCGATCCGTGATGTAACGATGCGAGAGTGTCGCCGCTGCGACGATGGCTGGGTCGGTGATCTCGACCTTGTGGTGATTCTCGTAACGCTCTTGCAGACCCCGCAGAATCGCAATGGTGTCCTCGACCGAGGGCTCCTCGACCAGCACTTTCTGGAAGCGACGCTCGAGCGCCGCGTCCTTCTCGATGTATTTACGGTATTCATCGAGCGTGGTCGCGCCGACGCAATGCAGTTCGCCGCGCGCCAGCGCCGGCTTCAACATATTGCCCGCATCCATCGCACCGTCGGCCTTGCCCGCACCGACCATGGTGTGCAGCTCGTCGATGAAAAGGATCACTTGTCCTTCTTGCTTGGACAAATCGTTGAGCACGCCCTTCAAGCGCTCTTCGAAATCACCGCGGAATTTGGCGCCGGCGATCAAGGCGCCCATGTCAAGCGCCAAGATGCGCTTGTGACGCAGACTCTCGGGCACTTCGCCATTGACGATGCGCAGCGCGAGCCCTTCGACGATGGCGGTCTTGCCAACTCCGGGCTCACCGATCAACACCGGATTATTCTTGGTACGACGCTGCAAAACCTGAATGGTGCGTCGGATTTCATCGTCGCGACCGATCACCGGATCGAGCTTGCCGTCGATGGCACGCTGGGTGAGATCAACCGTGTATTTCTCAAGCGCCTGCCGATTTTCTTCGGCGTTGGCATCTTGCACTTTTTCGCCACCACGAACGTCGTTGATCGCCCTCTCGAGCGCGGCCTGCGCAAAGCCGGCATCTTTCAGCAATCGCGCGAGCAGCGCTTTGTCTTCATAGGCAGCGAGCACGAACAGCTCGCTCGAGATGTACTGATCGCCCTTGAGCTGCGCGAGCTTGTCGGTCACGTTCAACAGCCGCTGCAAATCGTTCGAGATATGCACTTCACCCGGCGCGCCTTGCACCTTCGGTAAGCGATCGAGGGCTGATTGCAGTTCCGCACGCAGCTTCAGCAGGTTGCCGCCCGCTTTGACGAGCAGCGGTTTGACCGTTCCACCCTGCTGATCGATCAGCGCGAGCAGAACGTGCGCAGGCTCAATAATTTGATGATCGCGGCCGAGGGCTAGCGATTGAGCATCGGCCAGCGCTTGCTGAAACCGAGCGGTAAGTTTGTCTTGACGCATGGGCAGTCCCTCTTGGGGGTTGCACTTTCACTACCCCTAGAAGTTAGGGCTCGCCAGCGTCTTTCAAGGGCTCTCGACCGGCAGAGTGGTCAATTGGGTGCGGTCAATCGGGTCCGGTCAATGCACCAGCGATTCGGCGAAAGCGACCAGCGCGATACCGGTGCCGATCCAGACAATCTGCGCGGCGCTCGCCCGCGGATCCGTGCGGCGGTGCAGGCCTGGGATCAGATCGGCGACCGCAACGTATAACAGGCTGGCAGCCGCCACGGCGAGCGCATACGGCAACAAGGTCATCGCATCGCGCAAGGCGACCCAGCCGACGAGACCGCCCAAGACGGCCGTGAGGCCGGAGAGAATATTCCAAACGAGTGCCTTGCTACGGCTGAATCCTGCGTTCAGCAGCACTGCAAAGTTTCCCACTTCCTGCGGAATTTCGTGCGCCATGATGGCGAAGGCCGTCACGATGCCAAGGTGCGCATCGGTCAAGAAAGCCGCGGCGATCAGCACGCCGTCGATGAAGTTGTGAAACCCGTCGCCGATCATCACGAGCGCGCCCGAGGAATGCTGGCGATGGTGTTCGTGCGCATGCGCCGTCTCGACCGCCTCGGTGTGACAGTGACGCCAGAGCAGAAATTTTTCCAACACGAAGAACAGCGCGATACCCGCAAGCAGCGCCACGCCCACGCCGTGAACTTTGAAGGGACCTGCACCGGCCATGGCGTGCGGTACGAGCGCGAGCAGCGCGGTGGCGAGCAGCGTGCCGGTCGCAAAGCTCACCGCGTGCGGCAGCACGCGGTCGCGGGTCGTGCCGGGCAGCCAAAACAGCGCAGCGGCGATCGTCGCGCTCAGTATTCCGCCCAAAGCGGTGAACGCCACGATCAAGAGCAGATTTTCCATAGTGTTATATTCTAACATCGCCAAAGGAGCGCGGCCATCCGCCCCGTCCGCTGATCCCGCCGGTGCGAGAAAAAGCGCGCCGGATCAGCCGCCGTACACCAGTCGCCACCGGCGATCCGGGTCACATTCAGTCGCTGCAACCGAGCGCGCGCCAAGGCCGGCAGATCACATTGCCAACGCCCCCGGGGATTCGGTACGAACGCGCTTGTCGAGTCACCTGCCGCCAGGAAAGCCGCGCGCACCTCCTCGCCCACTTCGAAATGCGCCGGCCCGATACTCGGCCCGAGCCACGCTCGCAGCTTGGAGCCCGGCACCCCCATCGCCTCGACAGTGCGCTCGATGACGCCCGCGACCAGTCCGCGCCAGCCGGCATGTGCGGCACCGAGCACCGAACCTTCATCGTCGGTGAGCAACACCGGCAGACAGTCGGCGACCTGAATCGCCAGTACGACGCCGGCCGCGCGGGTGACCGCCGCGTCCGCAACCGGACGGATCGCCGTCGCAGCCGCCTCGAGTGGCGACGGCGGCCGCTCAAAGATAGCCACTGCCGTGCCGTGCACCTGTTCGAGCCACCAAGGCTCTGCCGGCAAGGCGAGCGCCTCGAACACGCAGCGGCGATTGCGCTCCACGGCAGCGAGGTCATCACCCACGTGGACACCGAGGTTGAGTGAATCCCATGGCGGTGAGCTCGTACCACCGCGGCGCAACGAGAACGCCGCCTGCACACCCGCGGGTGCCGACCACTCGGCTTCGAGCAGCTCCAGCGTCATGTGGCTTGCATCACGATGGTCGTATCACGCGGGCTCGGCCGCGAGCGTCGCGAGCAGGTCGCGAAAATCCGCTGGAATCGGCGCTTCAAAATAGAGCTCGCGCCCATTACTCGGGTGCTCGAACGACAAGCGCACGGCATGCAAGGCTTGGCGACGAAATTGCGCGAGGGCGCTGATCACCGTGGGGCTCGCGCCCGCCGGCAAGCGACGACGACCACCGTACAGCGGATCGCCGACGATGGGATAGCCAATGTGCGCCAGATGCACGCGAATTTGATGCGTGCGGCCCGTTTCGAGTTGCACACGCAGCAGCGTGTGCGCTCGGTAGCGTTGCTCGATTCGATAGTGCGTGATCGCTTCGCGACCATCACCCCGAATCGTCATCTTGGTGCGCTGCGTACGATGCCGTCCGATCGGCTCATCAACCGATCCCCCGCCGGTCAGCACACCCAAACACAAGGCCAGATACTCGCGACCCACCTCGCGCTCGGCGAGTGCGCGCACCAGCACCGCCTGCGCCGCAGGCGTGCGCGCCACCACCAACAAACCCGAGGTGTCCTTGTCGAGGCGATGGACGATACCGGCGCGCGGGACGCAGGCAAGCTCGGGGTCGATCTGCAAAAGTGCATTCTGCAGCGTGCCGCTACGATTACCGGCACCGGGATGGACCACGAGTCCTGCCGGTTTGTTGATCACGTAAACCGCGGAATCGCGGTGCAGGATCTCAAACGGGACCGCGGCCGAACCGGCCGTCACGCGATCATCCGCCTCGAATAGCGCCTCGATCTGCACGCGCTGTCCGGTGCTGACGAGCTCACGCCGACTCGGTGCGCGTGAATCGAGCGTGACTCGGCCCTCGTCGATCCAGCGCTGCAACCGAGAGCGAGAGAATTGCGGCAGCAATTGCGCTAGCGCCACATCGAGACGCTCGCCTGCCAATTCCGGCGGAATCTCTACATCGTGAGTTTCAGGGTTCATCCGTCGCTATAATGCCACGATGCAAAGACCGGCCCTTTCGATCTCCGTGCGTCTCCTCGCTTTGCCCCTCCTGCTGGGCTTGGCGTTGCTGACGGGTTGTCAGACCAATCGCGACGATCGTGACGAGGCCCGTGGTGGACCGACGCTGGTCTATGAACGGGCGCGCGGTGCTCTCGATCGACAAGATTTCGACAACGCGATTCGCATCTACGAAGCACTGGTGGCTCGTTACCCGTTTGCGCCCGAAGCGCGTCAAGCACGCCTCGATTTGATCTACGCCTACTACAAAGGCCGCGAGACGGAATCGGCGATCGACCAAGCCGATACCTTCATCCGCGAAAACCCGACCCACCCCCGTATCGACTACGCCTACTACGTCAAGGGCTTGGTCGAATTCGAGCGCTCGGCGAATTTCATCGAACGCTGGTTCAATGTCGACCTCGATGCGCGGCCACCGCAAAGCGCACGCAACGCCTTCAATTCGTTCCGTCGCGTCGTCGAGGAATATCCGAAGAGCGAATATGCCCACGATGCAAGGCGGCGCATGATTCATCTGCGAAATCGCCTCGCCGACTACGAAATCTATGTCGCTCGCTACTACCTCGACCGCGGTGCCTATGTGGGTGCTGCGCAGCGCGCCAAACAGACGATCGAACAATTCGACGGCGCTCCCGCGATCCGCGATGCGCTGGAAGTGATGATCACGGCCTATGATGCGCTCGGCATGCAAGAACTCGCCGCTCAGACTCGCGAGGTCTATGCCGCCAACTTCAGCGAGGCACCGCGTCCCGGTGATGCTGAGGGACCGAATCGCGCGCCCTGGAAGCGTTGGTTCAGTTTCGGTAGCCGTTCGTAATCGGATAACGCCAATCGCGCCCGAACGCGCGACGACTGATGCGCACACCCGGTGGCGCTTGACGCCGCTTGTACTCGTTGCGGCGCACCATCCCGAGCACTTTTAGCACCGTCTCGCGGGCGAAGCCGCGTGCCACGATCTCATCCACCGAGCAGTCCTCTTCGATGAACGCCTCGAGGATGGGATCGAGAATCTCGTACGGCGGTAAAGAATCGACGTCTTTCTGATCCGCTCGCAACTCGGCCGAGGGCTCACGCTCGATGACTCGCCGTGGAATCACCGGCCCTACACCGCTCGCCTCATCGCCCTCGGACACCCGCGAGTTGCGATAAGCGGCTAGTCGATACACGCGCAATTTGCTGCAATCTTTGATCGGCGCATAACCCCCGGCCATGTCACCGTACAAGGTCGCATAACCCACCGCCATCTCGCTCTTGTTACCGGTGGTGAGCAACATCCGCCCCGTCTTGTTCGACAGCGCCATCAACAACAACATTCGGCAGCGCGACTGCAGATTCTCTTCGGTGGTATCGGGTGCGCGTCCGGCGAACTCGTCCCGCAAGGAACTCAACACGGTCTCGAAGAGCGGTTCGATGGGTATGACGGAGTGCTGCACGCCGAGCCGACTCGCTTGCAGCGCCGCATCGTCGATGCTCATCTGCGAGGTGTAACGCGAGGGCATCATCACCACTTGCACGCGCTGTGCGCCAAGCGCATCGACCGCGATCATCAGAGTCAACGCAGAGTCGATACCGCCGGAGAGACCGAGGACAACACCCGGAAAGCCGTGCTTGTCGACATAGTCGCGCACGCCGAGCACCAATGCCCGGTAGATGGTGGCATCGTCATCGGCGATCGGCGCGACGCTCGCTGGCGAGGGCGAGAGCCGTCCGGCCGCATCACGCTCGAACTCGACGTATTCGATGACGGACTCGAACGCGGCGGCACGCGAAACGATCTCGCCTTGCGCGTTGAGCACCACGCTGCCACCGTCGAAAACCAACTCGTCCTGACCACCGACGAGATTCAGGTAGACGAATGGCAGTTGCGATTCTTTGACGCGCTTGCGCAGCTCACTCTCGCGCTGAGCTTGTTTGCCGATCTCGAACGGCGAGGCATTGATCGCGAGTAACAACTCGGCGCCCGCAGCGCGCGCCGCGGCGACCGGGGCGGCGTGCCAGATATCCTCACAAATCAGCAGACCGATCCGAACTCCGGCGACCTCGACGACGACGGTCTCGTCACCGGCGCGAAAATAGCGCTTCTCGTCGAAGACCTGGTAATTCGGCAGTTGCTGCTTGCGATAGCGCGCGAGCTCACGACCATTCGAAAACACCGCGGCGGTGTTGTGGATCGCATCGCCGTTACCGTTGTCACTCTGGCCGTATTCGGGATAGCCGGTGAGCAGCGCAATGCCATCGGCGGCTCGAGCGAGTTCGTGCAACGCAGCGTCGAGTTGGGCACGCAGACCGCGATGGAAGAGCAGATCTTCAGGCGGATAGCCGACGAGCGCGAGCTCGGGGAACACGATCAGATCGGCCTCGGCAGCGCGCGCCACCTGCGTGCACTCCTGCATGCCACGCAAGTTGGCGGCGACATCGCCGACACGGAAGTTTTGCTGCGCGAGAGCGAGCTTGAAGCGCGTGGCACTCACACTCGGTCGCGCATCCCGTCAGCGACGCTTGCGCAGCTGCTCTTCGATCGCCGAGCCAAGCTCCGCCGGTGACTTCACCGTGCGAACCCCGGCCGCTTCGAGGGCAGCGAACTTATCGGCAGCCGTGCCCTTACCACCCGCGATGACGGCACCGGCATGACCCATGCGCTTGCCCGGCGGCGCCGTGACACCGGCGATATAGGCCACGACCGGCTTGGTCACATGCTGGCGGATGAACTCGGCACCGGCCTCTTCATCGCTACCGCCGATCTCACCGACCATCACGATGCCTTCGGTCTTCGGATCGTTTTGGAAGAGCTCGAGCACATCAATGAAATTCATGCCGCGCACCGGATCACCACCGATACCGACGCAGGTGCTCTGACCCAAACCGTTGTTCGTGGTCTGGAACACGGTCTCGTACGTGAGCGTGCCCGAGCGAGAGACGATGCCGACACAACCGGGCTTATGGATGAAGCCCGGCATGATGCCAATCTTGCACTCGCCCGGCGTGATGATGCCGGGGCAGTTCGGGCCGATCAGGCGCGAACGCGTACCGGCCAGCGCCGTCTTCACACGCACCATGTCATTCACCGGAATACCTTCGGTGATGCAGACGATCAGTTCGATGCCCGCGTCGGCCGCTTCGAGGATCGCATCGGCCGCGAAACCCGCAGGCACGTAGATCATCGTCGCGTTAGCACCGGTGGCCGCCACGGCATCGTGCACCGTATCGAAGACAGGACGATCGAGATGGGTATCCCCGCCGCGGCCCGGCGTCACGCCGCCTACGACCTGCGTGCCGTAGGCGATGCACTGTTCGGAGTGGAAGCTGCCCTGCTTGCCTGTAAAGCCCTGGCAGATCACCTTGGTGTTCTTGTCGACAAGTATGCTCATGATCGAATCCTGATTGAGTGTGCGACGGTGTCAGCGGGCAGCCGCGACGACCTTCTGTGCCGCGTCGGTGAGATCGGCAGCCGCGATGACCTTGAGGCCACTGGTTGCCAACATTTCGCGGGCTTGCACAGCATTGGTGCCTTCGAGACGCACCACCACCGGCACCTTCACGCCGACGTTCTTCACGGCCGTGATCACGCCTTCGGCGATGAGATCACAGCGCACGATGCCACCAAAGATATTGACGAGGATCGCCTTCACCTTGGGGTTCGACAGGATGAGCTTGAATGCCACGGTGACGCGTTCGGCCGTGGCACCACCACCCACATCGAGGAAGTTGGCCGGCGATCCGCCGTGCAACTTGATGAGATCCATGGTCGCCATCGCAAGACCCGCACCGTTGACCATGCAGGCGATATCGCCATCGAGCGAGACGTAGTTCAGATCGTGCTGGCTGGCTTGCAGCTCCATCGGATCTTCCTGCGACTCATCGCGCATCGCAGCGATCGCCTTCTGGCGATACACGGCATTGGCATCGATATTGATCTTGGCGTCGAGCGC
>CAMCBU010000023.1 GCA_945873095.1 Klebsiella pneumoniae | reverse complement strand
TACGTGAACATCTCGAACCAGATCGTGGAAGGCACGGACTGGACGGTGCGTTTCGACAAGCGCTTCGGCAAGACGCGCTTCACCGCCCAGGCTCTCGTCACCTATAACTTCGTCGACTCGTCGCAGTTGTTCCGTGACTCGCCGAACGTCAGCGTTCGCGGCCGACCCTACAACAACAAGTGGGTGTCGAGCCTCGATCTGCGCTTCGAGCGTGGTCCGTGGACCTTCAACTGGAACATCGACTCGTTCTCGGCGACGACGAACGACAAGTTCTTCGGTGGCGACGTGTTCGGTGGTATCGGCTTGCCGAACTGTGCGACGGTCAGCGCCTCGCTGGCTCCGTACTGCGTCTCTGCGAAGTACGACCAGTCGACCAACCTGCACTTCCAGCATGACATGTCGCTGCGTTATCGCGCCGACAAGTGGGAAGCCATTGTCGGTGTGAACAACGTCTTCGACAAAGAGCCGCCGTTCGTCTCGACCGGTTCCGGCGCGAGCCGTATCGGTAACGCGATCGCGATCAGCAACTACGACATCCTCGGACGTCGTGCGTTCGTGAACGTCGGCTATCGCTTCTAAGCGATCCGTCACCACGTGACACGAGAAGGCCCGCCGATTGGCGGGCCTTTTCTTTTGGGGCTACGATCTGCGAGGCTAGCGGCATGACCGAAGCAGAATTGAGTCAAGTCACTACCGATGATGGCGCAAGCTTGCGGCTACGTCACTGGCGCCTGCCGCAGGCTAAAAGGCAGATCGTGATCGTACACGGTCTCGGCGAACACGCTGGTCGCTATCAAAAAACGGCTGAGCAGTTACTCGCCCACGGCTGTGACGTGCTGGCCTACGACCAATACGGCCACGGCGAGTCCACCGGTGCGCGAGGTCATCTCGCTAGCGACGATCAACTCCTCGAACATCTGCGGGATATCTGGCGCGCAACCGAACCGACGGCACCTGTGCAGCGCATCCTGCTAGGGCATAGTCTCGGTGGCTTGCTCGCCACTGCGGCGGTCGCGCGAGGTTTCGTGCAGCCCGATGCGCTCGTGCTCTCATCGCCCGCGCTCGCTATCGATATGGCTGCCTGGCAACGCGCAGCCGTTCGCTGGTTGCCGCGTCTCGCCCCGAATCTCACGCTCGGCAACGGTTTGAATGCGGATTACCTCTCGCATGATCGACGCGTCGTCGAAGCCTATCGCCAAGATCCGCTCGTTCATGACCGCATCTGTGCGCGGCTCGGCGCGTTTGTCGCCACCACCGGTGAGCAGGTTCTGAAACAGGCGCACGAGTGGCGCGTGCCGACCTTGCTGCTCTACGCGGGTGAAGATCGATTGGTGAGCCCAAGAGGGAGTGACGCCTTCGCCAGCGTCGCCCCGCGAGCACGCGTCACGTCAAAGCGTTTCGACGGTCTCTACCACGAAATCTTCAACGAGGCGGACGCCGCTCCGGTATTCAAGGTCCTCGCAGAGTGGCTCGCCGTCGCGGGTTGAAAGCCATCCAGATCATGCAGGCGAGCACGGCTGCGATACCCGTCGCTGCGGCCAAGCGTACCGGCTGCGTGATCGAAGGTTCGCCGAGATAAATTCCGGTCGCCGCCCAAACGAACACCGCACAATAGACGATGCTGCGCGTGACGACTCCCATCCAAACGTAGATCGCCGTCGCGAGCACCACCGTGATGAGCGCCCAATCGTCCATGCTGAGTGCGAAGGGATACCAGCTGCGGTCGTAGAACAGTGTTGCGAAGTTCACCAGTGTCGCCGTACTGATCCAACCGAAGTAGAGTGCGAAGACGCCGTCGATGGCGAAGAACTCGCTCCAAGTGGAGGTCGGCATCTGCCGCAAACGCCAAAAGATCACGATGAGCGAGCCGAGAACGAGCAGCATCAGCGCCACGCTCAGCGGCACTTGCCGGTAATGCCAGGCGAAGATCCAGCCGGCATTGCCAACTGCGCTGAGCAGATAGGGCGTGATCAGCGGCGCGATGCGGGCGCGAATGCGGGGCGCGCCGCGTAATGCGGCGATACTGAAGGCCAGCAATCCGATATAGATCAGCGACCAAATACTGAATACCCAACCGGGCGGCGTGAATCCCGTTGGGTACAGCGCCGATAATTCGCCCGTGTTGAGACCGTTGAGTGGCACGATGTTGGCGGCCGCGTTGACCGCCAAGACGATGACGGTCGCCAGCAGAGGCAGTATGGTTCGTCCCATGAAGACTCTCTCCTTATCTTCCGGTCCTAAAAACCTGGGCCTGATCATACTCGCTCCGCTGCTGTTGCTGTCGGGTTGTATGGCAAGCCTCGAGAAACCGCGGATCGACACTCGCTATCAGAGCCTCAACCACGAGAGCCGTGCGCGCTTCATCGTGTTGCACTACACGGATCTGAATTTCCGCGATTCGCTGGAGGTTCTGACTCGTGGCCGGGTCAGCAGCCATTATCTCGTCGACGTCAAACCGCCCACGATCTATCGCTTGGTCGACGAAAGTCGTCTTGCGTGGCATGCCGGGCGTAGCAGCTGGCTTGGTCAAACGGAGCTCAACGCGAGTTCGATCGGCATCGAGATCGTCAATGGTGGGCACTCGGGGGATCGTTATGGTCGCTACGAGCCCTTCCCCGAGCCGCAAATCGATGCGGTCATCACACTCGTCCGGGATATCGCCAAGCGCCACTCGGTCGCACCGCATCGTGTCGTCGGACACAGCGACATCGCGCCTCAACGCAAAGCCGATCCGGGCCCGCTCTTTCCTTGGAAACGCTTTGCCGATGCCGGATTGATTCCCTGGCCCAACGCCGAGCTCGTCTTGAGCAGTCGTCCGCGCTACGACACGGCGCTACCGGATGTCGCGTGGTTTCAAGCGGAGTTGGAAAAACATGGCTTCGTCGTGCCACGCCATGGAACGCTCGATGAAGAAACCCGCAACGTCATCTCCGCATTTCAGATGAAGTATCGACCGGCGCTCTATGACGGCAATCCCGATGCCGAGACGGCGGCGATCCTCGACACGGTGAATCATCCCGAGGGTTTGCTGATTCGACGCGAAGGGCGCTGGCAGCGTTACCGCTGAGGCCCTGCGTCGTCATCGATACGCGGTTACGGAATGGCGTCGAAGTTCGGCACCGCCGTCGGCGTGCCGGTGCCCGCTGCGGCGATTGTCGAGTTGGCAAAATGCTTGGTGGTGTTGTCACCCCAAACATAGGTCGTGCCATCCGCAGCGATCGCAACCGAGAACGAACGCCCGCCCGAATCGAGTGCCACGACATTGCTCAACACATTCACAGCACCAAAGATTTTGCGCGCGCTCGTGCCACCATCGCCGAGTGATCCGCTCTCGTTGGCGCCCGCAGAGCTGACAAGCCCATTCACGCCGAGCAGTAACGCCGTTCGATCACCGGCTGTTGCATCCGTGACCGCTCGTGCAACGGCGCTTGGCACGCCGATATCGGTGCTGATCGCGTCGCCAAGACCCAACTGACCGTCACCACTCTCGCCAAAACTGTAGATCGCGCGGCGTGAGGAAATCGCGAACGACTGATTACCGCCAGCACGAACTCGTGAGATGCCGATCAAGCCGGTCGGCACCGGTACGCGACTCGCCTTGAACGAGCCGTCACCCAATTGACCCGAACCGTTCGCACCCCACGCCCAGAGCGAGCCATCGCGCTTCAACGCGAGCACGTGCTCCGAGCCTGCAGCCACCTCGATCACGTCGGTCAGATCTTTGACGCGAACCGGCACCGACTGCGCGATCCGCGCATCGTCACCCAACTGACCGATCGTGTTGGCGCCCCAAGTGAACACCCGACCGTCGTCGAGCACCGCAACAGAGAAGAGACGCCCGGCTGCGATCGCAACCGCGGGTCGATCCAGCGTCACCTTGGTCGGCGTGGATCGCGTCGCGACATCACCGAGACCGAGCTGCCCTGAATCGTTCAAGCCCCAAGTGACGACACTGCCATCATCGAGCAACGCCATCGCATGAGAGCCGCCTGCGGCGACGGCCTTTGCCGTACGCCCCGCAGGAAGTTTGACCGTCGCGATTGTGTCGGTCGCCTCACCTGCCGTGCCATCGCCACGTTGACCATCGAGCGCGTGACCCCAGCTGGCGATGCTGCCGTTGCTACGGCGCACCAAAACGAAACCGCCGGTGGTCAAGCCGGTGTCGGAGACGGCGACGTCCGCGACCGCTTTGGGTAACGCAACAACCTCACCTGTGACCACCGTGATGCTCGCATTCGCACTCGTCACCGAGCCTTGCGCGTTACGCACGACGACCGAGAACAGTGCCGTGTTATCTGCGCTCGACATCGCAGCGAGACGCAACACGCGATTCGTCGCACCGCTGATCTCGGTGCCGTTGCGACGCCACTGATACTGCAAATTACCGCCCGTCGCCGACACGCCGAGCGCGAGCGCGTCGCCTGCAACCAGCGTTTGCGAGACCGGCTGGATGGTGATCGCGGGCGCAGCGTTGACCGTCAAGGTCGCCGCCTGCGAGACGACGAAGCCACCCGGGTTGATGACATAGGCGCGCAGCACAGCGCCATCGTCCGCCGCAGTCGTCGCGCTGATGGTGTAGGTCGCGGCATTGGCGCCACTGATCGGCAACTCGTCGCGATACCACTGGTAGACGAGCTGTTCGCCCGAGCCTGCGACCGTGAAACTTGCACTCGCTCCGAGTGCGACCGACTGTGAACTCGGTTGGCCGGTCAGAGTCGGGCCCGGTTTGACGGTGAGGGTCGCCTCGTTACTCGTCACAGAGCCATCGGCGTTGGTGATTCGGACCGAGTATTTCGATCCCTCATCGGCCAAGGTCAACGCCGGGGTGACATAGATGGCATCCGTCGCGCCGGCGATCACGACTCCGTTACGAGACCACTGGAAGGTGAACGGCGGCTTACCCGATACGCCCAAATCGAACTTGACCGTTTGGGTCACGAAACCGGTACGGTCCTTCGGCTGTTCCGTGATCGTCGGCGCCTTCGGTGCCGCGCTCGAGAGACAGGCAGACAGCCACAACAAGGCCAGGGAGAGCCCGAGCAGGCGGGCCAACGAAACGGGCAGGATCCGGAGGTTCATCCGCCGAATTCTAGCCGGGTTTGAGGGCTCCGAGCGCACCGATCGTGAACAGCAGTACCCAGAGCACCACCAACGCCCAGGTGCCCTTGATCATGAGAATGCGGAACTCCGCGTTATCGGCATCGGTCGCACGATCGGCCGCGATCGCGGGCAACGCAGATCGATAAGCCTGACGGATGTAGTGACGGACGAAGATGCCGCAGACGATCGTACCGGCGAACAGCAAGACCTTGGCAGCAAGCCAAGGCTCGGGGTAGGGCCAGCCGATCAGCAAGGACAGCGCGCCGCTGCCAGCGAAAAAGGCGATGAGCGGATAGCGAAGACGCCAATCCCACTTGGCCCAAACGGCACCGTTCGGACTCTTGCGCTGCCAGTGGACCATCCACATGAACCAGAACCATAACGCCGAGACGATCCACAACGCCCACATGCCGACCCCTTCGATCGGCACGAGACCGAGCATCGACGCCAAGGTGAAGCCGAGCGGCACCGACATGATCATCGCGTTGCGCACATGCTGGTCGACATCGAGCAGAAAATCCCACAGCCGCATCCGTTCGACGCCGGAGAGGCTGGTCGTGCGCGCAATGTAGTGTGTGAGCGCATTGATCACCAGTTCGCTGCCCAACCAATAACCCATGACGAGAACATGCGCCCAGGAGACCAAAGAATACATGGCTGTTTAACCCTTACCGAACAGCGCCCACAGGATGATCCTCGGCCGCAAAGCCTGCAGGATCAGCCGACGGGCTTCCAAAGGAGCGAGCGATGCCTCGCAGGGCAACACACCCGCTACACCATCAAGACGCAGTTCACCGTCGCGCACTTCCATCTTGTCGATGCGCAGATCGAGTTTCATCGCAGGGGTCTTAATCTTCATTTGAGCATGCCTTGTTGCACGGCATTACGACCCGCAGCACGACCCGAGATCATCGCTTCGGTGAGATACGAACCGTTTTGATAAAGGTTGGAGAACATCGAACCCAACTCACCTGCTTCGTAAAGACGCGGAATCTTACCGCCTTCCGGCGTCAACACCTCGGATTCGATATTGCGTCTAGCGCCACCGCCAGTGCAGACGATGGCCGGTACGATCTCGATGGCGTAGTAGGGTGGCTTGTCGATCGCGTACAGCGTCTCTTTGCTGCGCCCGAACTGCTCATCAACGCCTTTGGCGCAGGCTTCGTTGTACTTGCGTACGGTTGCCGCTAACTCGATCGGGTTGCGGCCGATTTTCGTCGCCAAATCGTCGATGGAATCGGCACGCACGATCCAACCCTTGGAGACTTCGGCGCTGTTGTCGTCACTCCATGGGTAGTTCTCGACAACGGCATTCCAGGTCATGACCTTGGTGATGAGTGGGTTATGCACTCGAGTGGTTTCATCAAAGATCATATGGATAGGCAGCACTCGGTGGTGAGGCGTGTCGATCCACTCGCCGTGACTCTTTATTTTGTAGTGCGTGAGCTGCCATTCCCAAGTTTCATCGAAGAATCGCTGATCATCGCGACCCACATCGATCCAGCTGAAGGTTTGCCAAAAGAGTTGCCGCAGAAACACGGTATCTTTTCCGGGAAATCGGAATCCCGGCCAAATACCACCCGACTGACCCTGATTACGCAAGTGCCACATGTCGGCACCCGCTTTCTGCAGGATACGCAACCCATCACCGGTATTGCCGGGCGTGCCGAGTGGATGCGCCTGCGAGAGACCAAAATAATTACGGTGCATGTCGAGATTGTTTTCGAACCCCCCCGTGCACATCACGACACCCCGTCGCGCTCGGATGCAACGACGCTCGCCCGCGACTTCGGCGACCACACCAAATACTTCGAGCGTATCGGGATCTTGGATGAGATCGAGCACTCGAGTCTCGAAACGCTTGCGGATCCGTGGGCGTTTGTCGACGTTCGCCTTGAATGCGAGCCACACGCCACTGGGGACTGGAAGAATCGTCGCCGTATGCGCAACCGCCTCCGCCGCGCCGAGCTCCGGAAACTCCAGCACCACGCCGCGCTCGGACCAACCGGTGCCATGCAGATATGTCGCCCCGATTTCGGCGGCGCGCGCTTCTATGTAGGGCTCGAGCGTAACCATTCGCTCGGCCCAAGCGTCCAACATAGCCTCGGGAATCGGGTTCGGTTGGCTCATGGCGCGCTGATACGATTTCAACGCTGGCTTGTTTTTCGATATCAGCAAGGATTGGCCCGACACACGCGAATTCCCGCCCGCCTGAGCTTCCGCCATTTTCTCGAGAATCAGAATATCGGCAGCGGAATCCAGATCGTGCGCCTCGATGGCGGCCGTCGCGCCTGCCAATCCGTAGCCGCAGATCAAGACGTCCGTCTCGTCCGTCCAGTGGGTCACGCTCTGCAAACTGGCCATGCTATCGACTCCAGTCTCTGATTCCGACAAGCCTGCCGCATCGCTCCGCGCGCGCAAAACAACTTCCGTTCCCCCATCCCCAACCGGGAGTTACCATGGCAAGGCCATGCAAATTCAGCAGCTACGCTACTTCCTCGCCGTGATCGATCACGGCGGGTTCACGCGAGCGGCAACCCACCTCGGACGAACCCAACAGGCCATCAGTAAATCGCTGCGGCAGCTTGAAGCTGAACTCGGCGTGCGGCTACTCGATCGCGAATCCTCCGTCCCGCGACCAACCGCCTTCGGCCACGAACTCGCCCGCTTCGCCCGCCAGGTCATCAGCGATGAGACGCTGCTACGCCAGACGCTGCTATCAGACGCCATTCAACGCAGCGGTCATATCCGCATCGGCGCGAGCCCCACTGCCGCAGCCAGTCGAGTGGCCACCGCGGTCGAGACACTCGAGCGGCGACACCCCGGTATCACCGTCACGATCACCGGCGGTCTGCAAACCGAGCTCTTGGCGGCTTTGGCCGGTAACGCCGTCGATATCGCCGTCTATATCCGTACCCACCCGAGTCGCAACGAGACGTCCGGCATCATCCGCGAGACGCTCGGTCACGAGTCGTATCGCATCATCGCTGGGCGAAAACATCCGTTATGTGCAGCGACCAAAGAAATCACTCCGGAAGATTTGACACTCTATCCGTGGATCCGCGGGAGTAACTCGGGCGATGTCGAGGCCGCGTGGCGTGAGCCTTTCGAGTCCGTCGGCCTCGCGCTACCACACATCAGCATCGAAACCGGTTCGATCGAGTTCTGTCGCACGCTGCTCGAACATGGGCGGCATTTGACGGTGCTGCCAATGACGCTACTCGGAGCAGACCTCGCCAGCGGTAACCTGGTTGCTTTGCCCTCGTCGCGCTTCGAGTGGCAACGACCCTTGGTTCTCGCCTACCGCGATGGCCCGCCGCACGAAGCGCTGTTGCCCTTGATTCAAGCCTTTCACGACACCGCGAGGTAATGCTCATGCAGCGGTTGACTATTTCCATAGACGACGCCTTGGCCGAGGCCTTTGATCGGTATGCCAAAGAGCGAGGCTACGAGAATCGTAGCGAGGCGGTCCGCGATCTCATTCGCGATCGACTCGAAGAACTGAAACACGTGGTAGGCCACGGCAGTCGGTGTGTCGCCAGCCTGTCGTACGTCTTCGACCACCACCAGCGCACTTTGGCAGAACGTTTGGCGACCAAACAGCATGCGCATCACGATCTGACGGTCGCGTCGATGCATGTCCATCTAGATCATGAAAATTGTCTCGAAACCGTCGTGCTACAGGGAAAAACCGACGACGTGCAGGCTTTTGCTGCAGCTATCACGGCAGAGCCCGGCGTCCGTCACGGCAATCTCAATCTCATCACCGTCGAAGCGGCCAACACGCACTCACATGGCGCTCGGGGGCACCGCCACCAACATCTGAAGCCGACCTACTGAACGCCCGCGAGGTGGCGCAAGTAATCGGCTGATTTTCCGAGGCAGGCTCGGTATTCTTGGTAGCGTCTGCAACCCTTTGGAGATCCCGCATGACTTCGCGAATTCGCTCTGGATGGGCGCTGCTCGCTGCGCTGTGTGTGCCGGCCTTGGCAGAGCCGTTCAGTCTCGCGCCGCTGCCTTACCCGCATGATGCGCTGCAACCGGTGATCGACACGCAGACGATGCAGATCCACCATGGCCGGCACCACAAAGCTTACGTGGACAACCTCAACAAAGCCGTCGCGGACAATGCGACCCTGCAAGGGCGCTCGCTCGAACAACTGCTCGCGAAAATCTCGGAAGCTCCGATGGCGGTGCGCAACAATGGTGGCGGGCATTGGAACCACCAATTTTTTTGGCAATCGATGACCCGGCCGAATCAGGGTGGCGAGCCATCAGTCGAACTGCGTGCCGCCATCGATCGCGACTTTGGATCGCTCGATCAGTTCAAGGCGGCTTTCAAGGCAGCCGGTCTCGCGCGCTTCGGCTCAGGCTGGGCTTGGTTGATCGTGACGCCCGAGGGCAAACTGAAGGTTGTTTCAACGGCCAATCAAGATAATCCCTTGATGGATGTCGTTGCCGATCGGGGCACTCCTCTGCTCGGCAACGATGTGTGGGAACACGCATACTACCTGCAATATCAAAATCGTCGCGCCGACTATCTCGACGCTTGGTGGCAAGTGCTCGACTGGCAGATCATTTCGGCGCGTTATACCAGCGCCATCAAATAATCGAACGGCAAAGAAATCGCTCATGGATCGTCGTTCATTCATCGCAGCTACGGTTGCGACCTCGCTCGCGCTGCCCGCCAGACTACAGGCTCAAACGGGTAACACCCTGCGCCGTGTCGTTGCGAGCGAAATGACCTCGCTCGATCCGCAGCGACCCACCGGGCAAGTCACCGCCGAAATGGCTGCAGAACTGTTTGCCGGCCTCACGGTGACCGATGCGAACGGCCGGGTGGTCCCAGGCTGCGCTGCCAGCTGGCAAGTCTCGCCAGACGGTTTGACTTGGACTTTCAAACTTCGACCTAAACTGCAATGGTCTGATGGCATAGCCCTCACCGCGCGGGATTTCGTCTTCACTCTGCGTCGCTATCTCGACCCCGCAACGGGCGCACCGAACGCGGTTCGTCTCGATTCGATTGCCGGAGCCCGCGATATACGCTTCGCGCGCAAAGCCCCCGACACGCTCGGAGTCACGGCCCCCGATGCCGCCACGCTGATCATTCGACTTGAGCATCCGGATGTCGAGCTACCCCTGAATCTGTGCACCGCTTTTTGCGTGCCGGAGCACGTCGTCAAAGTTCGGGGCCGGGAATGGTCGAAGCCCGAGTACATCGTGAGCAACGGCCCCTATCGAATCAAGGCTTGGGCGGCCGGTGCCAAAGATGTAAAGCTCATCAAGAACAGCCGCTTCTTTGATGCCGCTGCGGTCGCGATCGAGCGCGTCGAATGGCTGACGGGCTACGACGATGGCACGCGACTGCGTTTGTTCAAGCTCGGCCAGGCTGATATCGCCTCGATCGAAGATATGGGCAATCTCGCGATGGCCAAGCGCGAACTACCCGCCTTCCTGCGTAGCTCGCCGGAGTGCGCCTTGGGTGCCATAGGCATCAACGTCGCTCGCAAACCACTCGATAATCCCGACATTCGTCGCGCCTTGACGCTCGCTGTGGATCGCAGCGTCATCGCCGGCAAGGTGCGCGGTCTCGGTGAGCGGCCGCTCGAGAGCGTGCTACCACCTGGCATCACGCAATATCCGAAATTGCAAACACCGGAGGCCGCCAACTGGCCCATGCCGAAACGCCTCGAAGCCGCACGCGCTTTGATGCAAAAAGCCCGCGGTGGAGCACGTCTGAAACTCGGTATCGGTTTTCCGACGAACCCAACGACTCGAAAGGTATATCTCGCCATCGCGGCGATGTGGAAGCCGATCGGCATCGATCTAGAATTGCTGCCGATCGATGGGCGTGCGTACTCCGCAGCGATTCAGCGCGGTGACTACGACCTCTTCAGCTACGCGATGTTCGCCGTGATTCCATCCGCGTCGGTCTTCCTCGATCGCTTCGTCTCGGATTCGACCATCAACGTCTCACGCTACAAAAATGCCGCTTACGATCGCGCGTTTTTGTCGGCTGAGCGACAAACCACCATCGAGGCGCGCTTCGCCGCCTATGCCGAAGCCGAGCGATTGCTGTTGCAGGATGTGCCACTGCTGCCGCTGTGGGCGGGCGTCTCGAATCGGCTGGTCGCGAAACGAGTAGGCGGCTGGGTTGATCACCCAGCGCATTCGCATCCATCGCGCTATCTGAAAATTTGAGATGGGCGAGTTAAGCCGATCGAATCAAGATAGCGCCGAGGAGAGAATTCGGCGAGCGCCGTCATACCGGCGCGCATAGGCCGGATCGTCGAGGCTGTCGATGCGCACCAAAGTGCGTGTTCTTGGCGCGTGGACGAATTTGGAATCGCCCAAATAAATGCCGACGTGCGAGTTCGGTGAACCGCGGGTGTTGAAGAACACCAAGTCACCCGGCTGTAATTGCTCACGCGTAATGCCGACACCCACGGTTGCCAGTTGACGTGCCGTGCGCGGCAGCATCAAACCCAAGGTGTTGCGGTACACGTAGGTGACGAAACCACTGCAATCGAAACCCACCTTGGGATCGTTTCCACCCAGTCGGTAAGGCACGCCGATGTACGTCATCGCACGATCGACGACACCGCGAGACATGATCTCCGCCACGGTTTGATCGAGCGTCGCTGGCGCATCCTCGGCACGCGCCGGCACGGCCAACATCGCGCAGAGCGAGGCCGCGATAACGAGACCGAATTTGGCGTGCTGTCGGGCCAAGAGAAGGTTTCCGGGGAGTCGTTTCGAAACGGGGGTGGGCAGTGTATCGTCGTCACCCGAGGGATCAAGCCCCCGCCGCCGAACAGACCCGCCACCATGACTAATTTTCTCAAAAACAACGTGTTCGCCCTGATGCTACTGGGGCTAGGCTGCGCATCGCCCCAAGCGTATGCCGCGCCCGTGCCCGAGGGCGAGCGCATAGCCGTCGATCTGCGCCGCACCACCCTCGTCGTACGCGATATCGACCGATCGTTACCGCTCTACCGCGACGCACTCGGCCTCAAGGTCATCTACGACCAGATCATCGGTGGCACGACTCGTCTGGTCTTGTTGCGCGCCAATGACGACTTCATCGGCGTGCTCGGCTTGATGCAGCGACTCAACCTGACCGAATCGACACCCGAGCCCGTCTTTCGCAAGGCGCAACCCGGTGGTTTGATTTTGGTGTTCAACCTGCAAGACCTCGAGACCCGCTTCGAACGTATTCGCGCGACCGCGCACGTCACCGTCGCCGAGGCGCCAAAACGCATCGACTATCCGGGTGCGGGCGGCAGCACGATCCCGGTTCTCTTCAGTGCCGTGTGGGATGCCGACGGCAACTTCATCGAGCTCAACAAAATCTTAGGTAAGCCGGCCGGCACCGAGCGCTGATCCGGCAGGCCTTAGTCATTCCGTATGAGCGCGTCCGATCATCGACGGGCCTTGTGGCAATTGCACGCCTGCGTACTGCTGTGGGGCTTCACCGCCATCCTCGGCAAGATCATCACGCTGCCCGCCATGGCGCTCGTCATCTGGCGCATGCTGATCGTGATCGGTTGCCTAGCGCTCTGGCCGCGCGTCTGGCGCGGTCTGAAAGCCATGCCGGCGTCGTTGCGACGTACCTATGCCGTGCTCGGCTGCATCATCGCCTTGCATTGGCTGAGTTTTTACGGTGCGATCAAACTCGCCAACGCCTCCGTTGCGGTGGCCTGCCTCGCCCTTGGCTCGGTGAGTGCTGCCATCATCGAGCCGCTCGTCTTTCGACGACCTCACAAGCTCAGTGAACTCGCACTCGGTGTTCTCGCCATCCCGGGCGTCGTGCTACTCATTGGCGGTGTACCGCTCGACATGCAACTCGGCGTGCTCGTGGGGGTGATTTCAGCGGTGCTGACCGCGACGTTTGCGGTTCTCAGCAAAAAATTCGTTAGCGATGCCGACACCGCCTCGATCACCTTCATCGAAATGGTCGCCGGCACCCTGCTCCTGCTCATCGTGGCACTTTACGCAGCCGAGGAACCGAGTTTCGCCGCCCTGCCCTCGGCGAGCGATCTCGGCTGGCTGCTGGTGCTGGCGTTGTTCTGTACGCTACTGCCATTCTTGCTGTGGCTCTCGGCGCTGCACCACATCAGCGCCTTCACCACGCAACTCACGCTCAATCTCGAGCCCGTCTATGCCATCGTGCTTGCCGCACTGCTGTTTGGCGAGCATCGAGAGTTGATGCTCTCGTTTTACGTGGGCGTCGTCGTAATCTTGGCGACGCTCGTGCTGCAACCGTGGATCCAGCGACGGCTCGATTGAGCTACTTGGAGTGCATGGCTGGCAGATCTTTGGTGAGCTCACAGCGAACCTGCACTCCGGCGTGATTCAACTGGGCACTCGGTGCCATCGGCGCTGCACCGACTTCATGCACGGGCTGCTCGGAACCGAGTGGCAGCAATGCCAAGCGTAATGCATCGTGCATACCGACTCCGGCACCATTCGGCAAGGGTGCGCGCAACAACATGACCCGCTGCGCTTGTTTGGTGTCCGAGGTGACCGCCAACGTCGCGCCACGATCGTGGGCGTGCCAGTCACGAACACCATTGGCATCCTCAACCCGACAGCGATAGCCGCGGGTACGATACTGCTTGATATGCGTGCGATCCGCCCGACCCACAAACTGATGTCCCGCCATCGTGTTGATGTCGTAGTCCCAAAGAATCTCTGGGCCTAGCACCCATTCGGCATCTGCAAAGAATTCGACATCGGTATCTTTGACTCTGTAAGTGCAGGTTCCCGGTCCGCCGCGGCGACGATCGTCGCTCTTTCCATCCAGAATGCCGACGATCTGCTCGCCACTACGTCGCCAAAGGAAATCGCACTGCAAACTCTTCTCGTCGCGCATCCGTACCTCGCCCCACAACGCCGGCCGTTCGTGCAAATTGACGAACCGATCCGGGTCTGCGGGACCTTGGCCGTTGATGACGACGGCGCCGCGCTTCTCGTCGATCCAAACCTTGTAAAGAATCTGACTGCGATGCATCAGCGGCTGATCACGGCCGCCGGGATTGATCTGTCCGTAGAAAACGACTTCACCAACCTGCGGTGCATCGATACGCGCAAAGACGTGGTGCCAATGCGGATGCTCGCCCTCGACCGGCGTCACGTAGCGGCGCTGATAGTGGACCTGTGGGTAGGAATCCCAAGCCCCGGGTAACCAAGCAATCAAATCGGCCATGACCGACTCGAGTTCCTGGCGCGTGGGTTGATATTGTGGGGCGGCCCATGCGGAGGGCAGTGCTGGGGGCACCGCGCAGGCCAAAAGCACGAGCCACGTTCTACTCTTTGGACAGACCATACGAACCCCCGTTGGCCGCAATACGTTTAGCGGCTACAGTGACATTGATGTCGCACTATCTTCCATCACCGGCCATCGCACCGTCTGCCGCAGCGCTCGAGGCTTTCCGCGTGGCGGCCAAAGCGGCCGCACCCCTATTGCAGCTCGACGGCGCGCAACTGGAGCCGCGATGGATCGGCCTCGACCAAGACAGCACGCACGCGATTTTTCAGCTGATTCGAACCGGCGACAAACGCGGCACCTTCACGCTGCCGTGGATCGTCGAGCGCACCGGTACGCCGACCCCGACCGTCGGTAACTTGTTGGTCTTGGTCGATATGGATGGCACGCCGACATTGTTGGTGCGAGTGACGCGACTCGATCGCGCCGTTTTCGGAGCCGTCCGCGCCGAACATACGGTAATTGATGGCTCGCCGGTGCGAGATCCCGCCGTCTGGGTGCCCTTACATACGCAGTACTGGAACAATCATCTGGCGCCGTTTGGTTTGGCGGTTTCGACCGATATGCCATTCTGGATAGAAGAATTCGAACTGCTCTACGACTCGAGCCACGCCAAGGAGATGCCGTGATGTCGCAACCCGCTCGCAAAACTCTCAAGGCCCGCCTCATCGGTTGGCTGATGAAAAAAATGATGGCCAGCGCAGGTGCGAGCGGTGCAGCTGGCGCTGGCGGCATGCCGGGCTCGGGCGGTGGCCCGCCGCCGTGGGTCAAAGCCATGCTGGCGGGCGGTGGCGCGCCGCAAAGTATGGCGGCTATGCTCGCCACGTCGAGCGGTTTCGAAGGACGCGAAAAGCTCTTGGGTGATGCCGTTGCCATGGCAATTCGCACGCTCAAAGATTCGACGCCGTATCAGCACGATATGAACGATGCATTGGTCAAAATGCATCTGAACTCGGTTCAGTTTGCGAAGAATGCGGGTGTGATGGCGGACTACGTGACGCACGATATCCAAACCATGCAGCCCATGTTGCAACGCCTCAAGGGCATGATCGACAAGACCGGCGAAAAAGAGATCGCTCTCGCCGGCATCTTTGATCGTACGACCTGTCTCTATCAACTTTGTCTGGATCTCAAAAGCGAGCCTGGCAAGCGCAGCTTCACCTTTCCCTTCAGCAAGGTGCTCGCGATTTCGCGCAGTATCGGGCAGTTCGACCTGACCGACGACGAAGTGCATCGCCAGTGGTTGAAGCCTCGCATCGAAGGCTATGCCGCGGTGCTCGGCGTGAAATTGGATATCTCGGATATCGGGCCCGACAATCGAGTCGTCGTCAGTCTCGCCGCGTAAACGCGACGATCGCGTCGACCCAAGCCTCCGGCGCTTGATCGACGATATCAACGTTGCCGCCCGACAATTCCACGTAGGCCATATCGGGGCGCAACTGGCGCGCCCGCTGCGCCATCGGATAGGCCATATCCCCGGTGTTGGTCAGAATCAAGGTGGGATGTGTCATGCGCAACAAGCTGCTCGCATGATCGTAACGGTAGGCTGCGTTATGCCCGTACCAGAACGGGCCAAAACCCTGAAATTTTTCCACCTGCATGCGGGTGATATGCCGCGGGTCGGCACCCGGGCCGAAGAATTGACTGCGCTTGACGAAGCTCGCAGCCAAATGACTGCCGTCGGCTCGGTACTCGAAGTCGATCTCGCTTTTCTGCAGATCATCGAGAAACAACTTGCGTTCACTCTCGTTGATCGGAAACGGCCCATTCAAAACGACCTTGTGTACCCGCTTTGGAAATTGCAACGACACTTCGGTGGCGATCAACGAGCCGGTGTGGTGACCAACCATATCGGCGCGCGGAATCTTCAAATGATCGAGCACCGCGACGATCGAGCTCGCCCAATCGGCAACCTGTGGCACGAACGGAGTCGGGTCCGACATGCCGAAACCCGGCGTATCGATGCCAATGGCGCGAACTCCACGTGCACTCAGCAAACCGTAAACGGCGTTGAACTGACGATGCGACATGGGCGCTTGATGCAGCAGCACCATCGGTACACCGAGCCCCGTTCGAGTATCGTTGAAGTGGACCAAGCCGTAAGGTCCTCGGGCATAGCCTCGCTCACCCACGGCAGCGGGCACGTTGGCCAACGAGGCAACGCTGCCGAGCGCGCCCAGAGCGATCCCTGATCCGAGAAATTTCACCAACGAGCGACGCGATGTCGTACTCACGATTCTTGCTCGCGAATTTCTTTGACGGTCCTGAAGCCGAGATGCGAAGTGCCTAGCGCCACATCGGCAGGCTGTCTCGAGCCGGAGCGATAACGGGCGCAAAAGTCACTCGAACACAAATGCGACCCCCCCTTGATGACCCGCTTACCGAGGCGCTCGGGGTCTGCAGCGCTCGACTGCTCGAAAGTCGCGGGCGCGACAACCGGGGAATACCAGTCCGAGGTCCACTCCCAGACATTGCCAACCATGTCGTGCAGGCCTGCCTCATTCGGCGCAAAGCACGCAACGGACGCGAGACCGCCGTAGCCATCCTCCGCCGTGTCGAGCGCCGGGAAGGAGCCTTGCCAGCTATTGGCCAACCACCGACCTTGGGCATCGCGGCGCTCCGCTTCCATATCAGCTGGCACGGCCGAGTCGCCTCGAGCAGCGCGCTCCCACTCGAGCTCGGTCGGCAATCGGCGACCGAGCCAGTTCGCATAAGCCTCCGCATCCTCATACGCGACAGCGACGACAGGCTCGTCGTCTCTGGGTTTCGACCCCGCGCCCATGGGCGAGCGCCAATTAACGCGCGGGTCGATGCGCCATTGACCCGTCGCTCGATCGAACACGGCAGCCCCGAGTGGTTGCTGATCCGGCCCCGGTCGCTCCGCGACGGTCACGTAACCGGTCGCTCGCACGAACTTGGCGAATTGCGCGTTGGTCACTTCAGTGACATCGATCTCGAAGGTGCCGACCTCGCCCTCGCCGCCAACCTTCTCCTCGTCGCGGAAGGCCACCCCGGCGCGTGAGACTCGCCCGCCCTCGATCCGCGCTTGCTTGCCGATGGCGAGAGCGCCGTTGCAAGCCGTCGAACCCGCAGCATCCGGCAGCTGTGGAGGCGGCACGGGCCGCTCGCAGCCGAGCAACAACAACGGTACCGAAAGAACCCAGGCGTATCGCAGCATGGCGCCATTCTGAACCATCCCGGCGTAGACTGTCGCGCATGCATCATCGGAATTGCCATCTGTGCGAGGCCATGTGCGGCGTGGTCGTCGAAACCCGTGATGGGCGGATCGTTTCGATCAAGGGTGACGACCAAGATCCTTTCAGTCGCGGGCATATTTGCCCCAAAGCACTTGGGCTCAAAGATGTCCACGAAGACCCCGATCGACTGCGACATCCGGTCAAGCGCACAGCCGATGGGTGGGTTCGCGTTAGCTGGAGCGAGGCGCTCCGCGATATCGTAACCCGACTGACTGCACTGCAACGCGAGCACGGCAAAAATGTCGTTGCAACTTACTTTGGTAATCCGCAAGTACACAGCTACAGCGCGTTGCTCGGTGGCGCGGCACTCGCTCGCTCGCTGCGCAGCATCCATCGCTATTCGGCAACGTCGGTCGATCAGCTGCCGCATCATTTCGCTGCGTTGCAGCTGTTCGGGCATCAGCTCCTGTTACCGATTCCGGATATCGATCGCACTCGATTCCTGCTGGTGATCGGCGGTAACCCTGTCGTTTCCAACGGCAGCTTGATGACGGCCCCAAATATCGTCCAACGCCTCAAAGATTTGCGATGTCGAGATGGGCAGCTGGTCGTGATCGATCCTCGACGCAGCGAGACTGCCGAGATCGCGGATCAACATCTGTTCATCAAACCAGGCACCGACGTCTGGCTGCTCCTAGCGATGCTGCAGGTCATTTTTGCAGAGCAACTAGAGAACCTCGACCGCCTCGAGACATTCACGACTGGGCTGGATGAGTTGCGCGCCACAGTCGCGCCTTACACTCCGGAGCGTGCCGCCGCTCACACGCAAATCGACGCCGCGAGCATACGAGACCTCGCTCGTCGCTTCGCCAAGGCAGAGAGTGCCGTCTGCTACGGCCGTATGGGCGTTTCGACGCAAGTATTCGGCGCCCTGTGTCAGTGGTTGATACAGGTGCTGAACATCGTCACCGGCAATCTCGATCGCCCGGGTGGCGCCATGTTCACTCGCCCGGCTTTCGACGCACTCGGTTTGTCGAGCGCCATGGGGCAGCGCGGATCCTACGATCGCAGACGCACCCGAGTGCGCGGTTTGCCGGAATTCGGCGGTGAGTTTCCCGTGGCGGCACTTGCAGAGGAAATGCTCACGCCAGGTGACGGTCAAATCAAAGCGCTCGTGACGGCCGCAGGCAATCCGGTGCTCTCCACGCCCAACGGTCGTCAGCTGGATCGAGCGCTCGCACAACTCGAGTTCATGGTTTCGGTCGATATCTACATCAACGAGACCACACGGCACGCACACTACATCCTGCCGCCCACCTTCGGCCTCGAGCGAGATCATTACGACTTAATCTTCCACACGCTCGCCATTCGCAACACCACCAAATACTCAGCGGCGCTGCTAGAGCCTGCCGCCGATACGATGCACGACTGGCAAATCTTTGATCAGCTAGTTCGACACCTCGAAGCCGCTGATCGATCGCGTCGGCGGCCGTGGCTGGAGCGACTGCGATCACGCTGGCTGACACCTCGGCGGGCGATCGCACTAGGTTTGCGTTTTGGACCGTACGGCGCTGGCTGGAATCCCCTCGGCGGCGGGCTCACGCTGGCGAAAGTTGCCGCAGCACCGCACGGCATCGATCTCGGTCCTCTGCAGCCCTGCTTGCCGGATCGTCTCTTTACGCGCGACAAGACCATTGCACTGGTGCCGCCTGTGTTAAGAGACGATCTGTCGCGACTCGAGAGCCACTGTCACGAAACGCAGGTGGCATCATCAACGCTACGCTTGATCGGCAGACGCGATCTGCGCACGAACAACTCCTGGCTGCACAATAGTCGCCGGTTTATCAAAGGCCCGAATCGCTGCACGCTCTTGATGCATCCGACCGATGCCGCGGCGCGCCAACTCGAAAGCGGCTGTCTCGTGACGGTGACATCGCGCACGGGATCGGTCCACGTCGAGCTCGAAGTGAGCGACGAAATCGCGCCGGGCGTCGTGAGTCTGCCGCACGGCTGGGGTCATGATCGCGACGGGATCCGTCTCGGCATCGCTAGCACTCATCCGGGCGTCAGCGCCAACGACCTTACCGACGAGCATCAACTCGATGCGCTATGTGGCAACGCGGCACTAAATGGCGTTTCCGTGAGTGTGAACTAGGAAATATCGGCCGCCGAGTGCCGCTCGGGAACGCGCATCTCTTCCGGGCCCCAAGTGCGATTCACCCGCCGACCGCGCTGCACCGCAGGGCGCGACGCGATTTCATTGGCCCATCGGATCACGTGTTGATAACGTGCGACATCCAAAAATTCCGCCGCACCGTAGAGCTCGCCGAGAACCAGTGCGCCGTACCAAGGGTAGTTCGCAATGTCGGCGATCGTATAAGCCTCGCCACAAAGATATCGGCGAACGGCAAGCTGTTGATCCAGCACGTCTAGCTGACGTTTGACTTCCATCGCATAGCGATCAATCGGGTATTGCCACTTCTGTGGCGCGTACGCGTAGAAATGCCCGAATCCGCCGCCCAAGTACGGCGCAGAACTCATCTGCCAGAACAACCAAGACAAACACTCGGCACGACTCGAGGGCTGCTCCCGCGCCGGCAGGAAGTAACCAAACTTCTCCGCCAAATAGAGGAGGATCGATCCGGACTCGAAAATCCGAATGGGCTCGGCCCCGCTCACATCCAGCAGGGCGGGAATCTTGGAGTTGGGATTGACGGACACGAAGCCGCTGCCGAACTGATCACCCGTCTGGATATCGATCAGCCAAGCATCGTACTCGGCACCGTCACAGCCTTGTGCCAACAACTCCTCGAGCATCACCGTGACTTTGACGCCATTCGGTGTCGCCAAAGAGTAGAGCTGCAGCGGATGAGCGCCGCGCGGTAACGCCTGCTCCTGCCGCGCACCGGCCGTCGGTCGGTTGATGTGGGCAAACTTACCGCCGTTACCGGGATTCCAGACCCAAACCTGCGGTGGCACATAAGGCTGTTCGCTCATCGCACTCACTCCCACAAACCCGACGACGTCAAAAAAGCGGTTTCGCCAAGTAGACCGCTTGCCGAAGCGGCGAAGTATACTGACCGCGCGCTGGCCGCAGAGGAGACAAATCGTGATCCACCGCTACTGCAAGCTGCTAGGCGTTGCCGCGATCGTATTTGGGTTGTCGGCCCGCGGCGCGTTCGCCGAACCGATCACGCTCTGGCCGACGATTCCGTTCGCTCGCGGACAGGATATCTGCCAGTTCGTCGATACCTACGGATCGAGCAAGCGCCAACAAACAGGCGAAATGATCAGCCAACTCGAACGACTGCTCGTCAACGATGCCAAGACGCTCGAAGCACTGCAGGCTTTGACCGCCATCCAAGCACAGGTGGATTCGGAACGCGCAGAAGCCCGGCGCGCCCCGAATATCGCCGTCACCCTGGAAGCCACCTTCAGAGCCGCTTTGGACAACGTGTACGAGCGGATCCGACCGGAGGTGAGAATGATCTCCCTCATCGGCGCGCCGCGCGCAGCATCAGCGCCGTCGGCCCTGCAAAGTAATGTATTGAACGGCGCGAGCGCAGTCGCGTGGGGAACCTACTCCTTCGCGCCGAACTGCGCTGCGACCCTGCTCGTCACGTTGCACATCCGGCAACGTTGCGGAAAACTCGTGAGCTTCCAGGCGACCGGACGCGTCGAGCAGGTGATGACCGACATCGCCGGACAGGTTTTCAGCCACTACCAGGCAACCCGTTTCCCGGTCGATCTATCTCTCGGGTCGCGAACCGTCACGCTGTTGAGTCCAGCAGGCGGGGTCGTCGCGAAGGCGGCGACGAGTGCTCAAGCCGAGGCGGCATGCAAAGCGCTCGGCGCCCGGCTGCCGACGGCGGAGGAATACAGCCTGTTGCATGTACGCGGCGACTGGAGTGGTGGGATCTGCACGGACGGAAAATATTGGGCCCTGGCAAGCGGCTACGTGTTTGCGCCGGCGTTGGTCCGCCCCAGCCCGATCCGTCGGGAAGCGGATGTCTCAGCCGATGAACTCCACTTCTACTGCGTTCGCAACCCTTGAAGCTCGGTGTACACTAATCAAAGGCGAGTACAGGAGCCACAAGTTCATGCAACATCGAAACCAGAACCTCAAACGGCAACAACAGGGCATCTCCGCCATTGAGTACCTCGTACTCGCCGTGATTGTGATCGCCGCGATCGCAACCGCCGCCGGTTTATTCGGCGCCGATATCGCGGCTGCCTTTGCCGCCTTGGGTGATTTAATCAATCCCTAACGCGAACCCGTTGCCCAGAGCGTGACTTTCGTCCGTCTCCGTCGTTATGCCGTTCTGGCGGTGTCAGCGCTTGTGGGCCTCATCGTGTCTTTGCTGTTGCTGCGCTGGGTTGTCCGGTCAGCAGCGGTAGAGACCGTTCCAGTGGTCGTCGCGGGGCATACGATTCCAGCCGGCACCATCCTCGACGCAACGATGGTGACGGTCACTCCATGGCCCGAGCACCTCAAGCCCTTTGTCGTCGCCGCCACTCCCGAGGTCGTCGCGGGACGAGTCACTCGTTATGACCTCGTCGAGGGCGAGCCGGTCCTGCCATCGAAACTCTACCGCCCCGGCGAGAGCGGCAACCTCGCCGAGCGCCTGACTCGAGGCGAACGAGGTTTATCGGTCGTCGTCAATGAAATGGTCGGTGTCGAACCAGAGACCTTGATCGGCACTTACGTCGACATTCTCGTCACCGTCCGGCGCGACAACGGCACGCCGGTCACGTTGCCGGTGGCGCAACGGCTGCGAGTGCTCGGAGTGAATCGCAACAGCGACCCGCGTCGACCGCAGGCGGTCCGCCAACTGACTGTCGGAGTCACCTTGCCGCAAGCGACCGCGATCGAGTCAGCGCGCTTGGAAGGCCCCCTCTCGGCCTTGCTGCGCCGCACCGGCGACGACGATCAACCCGCATCGACCTCGAGCATCGCGCCCGCTCAAGCAGCGCCGCACCGCGCACCGATGTCGCGACCGAAGCCCACACCACCGCCCACCGAAGTGCTGATCGGAACGGAAAAAATCATCTTGTGAACAGCTGGCGTTACGCACTACTGGTTATCGCTCTCGGCAGCTTTGCCCACGTCGCATCAGCCGAGGAGCTCATCCGTCGTGTCCACTTGACGCCAGGACAAGCGTTGACCATCCCGGTGTCTGAAGGGATCAAACGCTTGGCGATCGCTGACCCGGCCATCGCTGAAGCACTACCGATTGATGGTAACTCGATCTACCTCGTCGCCAAGAAAGTCGGACGAACAACGCTAATTCTCTGGTCCCGCGATAACGCGTCTCCACGACACTTTCAGCTCGATGTCGCGCGTGATCTCGCCGGGCTGCAGGAGCAGCTCAAGCGCATGTTCCCGGATGAAACGGCCGTCACGATCACCGCCATCGGCGAGCAGGTCGTACTCGGCGGCACCCTCAAGCAGTCCCTCTCGCTCGAGCCGATGCTCACAGCCATCAAAACCATCGCAGGCGTCGACAAGGTTGTCGTGGCGATCCCGATCAGTCCCACTCCTCAAGTTTTGCTCGATGTCAAAGTCGCGGAGGTATCGAAGACCCTGATCGATCGTATCGGTGCCAAGCTCGACATTGCATCGAGTGGGAGTCGGTCGATCACACTACTGACCGACTTTCTCAGTCGCTCGGGTGCGAGTGTCGTGAGCGAATCGGGCGATGAGGTCATCAGCCTCGATTTCGAAGAAAAAAATGGGCTGATCAAGATTCTCGCCGAACCCTCGATCCTCGCCCTGAGCGGGCAGCAGGGTGAGTTTCTCGCTGGCGGAAAAATTTTCATCCCAGTCGTCCAGACCGCGACCGCTGGGACCACCCTGCCCGCCGCACTCGCCCTCGAGGAGCGAGAATTTGGTGTCGGCGTCAAATTCCTCCCCGAGGTTCTCCCGGACGGTCGGATCAATCTGAAGATGTCGGCTGAAGTCTCCGAGGTCTCGACGACGGGAACCCTGATTTCAGGCGGCAATTCGAGCTCCTCACTGCTGCCAACCATCACTTCGCGCAAGACTGCGACGACTGTGCAGCTACGCGATGGTCAGAGTTTTGCCGTCGGTGGGCTGACCAAAGACAACGTTCGAGGTAGCGCGACCGGCCTGCCAGGCCTCGCCAATCTGCCGATTCTTGGCGCGCTGTTTCGGAGCACGGACTTCCAGAATGATCGTAGCGAACTCGTCTTCGTAGTCACGGCGAGACTCGTCAAAGAACCCAACGTAGCCGCTCTACCGACCGATGATTTCGCCGTGACGTCGCGAGGCGAGCGCCTCGCGACCGGTGAATTCGAACCACGTCCGCGGTAAGCGCAGACCATGCGGACGCTGCTGCTGTCGACTCACCTCGCCGAGACCAACGAGCTGCAGCGGATGTTGGCAACGGACCATCGGATCAGTCACTTTGCCGTCGTCGACGCACACGGAAGCACAACCGAAACGCCTGATCTCACCCACGTCGACTTGTTGATCCTTGATGATGTGATCGGATCGGTCCATTCATTGAACGTGATCGAGCAGTGGTGCCGACGCCACCCAAAGCTGCTGGTGATGTTGTTGAGCCGCACAGAGAGCACCGAGGCGATCGTCGCGGCGGTGGGTGCCGGCGTGCGCGAGATTCTGCACTGGCCCGCGTCGGATGAGCAGATCAAGCATGTGATCACCCAGTGCCTCGAGAAACTCGAAGGCTTGGGACATGATCGAAACGGCCGTATCGTGTCGTTCATCAGTGTCAAGGGTGGTAGCGGGGCGACCTTTCTCGCGAGCAACGTCGGTTTCGCCTGCGCCGCTCGCTTGCAGCAGCGCGTGCTTTTGATCGATCTCGATCTTCAATACGGCAATCTGTCGTTCTCACTCGGGGACAAGACCACGGCGGCTCACGTCGGTCTACTCGCGCAGGACGACGCGCTCGACCGTGAATTTTTCGAAGCATCGTGTGCGCCGCTGCGTAGCGGCTTGAGCTTGCTCTCGTCGCCGGTCACCGATCGAGTGGAGCACTATCCGGCGCCGGATAAAATATCGAGCTTGCTGTCCTTGGCCGCTCACTCGTTCGATCTGGTCATCGTCGATCTGCCGCCGGTCATCGACGCCTTGTCGGCTGCGATCCTCTTGCAATCCAATCGTATAGTACAAGTGATGAACCCGACCGTGGCCGATCTAAGAAATCAGCAACGGCAACTGCATTATCTGAATTCAGTCGGCGTGCCGCTCGCAAAGGTCGCAGTCGTCGTGAACAAGATCGTCGCCAATCCCGGTCCTGGTGAGTTCGCCAATCCCATCACCACGGAGATCACTCAGCGTCTGACCCATCAAATCATCGGCTCTATCCCGTTTGACGACGACCTAGTCAGCCTCGCGACTGGCGCGGGTGAGCCGGTATTAGCGATCGCCGAGCGATCCGCCGCCAGCGGGGCGATTCTCGCGATCGGTCGCGAGCTGTGTGAGGTCGAACCCCCCGAGTCGACGCGGGGCGAACGCTTCAAGAAGTGGTTGTTGCGTCGTCTGGATGGGGACTCCAAGTGAACCGCTACGGCACGCGCGGCGCGCTGCGTGGAGAAATGCACGCACGGCTTTTGGAGCGCGTCGATCTCGCTGCGCTCGCAACGTTGGGTCCGGAGCAGATACGCTACGAATTGAGCGGCGCGGTCAATACCCTGCTCCACGAGGACGCCATCGCTTTACCGGCGAAGGAGCGCGATCTACTCGTCGATGACATCCTCCACGAGATCACCGGACTCGGACCGCTCGACGCTCTTTTGGCCGATCCGTCGATATCCGACATCCTAATCAACAACAGCTCGGAAGTTTTCGTCGAGCGACACGGTCGTCTGGAGCGAGTGGATCTCAGCTTCAACGACGATGCGCACCTGATGCGCATCATCAACAAGATCGCATCTCGGGCTGGACGTCGCATCGACGAATCGAGCCCGATGGTAGACGCACGCCTGCCGGATGGCTCGCGAGTCAATGCCATCATCCCGCCATTGAGTTTGCGTGGACCGGTCTTGTCGATCCGGCGGTTTGCCGTTGTCCCCTACACCATGGACTTTCTGGTGAGTATCGGCAGTTTGAACGACGCCATGTCGCAGTTCTTGGCGGCGCTCGTGCGAGCGAAGATCAACCTCTTGATCATCGGCGGCACCGGCAGTGGCAAGACGACCCTGCTGAACGCGCTGAGCGGCTATATTCCGACACACGAGCGCATCATCACCATCGAAGATGCAGCAGAGCTGAGACTCCAACAGAGTCATGTCGTCAGCCTCGAGACGCGGCCGGCGAATATCGAAGGTCGCGGTGAAATCTCTGCGCGCGACCTCGTCCGTAATGCCCTGCGCATGCGCCCTGATCGGATCGTCGTGGGCGAAGTACGTGGCAGTGAGGTCATCGACATGCTGCAAGCGATGAACACCGGACACGAAGGCTCGATGACGACCGTACACGCCAACTCGGCGCCGGATGCGCTGATTCGGCTCGAGAACATCGTGGGTCTCGCCGGTATCCAGATCCCCTATCAACCGCTGCGCCAACAAATCTGCTCGGCGATCCAAGTCATCGTCGACATCGAGCGCATGTCCGACGGCAAGCGCCGTATCGTGAGTATTCAGGAAATTGACGGGCTCGATGGTGACAATATTCGTCTACGCGAAATTTTCACGTTCGAGCAGACCGGCGTCGAGGCAGATGGATCGGTAAGCGGTCGCTTCCGCTCCTGTGGTAAAGCACCCGTCTGCCTCGCGAAACTGCGGGCTCGAGGCTTTTCTCTCTCCGATTCCCTGTTCTCGAGTACGCCGTCGGCACCATGATCTCCCTCGATTCGATTCTCTCGGCGATGGTCGTTATGGCGACGATCACGCTGACTGTGCTCGCCGGCATCGTTTGGCATTGGCGCAGACCGACGCTGACGCAGCGGATCCGTACCCGTCTGAAATTGATCGAAGCTGCGCCGCAGCCACTCGAACCTAGCTTGAAATCAGCGCCCGTATCCGATCCGAGCGCGATCGAGATGATCGCCGACCGGTGGGCCAGTCGTATCCGATTCTGGCTGCGCTCAGCGGAGATCACGCTCGAGGTCAAACATTTTCTAGCTCTGCTCGCGGCCTACCTCCTGCTCTGCCTCATCGTCGTGCGTACCTTTCTTCCGCCGGGCCTGCAAATCGAAATCCTGCTGTTGAGTCCACTGATACCGCTCATCGTGATTCAGCGTCGACGACATCGTCGTAACGCGCGCCTCTCGCGACAGCTACCGGAGGCCATCGATACGATGGTGCGATCGCTCCAAGCGGGTAAGCCTTTGTTGCAATGCTGGTGCGACATGGGTATGACACTCGGCAGCCCCATGTGTCTCATCTGTCGCGAGATCCACCTCAAACTCGAATACGGTGGCGATTTGGATCAGGTGCTACGAGAGGCCGGCAGTAACGTCGCGTCCGATGAGGTGCGGTTTTTTCTGACGTCGCTGTCCATCCAGAGCAAGAGCGGCGGCAATCTCGTAGCCCTACTGCGGGATCAAGCCGACTTACTCCGCGAGCGGCTGGCCCTGCGCGAGAAGATTCGTATTCTCTCGGCCGAGAGTCGACTCTCAGCGTGGATCATGGGCTTGATGCCCTTTGCAGTGATTGGCGTGATGTATTACCTATCGCCGCAGACCGTCTCCCTGCTCTGGACCACTCCCGGCGGGCGCTTGATGTTGCAAGCCGGAGGCGCTTTGCAGTTGGTGGGGCTAATCTGGATTTGGAAACTGGTCAGTGTCGATGTTTGAGAGCGCCTCGACTTGGACGACAATCTTGTCGGTGCTGTCGATCGGACTCGCCGTTGCCACGATCTACTTCACGCTACGACTCATCCAAGAACAAAAACGGCAATTCAGTCTCGATCAAATCACTCGAGTTGGCGGTCCAAAACGAGCCTCGCTGACGAGGATCATCACCTCCTCCCTCGAACAACTTGAATTTCGTCGGAAGCAACGACGACGTCGAATCGAACATGACCTGCCCGACGTACTCGATTTATTACGTATCTGCATCGATGCCGGCCAAGATCTCCGCCAAGCCATACGACGTGTTGCCGACGAAGTGCGCGAAACCTCGCCGGTCTTGTCGACTCTGCTGAATGAAACCGAGCTGCAAATCAATGCGGGGGCTTCGCGCAGTGTCGCTTATGACACCATGGTCGCAGCAACCGGCAGTCGGCACGTCAAAAATCTTATGAACAGCCTGATGCAAGCCGAGCAGTTAGGGTCGAGTTTGTCGTTGGTGCTGCGAACCTACGCGACCGAGCTGCGCACGCTGCGGCGCTACAAGGCCGAAGAGCTCGGTGCCAAACTGTCGATCAAGCTGATTTTCCCGCTGATTTTGTGCTTATTTCCGGCGATGCTGATCGTGCTGGCTGGCCCGTCGCTACTGGCTGCCGTTTCGTTGTTAAAACTGATCCGATGAAATCCGGTATCGGTTTCCAGCGCGGTATCTTCGCGCTCTGGATTGTGGTCATGCTGCCGCTTCTGATCGGGTTGTGTGTCTTGATGCTGGAATGGACCCACCTCTTCTCGGCGCGTCAACAACAAGTCAGCGCCACCGATGCAGCGAGTGTCGCGGTCGCATTCCAAGTCGTCAGCGGTGATTCGGCACGAAACATTGGCGCAGCGAAAGCAGCACTCGCCTTAAACGGCTACGCCTCGATCCCGCCGGGCGCCTTGAGCGTGGAGCATCCGCCCTTGGGTGGTCCGTTCGCCGGTGATCCGCTTGCTGCGCGCGTATCTTTGACGCTCGATCCCGGGCGACTGCTCCCTGCCGTCTTTCCGGGTATCGCACCGACCCTGACGACCCATGCTACGGCACGCTTCCGCCGACAAAGTTGTCTACTCGTACTCGCGCCCACCGGTGACGATCGACTGACGATCGTCGCGAACGCACTCATTGAAGCACCGGCTTGCGCCATGCAAGTCAACTCCAGCGGTGTCGCAGCGCTGCGGATCAACAACAAAGTCCAGTTGACAGCCCAAGACATTCGTATCGTGGGTGGAGCCTCCATCAGCGGTTCAGCGACTGTCATTCCAACGCCCATCACCGGCAGTCCGGTCGTCGACGATCCGATGGCTGCGATCGCAGAACCCGTCGCCGGCGCCTGCACATTCAACAACTACGTGGTGATCGGCACTCAAAATCTCAGCCCCGGCAACTATTGCGGCGGTCTCCGTTTGAATGCCAACAGCCGGGCCACTCTCGCCCCAGGTAATTACCTGATCAGCGGCGGTTTGCTCGAACTGCGGAATAATGCGCAGATCACCGGTGACGGTGTCTCGATCTTCCTGCTCGACAGTGCGCGCATCCTGGCCAACTCGTCCGTCATCGTGAGACTCACGGCGAGCCAAATCGGTCCCTATGCGGGCATAGTCATTTTCGAATCGCGCACAGCGCCACTCGATGTACTCGTCCATAACATCCCGCTGGCCTCGACCGGCTTGCTCGAGGGGTTGGTTTACTTATCGCGGTCTCGACTGAATCTCGATGCCTATGGATTATCGCCCGTCAACACCGCCGCTAAAACCCTCGGCATCATCGCAAGACATCTCGTCATCTCGGGTCGCCTGCGTATCAATTCGGATTCAACCTACCAACCAGAGTCAGGACGGGGTCGCGTGTGGATCGTCGAGTGATTTGCTGCAAGGGGGTCGCAGCGCTGGAACTGCTGATCGTGACGCCCGTGCTGCTGATCTTGTTGCTCGGTTTTCTCAGCCTGTCACTCGCGAGCGGACTGCGCGGCGATTTGGCGATGGCTGCCCGCGCTGGGATGCAATACGCCTTGCAGGACGCCGCGAGCTCGCCCGATCTTCCGGCGATCGTCGCCACGACCGAGCACGCGGCGGCATCGTTACCGGTTGATGTCACCGCAGAGGCAAGCACTTGGTGCGCCTGCATGACGACGGCGGAGGGGGCGTTGCTCGAGGTCGATTGCGAAACACAGATGTGTCCGGAACCGACACCCACGCCACACCGATATGTTCGAATCACGGCGAGCGGGCAATTCCCCTATCCGTGGGCGATACCGGGACTGCCGACCACTTGGCAACTCGATACAGAAACGGTGGTCAGAACACAGTGAGCGTTTTTCCGCAGCAACATCGTGGCATCGTCGCACTTGAGGTCTTGGTACTGCTGCCGGTTTTCCTGTTGATGTTGCTCTCTCTCATCGAGGCGAGTCGTCTGCTGTGGACGCGCTCCATACTGAGTTTCGCGGCACGCGAAACGGTTCGTTACGCCTTGGCACACGGTAGCGAGTCGACCAGCCCCGCCACGACCGCGCAGCTGCGGCAACGATTTATCGGCTCAACCACGGGCCTCGATCCGATGCTGCTGACGATCGAGCTGACCCCCCCGTGGGACGAGAACAACGACCCGGGCACGGTATTTCGACTGACGGCACGCTACGATTTTTATTTCTTTTGGAATGTGATGGAATCGCCTGCAACCACTCTGACGGTGTACGCCGAGTCCGTCGTCGGTCACTGAATCCTGCCCAGCGAGACCTATCCATGTCCCCTCGCGATTCTGTTGAGATCATCCCGCGCGACTTGCACTTCAATCTCGGTCAGCCAGTCAATCGACACTGGCTAGGCGGTGACGCCGTCGGCACGGCGGTCATGAATGCGCTTTCACTGACCTTTCCCGATGGCGAAAAACTATTCATGGATGCCGTACGCCATTTTCGCAGCAAGGTATCGGGCAAGCTCGCCGGTGAGGTACGTCAGTTTCTAGCGCAGGAGGCGATGCACTCGCGCGAGCACCATGGTCTCAATGGCCTGCTCGATCGCGATCACTACCCTGTCGAGGAGATTCTGGAACACGTTCGCGAGCGGATCCGGTTTACCCGCTCGCGTGGCCCCTACGCGATGCTGCTCTCGACCATCGCATTGGAGCACTTCACGGCTATCTTGGCGGATCAACATCTCGCACAACCCGATCTTTTGAGCGCGGCGGATCCCACCATCAAGCGCCTGTGGCAGTGGCATGCGATCGAAGAGACCGAACATAAGGCCGTTGCATTTGATGTCTTTCTCGAAGTCACCAAGCACTGGTCCCCGACCAAGCGTTACCTGCTGCGCACATGGTCGATGGCTTACATCACTTGGCAGTTCAGCCAAAATATCGCCAATCACGCCACTCGATTATTGATCGCCGACGGCTACGCGGAGTCACAAGCGCGGCGCGCCGTTCGGCGATTTCTGTGGGGAACGCCGGGGTTGTTCAGGCGCGTCTGGCGGACCTACTTCTCTTGGTATCGCCCGGGGTTTCATCCGTGGGACCACGACAACAGCGCGCAGCTCGAGCGCTGGCGAGCGCGGCTGATCACCGTGGAATCCTGAACCGATGTCGCTAGCGAACCGATCTTTCCGTCGACTCTGCGTGGCACTTGTTGCCCTCTCATTCACACCCGCTTGGTCTCAAGCTGAACCAGAGCAGGCCACGATTACCCTCGAGGTCGTCGATCGCGCAGCGCTCGAAGCCGCTCTCGTCGAGCTGAAAGAGCGCGGTGTGCTTCGCAGTTCGAAGATAGAGTATGCCGCGACGCCAAGGCGCATCGCACCGACGCCGACCGATCGTGTCGTTGCCGAGCGCGTGCTCAAAAAGCCCGATCCGATACGCATTGCGGTTGAGCTCACCGCCGTTCGATATGACGCAGATGGCAAGGGTGTTTTCACCACCGCAAACGGAACCGTTTGGCGCGAAACGGTCGCTGCCCCGACGCGCTCCAGACTCGACGCGCGCCGCACGTATAAAGGGGTGATTACGAGCGGGCTGATGGGCGGCTTTCGTTTGAATGTGGAGGGCGTCGTTCGGGAACTCAAGGTCGAGCCGATACGCATCCCATGACACTCGATGCCATCGCGCAACGCGAGCTCATCGAAGCCCTTCGACTTCTAAACAATGGGCAAGTCGCAGAAGCCGCTCTCATCGCCACCGATGTCTTTGGGCGACACCCTCAATCGGTCGATGCAGCTCATTTGCTGGCGCTATGTCAAAAGCGTCTTGGCAACGTCGAAGCGGCGATCGCCGCCTTCGAGGCGGCGCAACGCCTCGATCCGCAAAATGCCACGATCACCGGGAACCTCGCCAACCTACTCTCCCAGATGGGCGAACGAGCGCAGTCCGTCGATACTTATCTGCGTGCCTTGGAGCTGAATCCCGACTCTCCAGAGCTTTTGTTGAACCTCGGTCTGACCTTGATCGATGAAGGCAAAACCGAGCAAGCCATCGATGCGCTGACCGCCGCAATCAAAAAGAACGACTCGATCGCTGCGCTGTGGCATGCCCTCGGGGTCGCACTACGCAGGCAAGGCGATCTCGAGCAGGCGTCCGCAGCGCTGGAGCGTGCCATCAAGCTCGACCCAAAGAACGGTCGGGCGTGGACTGCACTCGGTGTCATCGCACGCCTGCGCGGCAATCCCGAATTGGCCCTGCAATGTTATGCACAAGCGCGACGCACCGGTTTTGAAGCGGTCGAACTACTCGATGCCGAGGCCAGCGCACACTTCGATCTTGGTGCAACCCTGATCGCGATCGAGAAAGTCGACGCACTCCTCTTGCAAGCACCGACGTACACACCTGCGCATACCATGCGGTACGAAATATTGTTCGAGCAAGGCGCTCCGATCGATGACGCCCTAGCGCCTTTCCGCGCAGCAGCGGATGCGACATCCGATGACGCGGCGTTGCAGATCGCATTCGCGACGGCACTCTTTTCCTCGGGTCTTCACGACGAGACGCTACAGCGCATTTCACGGCTACGAAAGCGCGGCGACCAGCCGGCACTCGCGGTGCTACACGCCCAAACTTGGTTGAAGTTACGACAACCCGATGAGGCTTTGCGATCACTCGCCCGAACGCCCAAGAGCTGGCTCGAGCAACCCCGCTTGGCAGAAACGCTGGCCAAAGCGCTGATCGCCCATCAAGACCCCGTGAAAGCGAGTGCCGTGCTCGATGAGGCGCTGCTCAAAAACCCCTTCGATCAAGCACTCCTCGCGACGCAAAGCATTGCGTGGCGACTACTCGACGATCCGCGTGAGCACTGGCTCTGCGACTACGATCGTCTGATCTGGAGAATCAAACTCCGCGATGACCATCTCGCTGCACTCGAACCATACCTGCGCGGCGCGCACCAGAATCGACGCGAACCGTTGCGACAGAGCCTCAAGAACGGTACCCAGACCTCGGGCAATCTGCTTGGGCGCAACGTCGAGGTGTTGAATCAAACGCGAGCCGTCATCGCCACGGGACTCAGCGCCTACATCGATGCGCTCCCAACCAACGAGCACCATCCGTTTTTGGCGCGTCGCAGCACGGCCATCCGCTTTGCAGGCTCGTGGTCGGTTTTGCTGCAGGACGGGGGCCGACATTCCAATCACTTCCATCAGGAAGGTTGGATTAGCTCCGCGTATTACATTTCTTTGCCAACGAAGACACCGGATGACTCACTAGCGGGTTGCCTGCAATTCGGTCAACCCTCTGAGGAATATGGGGCAGAGCTCCCACCGCGCAGGGTTATCGAACCGGTCGCCGGAGAACTCGTGTTGTTCCCCTCCTATCTCTGGCACGGCACCGTGCCCTTTCACGGTTTCGATACGCGGCTCACCCTCGCCTTCGATATCGTCCCCGGTCGTTGAGACTCCCAAAAAAAAACGGCGCGAGGTTGCCCTCGCGCCGCTTGCTCAGCTCGATGCTCTGACAATCAGAGACGCAGATCGACGCTCACGAAGGCGCGACGACCGAGCACGTCGTACAAGGACGGATCGGTGTTGGCCTGCACGTTCGGCGTGTAGATACGCGGCTCTTGATTGGTCAGGTTGTTGATACCCGCGCGGAGGGTCAAACCACCAGCGAGCTCATAACGACCCGTCAGATCGAAGTACCACGTCGCCGGCACTCCCGTGTTCGAGGTCGGCGAACCACCGGTCACGGTATTCGCATGCACCATCGAATCGATGTACCGCGAGGTCAGCTGCAGCTGCACCGGACCGCGCGTGTAGGTCGTACCGATCGACATTTTCCACTCAGGCGTGGAACTGCCGGTGCCCGAACCAATCGTGCCGACGAAGTCGTTGACCGGATCGACATTCGTGGTCTGAGACTCGTACTTCTCGATCCAAGTCGTCACGACGTTGAAGTCGAGCGTGCCGCCCGTGCCGCCGAGCTCCGAACCCCAAGCAAAGGTCAAATCGACACCGCTCGTATTGGTGAACGACTGGTTGCGCGAGAGCTGCAACAGATCGATCACGCCACCGAGGTTCGGGTCGCGCTTGAAGAGCTTGCACCACTCGTTGTTGACGTCATAACTCGGGTTGGCATTGTCGCGGTTGAAGCAACGCTGCACGATCGTTGAGGCACCCACCGCGCTGATCACATCCTCGAGCTCGATCGACCAATAGTCGAGGGTGACGAAGCTGCGCTGCAGCCAGTCGGCCTCGAACTTGTTGGCGACGAAGCCCAAGGTGAACGAGTCGGCGAGTTCCGGCGCCAGATTCGGGTTGCCCCCCGTGATACCCGTCGCCTGACCGGAAGGCTGTACGTAGGTCGCGGTACCGGCCACGGCCGACTGAGCCGTGCACAGCGCGCGCACCTGCGCCCCGTTCGGACCGTTGCGATAGGTCGCAGCAATGGCGCCTGTCGTGTTGCAAGGATCCTGGTTGGTGAAGGTCGGGAAATTGTTCAGCTGCGGCGAGAACAGCTCACCGATGCTCGGGCTACGCACGGCGTGCTGAATACCGCCGCGGAAGCGCAACGAATCGTTCACGGCCCAATCCAACGTCGCCTTCCAAGTGGTGTCATCACCCGAGCGGTTGTTCTCGGTGAGACGCCAACCCGCCGTCAAAGAAATCGACTGCGCAAATGGCAGATCCTTGACGAGCGGAACCGACACTTCGGCGAAGAGATCCTTGAAGTTCAAGAAGCCGGACACGGGGAGCTGTTGGTTGAAACCCGCGACCAGACCCGGCTGCAAACCACCATCGGGCTTGAAGTCGAAGTCGAGTTCACGGTAGCTCGCGCCCACAGCGGCCTGCACGGTGCCCGCTTGGATCTCAAAGAGATCACCGGTCGCCGTCGCTTCGACCACTGCCTGCTCGATCACCGTCAGGTTCTTGGCCTCGAGGCTAATGTAATCGCGGCAAGCTTGGCTGATTTCGGCGCTACCGAAGAGGTTCAAACCGCCCGCGCAGAGTGATCGACCGCCATCGGCGGCATCGAGGAGCTGTTGCGTGCGATCACGGCGGACGTTGCCACCCTGGATCTCGGCGTTGACCGAGCGGCCGTAGGTGGCATAAACGTCGTAATTCCAAGAACCCGCGATATCGCCCGTTGCACCCGACACCAACTGCCACACATCGTGAGTGTTGAAGCCTGTGCGGCCACCGAGTGTATTGAAGCGCTTTGCAAAGGCGATCGGGGCTGTCGGAGCGGCGCGCGATGCCAAGAGAGGTTTGAGCGAAGCAGGAATGAACGGATTGGTCACCGGAACCGTGAAGCCCGTGGTGCCACCGGCTGGCGTCGGCGCGAGTTCCTGCAGCGCGTTGTAGTTGGTGTAGATGATGCGCGCGTACGGCTTGAATTTGTCATTGATCTCAAGCTCGATGTTGGAATAGAGGCTCCAGCGCTCCATCGGCAACACGAGAATGTTGGCCGGCTCAAAGTTGTATGAGAAGAAGTCCGGGAAAAACGCCGTGGCGATATCGCTTTCGGGACCGGTGTAACCGACGACCTCACGCGTGGCGTTGCCGCCCACACCAGTACAAAACAGCGAACCATCGGGGTTGAAACCGAAACCGGAAGATCCGCCGTTGTTGTTGCACTTGTTCGGACCGAACAGCGCATCAACCGCCGCCTGCGAGGGTGTCGCAGTGCCCGGCACCCAAGAGCCACCCGGAAAAATGGAGGTCGAGCTGCTCGCCTGCGCAGCAAAACCGCGCGCACCCTTGTAGATCGCGTCGCGGCTGAAGTAGCTGGCGTTGAACACGGCGCTACCACGACCATCGGCGAACTTGCCGCCCATGGTGATATCCGAGCCCCACTCCTGACCATCTTCCTCTTCGGTCAGTCGGTATTGCGAGTTGATGGCGAGACCATCAAAGCTCTTCTTCATGATGAAGTTGACAACACCGGAGACGGCGTCCGGACCGTACGTCGCTGCGGCGCCACCGGTGATGATCTCGACGCGCTCGATGAGCGCGGCAGGAATCGTATTGATGTCCACGGTGCCGGCGCTGGTCGAACCCATCGCGCGACGTCCGTCGACGAGGACGAGGTTACGGCCAGAGCCCAAGCCACGCAGATCGATGACCGCACGGCCACCGT
>CAMCBU010000022.1 GCA_945873095.1 Klebsiella pneumoniae | reverse complement strand
CGCGATTTGCCGAGTGGGGTGCGGCTCTGGCTGCAAGAGGCCATCGCGTGGTGTTTGTCGCAGGACCCTCATTCATTCTCGAGTTACCGCAGACGAGTCACTTCAGAGCGTTGCGCAGCGTGCCGGGCGGCGCTTTGCATGCGTTACTCGCGCGCTCTAGAGCCGTGCTCGTGAATGGCGGCGATACCTTGTTGCAGGCGCTGGCGCTCGACAAGCCGTGCATCGCCATCCCGATCGCCGGCGATCAGGCCGAGCGCATCGCACGCTGCGCCGCGCAAGGCGTGGTGCTTTCGCCGAAGCCCGATGACGTCATTGAAACCTGCGAGCGTGTGCTCGTCGATACGGCGCTCCGAGACGATCTGGCATCACACCGACAGGCACTGGCGCTGCACGATGCTCTGCCTGGCATCATCGAGCGGCTGGGGCGTTACCTCGCGCCTCGATGAGTTCGCGATACGCTTGCAGCGTTTCGCGTACGACATTCTCCAGATGGTAGGCAGACAAGTCGTGATCCACTCGTGCCGGTCTCTGCGTAGCCAGTGATCGAAGTGCCATGCTCATCGCATTCACATCATCGATGGGTACCAACGTGCCCGGGTAGCGCACCAAGATTTCCGACGGTCCCTGAGTGGCTGTTGCCAGAACCGGCGTGCCCGCATCGATCGCTTCGAACAAGACACGCCCGAGCGGTTCGCTGCGCGAGGGGCTCACGAACAAATCGAAAGCCTGATAGAGCGCCTTGGCGTCGGGTCGGAAGCCGAGAAAGCGGACTCGATCGCTCTGGGCGAGTTTCTCCAAGCGTTTGCGTTCACGACCATCACCGATGATCGCGAGCTTGGCATCGGGAATGGCAGCCTGCTCGAAGGCGCGGATGAGAGTGTCGAAGCCCTTTGATTTGGCGAGTCGACCGACGCCGCCGATCAGAAACTCGGTTTCTCCCGCGCCAGCCAGCTCGCGAAGGTGACGGCGCTGCTCGGCAGCCACTCTTGGCGTGGGGATCAAAGATTCGTTGATGTCGAAGATGCGACCACGATAACGCGCAAGATCTCTCTTCTGCCATTGGGCGATGACGATCAGACCGTCCATCTCGAGAAACTGCGGACCATTTACCCACATGTGCAAGGTGGCAATGGTGGCGCAGGGTGGTTTCAAGCGTGCGACGAGTCGCGTGCTCTTGCGCAAATGGGTGTGGATGATCTCCGGTCGATGATCGCGGATGGCGCGGGCGAGCCCCCAAGCGGGAAACCAGCGACTCACCTCGACGACGCGTACGCGATCATTCAGGTGATCGCGGATCGAAACCCCATTCGAGGCGCGATGCTGTTTCTGCAATACGAGCGTGACCTCGTGTTCCCCAGCACAGGCATTACACATCTCCGCCGTGGCTCTTTCGGTGCCGGCGAAGCCGCGTGAGAACAGGGTGTGCATGATGCGCATGGGTGGTCCATTCAAAGATTATCGACGAGGACTATTTACGGCGATCGCGGAGAATTTCATGTGCGGCATTCGAGCCCGGCAACCCGGTGACGCCGCCGCCCGGATGTGCGCCAGAGCCGCAGAGATACAGACCGCGTACGGGTGTGCGGTAATTGCCATAGCCGAGCGCCGGGCGTGCAGCCCACAGCTGGTCGAGTCCGAGTGAGCCGTGGAAGATGTCGCCACCTGCCAGTGCGAAACGCTGCTCGAGATCGAGCGGCGAGAGCGCGAGCACGCCCACGATGCTGCGACGGAAGTTGGGCGCGACAGCGTTGACCGTATCGATGATCGAATCGATTGCGGCTTGTTTCTCCGTGGGGTCTTCCCAACTGCGTGGCGCCTCGAGTGTGCCCGGCAGGTTGTAGTCGAAATGCTGGCAGAAGAGGCTCGCGACATGCGCGCCACGGGGCGCGAGCGTGTCATCGAGTGTCGAAGGGATCAACATTTCGACGATCGGCTCACGTGCGCAACCGCTGAGTCTCGCATCGGCATAAGCACGATCCATGTAGTCGAGTGAGGGCGCAATGATGATGCCGGCACCGAGGTGGGTTTCATCACTGCGCGAACGGCGCGCCTCGAAACGCGGCAGCTCGCTGAGCGCCACGTTCATGCGGAAAGTGGCCGAGGCCGTGCGCCATCGTTCGATATGCGAGCGAAAGTCCTCCGGGAGATCTTCGGCAGGCAATAAATTTAGGAACAGTGGCTTCGGACCGAGATTACCGACGATGCGTGGTGCACCAAAGATACGCCCATCGACGAGTTTGATACCGCTCGCCGTCGCTTGAGTTGGACTGCGGCCACTGGCGCGCGTAGTGATGATCTTGGCGACCGGTGCATCGCACTCGATATGCACGCCAAGACGCCGCGCCTCGGCCGCGAGAGCTTGTGTGATGGCGCCCATGCCGCCGATGGCATGACCCCAGAGACCGCGCTTACCGTTCACTTCACCAAACGCATGATGCAGCAAGACATAGCCGCTGCCCGGCGTGTACGGACTCGCATAGTTACCGACGATCGAATCGAAACCGAACAAGGCTTTGAGCGCGGGCGTCTCGAACCAGTGATCGAGGATCTCGCCTGCACTGCGCGTGAAGACTTCGTGCAGCTCGCGCTGCTGCGCGAGCGGCAGGGCGCGGAACTGTCGACCGAAGCGCAGCAGTTCCCAAAGGTCCCCGGTGCGACGCAGGTCGGTGGGTGGCGTTCGCGTCAGTTGTTCGCGCAGCAGCGTGACGGCGCGATCGAGCATGGCGTGAAAGGCGGGGAGTCTGTCGGCATCGCGGGCGCTGTAACGACGCACCTCCGCCAAAGTGGCCGCGGCCTCAGGGCCAGCACTGAACGAATCGCCATCGGGTAGCGGCAGGAAGTTCTGCATCGGCCGCTCGACGATGCGCAGGCCGTGTTCGGTTAGACGCAGATCGCGTATCACCTGGGCCTCGAGCAGGCTGACGGTGTAGCTCGCCGTCGAGTTGCGAAAGCCGGGTGCGAACTCTTCGGTGACCGCGGCGCCACCGACTAGCGAGCGGCGCTCGAAGACACCGACCCGCAGACCGGCGCGCGCGAGGTAGCAGGCGCAGACGAGGCCGTTGTGACCGGCGCCGATGACGAGTGCATCGAAATCGGCGGTAGGGGGCTTGCGACTGGATGAATTCACAGGTACTGTATGAATCAACAGAGGTAGAGGTGTTCCATGTCAGATCTCACGCCGCGCCAAACTGAAATTCTCCGTCTGATCCAAAGAGCTATTGCCGAAACCGGCATGCCGCCCACGCGGGCAGAAATCGCGCAAGAGCTCGGGTTCAAGTCCGCCAACGCCGCAGAGGAGCATCTGCGCGCACTCGCCCGCAAAGGGGTGATTGCGCTCGTGCCGGGCACCTCGCGTGGCATCCAACTGAAGGACATCCTGCGCGAGCAGCTCGGTTTGCCACTCATCGGCCGCGTCGCCGCCGGTAAGCCCATTCTCGCAGAAGAGAACATCGAAGCGCGCTTCAACATCGACCCCGACATTTTCTCGCCCCGTCCCCATTACCTGCTCAAGGTCACCGGCATGTCCATGAAAGACGCCGGCATCCTCGATGGCGACCTGGTGGCGGTGCACCGCACTCCCGAGGTGCGCAATCGTCAGATCATCGTCGCGCGTCTCGAGAACGAGGTCACGGTCAAGCGCTACAAACAGGAAGGTCCGACGGTGTGGCTGCTGCCAGAGAACGCCGACTTCGAACCCATCCGCGTCAACTTGCGTGAAGAGCCGCTGATCATCGAAGGGGTGGTCGTGGGTGTGCTGCGCCGCGGTGCCACCGCCGGCAAAGCGACGCCCGCCGGTCTGATGTAACTCGCACGCTCAACCGGTTCGCCCGGAGGTTTCCATGTCTGTCTTCGAACTGCTCCCTTCGCCGGGCGCAGCGGATGCGCTCGCGCCAAAGAAATCAAATCGTCACCACAAGGTGACGGTGAAGGCTGTCGTTGCCACGCCGCGCACGAGTTTGCGGCGCTTCCAGTGTCCTTGTGGCTGTGAGAGGCGCAGTTGGTTTTCGCAGCCACGATCCTTGCGCAGCGCATCGGCTGTGACATCGGCAGCCGATTCTGCATCGTGAGTCATTCTTCTCGTTCCCATCCGCGAGCGCGTTGTTTCCATGGCTCCCTCGACTCCAGACAGCATCCCGAGTCTCGCGCTCGAGTCGCTGCTCGAACATCCGGCCATCTGGTCCGGTCGCAACGCTGCACGCGTCGCTACGCTCAGCACGGGCTACGCTGAGCTCGACGCCGCGCTGCCCGGCGGCGGTTGGCCCGCTGCCGGACTCATCGAAATCCTCACGGCTCAAAACGGCATCGGCGAGATGCAACTGCTCGTGCCTTTGCTCGTACGAGTCGGGCACATGACGCCACCTCGCTGGACTGCCTGGATCGCGCCGCCCTTCGAGCCTTATGCACCTGCACTCGTGGCAGCCGGCGTGCCGCTCGCGCAGCAACTCATCATTCGGACGAGCCAGGCACTGTGGGCACTGGAGCAAACGTTGGTCTCCGGTGGCTGTGCGCTCGTGCTCGGCTGGCCGGGTGTCGTGCCCTCAGGCAGCGCTTTGCGTCGCCTGCAGTTGGCGACCCAACGGGGTGGGGCGCCGGCGTTTTTGTTCCGTCCACTGAGCGAGGCTGCGCGTTCATCGGCGGCTGAATTGCGCATTGCATGCGAGTCTTTGCCGGCGGATGAACCTCAGCCCGGTGCGCGTCTGCAACTGCTCAAGAGTCGCGGTGGAAGGCGGCATGCCTTCACCGTGTATTGGAACCATGGCCAGGCGTGAGCGAGTCTCTTCGACCCGGCGCGCGTTTGCCCCGACACGACGCGCAGCGACGGTCTCGCGTTCAGGTGGCACGGCGTTACCAGCCGAGCGATCGAAGGCGGCATCCGCAGTGCCAAGGCATTTGGCGGAGTCGCTTTTCGTCGAGTCGCCTGTCGCCGATTTGCCGTTCGAAAACACACCTGCGGAATCTTGGTTGGCGCTGCAGTGTGCCGACATCCAATCGGGTGCACTCCAATCCGATTCACTCGAGCGGCTATCGACTTTGGCCATGGACTACACGCCACGCGTCAGCATCGAAGCGCCCGATGCGATCGTTCTCGAAGTGCGTGGCAGCTTTCGTCTCTTCGGCGGTGCGCGTTCCTTGTGTCAGCAAATCGCAGCGCGTGCGCAGGCTGCGTCTATACGCATCGATTGGGCGCTCGCACCGACGCCGTTGGCGGCGCTGGCCTTGGCAAGGGTCAAGCGAAACGTGCTCGTCTCGAGTCGGGAGCGATTGGTGGGTCTGTTGTCGCCATTGCCGATCACCGTATTGCGCTGGCCCTGTGCGCAAGTCGAGCGCCTCGAGTCGATCGGTGTGCGAACGATAGGCGCCTTGTTGCGTTTGCCGCGAGCGGGTTTTGCGCGTCGATTCGGGCAACCTGCTTTGCAGATGCTCGATCGCTTGACCGGCGCCACTGCGGATCTGCGCAAACCGCATCGAGTACGCGAGCGTTTTCACGCTCGTCGTGAACCGGATTTCGAATTACGGACGCAAACTGCCGTGCTGGCTTATATAGGGCCTTTGCTTGCCGACCTCGAGCGATTTCTCTGCTTACGACAAGCGGGTCTCGAGTCGCTGCAATTGCGCTTGCATCATCGACCGCCCGTGCCGACCACGCGAGTGACGCTGCGATTCGCCTCGATGCAGTGGCAGGCCTCTGCCTGTCGCGAGTTGTTGTCTTTGCAGTTGTCGCGTTGCGCTTTGCCGGCGGCAGTCACGCTGTGCGAGTTGCGCTCAGGAGCATTGCGACCTCGCATCGCTTGCAGCGCCTCACTCTGGCGTGCCGGCGAGCAGGGCGCCGGTACGACAGGTGAAGTGCCTGCCTTGGTTGAGCGGTTGCGGGCGCGCTTGGGCGATGAGGCGGTCTATGGTCTGTGTCTCGTACCCGAGCATCGACCCGAGCGGGCTTGGCGTGTCGCAGAACCGCGTGCGCCAAGCTATACATCTCGATCGGGTAAAAGTGCTGCGGATGGTTTCACCAGCACTGCAACTAGCAGCACTGCAAGCAGCCTCGTCACTCGGCGCCCTTTATGGTTGCTGCAGCAACCGCAAGTTCTGCCTTGCTCGCTATCACAACTGCAGTTGCTCGAGGGCCCTGAGCGGATCGAGACCGGATGGTGGGACGGTGCAGACGTTGCACGTGATTACTACATCGCTCGTCATCGCGACGGCAGTCGCCTCTGGATCTATCGCGAGCGCTCTGCACCCCATGCGTGGTACTGGCATGGGGTGTTTGGCTAACGTGCGCGCTTAAGAGTTTTTCGATCTCTTCTGCGCTCTACCAATCTTCCTGTCACGTACTTGTGCAAGATACTGGCTATTAAGCTTTGGTACGGGAGCCCTTCCTCACGAGCGATCTCGCGTATGTCGTGCAGATCATCCGAAGACATTCGAATATTGATTCGCTGGTCTTTAAGCGTGGTCGCCCGCGCGGCCGATCGTACATTCTCGAGCTGTTCCGGACTCTGGATAGACTTGAACTCATCTCGATTGTAAGCCGCCAAGATTCGTTTCTCGCTTGATGTGAGTCTCGTCTTTGATCTGGAACTCATGACTTTGATTCCTTGAGATATCGCCGGGTCGCCTTTCGACTAGGAATGATGGTTTTTAAAAAATAATGATCTATTTGCTCTATGAAGGGCACGAGATAGGCGTAACCGTTGAGCTCAACAATCATGATTCTTTGGCTCGCGTACTTCTCGGGTTTCGGATGTTCAACGATGTCGAGTAGTTTCCCTGTTTCAATGGCTGATACGATCTGTTCGAAGCGAACGTTTCTGTTTGCTAGGAGCCAGATGTTTTTCCGTTGACTCCATTCGAAGGCTCGGAACATCAGGTTGCACTCGCTGGATCGTAGATAAATGTGTGCCTTTTGTCATCGCTGCAAAAGGCTTGGCTGTAATGACTCAATACTGTATAAATAAACAGTATTACGAAGTCCAGCTATGAAATCGTCCGATTACGCCGAATTGCACTGCCTGAGCAGCTTCAGCTTTTTGCGCGGTGCGTCGCAGCCGCAAGAGCTAGCGGCGCGCGCGGTGGAACTTGGGTACGCGGCATTGGCGATCACCGATGAGTGTTCGATGGCTGGGGTGGTGCGGGCGCACACGGCGCTACGCGACACACCGACTCGACTGATCGTCGGCAGCGAGCTGCGTTTGAGTGAGGGGCCGCTGCTGGTGGCGCTCGCGAACGATCGAGTGGGTTATGGCAGCTTGTGTCGGCTGATCACGCGTGCGCGAAGGCAGGCGCCGAAGGGTGAATATCGTTTAAGCAGCAGCGATCTCTTTGAGCTACTCGAGCCGTCCCATGTTTCTTTGTTGTGGGCGCCTACGTGGTCCGAGTTGCAATCCGAGTCGCAAAAAGAGAGCAGCAAAACTTTCGCAAGTGAGCTGCAACAGAACTACGCTGGCTCGGCATGGCTCGCCGTCGAGTTACTGCGTGATGGTACCGAGCGAGCACACCTGCAAAGGGCCAGAGACTTGTCTGCACGCAGTGGTTTGCCATTGGTGGCAGCCGGTGGTGCTTGTATGCACCGTCGTGAGCGACGTCGCCTGCACGATGCGTTGACAGCCATTCGGCTACGCACCACCGTCGATGCGGCAGGCCTCGCGTTGCTACCGAGCGGTGAGCGGCATCTGCGCGAGCGCGCGCGACTGGCGCGGCTTTATCCACCGGAACTTCTGCAAGAAACTCTCGCGATCGCAAAGCGCTGCCGCTTTTCGCTCGATGAGCTGCGTTATGAGTATCCACGTGAACTCGTCCCCGAGTCGCACACGCCCGCTTCTTGGCTGCGCACATTGGTCGAACGTGGTGCATCGAAGCGTTGGGATCACACGCCAGCGCCGGTCCAGCAACTCATCGAGCATGAGCTCGCACTGATCGCCGAGCTCGGCTACGAACCTTACTTTCTGACCGTATACGACATCGTCGACTTCGCGAGGCAGCGCGGCATTCTCTGCCAAGGGCGAGGTTCGGCGGCCAACTCCGTCGTCTGTTATTGCTTAGGCATCACGGAAGTCGACCCCTCGCGCATGTCGGTCTTGTTCGAGCGATTCATCTCGCGCGAGCGCAACGAGCCACCGGATATCGACGTCGATTTCGAGCACGAGCGGCGTGAGGAGGTCATCCAGTATCTCTATTCAAAATACGGCCGACATCGTGCGGCACTTGCAGCCACGGTCATCAGCTATCGACCGCGTAGCACCCTGCGAGATCTCGGGCGAGCACTCGGATTCGATCCGATCGTGATCGAAAGCCTCGCCAAATCGGCAAGTCGTTGGGATCGATCCATCGACATCGAGCGCTTGGAGCTGCCGGCGCAGGCGGGCGATATCGATCGGCATCGTTTGCGTTTGCTGTTCGAGTTGGCCGAAGAGTTGCTCGGCTTTCCGCGTCACTTGTCGCAGCATGTCGGTGGTTTCGTGATCGCACGCGATTCGCTCGAGGAACTCGTGCCGATCGAGAACGCGAGCATGCCGGATCGTACCGTCATTCAATGGGACAAAGACGATCTCGATGCGCTCGGGCTGCTCAAGGTGGATGTGCTGGCGCTTGGGATGTTGACGGCGATCCATCGGGCGATCGATCTCATTTCAGCATGGCGTTGCGAGCGTGGTGGTGAGGCACTGACGCTCTCGAGGATCCCGGCAGAGGACCCTAAGGTTTACGACATGCTCTGCCGAGCCGATTCGGTCGGCGTATTTCAGATCGAATCGCGTGCGCAGATGAACATGCTGCCGCGACTGCGACCGCGATGTTTCTACGATCTTGTGATCGAGGTGGCGATCGTGCGCCCCGGGCCTATTCAGGGCGACATGGTCCACCCGTATCTGCGACGGCGGCGCGGTGAGGAAGTGGTCGATTATCCGAGTGAGGCGGTCAAAGGCGTTTTACAGCGCACGCTCGGGGTGCCGATCTTCCAAGAACAGGTGATGCAGATTGCGATTGCAGCCGCCGGCTTCTCGCCCGGTGAGGCGGATCAACTACGTCGCGCCATGGCGGCCTGGAAGCGTCGCGGCGGGCTTGGGCACTTCGAAGAGCGATTGATCCAAGGCATGCGTGAGCGCGGCTACACGGAAGCCTTCGCACAGCGCGTGTTCGCGCAGATTCAGGGTTTCGGTGAGTATGGGTTTCCCGAGTCGCACGCGGCGAGTTTTGCCTTACTGGTGTATGTCTCGGCTTGGCTCAAATGCCACGAGCCTGCGGCGTTCACGGCGGCGCTGCTCAACAGTCAGCCCATGGGTTTTTATTCGCCATCACAGTTGGTGCGCGATGCGCGCGAACACGGTGTCGAGATTCGCCCTGTCGATGTATTGGCGAGCCAGTGGGATTGCACGCTCGAGGCAACTCTGACCGGCGGAGCGGCAATCCGACTCGGTCTGCGACTCGTACATTCTTTGACACGAGCGGGTGCCGAGCGAGTGGTGGCGGTTCGCGAGCGTATCAGCAACCTGCAGGATCTCGTGCGACACGCCGGCCTCGATCGAGGAGATCTCGAAGCGCTCGCGGCGGCAGGGGCTTGCGCGAACTTGACCGGTAATCGTCACCAGGCTTTCTGGTCAGTGGCCGCAACGGAAGTCGAACTGCCGTTGGCACCCTGTGCAGACGAGCCTGCGTTGCCGCTGTTGCCGGTGCCGACCGAAGGACAGAACTTGGTAGCCGACTATCGTTCGATCGGCCTGACTTTGGGCCGACATCCGTTGGCTTTGCTGCGCTCGCTGTTTTCGTCTCGTGAGGTCTGCACGTCGTCACAACTGCAGAGCCTGCGGCACGAGAGCCCCGTCTCGGTCGCGGGCCTAGTGACGATGCGACAACGTCCAGGTACCGCGAGCGGCGTGACCTTCGTCACGCTCGAAGATGACACGGGCTACGTCAATCTCATCGTCTGGAAGCGCATCGGTGTGCAATACCGGCGTGAGCTACTGCACTCGCGTCTGCTCGAAGCCGAAGGCTATTTGCAGCGCGAAGGGGAGGTGCTGCACGTGATCGTCGAGCGCCTGCACGATCGCTCGGCTTGGCTTGGGCGTCTAACGACTCGTTCGCGAGATTTTCGCTGACGCGATGGCGGTTGTGGCTCAGCGCTTGGTTTTGCGCGGCTTCGCTTCGATGCCGATGTCGTAATCGTCGAAGTCGCTGGTGAGTTCCGCGGTCCGCTTCTCTTCGCGTAGGCGCTCGAGTTTGCGCCACGCAGGATCGCCCGATGGCTTAGGCGCACCACGGCGCCGCCCTTGTTCGAAATCTCGGATGACTTGATCGAAGTCCTCGCCCGATTCGAGGGCTTCATCATCCTCGTAGTCGTCTTGCTCCGGTCTCTCGTGCATGGCACCACTGCCACTCAACCCCCAGACGCGCAAAATGTATTGCGATGCCGAGCGGCTTGCAATGGGTAACGATGAGCGTCACCGCACCAATGTATTCATTTCGAAGATGGGCATCAGCATGGCAAAGACGATGGCGAGCACGAATACCCCCATCCCGACGATCATGAGGGGGCCGAGCAGGCCGACCAAGGCGGTCAAAAGACCGTCCAATTCGCGCTCCTGATTGGTGGCTGCACGGTCGAGCATTTCCTCGAGGCGTCCGCTGGCCTCGCCGCTCGAGATCAGGTGGACGGTCATCGGGGGGAAGAGTTTGCTTGCCGCCAGTGAGCGACCGATGGGGGCGCCTTCTCGGATGCGTTCGGCTGCCTCTTCGACGGCGGCGCGCATCGGTCGGTTGGACATCACGGCGCCGGCGATCCGTAGACCCTCGAGGACGGGCACGGCGCTGCCGGTGAGGATGCTCAAAGTGCGAGTGAATCTCGCGGTGTCGAAGCCGCGGATCAGTCGACCGGCCAGTGGCAGACGCAGCATCCAGCCATCGAACCGATAACGCGCCTCGGGTGCGCGCAGCCAGCGCTGAAAGAGGATGCCGGCGATGCTCAGCGCCAGTAGCAGCCACAAGCCGTAGTCGCGCAGGCCGTCACTGACAAACAGCAGCACTTGCGTCATCCAGGGCAGTGCGTTCTGACCCGACTCGAACACCTCGACCACTTTGGGGACCACGTACGTCAACAGACCCGAGATGATGGCGATGCACATGATCGTCAGTACGATCGGATACAGCAGGGCGCCGATGATCCGTTGCCGCAGTTGATCGCGACTCTCGGTGTAATCGGCAAGCCGCTCGAGCACCACATCGAGCCGACCCGATTGCTCGCCGGCGGCCACCGTGGCGCGGTAGATCTCCGGGAAAACGCGCGGGAACTCGCCAAGCGCCGCGGCCAGTGTCAGGCCCTCGGTCACTCGGGCGCGTACAGCCGTCACGGTCTGTTGTACCGCGGGCTTTTCCGATTGCTCAGAAACGGCGCGCAGCGCATCTTCGAGCGGTAAGGCGGCCTTGACGAGAGTGGCGAGTTGTCGCGTCAGCAAGGCGAGATCGGCATTGCCGATGCGAGTGCGCCGCAGCGGGATACCCTTGGCGCTGGCGCCTTTGCCCACCTCGCCACGGGTCACCACAACGACCTGCATCGGCAGCAATTGTTGATCACGCAACAGTTGCCGCACATGGCGCGGGCTTTCGCCCTCTTGCACGCCGCGCACCTCGCGGCCCGTGGCATCCAACGCAGTGTATTGGAAAGCGGCCATACCGATGACGCCGTCAGTCTTCGCGCGTGACGCGCAACACTTCCTCGAGCGTCGTGTCACCCGCGAGCACCTTGCGACGACCATCGTCGCGGATCGACGGTGTGGCAAGACGCGCGTGGCGTTCGAGTTCGCTCTCGGCTGCGCCATCGTGAATCCGTGAGCGCATCGCATCGTCGATCAGCACGAGTTCATAGATGCCGGTACGGCCTTTGTAGCCGGCACCGTCGCGTCCCGGCTTGTGCAGTCTGACGGGTGCCGCATCGGGGGCGATGTTGAGCATGCGACGCTCGACATCCGAGGCGACATACGCTTCCCGCTGCTCGGGATCGAGCGTACGAACGAGTCGTTGCGCGACGATGCCGATGAGGCTCGAGGCGAGCAAAAAAGGCTCAATGCCCATATCGCGCAAGCGGGTGATCGCTCCGACCGCCGTGTTGGTATGCAGCGTCGAGAGCACGAGGTGACCGGTGAGCGAGGCTTGCACGGCGATCTGCGCGGTTTCGAGATCGCGAATTTCACCGACCATCACGATATCCGGATCTTGTCGCAGAATCGCGCGCAGTCCGCGCGCGAAACTCATGTCGACCTTGGTGTTGACCTGCGTCTGACCGACGCCATCCAAGTAATACTCGATCGGATCTTCGACCGTCATGATGTTGCGCGTGGCGTCATTCAGGCGCGAGAGCGCAGCGTAGAGCGTCGTGGTCTTGCCGGAACCGGTCGGACCGGTGACGAGCAGGATGCCGTTGGGCTTGTGAATCAGCGCATCGAGCAGTGGCGTGATCGCCGGGTCCATGCCGAGGTGATCCAGATCGAGTCGGCCGGCCTGTTTGTCGAGCAAGCGCAGCACCACACGCTCGCCGTGACCCGACGGAATCGTCGAGACACGCACATCGACCGCACGCCCTGCCACTTTGAGACTGATGCGGCCATCTTGTGGGAGCCGCTTCTCGGCGATGTCGAGTTTGGACATGACCTTGATGCGCGAAACGACGGCAGCTGCCACGGCACGTTTGGTTTGCAGCACCTCGCGCAGCACACCGTCCACACGCAAGCGGACTACCAAACGATTTTCGAACGGCTCGATATGGATGTCGGATGCGTTTTCTTTGATCGCCTGGGTCAGCAGTGCATTGATGAGCCGAATGATCGGCGCATCATCTTCGCTATCGAGCAGGTCGGACTGCTCGGGCAGATCTTGGGCGAGGAAGGCGAGATCGGTCGTATCGTCAAGACCACCGGCGGCGGTGCGGGCATCGCTGCCCGCCTCGTAGGCGAGCCGCAGCAGCACATCGAACTCGTCGGCGGCGACTTTGCGCAGATGCAGCGGCATGCCGAGGTGTCGGCGCGCCTCGGCGATGGCGGCGGGCACGACATCCGGACGGATCGCAAGTTCGGCGAACTCTCCGTCGGTGCCCGTCAGCAGCAGCCCGTGACGTCGGGCGAAGGCGAGAGGCAGTGTTGGTGTCACGGCGAGGGCGCAGCAGGGGTTGCAGTCACCGGCGCCGAGTCCGCCGGTGCGGCGGGCCGCTCGGGCGTGGGTGGCAACTCGGGCAGGATCGCCCGCGGTGTGCCGGGCAGCATCGGCAACACTTCGCGTTGCGGTCCGAGCTTGCGCTGTTGGTCGCGCATGTAGTTGTACTTTTGATTGGTCTCGAAGGTGGCATCGAGACCATCACGCAGGATCCGCGGCTGGATGAACACCATCAGGTTGGTCTTGGTCTTCTTCGCGCTGCGCGACTTGAACGCCTCGCCGATCACCGGGATGCGACCCAAAAAGGGCACGCGCTGTTCACCGCCGGTTTGTGAATCCTGAATCAGGCCACCGAGCACCACCGTGCCACCGTCTTCGATCAGCACGTGTGTGCTGATGGTGCGCTTATTGGTGACGAGATCGACGGCACCCGAGCTCGTTGCGGCGATGCTCGAACTCTCCTGTTCGATTTTCAGCATCACCGAATCACCCTCGTTGATCTGCGGTGTGATCTTGAGGATGGTGCCGACTTCCTGACGCTGGATGGTCTGGAAAGGATTCAAGTTGTTACCGGTGTTGCCGCCCGTGCTCGTGTATTGGCCGGTGACGAACGGCACTTCTTGAGCGACCTTGATCTCGGCTTCCTGGTTATCCATCGTCACGATGGAGGGCGTTGCGATGATGTTCGTGGTCGAATCGCCGCGCAACGCACGCAGCACGGCAGCGAAGTCGACGCCACCGCTGCCGAGGCGACCGACGCCGACCGTCGTGCCACGCGGCACGCTGGTGAGCGTTGCAGGATCGTTTGCGGCCCGCGCGAGATCGACGATGCTCACGCCACCCACCGGCTCGATGAAGCCGCCGACGGCATTGTCGGCATTGCTGCCATCGACGAGCCAGTTCACGCCGAGCTCGGCAGACTTGTCCGCCGAAACCTCCACGATGATCGCCTCGACGATGACTTGTGCGCGGCGGATATCGAGCTTGTCGATCACCGCCATCAAAGAATTCATGGTTTTGGCAGGCGCCGTGATCACGAGCGCGTTGGTCTCAGGCTCAGCCCAGATGACGGTGCTGCGATCGGCGCTGGCAGAGGTCGTGGTACCTGCCGCCGGTGCGCCAGCGGTGACACCTTGAACTTGTTCTTTGAGCTTAGCGGCAATCTTTTCCGCATCGGCGTAGCGCAGATAGCGCACGCGAGTGTCACCGCCGCTCGCGAGCGGTGTGTCGAGATAGGCGATGAGCGTGCGGGCGCGTAGGCGCTGCGTTTTATCACCGGCGAGCAAGATGCTGTTCGAGCGATCATCGGCGACGACGCGCAGCGGGCTCATGCCACCCTCGGCCGAGGCTTGCGCCGGATTGAGCGCCGTCATCGTGCGAACGACTTCGGCCGCCGAGGCATTTTGCATCGCGACCACTTCGATATCGGCATCGCTCGCCTGATCAATGCGACGGATGATGCGCAACATGCGATTCACGTTGTTGGCGCGATCGGCGAGGATCAGCATGTTCGAGGCGGGATAGGCCGCCAGGTGCGCGTTCTGCGGCATCAACGGGCGCAGGATCGCCACCAACTGCGCGGCGCTCACGTTGGTGACCGAGACCACCTGCGTGACGATCTCGTCGGAGGTTGCGCTCAAGCGATCCGGCAGATCATTGCCCGGCATGGTGCGCGAGTTGGCATCGGGGATGATTTTCAGCACATCGCCCGAGGGGGCGGCGACGAAGCCGTGCACTTGCAGCAAGGCGAGAAAGGCTTCGTAGAACGCATCGGGCGTCATCGGCGTCGAGGAGAGCATCGTCACCTGTGCGCGCACGCGCGGGTCGACGATGATGTTGCGACCGGTCGCCGCCGCCACCGCTTCGATCACCTGCGTGATCTCGGCGTCCTTGAAATTGGGCGTGATGCGCGCGCCGGAGGCGGGCTGCGCAGAGACTGGACCTGCGGCGACGAAGACGAGCAGGGCGGTCAGCAGCGGGATGAGCAGCGAGCGTGGATTCGGCATGAGGTTTCCGTCAGGTCAGGCCGGTCAGTTTGCACCGGCCACGGTCAGGCTGGCGAGATCGACCAGAATATTTTGGGTGCGCCCAGCGCGCTCTACCGTCAACGATGCCTGTGGCACACCCGAGAGACTGCGCAGGAAGGCATCGCCGTTGGCTTGATCCGACAACGGTGCATCGTTGATGGCGACGATCAGATCGCCGGCCTCGAGCCCGAGCCGAGTGAAGGCTCGAGCGTCCGCCCCCGGGTAGACGCGAATGCCGGGGCTTTGCCCCCCGCGAATCACCGCTTGCCAACGAATGACGTTGGCGAGGCCTGTCTCCGCGTTGAGGGCTTGCGGTAACGCGCCGGGCGATGCCGTGGCTGCCGCGGGATCCAAAGGGCTTCCCGGGGTGAGTTGTCGTGGCAAATCCAGACGCTCGAGGGTGCCGCCTCGATCGAGTATCACGTGATCGGCGTGCACCGCGCGCAGCACGAGGTTACCGGGCAGCGTGTTGCCCACCCGATACACCTGCGCGGGGCTACCCGAGTCGGCGATGATGGCTTGGCCGGCGGCGGGGTCGGTCTCGGCGATCACGCCGGCGAGGCTCAAATGCGTCGCCGAGGTGGCGACGATGGGTTGATCTGCGCCGCCGAGACGTCCGAAAGGGGCGGCATTTTTCAACGCGGCCAACGTCGGTGGCGCACTATTTGGCGCGACGGCCGGGACGGATATCGCCGTCATCGGCGCTTCGTGACTGCGAAAACCGCTGGTGATGAGGTAGGCGACCTGCAGCCCCAAGATGGTGGCCAAGAGGGCGGTCACGAGCGTAGGCAAATCGAGCCGAAGTCGCATGATCCCGATCATACCCGCCCGCCTCGCACACCACACTTGAGTTCGGGGTACCCTGGCCCTATAACAGGCTCATGTCCGCCGAAGAGTCTCGTCCCGATCAAGAATCCTCCGTCGCCGAGGTCACACCCGAACTGAAGCAGCCGCCGCTGTTTCGGGTGATTTTATTAAACGATGATTACACTCCCATGGAATTCGTCGTGGATGTGCTCGAGCGGTTCTTCGGCATGGGTCGCACCCAGGCCACGCAGGTGATGCTCGAGATCCACATGCGCGGCAAAGGCGTGTGTGGTGTCTTCACTCACGAGATCGCCGAGACGAAAGTGGCGCTGGTGACGCGGTATTCCCGCGATCATCAGCACCCGTTGCTGTGCACACTAGAGGAAGTCTGAACCGTGTTGTCCGCCGAACTTGAAAACTGCCTGAACAAGGCCTTCCAGCTGGCGCGCGATGGCCGTCACGAATTCCTCACCGTCGAGCATCTGCTCGCCTCGATACTCGAGACGGCGGCGGTGAAAGACGTGCTGCGCACCTGTGGTGCCGATGTCGCTTCGCTCACCAAGGACCTGCTCGATCACATCGAGCAGAGCACGCCGCGCTTGCCCGAGGGTGATGATCGCGAGGTGCAACCGACGCTCGGCTTCCAACGTGTGTTGCAGCGCGCCGTGTTCCATGTGCAATCGAGTGGCCGCAAGGAAGTCGCGGTGACCAACGTGCTCGTCGCCATCTTCAGCGAGAAGCAGAGCCACGCCGTGTTTCTGCTGAGTCGCCAAGATGTCTCGCGCCTCGATGTCGTCAATTACATCTCGCACGGTATGTCGAAGGGCGACGACGCGAAGGCGGGCTCGAAGGAGGAGACGCCAGTCGCCGCGGCCGCGGCCGCCGAGGGCGAGAGTGCCAGCGCGCTCGAGAAATACGCGACCAATCTCAACACGCTCGCCGAAGAGGGCAAGATCGACCCCTTGATCGGGCGCGAGCTCGAGGTCGAGCGCACCATCGAAATTTTGTGTCGCCGCCGCAAGAACAATCCGCTTTATGTGGGCGAGGCCGGTGTCGGCAAGACGGCGATCGCCGAGGGTTTGGCGCGCCGCATCGTCGAGGGTCAGGTACCCGAGGTACTCACCGGTTGCACCATCTACTCGCTCGATCTCGGTTCGTTGATCGCGGGTACAAAGTACCGCGGGGATTTCGAAAAGCGTTTGAAATCCGTGCTTGCCGAGATCAAGAAGCAGCCCGGCGCCGTGCTGTTCATCGACGAAATTCACACCGTCATCGGTGCGGGTGCTGCCTCGGGTGGCGTGATGGATGCGTCGAATCTCATCAAGCCGGTGCTCAGCAACGGCGAGTTGCGCTGCATCGGTTCAACGACTTACCAGGAATACCGCGGCATCTTCGAGAAAGATCATGCGCTCGCGCGTCGCTTCCAGAAGATCGACGTCGTCGAGCCGAGCGTCGCCGAGACGATCGAAATCTTGAAAGGCTTGCGTAGTCGTTTCGAGGAGCATCATCGAGTCAAATATACCGATGAGGCTTTGAAGGCTGCGGCGGAGCTATCGGCTCGTCACATCAACGAGCGGCATTTGCCCGACAAGGCGATCGACGTGGTCGATGAAGCCGGCGCGCGCCTGCGCGTGAAGGGCCTCACCGATCAGGCCGCGACCGTTGATGTCGAGCAGATCGAAGATGTCGTGGCGCGGATCGCCCGTATCCCGCCCAAGACGGTCTCGAGCAACGACAAAGAAGTGCTGCGCAATCTCGAGCGCAACCTCAAGCTCGTGATTTACGGTCAGGACAAGGCGGTCGAAACCTTGACCGACGCCATCAAGATGTCGCGCTCGGGGCTCGGCGATGAACGCAAGCCAGTCGGTAGTTTTCTGTTTGCAGGGCCGACGGGTGTCGGCAAAACCGAAGTCACGCGACAGTTGGCCATTGCACTTGGTATCGAGTTCCTCCGCTTCGACATGTCCGAATACATGGAGCGCCATACGGTATCCCGTTTGATCGGCGCGCCGCCCGGATACGTCGGCTTCGATCAAGGTGGCCTACTCACCGAAGCGATTGCGAAGCATCCGCACGCGGTGCTGCTGCTCGATGAGATCGAGAAGGCGCACCCGGATGTGTTCAATTTGTTGTTGCAGGTCATGGATCACGGGACGCTCACCGACAACAACGGCCGCAAGGCGGATTTCCGTCATGTGATCATCGTGATGACGACGAATGCAGGCGCCGCTGACATGGCGCGCACGCCGATCGGGTTCACGCCCGGGGATAACACCACCGACGGTATGGAAGCGATCAAGAAGCTCTTCACGCCGGAGTTTCGTAATCGACTCGATGCCGTCATCCAGTTCGGTGGGCTCGATGAGCGCACGATCGAACGGGTGGTCGAGAAGCTGCTGGTCGAGATCGAGACGCAGCTCGAGGGCAAGCGGGTATCGCTACAACTCGACGACGCCTCGCGTCGCTGGATTGCGAAAACCGGTTACGACCCGAAGATGGGCGCACGGCCCATGGCGCGAGTCATCCAAGAGCACATCAAGCGACCGCTCGCCGAGGAGCTGCTGTTTGGCAAGTTGGTCGACGGCGGTTTGGTGCGCGTATCGGTGAAGGCCGATGACAGCGGGCTCGATCTCGAGTGCGTCTCTGTGCCGAGCGAGGAGCCGGTAACGGCTTAGGCTGCGGTCGCGGTTTTAGCGGCCGCGGTAAACGATGCGGCCCTTGGTCAGATCGTAAGGGGTGACTTCGACCGTGACGGTGTCGCCCGTGAGAATGCGGATGTAGTTCTTGCGCATCTTGCCCGAGATGTGGGCGGTGACGACGTGACCGTTCTTCAATTTCACGCGAAAAGTGGTGTTCGGCAGCGTCTCGACGACTTCGCCGTCCATTTGAATCGCGTCTTCTTTCGACATCAGGTTACGGTCGCTCTGCAAAAAAGAAGCGCGGATTCTGCCGCATGGGGTCCCCCGAATCAATGTAATTCGCTTTAGGGTAATTCGCTTTGGCGTCAAGCGCCGCGCGTGAGCTCGGCTAATCGATGCAAGAATTCGGCGCGCGATAGCGGGCGGCTGCCAAGCGAGGCGAGATGGTGCGAGTGCAGTTGGCAGTCGATCAGTTCGAGAGCGCTCTCGGCGCTGTGCCTGACGAGACTGGAGAGTGCCACTTTGGAGGCGTCGGGCGCGCGACTGAACATCGATTCGCCGAAAAACACGCCACCGATTCGGATGCCGTAGAGCCCGCCGACCAGCTCACCGGCGAGTCGCACCTCGACACTGTGCGCGATGCCGCGTCGGTGCAGCTCGATATACGCCTCGCGCATCTCCGAGGTGATCCAAGTGCCACCGCCATCGCGCGCGCGTGGCGCGGCGCAGGCATCGATGATCGAGGCGAAGTCGCGATCCTCAGACACCTCGAAGCCGGCGTTCCGCTCGCGCTTGGCGAGACTGCGCGTGCGACGAAACTCCGACGGGAACAACACCTCGCGCGGATCGGGGCACCACCACAAGATCGGCTGGCCCGGGGAGTACCACGGAAACAAGCCACGTCGATAGGCCGCGACGAGCCGCTCGGGTCGAAGGTCACCGCCGGCAGCGACGAGCCCGGGTGGTTCATCAAGGGCGTCTTCGGCGGCCGGGAAGGCCTCGGGATCACCACCGGGCTCGAGCCACACGAGCCCGCGTCGCCGCTTCACGGCGTGAGGTCCTGTTTGTAGGGGACGTGCAGGGCGATACCGGCGGCGTATTGTTCGACGCCGATTTTCTCGCGAGCCAGGTAATCGGCGATCGCAGCGCGAAAGCGCGGCTCGACGATGCGATGCGCCGACCACGTCAAGGTGGGTGCAAAGCCGCGACTGACCTTGTGTTCGCCTTGAGTGCCCGGCTCGAAGCGTTGCAAGCCACGCTCGATGCAGAACTCGATGCCCTGGTGATAACAGGTCTCGAAATGCAGGCTGTGATATTCCTCGGCCGATCCCCAGTAACGACCGTAGAGCGTGTCCTGGCCGACAAAGAAAACCGCCACGGCGACGATCTCATCACCAAGACAGGCGAAGGTGAACTGCACTGACTCGCCCATGGTGGCAGCGATCTGCCTGAAGGCCGCAAGGTTCAGATAAGGCTCATTACCGCGCTGCAAGAAGGTGCCTCGGTGCAGCTGCCATGCGCGCTCGATTTCTTTGGGCGTCGCCTCGTGACCGAAGCGTCGTTCGAAGCGGATTCCCGCCTCGGCGACGCGCCGCCGCTCGCGGCGCGCCTTCTTGCGCTTCTCGGCGGTGAAGGTCGCGAGAAAATCCTCGAAGTCACGGTAGCCGCGATTTTCCCAGTGAAATTGGCAATCGCAGCGCAACAGCCAATCGGGATCCGCGCGTAAGGCCAAAAGATCGCTCGCATCGGGAAACGTGATGTGCGCTGTCTCGAGCTGCAGCGCATCGCTAGTCGCGGCGATGGCGTCGAGCAGCGCCGCGGTAGTGGTGCTCACGGGTGCGCCTTGGCGATGCAGCAAGCGCGGTCCCGTCGCCGGGGTGAAAGGCGCAGCGAGGAGTAGTTTCGGGTAGTAGCGCAGACCGTGCCGGGCAAAGGCTTGAGCCCAGGCGAAATCGAAAACGAATTCGCCGTAGGAGTGATCTTTGAGCCAAGCGGGCGCCGCCGCGGCGATCCCGGCGGCATCTTCCAACACGATGAAATAGGGTCGCCAGCCCGTGGCCAAACCGATGCAGCCGCTATCTTCGAGTGCCGCCAAAAACTCGTGGCGCAAAAACGGGTAGCCACGGTGATCGAGCGCGTTCCATTCGGAGGCGGCTAGATCACCGATGCGCTCGATGACACGACTGCGCATCGCGCGCTCCTTCAATGCGAATCGAGATGCTCGAGATAGCGGTCGGCATCGAGCGCGGCCATGCAGCCTGAGCCCGCTGAGGTGATCGCCTGACGATAAACGTGATCGGCCACATCGCCCGCGGCGAACACGCCCGCGACGCTGGTGGCCGTCGCGTTGCCGGAGGTGCCGCTGTGCACCGAGAGGTAACCGTCTTTCATCGAGAGCTGGCCCGCGAAGATCTCGGTGTTCGGTGAATGACCGATCGCGATGAAAACGCCCGTCACGGCAAGATCTTCGGCGACGCCCGCAGCCGCGCCCGCAGCCTCGGTGCCGCGCACACGCAGACCCGAGACGCCGCTTTGGCCGCCCAAAACCTCATCGACCGCGTGGTTCCAGAGGATGCGAATCTTGCCCGCCTTCTCGCGCTCGAACAGACGGTCTTGCATGATCTTCTCGGCGCGTAGTCGATCGCGCCGGTGCACCAGCGTGACGTGGGCGGCGATATTCGAGAGGTACAGCGCCTCTTCGACCGCCGTGTTACCGCCGCCGATGACGGCCACCGACTGACCGCGAAAGAAAAAACCATCGCAGGTCGCGCAGGCGGAGACACCACGCCCCTTGAAAGACTCTTCCGAGGGGAGTCCTAAATATTTTGCCGAGGCGCCGGTGGCGATGATCAGGGCGTCGCAGGTGTATTCGCCGAGGTCGCCGATCAGTCGAAACGGACGTTCGTCGAGTTTCGCGGTGTGGATGTGATCGCCCACCATCTCCGTGCCAAATCGCAAGGCGTGCGCCTTCATGCGCTCCATGAGCGCCGGGCCGAGCAGGCCATGGGCATCGCCCGGCCAGTTATCCACCTCGGTGGTCGTCATCAATTGACCACCTTCCTGCAGCCCCGCGATCAGCATGGGCGCGCGATTGGCGCGGGCGGCATAAACGGCAGCCGAATAACCCGCCGGTCCGGAGCCCAAAATGATCAATTTGCGATGTGTGCTCATGCGCGCATGTTAGGGGCAGCGCGAGCAGGATGCCACGTGCAAGTCGATTCCATTAGAATCACCGGTTCCAGACGCTGGTCCGCCACGGGATAACCCATTGTCCGATACTGCTGCGAAGGGTGCAGAGCCCTCCCGTTTCACCGCACGCGTCAAGCGTAGTTTGCGCGAGGTCGTGATCATCCTGATGGGCGCGACCGCGCTCATGTTGTTGGCGGCGCTCGTGACCTACGATCCGGCGGATCCGGGCTTCTCGTTCACGGGTGAGGGCTCAAGCGACATCCACAACCTCATCGGTCTGCAGGGCGCTTGGCTGGCCGATACGCTGTTTTTTCTCTTTGGCGGTCCGGCGTTCTTGTTCCCGCTGATGTTGGCGGGCGCCTGCTGGATCATCTTCCGCAGCCGTAATAGCGCAAGCGATGAGGAGCACGAACCCGTCTCGCGCATCAACAGTTTCGTCCGCGCCGGTGGTTTTGCGTTGTTGCTCGCGGCGTCCTGCGCACTGGCGACGCTGCACTTCGCATCCGGTGAGTTGCGTCAGAGTGCAGGGGGTGTCGTCGGTAGTTTGGTCGGCGAGTGGATGCGCGGTAATTTCAACTTCGTCGGTGGCACGCTGTTGTTGCTCGCTTGCGCGATGGCGGGGTTCTCGTTGGCCTCGGGCGTCTCGTGGCTGACCATCGTCGATCGCACGGGCGGCGGTTTTTGGGGCGCGATCGATTGGTTGCGCGCGCGTCGTCAGCAGCAGGCCGTGGTGGCCGAGGGCGAGGAGCGCAAGGCGGCTCGCAAGGAGAGCCTCGAGGTTCAGGTCAAAAAAGCGGCCAATAAAGCCAAGCCCCGCATCGAGGCGCCGGCGCCGCAGCCTGAGAAGAGCGAGCGCATCGAGAAAGAGCGTCAAGTGCCGATGTTCACGGCCAAGACGGGCGAGTTGCCACCGCTGCAACTGCTCGATGACCCGCCGGCACGCGAGTCGACGTACTCGGCTGAGGCACTCGAGGCGATGTCGCGGCTGGTCGAACTCAAGCTCAAAGATTTCGGTGTGGAGGTTGAAGTCGTCGCGGTGCAGCCTGGCCCCGTGGTGACCCGTTTCGAGTTGCGACCGGCACCGGGTGTGAAGGCGAGTCAAATCAGCTCACTCTCGAAAGATCTGGCGCGCGCACTGTCAGCGATCAGTGTGCGCGTCGTCGAGGTCATCCCGGGCAAATCGGTGATGGGTTTGGAGATCCCGAACGAGAAGCGTGAGATCGTCACCTTCGGCGAGATCGTCAAATCCAAGGCCTACGATGAAGTCAACTCACCGCTCGCGCTGGCGCTCGGCAAGGATATCGGCGGTCTACCGATGGTGGCTGATCTGCAGCGCATGCCGCATCTGCTCGTAGCCGGTACGACCGGCTCGGGTAAGTCGGTGGCGGTGAACGCCATGATCCTCTCGATGCTCTACAAGAGCACGGCAGAAGATGTTCGCCTCATCATGATTGACCCGAAGATGCTCGAACTCTCGGTCTACGAGGGCATTCCGCATCTGCTCGCACCGGTCGTCACCGACATGAAGGAAGCGGCCAACGCGCTGCGATGGTGTGTCGCCGAAATGGAGCGCCGCTATCAGCTCATGGCCGCCATGGGTGTGCGCAACATCTCCGGCTTCAATCGCAAGGTCAAAGACGCGATCGACGAGAAGAAACCGATCAAAGATCCGGTCATCATGAAGCGGGCTGCGAACGATCCGTCGATCGATCAGTCGCAGATTCCCGATCTCGCGCCATTGCCCTTCATCGTCGTGATCATCGACGAACTGGCCGATCTCATGATGATCGTCGGCAAGAAGGTCGAAGAGCTGATTGCGCGTCTCGCACAGAAGGCGCGTGCTTCGGGCATTCACTTGATCTTGGCAACGCAGCGACCCTCGGTCGATGTCATCACGGGTCTCATCAAGGCGAACATCCCCTGCCGGATCGCGTTCCAAGTGTCGGCGAAGGTCGACTCGCGCACGATCCTCGATCAGAGCGGCGCTGAGTCACTGCTCGGCCATGGCGACATGTTGTATCTACCGGCAGGGACCTCGAACCCGATCCGCGTCCATGGTGCTTACGTGGCTGATGCGGAAGTGCATCGTGTGGTCGATGCGCTGCGCAGGGCAGGCGCCCCCGATTACATCGAAGAAGTGCTCTCGGGACCCAAAGGCCCGATTCCCGGACTGCCGCCCGAAGAGGGCGAGGGCGGTGAGGGCGCGGATGCGGAGCAGGATGCGCTCTACGATGAAGCGGTCAAGATCGTGCTCACCGAACGCAAGCCCTCGATTTCCTACGTGCAGCGTCGCTTGAAGATCGGCTACAACCGGGCGGCGCGTTTGATCGAATCGATGGAGGCGGCGGGTCTCGTGGGTCCGCTGCAATCGAACGGGGGTCGCGAGATCCTCGTGCCCGCGCCGTCCGGCGATTGACGATGCAAGCTCGTTTTTTGGCGGCTCTCGTCACGGCCGCGCTGCTCTGCGCGCCGGTGGCGTTCGCGCAGAGGACCTCTGCGCTGGATCGTTTTCTCGAGGGCCTCTCGAGCTGGCAGGCCGAGTTCGCACAGACGGTCGTCGATGCGCGCGGCAAGCAGCGCGTGGCCGAAACGGGTCGGTTCATCGTGCGCCGCCCCGGTCAGTTCCGTTGGGAGACGGGCCTTGGTCCGGCGCAGGTCATGGTGGCTGATGGCCGAAATCTTTGGTTCTACGATCGAGATCTGGAGCAGGTCACCGTGAAGCCTGCCCGCAGCGCGTTGACGGCAACGCCTGCCATGCTGCTCGTCGGCGGCGTCAACTTGCGCGAGTCTTTCGAGATCAAGAATTTGCCGAAATCCAGCGGGCTCGACTGGGTGGCCGTCAAGCCGCGCGGCGCTGATGCCGAGTTTCGCTCCGCGCGACTGGGCTTTGCCGGCAATGATCTGCGTCGCATGGAGATCGAAGACAAGCTCGGCCAGAAGACCCTGCTGGTGTTTTCGAAGACGTTGCGCAATGCGGCGCTCGCGGCCGATGCCTTCGTGTTTCAAGCGCCTCCCGATGCCGATTTGATCGGCACGCCGGTGCCTTAGATGGCCGTCTTGCGTCCCTTGCGCTATGCGCACTATTGGGTGTGGTTCGGCCTCGCGATGACGCTGATCGTGGTCTACCTCACGCTCGAGGCGCCCTCCGGTCGTGTCAGTCGAATTCCCTATCTCGATAAGGCGTATCACCTCGGTGCGTTCTTGGGGTTGACGCTCTGGTTTGCTGCGCTCGTCGAGCGACGCGGCTATTGGGCCGTGTCGATTGCCCTGTTCTTGCTCGGCGTCGGTATCGAAATTGGTCAGCACCTCATGGCGCTCGGTCGATCGGCGGAGTTGCTGGATGTGGTCGCCGATACGGTCGGTATCGTGCTTGGCATCGTCCTGTCGTTGTCGATCCGCGACTCGTGGCTGCAGCGTGTCGAGCGATGGTTGAGCCCGACCTAAATCGACCGCTCGCCGATCGCATGCGGCCGCGCTCGCTTGCGGAGTTCGTGGGTCAAGTGCAAGTGCTCGGCTCGGGCAAGCCGCTGCGTGCGGCGCTCGAGAGCGGTCAGCCGCACTCGCTGATTTTGTGGGGTCCACCCGGCACTGGCAAAACGACGCTCGCGCGCTTGATTGCACAGAATGCGGATGCCGAGTTCATCGCGCTCTCGGCCGTGATGGCCGGTGTCAAAGATGTTCGGGCCGCTGTTGAGCAGGCGCAACAGCACCGCGCCATGAAAGGGCGCCGGACGGTGCTCTTTCTCGATGAGGTGCATCGCTTCAGCAAGTCGCAGCAAGACACCTTCCTGCCGTATCTTGAAGACGGCACGCTGATCTTCATTGGTGCCACCACCGAGAACCCGTCGTTCGAGTTGGTCAGTGCGTTGCTGTCGCGAGCGCGGGTGTACGTTTTACGGGCATTGCCGCCCGCGGAGCTCGAGATTTTATTGCAACGGGCGCTCGCTGATGGCGACCGCGGACTCGGTGCGCTCGAACTCACCATCGAGCCGGCCGCGGTGAGTGTGCTCGCAGCCGCTGCCGACGGCGATGCACGGCGCGCCCTCAACATGCTCGAGATTGCAGCCGACCTTGCGCTCGAGGGCAAGATCGGCGAGCCGCAGGCACGCGAAGTGGCGAGCGGCACTCGGCGACGCTTCGATAAAGGCGGCGAGCAGTTCTACGATCAGATCTCGGCATTGCACAAAGCGGTGCGCGGCACCGATCCCGATGCGGCCTTGTATTGGTTCTGTCGCATGCTCGATGGAGGCTGTGATCCAGGTTATCTTGCGCGGCGCCTCGTGCGCATGGCGAGCGAAGATGTCGGTCTTGCCGATCCGCGTGCGCTACAGATCACACTCGAAGCATGGGCCGCGCACGATCGACAGGGTAGTCCCGAGGGTGATCTCGCGTTGGCTAACGCCGTCGTTTATCTTGCTTGTGCGCCGAAGAGCAATGCGGTGTACGTTGCCTTCAAGGAAGCCGCGGCAGATGTGACGACGTTCGGCACGCTCGATGTTCCCCTGAAGCTCCGTAATGCCCCGACGCGTTTGATGAAAGAGCAGGGCTACGGCCAAGGCTATCGTTACGCACACGACGAACCGGGTGGCTACGTTGCAGGTGAGCGTTACTTGCCCGACGAGATGCCCGATCGGCGCTACTACCGGCCCGTCGATCGCGGGCTCGAGATCCGCATTGGCGAAGCCCTCGCGCGTCTGCGCTCCCGTTACAATAAAGATCGTTCATCCGGAGAGACCTGAAGTGCTCGATTCGAAACAGCTGCGTACCGATACCGAAGCCGTCGCGCGCAATCTCGCGAGGCGCGGTTTCGTGCTCGATCTTGCGGGTTTCCGCGCGCTCGAAGAACGCCGCAAGCAGGTGCAGATCGAGGCCGACCGCTTGCGTGCCGAGCGCAATGCGAATGCCAAGGCTGTGGGTATGGCCAAGGGCAAGGGCGAGGATGCGAGTGAGTTATTGAAGCGCGGGGAATCGCTCACCCATGCGCTCGCTATCGCCGAGGCTGACCTCGAGCGTGTGCAGCTCGAGGCCGATCAGTGGCTGATGGGCTTACCCAATTTGCTGCACGACTCGGTGCCTGAGGGACGTGACGAGAGCGCGAACGTCGAGTTGCGTCGTCACGGCGAGCCGCGTCAATTCGACTTTGAGCCTGCCGATCACGTCAATGTGGGCGTGCGTTTGGGTGGTCTCGATTTCGAAGCGGCCGCGCGCATCTCCGGTGCCCGCTTCATGGTGTTGCGCGGATCGCTCGCACGACTGCATCGCGCGCTCGCCCAGTTCATGCTCGATCTGCATACGAGCGAGCACGGCTATCAGGAAATCTACGCACCGTATCTCGTCTCGGCCGCAGCGCTCACGGGCACCGGGCAGTTACCGAAGTTCGAGCAGGATCTTTTCAAGGTCGATGGCGAGCGCCCGTTTTATTTGATCCCCACCGCAGAAGTGCCGGTCACTAATCTCGTGCGCGAGCAGATCCTCACTGCGGAGCAGTTGCCGCTGCGTTTTGTGGCGCACACGCCGTGCTTCCGTTCGGAGGCGGGCGCTGCGGGCAAAGACACACGCGGGCTGATTCGTCAGCACCAGTTCGACAAGGTCGAGCTCGTGCATGTGGTGAAGCCGGCTGATTCCTACGCAGCGCTCGAGCAACTCACTGCGCACGCTGAAGAAGTGTTGAAGCGCCTCGAGTTGCCGTATCGCGTGCTCGCGCTGTGCGCGGGAGACATCGGCTTCGGCAGCGCCAAGACCTACGATCTTGAAGTGTGGTTGCCGGGGCAGGGCAAGTATCGCGAGATCTCGAGTTGCAGCAACTGTGAGGCCTTCCAGGCGCGGCGGATGCAGGCGCGTTGGCGTAACCCCGAAACGGGCAAGCCGGAACCGGTGCATACCTTGAACGGGTCGGGCGTTGCCGTCGGTCGCGCGATGGTCGCGATTCTCGAGAATTATCAGAACGCCGACGGCTCAGTCACCGTGCCGGTGGCGCTGCGCTCGTACATGGGAGGTCAGGAGCGCCTGCAAGGTGTAAAATAGCCGTACGGAGAGGTGGCAGAGCGGTTGATTGCTCCAGTCTTGAAAACTGGCGTCCCTTCACGGGGACCGTGAGTTCGAATCTCACCCTCTCCGCCAGATGAAATCAAAAAGGGAGCCTCGTGCTCCCTTTTTGATTTCATTGGTGTGCGCAGGGTTCGTGGACGAACTCACTGAGTTCGGCGATTCGGCAGGAGAGCCGAATCGGACGCGCGTAGCGCGCCCCGAGCGCGCGCGAGGGGCGAGGGCCATGGATGGCCCGAGTCAATCTCACCCTCTCCGCCACTTCATCGCTGACAAACTTGTTCAGCGAAATTTAGTGCCTAATACTTTTGTTAGTTCGGGCGACTACGTAGGTATGCACATCGGGCATACCCCTCAACTTCGGAATTATTGGCCCGCCAATGGTCCCGCGAGGCGCGAGTATCGCTGCTCGCGCTGCGGCAAGCGTTGGCAAGCCGCCGCCGGCTGGCTACCGACAATGCGGGAGTGCGCAGAGTGTCGCTTAAAAACATCACCACCCGATGCGGCGCGATCGGGTCGTGGTTGGATTGCTTAAATGCGCCTCGAGAGCGAGAGGGCTCTTTGAAGCGATAGCCGAACCGGCCTTACTTCGCACGGCCTGCCAACCTGTAGGTGCGCCCGGCGGGAAGAGACGGTGTATCGTCAAAACTAAGGCTAGATTGAGGCGGTCCGCCAGGTGCGAACCGCGTCGGTTTATTCTTAGGACCCGTGAATATAAGACTTTAGTTGCTCGATAAGCTGATGCTGCTCCTCGATGACGTGACGCACGACCTCGCCGATCGAGAGCACGCCGAGCAAGGTTGACGCCTCGAAGACGGGTAGATACTGAATTTTATGCACCGTCATGGCTTCCATGCAGTCGGTGAGTGATGCTGATGAGCCGATCGTGATGACATCCCGTGCTATGAGCTGCATCGAGGGATGGGCCTCAAAGCCCAGCGGCTGGTGCCACTCACACTCGCAGTCGCCACTGACGCCTTCCTCAAAAACGAGTTCGACTGTGTGCGCGAGAGCGGCGCCTCCCAGCCTCTTTGGGAGCGCGAGGGGCTTGATGTGCGTGGCTTCGCGCAACCCGATCTCGAGCTTTAGCGCAATAACTTAAAAGGCATCCGAATAGTCCACGAGCCTAGCGGCTGCACCGTGTATGGCGCGGTGGATGACGTCTCACGGTCGCCAAGTGCTTGCAGGACACGGCGTTGCGTGATCTCCGCGAGCTCTTGAATCGCGGAGTCTTGCGTCGTTCCGAGGCGAGCGGTCGGAGCACGAGTCACGAGTTGGCTCCACTCCAGTGACGTTAGTCTGGTTGCCGAATTAATCGAAGTTCGACGGCGCATTCCGATTCAAGGTCTAATACGGTGATGGAAGCCTTTTGGATATCGACGGGGATCGTGGCGCTCGCCGAAATTGGCGACAAGACCCAGCTGCTTGCGCTGGTGTTGGCGGCGAAATATCGCAAGCCCGTGCCGATCATTCTCGGCATTCTCGTCGCAACATTGCTGAACCATGCCGTCGCGGGCTATTTCGGTGCGTGGTTGGCCGTCACGATCGGCGAGCAAATGCTGAAGTGGATCCTCGGCGTCTCGTTCATTGCCATGGCGGGATGGATGTTGATCCCGGATAAGCTCGACGACGAAGAGGAGCGGCCTGCGCGCTTCGGTGTGTTTCTCACGACGCTGATCGCGTTCTTCATCGTCGAGATCGGTGATAAGACCCAAGTGGCGACGGTATTTTTGGCGGCGAAATATGCTGATGTCATCGCCGTCGTCGCAGGCACCACGGTCGGCATGATGGTGGCCAATGTGCCGGCCGTGTTGCTCGGTGAGGTCGCTGCCAAGAAACTGCCGATGCACTTGGTGCACAGTGTCGTTGCGATCGTGTTCCTCGTGCTCGGGCTCGTCATCCTACTCAATTGATTCGGCTCGCAGTTCGATCGGTGCGATTTGGGTTTAAACCAAGCCTAGCGGCAACTCCGTCGTATTCTTGGTCTCTTCGATCACGATGCGAGAGTCGATCGACTGCACCCCGGGAATTTGCGCGAGTTTGTTCTGCACGAAGCGGTTGTAGTCTTCGATCGTGCGCGTTGCGACTAGCAGGATGAAATCGATGTCGCCCATTACGAGAAAGCATTGCAACACTTCGGGAAAGCTGACGACTTTTTGCTTGAACTTCGGCAGCGATTGCCAGCCGTGACTTGCGAGCTTCACGTTGACGAACACCAGCACATCGATACCGAGTTTCTTGCGTGCGAGCAGGGCGACACGCCGCTGAATGACGCCGGCTTCCTCCAGTTGATTGATGCGACGCCAGCAGGGCGATTGCGATAGCCCGACCCGCTCGGCGAGCTCGGTGCTCGACACGTTGGCGTCATGCTGGAGTTCTTTGAGGATCGCGACATCGTGGGGATCGAGCTTCATGGTTAGGTTATTCTTCAGAAACGGGTATCAAGAATAACTTATTTTTGAAGTGGCGTTCCGGCGCGCTTCCCAGCCATCCCATCGGCGAGGTGCTGCCGTAGGCTTTTGCCATGAGCCAACCCAAGCTGCATGTTCCGGCCGTGCCGGCACGCCCCGGCGAGGCGCCGGATTTCAGTTACGTCAACCTCGCGCCCGCGGGTGCCGTGCTGCGGCCCGACCCCTGTGTGCCCGTGGCGGAGACAGTCGCGCTCGCCGAATCGTTGATCCGCGTGCTCGATGAGCAAGGCAAGGCGTGCGGTCCATGGGATCCGAAGCTCAGTCCCGACCGCTTAATCGTCGGTCTGCGCGAGATGCTGCTGACGCGCGTGTTCGACGATCGAATGCAGCGCACGCAACGCCAGGGACGTATCACCTTCTACATTCGCTCCTACGGTGAGGAAGCCGTCTCCGTTGCGGCCGCGGCAGCGCTCGCGCCATCGGACATGTTGTTCCCGTCCTATCGGAACCAAGGCCTGTTCATCGCGCGCGGCGTGAGTCTCGTTGAGTTGATGTGTCAGCTGCTCTCGAACACGCACGACATGTGCAAGGGGCGACAGTTGCCGGTGATGTATCACGCCGCCGAACAAAACATTTTCAGTCTCTCGGGCAACCTCGCGACGCAGTATCCGCAGGCGGTGGGTTGGAGCATGGCCGCTGCCATCAAAGGCGAGTCGCGAATCGCGGCGGCCTGGATCGGCGAGGGCAGTACGGCTGCGGCCGACTTCCATCACGCACTGACTTTCGCGAAGGTCTACAAAGCGCCGGTCATTTTGAACGTCGTCAACAATCAGTGGGCGATCTCGACCTTTCAAGGTTACGCCGGCGGCGAGCAGCGATCGTTCGCAGCTCGGGGCCCTGGCGTCGGTATCGCGGGTCTTCGGGTCGATGGCAATGACTATCTTGCCGTGTATGCGGCGACTCGGTGGGCCGCCGAGCGCGCTCGCCGCGGTGAGGGGGCGACGCTGATCGAGCTCGTCACCTATCGCGCCGGTGCGCATTCGACTAGCGATGACCCGACTCGTTATCGCCCTCGCGAGGAGTTTGCCGAGTGGCCTCTCGGTGACCCCGCAGAGCGCCTCAAGCAGCATTTGATACAACTCGGCACCTGGAGCGACTCGCAGCACGCGGCGCTGCTCGCTGAGCTCGAAGAGACGGTCGCTGTGGCATGGAAGCAAGCGATGGCCTACGGCACGCTCAGTGAAGGGCCGAAGCTCGACCCGAAGCTCATGTTCTCGGATGTCTACAAGGACATACCTGAGCACTTGCGCATGCAATGCGCGCAGATGGAGCGCGAAGCATGACGATCATGAACATGGTGCAAGCGCTGAATTCAGCGATGGATGTCATGCTCGCGCGCGACCCCTCGGTCGTCGTACTTGGAGAGGATGTCGGTTATTTCGGCGGGGTGTTTCGTGTCACCGACGATCTGCAAAAGAAATACGGCGCCCATCGCGTGCTCGATACGCCGATCGCCGAAGGTGGCATCGTGGGTGCCGCCATCGGCATGGGCGTCAATGGTCTGAGGCCCGTGGCGGAGATCCAGTTCGCCGACTACATCTACCCCGCCTACGATCAAATCGTCAGTGAGCTCGCGCGGCTACGATATCGAAGCGCCGCGGCTTTCACGGCGCCGCTGACGATACGCACGCCCTGCGGTGGTGGCATTCGGGGTGGACAAACTCACTCGCAGAGCCCCGAGGGCGTGTTCGCCCACGTCAGTGGTATCAAGACCGTGATGCCATCGAATCCTTACGATGCGAAGGGTTTGCTGATCGCGGCGATCGAAGATGACGATCCGGTGATTTTCTTTGAGCCCAAGCGTCTCTACAACGGACCGTTCGATGGCGACCCCGAGCGGCCGGCGCAGGCGTGGACGAATCATCCGATGGCCGTGGTGCCCGAGGGCTACTACCGACTCGAGATCGGCAAAGCCGCCGTTGCGCGCGCAGGAAGCGCCGTCACGATGGTGACCTATGGGACGATGGTGCATGTGTGTATTGCCGCGGCCGAGGCCGAGGGCATCGATGCGGAAGTCATCGATGTGCGCAGCATGATGCCGCTCGATATCGACACCATCGCGCAGTCCGTGGAGAAGACCGGTCGTTGCTTGATAGCACACGAGGCCACTCGATTCGCGGGCTTCGGTGCGGAGTTATCCGCATCGATCCAAGAGCGTTGCTTTTGGAGTCTCGAGGCACCGATCGTTCGCGTAGCCGGTTGGGACACGCCGTATCCGCACGCCTTTGAGTGGCACTACTTCCCGGGCCAGCAGCGCGTGCGACGCAGTTTGCGGCAACTGATGCAGATCGAGGGCTGATCATCATGGCCAGATACACCATGCGGTTACCCGATCTTGGCGAGGGCACGGTTTCGGCAGAGGTGATCGCGTGGCGAGTCGCCGCGGGCGATCTCATCACCGAAGATGCGCCGCTCGTGGAGATGGCAACCGATAAAGCCGTTGTCGAAGTGCCATCGCCCGTGACCGGTCGCGTGCTCTCCGTGTCGGGCAACCCGGGCGAGAGCATCGCTGTTGGCGCTGAGCTGGCCGTGTTTGAGACGGAGGCCGTCTCGATCGAGGCAAGCAGCGCGGCGCCCATTGGGAGCGGTGTGTCGAGTGCGAGCCCGTCCGTTCCCGCCGCGCCGACCTCGGCGTTGCGCGGCACACCGGTGGCGCGCGTCCGCGCATCGCCCGCAACGCGGCGGCGCGCCTTCGAAGCGGGTATCGATCTCACCCGAGTTCGCGGTAGCGGGCCTAGCGGGCGAGTGCTGTGTCGCGATCTCGTGGCCGAGGCGGTGGTCGCTCCGGCGGTCGAATACGATGAGTTGCCGGTCATCGGTATCCGCCGCGTGATCGCCCAGCGCATGACTGAGGCCAAACGCGAGGCGCCGCATTTTGCGTATGTCGAGGAGGTCGATGTCACCGAGCTCGAGTGGCTGCGCCAGCGTTTGAATGCCGAGCGGCGCGCCGAGCGTCACGCCGAGTGGAGCTATCTGCCGCTGATCGCGCGCGCACTCGTCCAAGTGCTGCAGCAGTTCCCGCAATGCAACGCGCATTACGATGCCGAGCGCAACGTGCTCAAGCGCTATCGGGCCGTGCATTTGGGCGTCGCCACGCAAACGCCCGATGGGCTGAAAGTGCCCGTCATCCGCAACGCGGGTCAGCACGACTTGGCCGCACTCGCCGATGGGATTCGCCGTGCAACCGAGACGGCGCGCGAGGGTCGGGCGAGCCGAGCGGAACTCTCCGGCTCGACCATCACCATCACGAGCTTGGGTAAGCTCGGTGGGATTGTCTCGACGCCGATCCTGAATCTGCCGGAGGTCGCCATCATCGGCGTCAACAAGGCCACGGAGCGGGTGGTCGTGCGCGACGGAAAGATTGCAATTCGTCGTATGATGAACCTGTCTTCTTCGTTCGATCATCGCTTCGTCGACGGCTACGATGCTGCCGCCATGATCCAAGCGCTGAAGGCGCAGTTGGAACATCCGGAAACAATTCTTGCGGAGTGAGTGATGAGTGCGAGTCCCGTGAATGCGCCCTTCGGCAGTGTGCTGGCCGGTCAGATGGCCGTGGCGTGGTATCGCGGGGGAAGCTGGTCGCCGACCGAGATCCGACCCTTGGGTCCACTCGAGATCCATCCGGCCGCGCACGTGCTGCACTACGGCAGCGAGTGTTTCGAGGGCTTCAAAGCCTATCGCCACGCAGACGATTCGGTGCACGTCTTTCGCATGGATCGTCACCTTGCGCGGATGCGACAAAGCGCTCGCGCGTTGATTTTGCCGGAGCCTGATACCGCGCAGCTTGCGGCGGCAGTGACCACGCTGATCGATCGCGTGCGCGCGGATGTGCCGGCTGCGCCTGCAGCGCTTTACTTGCGTCCGTTGTTGTTCGGCACCATGGCCAATATCGGCGCGGCCGCGCAGCCATCGAACGAGGCTTGCCTCGTGGTGCTCGCGAGCCCGGTGGGTGATTACTTTGCCGGTGGCGCGAAGCCGCTGAAGATCCTGATCGAGGAACACGCGCAGCGCTGCGCGCCGCACTTGGGCGTGGTGAAGACGGGCGGTAATTATGCGGCGGCGATGGGTCCGACGCTCGCTGCGAAGAAGGCCTTCGGTGTCGATCAAGTTCTGTTCTGTCCGGGTGGCGAGGTTCAAGAGACGGGCGCCGCGAATTTCCTGCTGATCAAACCTGGGCATATCCTCACTCGCGCGCTCGACAGCACGTTTTTGCACGGAGTCACCCGCGATTCGGTTTTGGCGCTGGCACGCGATCTTGGTTATCGAATCGAGGAACGGGTGTTCGGTGTATCCGAGATGCTCGATTGGGTGCAGGGTGGCGAGGCGGCCTTGTCGGGCACCGCCGCGGTTCTCTCGGGCGTCGGTACGCTCGTGCACGACGGTCAGGAGATTCGGGTCGGCAGCGGAGCCATCGGTCCGGAGACCACCCGCTTGCGCGATGCGCTCGTGGCGATCCAGCAGGGTCGGGCGGCTGATCGGCACGGCTGGCTGCAGCGGGTCTGAGCGCTGCGGCGTCAACTTGACAGGTTTCGGGGCGCCGCCCAAACTTCGGCGCCCTTGAGGGTCGGGCGTCTGCCCCGGCACCACCGGATCGGAAAGGTAGCTCAGCTGGTTAGAGCACGGCACTCATAATGCCGGGGTCGAGGGTTCGATTCCCTCCCTTTCCACCAACTTCCGCTCCGAAACGCATTACAACAACTGCACAACCGCCTCTGAAACCAGTAGCGTAGCCTTCGCAACCTATCTTTTTGGAGTGTACGCATGGCCTTGTTGATCCTCGGAATCGCGATCTTTCTTGGTATCCACTCGGTCTCGATAGTGGCCCCCGGTTGGCGTGACGCAATGGTTAATCGAATGGGACTGCGTAGCTGGAAAGCGGTCTATTCGCTGATTGCGATCGCGGGATTCGTCCTGCTGTGCAAGGGCTATGCCCTCGCGCGACTCGAGCCGTTGCCGCTCTATGTTCCGCCTGCCGGTTTGCGCCACGTTGCCGCGGTGTTGATGTTGCCGGTATTTCCGTTGTTGTTGGCAGCGTACATACCGGGAAAAATCCAGACGCTCGCGGTTCATCCGATGTTGGTTGCCGTCAAACTGTGGGCTGTCGCTCATTTGCTGGCCAATGGCATGTTGGCTGACGTGTTGCTCTTTGGCTCGCTGCTAGTCTGGGCTGTAGCCGATCGTATCTCGCTGAAGCGTCGAGTGTCGCGACGGTCACCGAGTTTGTCGCGTTCACCGCTCAACGATGCCGTGATCGTGATTGGTGGTCTTGCGCTGTACGGTCTGTTCGTCGGGGGTTGGCACGCGCGATTATTTGGCGTTGCGCCGTTTGGAGCCTGATTACTCGACGCTCAAAGGTCGAGTGTCAATTGCGGCAGAGGCTCTGCGGGTTTCTTCCTGCGTCGCTCGCTCGGTCGGTTGCGACTGCCGAGCTTGCGGTACACCTCCGCCGCTTCGGCTCTAAAGTCCTCGCCACGCCGATAGGCGGCCATGCGCTGTTTGGCTAATCGGGCCGCTGCCTCATGCTCGACGATCGGCGCCGGATACGATTTCGGTGGCGTCGGCATCAGCCAAGGTTCATGAATGTAGTCCTCGGGTATATCGCGCAGTTCCGGCAGGTATCTGCGGATAAATCGTCCGTCGGGATCGTGATCACACGATTGCTTGACTGGGTTATAGATGCGGATCGCATTGATTCCGGTCACGCCCGATTGCATTTGGAATTGGCTGTAGTGGATACCCGGCTCATAGTCAGTGAATAGACGCGCCATGAACGGGGCAGTGCGCCGCCAATCGAGCCACAGGTGATAACTGGCAAAGGCCACCAACATCGCGCGCATGCGAAAGGTGATCCAGCCGTTGGCGTGCAAGGAGCGCATGCAGGCATCGACTAGAGGATAGCCTGTCTGTCCTTCGCACCAAGCGTCGAACCAGTCCTGCCTGAAGTCGTTTTCACGCATCCCCTCAAAGGCCGAGTGCATGCAGTGCTTTTCGATAGCCGGTTGTTGTTCCAGCTTTTGCACGAAGTGACAGCGCCACGCGAGACGTGAGCCAAAGGCTCG
>CAMCBU010000021.1 GCA_945873095.1 Klebsiella pneumoniae | reverse complement strand
TCTGATCGTAGGCCTTGAACTCACCACCGTGAGTCTCCGCCATCACCTTCGTCAACGCCGCCGTCAGCGTCGTCTTGCCATGGTCAACGTGACCAATCGTCCCAACGTTAACGTGCGGCTTGCTGCGTTCAAATTTTTCCTTGGACACGATTTCTTCTCCTACAACTTCTAATCACTGGAGCTCACGACCGGAATCGAACCGGTGACCTCGTCCTTACCAAGGACGTGCTCTACCGACTGAGCTACGTGAGCCGAAACCTGGAGCGGGTAGTGGGAATCGAACCCACGTCATCAGCTTGGAAGGCTGAGGTTCTACCATTGAACTACACCCGCACATATCATTGATGGGTGAGCCCGCAGGATTCATCCGCTACTGTCGGTATACGTCTCTCAACGCCACCGTTTTTGGTGGAGGGGGTAGGATTCGAACCTACGAAGGCGTAAGCCGGCCGATTTACAGTCTGCTCCCGTTGGCCGCTTGGGTACCCCTCCGCGTTAAACGAGCCGCCTATTGTGATTTCCAGCGAGGGGAGTGTCAATGGAGTTGAGTGAATGTTGAATGGAATCGATCCGATCGTCCTCTTCTTCGCCTTGGGCCTGCTCGCCGGCGTGATGAAAGCAGACCTGCGCCTGCCGCCCGCAATTTACGAGTTCGTCAGCACTTTGTTGCTCCTCGCCATCGGCATGAAGGGCGGAATCGAGCTCGCCCGCCAGCCGGCGACCGGTCTCGCGAGTGACCTCGCACTCACCCTGCTGCTCGGCATCCTGCTGACTTTCCTAGCATTTTTCATCCTGCGGGGACTCGGACGTCTCGATCGCGCCAACGCGGCGGCCGTGGCTGCCCACTACGGTTCGGTCAGCATCGGCACCTTCGCGGTCGCGGTCGCCTTCTTGGCCACCGCGGGCATCGCCTACGAGCCCACCCTGCCGTTGCTGCTGGTGCTGCTCGAAATCCCCGCCATCATCCTCGGCATCCTACTCGCCCGCGGCGTTGGCGCAGGCACCCCTTGGGGTGACATCGCCCGCGAAGTCCTGCTCGGTAAAAGTGTGCTGCTACTGCTCGGCGGCCTCGTCATCGGCTGGGCGGCAGGGCCGGTCGGCCTCGAACCCTTAGCCCCGCTGTTTTTCGATCTTTTCAAGGGTATTTTGGCGATGTTCCTGCTCGAAATGGGCTTGATCGCGGCAGATCACCTCGGTGGATTTCGCCGTCATGGGCTCTTCATGGGGGCGTTCGCCCTGCTGATCCCGCCCTGTTTCGCGATGATCGGCATCGGTTTTGCGCAGCTGATGGGCCTCTCGCTCGGCGGCACCATCCTGCTCGCCACCCTCGCCGCAAGCGCCTCCTACATCGCCGCGCCCGCCGCCATGCGCAGTGCCGTGCCCGAGGCGAACCCAGCGCTGTCGCTCACCGCGGCGCTCGCCATCACCTTCCCCTTCAATATCCTCATCGGTATTCCGCTTTATCAGCGGATCGCCACTGGGCTCATGGAGATGCCGTCATGACGGGTCTTGCGCAAACGCACCGCAAATTACTCACGGTGATCACCGAATCGAATCTCGAACGCGATCTCGTGCGGGAAATCGAAGCCTTGGGCGTGCGCGGCTACACCATCAGTGATGCGCGCGGTCGCGGCGACCAGGGCCTGCGGGCTTCGCATTGGGGACACAGCAGCAACATCCGAGTCGAGATCGTCTGTGACACACCGCTCGCGGAACTGGTGCTCACCAAACTGCGCGAGAAGTACTACGCGCACTACGCCATCGTCATGTGGGTGCAGGATGTGGAAGTGCTGCGGCCCGACAAGTTTCGCTGAGTTGCTGCACGAGCGCCTGTGGAAGCAAACGCGCTTCACCCGGGCGCAGATCGCGGGGTAATTCCACCGGACCGTATCGCAGGCGGATCAATCGGCTCACCTCGTGGCCCTCCGCCAACCAAAGGCGACGCACTTCCCGGTTGCGCCCCTCGTGCAGGACGACCCGAAACCACGCATGCCCGTCGGTGCTTCGCTCCGCCGTCAGCCGATCGAAACGTGCCCAACCATCCTCGAGCTGCACGCCCTGCTGCAGCCGAGCGAGTGCGGCGGCATCGGGCTGATGTCGCACGCGAACCAGATATTCGCGCTCGACTTCGGACGAAGGATGCATCAGCCGATGCGCCAATTCGCCATCGGTCGTGAACAGCAGTAACCCGGAAGTGTTGACGTCGAGGCGTCCGACGACGATCCATCGTCCCGAGGGCGGCGCGGGTAAACGATCAAAAACCGTCGGACGCAGAGCGGGATCTTTGCGGGTCGTCACTTCGCCGACGGGTTTGTGATAGCCGAGGACCACGCTTTCCTGCGTCGGGCTCGACGCGGCACGCTGCACTGCGCGTCCATCGATCGCGATTTCATCCGCGGAACCAGCGCGTGCGCCAAGCTCAGCCAGCTTGCCGTTGACCGTCACGCGTCCAGCGCGAATCCAAGCTTCGATCTCACGCCGCGAGCCAAGCCCGAGCCCAGCCAATACTTTCTGCAGCCTCTCGGCCGTAGTGTCTTCATTCATAGGCAGGCGCATCTTAATAGGTAACGGGCTCGCCATAACGGGCCGTTATTCCGTCATACGACTTCGTCAGCGCGACGCGCCGCGCGCGCCGTTATGCTGGGCTGGCTCCATCCAAAGTGAGGTTGATCGTCATGCGTCCAGAAACTATTGCCGTACACGGCGGCTATACGCCCGATCCGACCACCAAGTCCGTCGCTGTCCCGATCTACCAGACGAGCTCTTACGCATTCGACAGCGCGCAGCACGGGGCCGATCTGTTCGATCTCAAGGTGCAAGGCAACATCTACACCCGCATCATGAATCCGACCACCGACGTGCTCGAGAAGCGTGTCGCGGCACTCGAAGGTGGTATCGGTGCACTCGCGCTCGCCTCCGGCAGCGCTGCGGTCACCTACGCACTGCTGACGATCGCCGAGCACGGCGACAACATCGTCAGCTCCAGCACCCTCTATGGCGGCACCTACAATCTCTTCGCGCACACGCTGCCACAATTCGGTATCGAGGTCCGTTTCGCCGACCCGCGCAAGCCGGCGGATTTCGCGGCGTTGATCGACGCGCGAACCAAAGCGGTGTATTGCGAATCGATAGGCAACCCGCTCGGCAACGTCACTGACTTTGGTGCGCTCGCCAAAATCGCCCACGAGCGCGGCGTGCCGTTGATCGTCGACAACACGGTGCCCTCACCGTATTTGTGCCGCCCCTTCGAGCATAGTGCCGATATCGTCGTGCATTCTTTGACCAAATATCTCGGTGGCCACGGCAACAGCATCGGTGGTGCGATCGTCGATTCGGGTAAGTTCCCGTGGGCCGAGCACAAAACCAAATTCAAGCGTCTCAATGAACCGGACGTCTCGTATCACGGCGTCGTCTACACCGAGGCGCTAGGTCCCGCAGCCTTTATCGCGCGCGCCCGAGTCGTGCCGCTGCGCAACATGGGCGCTGCACTCTCGCCGTTCAATTCGTTTTTGATCCTGCAAGGCATCGAGACCTTGGCCGTGCGCATGGATCGCATCTGTGACAACACGCTCGCCGTGGCGCAATTCCTACAGCAACACCCGGCCGTCTCATGGGTGAACTATGCGGGCTTGCCGGATCACCCCGATCACGCACTGGCTCAACGATATTTGGCAGGCAGAGCCTCGGGCATCCTGACTTTCGGCGTGAAAGGCGGACGGGCCGCAGGCGAGAAGTTCCTCGATGCACTCAAACTCGTGATTCGTCTCGTGAATATCGGCGATGCACGCTCACTGGCCACGCACCCGGCTTCGACGACACATCGTCAACTGTCACCCGAAGAGCTCGCCAAAGCAGGCGTCTCCGCAGACATGGTGCGACTGTCGATCGGCATCGAGCATATCGACGATCTGAAACAAGACCTCGATCAGGCGCTACGCAGCGCCTGATCGGCTCGCGCGCTGGCCGCGGCGATCGCCGCGGCTATTTCTTTTTGCGCGTGGCTTTTTTCTTGGTTTTGGCAGGCGCGGCGCTCGCTGCCGGCTTGCTGCGACGGGCCTCATCGACCTGCTCGGCGAGGACGCGGAACAAGCTGTCGATGTATTCTTTTCTTTGAGCCGACAGGTTTGCCTCATCCTCGGGCTTGAACTCGAAACGATCGATCTCGCCCGCCTTCAAGCCACCACGGTTGACCTGAATCGCCTCCATCGCCATCAAGCGCTCACGCAGCGTCCAGACCTCGCTCGCTAGCACCACGACCATATTCAACACCTTGTCGATCGCGGGGTCGGCAAAGAAATACGGACGGCCACCGCGAATGGTGCGGCGCATCGGTTGTCGGCTCATTTCCAGGCTCCGAAGCAATACCAAAGAATTCCGTCGGTGAGACGGCCGGTTTTGTCACTATCGACCTCGGGGGGACGGGTCGCAGCCTCGCGCCACACCTTCTCGCCATACCAACCGACCGACGGAATCACGAATTGCACGTATTTTTCGGGATCGAACCCCGCTTTCGAACAAAGATCTTCGGGGCGCAAGTCGCGGAAAGGTTTGTAGAACGGTTCGTTGTTATAAGCGCTATCCCAGTCGAGATAAAACGCGTCGTAGGCCGACAACTGCGAGTTCGGCGGCAGCTCCATGTGCAGCATGAGACCACCCGGCTTCAACACCCGATAGGCCTCATCCATGATCTTGGCGATGCTCTTCTTCGGCACTTCGTGCAGGAACATCGATGAGAACACGACGTCGAAACTAGCGTCGGGAAAGTCGAGCTGCTCGGCGTTCATTTGGTGGAAGTGCACCGCGCGATCCTGCGCCTCGGCACGAGCGTGGGCGTAACGCAGACAGGGCGCTGCCACATCGATACCGTGTACCTCGGCTTCGGGAAAGTGGTCTTTCCACGAGCCCGTGTTGTGCCCGATCGTGCAACCGAGATCGAGGATCTTCTTTGGCTGCAGAGCCGGATATTTCAACCGGATGAAACCGGCGATCGACTGACCGATGTCGTCGAGGTTCTGCCCCATCAGCCCGAAGGAGAAAACCGCAAGACCGTTGTCGTAGAGCGAGCCGGCCGCCAGATCGTCCTTCTCGTACTCACCGTCGTAGTTACCTGCCATCAGATGTACGTCGATCGCCGAAACATAACGCGGCACTTCAAAATTCGACTGCAGGCGCAGCGTTCCACGTGCCTTGCTTTTCCCCGCGAGCTTGGCCGCCTTCTGCTTGAGCTCGGGACGATTACGCTCGAGTGGCGGGATGACCGACTGCCACACCATATCCTGCGCGGTGACGCGCAGGGTCGAATAGAACTTGAAATAGTCGTGACCCTTGATGGCCTCGTGCACTTCAGGACCATCTTTGGGCACCCGCTTTTGTTCGCGGCGGAACTGCGGCTCGACCTTCGCGTCGTAGACCGATCGCATGCCGCTCGCCAAGTCGTTCAAAACATGGGCGCGTAAACCCGAGACGAAATTCATGCGCGCCTTTTCGTCGCGCGTCTTGGCCAAGCGCAAATCGTGCTTCAGTTCCAACATGGGCCCACCTCCGTTCGGTCGATTATGCGCAGCTAAAAATCCGACAACAACCGGCCAAAGCCCGACATGCGGTCGTCGATGCCGTTAGCACGCAGCGCATGCCAGTAGGTTGCCGTGTTGATCGCGATGACCGGCTTGCCGAGCCACTGCTCCGCCTCGCCGGCAAGACGAACCATCGACAGATTGGTGCCCACCTGCAAGATCGCATCGACATCCGGTCCGTCGAGTTCACGCAGTACCTCGCGACAGCGGGATTCGGGGATCTGTGCAATCGCCGTCCACGACGGCGCGCGCAACGCGGCATCGCGCACGGTCTCAAAGCCCGCATCGGTGAAGTAGCGCCGCACCTCGGCATTGGCGATCGGGTAATAGGGCGAAAAGAAGGCGATGCGACGGATGTCGCCGTAAGCCCTCAGCGCTGCCGTGCACGCGTGCGAGCCGATTGAAATTCGTACGCCGGACTCCTGCTCCACCGTTTCGCGAAAGGCTTCGGCGCCCGCGTAACCGCCGTAGAACGTCACGGCCGACATGCCCATGACCAGGTAATCCGGCTCGCAGGTCATCACGCTGCGCACCGCGTCGATCACGCCGGCGCCGATGGTATGCGTGGCGGCCATGAAGGTTTCGTCGCTGATGGCGCGGGAGTTGGGCGTGAAGATCCGACTGTAGTGATTGGTCACACCGAGCGGTCGCATGTCGTCGTAGTCGGGCTGCACGATCGTATTGGTAGACGGCCCGAGCACACCGAACAACCGCCGATATCCCTTGGCGTCACGACCCATAAAAGGCTCTCCCGTTGCAGCAAACTCGAGCCTAGCATGCTGTAATTCACCGTATGCGCCACACCACCATTCTGTTCGCCCTGCTGCTTGCTGCACTTGCCTCGATTAGCGACACCAGCGCTGAGAATGCTGCGCGCGGCACCACCACCCTGCGCATGGCGACCTGGAATCTCGAGTGGTTGATCGCCCCGCGCGAATTTCGCGAACTGACCGCAACCTGCCTGCCGCGCAACGCCTCGCCGGGCAATCGGGAGCGATACATCCCGTGCAATGTAGCGGACGAATTGCAACGCTCTGAGGCCGACGTTCGCGCGCTGCGCAAAGTCGGAGCCGATCTCGATGCCGACGTCATCGCACTGCAAGAGGTCGACGGGCCAGCCGCGGCTCGCAAGGTCTTCACCCAGCACGAGTTCTGTTTCACGAAGCGCCCCGGCGTCCAGAACAACGGCTTCGCGATCCGCAGAGGCGTTCCCTTCCGCTGCGCGGCGGATGTCGAATCCTTGTCGCTAGGCGGTCGGGTTCGCAGCGGCGCGTATCTCGTGCTGTACCCCGACGATCGCCGCGAGACCCACTTGCTCTCCGTGCACCTGAAGGCGGGTTGCCCGCGACGCCCGCTCGATGACCCGCGGCGCGATTGCGAAACGCTCGCCAAGCAAGTCCCGCTGCTCGAAGCCTGGATCGACGAGCAAGCCGCAGCGGGTCACAGATTCGCCATCCTCGGTGACTTCAACCACGACTTCAGCATTCGTGGTCCTGCCCGCACGGACGAGGGCACGTTACGCAACTTCTGGGCTGAGATCGACGATGGAGAACCAGCGGGGGCACGACTCGTCAACGTCTCGAGCGGTGAACGCTTCGTGAATTGCTCGGCAGCACAAAACTACGGCAGTTACATCGATCATGTCGTGCTCGGTGAAACGCTCGCAGCACTGCGTGTGCCGGGCTCATTCATCCGAACGACCTTCGACGAAGGCGACGCGCTCAAGCGCAAGCTCTCGGACCACTGCCCCGTCGGTATCGAAGTCGCACTACCGCGCTGAGCCAACATCCCCATGCAGCTGCAGCAAGCGGTGTTGAGCCTCGTCTTGATGACGATGGTCTTCGCCGTGGCGCTGGAGCTGCGCACCAGCGACTTTGCGCGCGTGTTCGCCATGCCGCGCACGCTCGCGATCGGTCTTGTGCCGCAATTCGTGGGCTTGCCGATCGCGACCTGGCTGATGACGCTCGGCCTCGATCTGCCCCCTGCCACCGAAGCGGCCATGCTGCTCGTCGCCTGTTGCCCCGGTGGATCATTATCGAATGTGGTCACGCACTGGGGGCGCGGTGATACGGCGTATTCCGTGAGTCTCTCGGCCGTCGCCACCGTGTTGGCATTCGTGCTCACGCCCTTCAACTTCGCCTGGACGATGAGCGCCAATCCCGAGACGCGCTCGTTCATGCAGACGTTGTCGCTGTCACCGACGGACATCGCTTCGAGCCTGCTCTTGCTACTCGGTATTCCGCTGCTCGCAGGCTTGTGGCTACGACACCGCCATCCGGCGCTCGCCGAGCGATGGCGAGAACCGCTCGGTCGCTTTGGCTTGATCGCCCTGCTGCTTTTCATCGTGATCGGGCTGATTCGCGAGCGTCATCTGTTGAACGCAGCGATCGTGCTGCCATTCGGGCTCGTCGTCGCTCACAACGCCCTCGGTCTCGCGCTAGGCTGGATCACCGCCATCCTGTTTGGTCTCGGCAGTGCACAACGCCGCGCCGTGACCGTCGAAGCCGGCATGCAGAATTCCGGGCTTGCGCTCGGCATCATCGCCTTGCAGTTCGATTCGGATCTCGGCATGGTGATCATCGCCAGTCTTTGGGGCATTTGGCACATCGTCTCGGGTATGAGCCTGGCATTTCTTTGGAGACAGTTCGATGCACGATCTGGTGTTTGAAGGTGCAACCGTCCTCGATGGCAGCGGTCAAGCGGCGCGCACGGCCGACGTCGGCGTCAAAGACGGGCTCATCGCCGAAATCGGTCATATCACGGGTCATTCGCAGCAGCGTGTCGATGCTGCAGGCGCCTGGCTGACGCCGGGCTTCGTCGACATCCACACTCACTTCGACGGCCAAGCGAGCTGGGACCAAACCTTCAGTCCGAGCATCCATCATGGCGTGACTACCGTCGTCTTCGGCAATTGCGGTGTCGGTTTCGCACCACTACGCAGCGGTGACAAGCAACGCGCCGTCGATGATCTGATTTCTTTGATGGAGGGCGTCGAAGATATTCCGGGTACGGCACTGGCAGAGGGTGTGAGCTTCGACTGGCAGAGCTTTCCCGAGTATATGGATGCCCTGGATCGGCTACCGCACAGCCTCGACTTTCTGGTGCAGGTGCCGCACGACCCGCTGCGCATGGCGATCATGGGTGATCGCGCCCTCGCACAAGAAATCGCCACGCCCGCGGAGATCGACGCCATGTGTCGCGCTCTTCGCGAGGCACTCGATGCGGGTGCCGCCGGTTTTTCGAGCGGCCGTACCGACAATCATCGAACGACGGCAGGCGTTGCCACTCCCGCTTCGGATGCCGATGCCCGCGAACTGGCGGGTCTTGCGGCGGTGTTTCGCGGACGCGAGCGCGGCGTGTTGCAGCTCGTCAGTGATTTCAACTTGCTGCATGGTCCCGAGGGATTCGACGCCGAGTTCGACCTCGTCGAGTTACTGGCGCGCGAGAGCGGCCGGCCTCTGTCGATGACCTGGCTGCAGCGCGACCCGGGCGGAGAGCAATGGCGCGCCATCCGTGCCCGCACCGACGCCGCCGTGGCCCAGGGCTTGTCGCTATCTTTGCAGGCCGGTGCGCGCGGCATCGGCGTCATTCTCGGTCTCGACACCACCTTCCACCCCTTCATGGGATTTCCCGGCTACCTCGAAGTGGCGGCGACGCCGCTTGCTGAGCGCGCCGCCGCGCTGCGCGAACCCGCGCGTAAAGCGCGCATCCTCGGTGAAAAGTCTGGGCGGCTATCAGGTGATGGCACCTCGGTGCCACCGATCGTCGATCTGATGCTCGCCAAACTCGATCTCATCAGTGCGCGCATGTTCCCGCTGATGACGAGCGGACGTCGTTCACCCAACTACGAACCGCCCGTCACCCAAAGCTTTTACGTCGTCGCGAAACAGCGCGGCTGCACTGCAATCGAGGCCTTGTACGACTATCTAGTCGAAGGCGATGGCTCGAACCTCGTGCACTTTCCGATTTTCAACTACAACGAGGGCTCGCTCGCGGTGGTTGGCGAAATGCTGCAACATCCGCGCGCGCTCTATGGCCTGTCGGACTCGGGTGCGCACGTCGGCACGATCTGTGATGCCAGCACGACGACCTATCTCATGACACGCTGGGGTCATGCGATTGCCGACGGCGGGCTCGGTATCGAGCGCGTGATCGAGATGCTGACGCGTCGCAATGCACGCCACATGGGCTTGAAAGATCGGGGCGAAATTGCCGTTGGTTTACGTGCCGACCTCAATCTGATCGACCCGTCGCGCCTCGACACCGGTGCACCCCAGATCGTTCGCGATCTACCCGCAGGGGGTCGTCGCCTACTGCAGAAGGGCGAGGGTTATCTCGGCACGTGGGTCGCCGGCCAAGCGGTCGCGCGCGAGGGTGACGTCAAGAGTACGCGACCGGGCAGGCTGGTTCGCCTTAACGCGGACAGCTCGCAGCCACGCTCGAGGTGACCGCCTCGATCCACTCGACCGGCTGATCAAACGCCATATTGGATGACATGCCCTCGAGCCGGCGGTAGCTGAAGTCCGGTCGCAGCGCGCGCACCCGATCAAGCGTGAAGTCGAGCAGATCGTCGGAGTTGCTGAGGACGATCATCGGCACCTTCAATTCTTTGATCGCGTCAGCCATGTCGTAGCGGAATACGGCATGATGACCGAACCACTCGTTGGGACCAGCCAAGAAGAGCGAAAACACCGACCAATGCAACGCATCGGGACTGCCAGCAAGACGCCCCGACAGGAAGGCATACCGCTCGGCGAGATGCGCGCCCTCGGGCTTGTAGCTCTGATCCCAGTGCGGATTGGCGAGACGCGCCTTTGCCTCGGCCTCGGTGTAGATCGGCACACCATGCCCCACGAGACACTGCACTTGCTGCGGCGCGCGGCGTGCGAACTCAACCCCGAGCGTCACGCCGGTGTGATGACCCACCACCACCGCGCGATCGATCTTCAGATGCGCTAACGCCGCTCGCAGCGCCGTCACGTAGTCGGCGATCGAAGGCGGTTGCGACGGCCTCGACGACAGGCCGTATCCCGGCGTATCCAAGGCGATCGAACGAATGCCACGCTTGGCGAGTTCCGTTTGCGCGCGCGTGTAGTAGATGTGAAACCACGGCACCTGATGGAACAGCGCGTAGATCGGCTGCCCGTCTCGGGCCACACCGACATCTTGGTAATGGATCTGCCCCAGCGGCGATGGTGCATACCCGCGCTCCACTCGAACACCCTCGAGCCCGATCGAGCCGAGCACCGTCCGTTGCTGCGAAGGATCCGTCGCCGCCTGCGTCATGATGGGCCCCATAAACAGTGCGAGCATCGCACCCAACCATCGCATTCTCATGCACGCACCCCACCGATGGGCAATCTTTGACCCAAGAGTCGTCCGAAGGTCATCGCCGGCGTGACCATCATGCCGCCGACGAAAGACTGGCCCATCAACTGACCCGCGCCGAGCAACTCACCCGCCGCGTACAAATTTCGTACCGGCTCACCCCGCGCGCGCACGACATTCAATGCCCCGTTGACGGCAAGCCCCACGGTGGAGGTGGTCGAGTGGCCTTGGTGACGAATCGCGTAGAACGGCGCCTTGACGATTTTTTTCGGCAAATGCGCGCGACCGAGTCGATCACGACGCTCGGTGACGCCGCGGTTGTAGTCCTCGACGCTGCGCAGCAAACCCGCTGCATCGATGCCAGCCTTCGCCGCAAGCTCGGGCAAGGTATCTGCCTTGATGAACCAGGAGTGCGCATCAAAGGCATCGCGGATCTCCTCGCGGGAGAATCCGCCGACACCCGGAGGTGCCGAGGCCAGAATCTCTTCGTCGAATACGATCCAGTAGCGCAGATCGGGTTGCGACAACAGCGACATCTCGCGCTTGTCGAAGCTCGGCTCATCCTCCCGGATGAAGCGCTCACCACGCGCATTCACGAAGATTTCCCACGGCTGGCGCTGCTGCGGAATGACGACGAAACGCGCGAACATCTTGGCCGGGTATTGATCGTCCGCCAGGATCGAGCCGAAGTTGCTCAAATAATTTTCGCGACCACGAACGAAGCCGCCCACCGACATACCGAGCTCGATGCCCGCGCCTTGCGAATAGGGATAGCCGTTATCGCCATAGTCGCGCACACCCGAGAGTTGCTCGAACAACTGCGGATTCGAGACATAGCCACCGCAAGCGAGCAGCACATACCGGCCGCGAAATACCGTCCCCGCCAAACCGGATTTGACGCGCACCGCTTCGATATCGCCCGCGTCGTTGGTCAGCAGCGCCGTCACCGGCGTCGACAAGGAGACATCAACGCGCCCTTGAACGCGCCCGTGATCCACCCAGGGCTGCAATTCCCGACGCAAGACGGCGAGGATCGTACGACCACCCTCGGCGCCCCAGTAATACCGTTTTTGCGAATAGGGTTCGTGCCCCTGGCCCAAGACCGGATGATCGGGCAAAGGCTTGAAACCGTGCTCCATCAACCAATCGAAGGTGGTGGCGGCGTTGTCGACCGCAAGACGCACCAGCTCGGGATCAGCCGTGCCTTTGCTGATCCGCATCACGTCGTCGAAATGCGCCGAGGCGGAGTCGACGATGCCGAGCGAGGCTTGCAACTTCGTGCCCGCCGCACTCATCTGGCCCGTCGACAGATGCAGCGTGCCACCGATGTCGTTTGCGGCATCGAGCATCAGCACGCGGGCGCCGCGAGCGGCAGCGAAGATCGCCGCCGGTATGCCCGCAGTGCCCGCGCCGATGACGATCAAGTCGTAGCGTGTTTCGCCTGCTGCCGCCCAAGCCCGAGCGGCGCCCGCACCCAACCAACCCGCTGCGGCCGAAGCCGCAGCGCCCGCAACGAATGATCGCCGTTTCATCAGCCCCCCTCGAAACGCGCGCTTACTGCTTGGTGGCGCCGAAGACGAACCAACCACCACTGCCGTGGGCAGGAGATTCGAGCTCACCGCGCATAAACTTTTCGTAACGCTCTGCGCCGAAAGTCAGGCTATCGGGCACATGCAACTTGAACGACCGATCGCGCGCAAAGCCCGCTTCCTCGCACAGTTGAACCGGGTCTTGTGCACGGTATGACGTGTACCAGGGTTCATTGTTGTTGAGCGTGTCCCAGTTCCAGAAGAAGTTCTCGTACGGCGAGACGGTCGCCTCGTCCGGTAGCTCCATGTGCACCATCACCCCGCCCGGCGCGAGCAGACGATTGCATTCTTTGAGGATTTTCTTGGTGGCCTTCACCGAGACCTCATGGAAGAAAAAGCTCGAAACGATCAAATCAAAGTGCCCATCCGGAAAATCGGTCGCCTCGGCGTTCTGTTGACTGAAGTGCACGGGGATTCCCTCGTGCTCAGCGATCGCATGGCCGTAACGCAGCACCGGCGCACCGACATCGATACCGTAGGCTTCGGCATGCGGATAAGCCGTGCAGTAAGGCAGCAGGTTCTTGCCCATGGTCGTGCCGAGATCGAGGATGCGCTTGGGTTTGAAGTTCGGATACTTTCGCTTGAGCCAATAGGAGATCGACTCGCCGACGGCGCCGGGCTTTTTGCGATACGGGTGTTGTCCCGAGAACACCTTGCCGCCGAACGCCACGACCGCGCCCTGCGCCACATCGTCCGCGGTGTATTCCGCATGCACCCAGCCCGGTGCCAAATGCACATCGAGAGCGGTGATGTAGCGCGGAATCTCGAGGTTCGGATTCAAACGCAGCGAACCGCCGGTCGGGTTACGAGCAGCGAGATCCTTGGCAAGATCGATCATCGCAGGCAGCGCGCGCTCCACGGCCGGCTGCACCGAGAGGTAGCACATCTCCTGCGCGTTGTACCGAATGGCGCTGTAGAAACGATACGACGGTTCACGCTCGAGAGACTTCTCGATCGCCGCCCAATCTTCGGGTTTACGCCCCTCGCGCTCTAGCTTCGGTTCAATCCGCTCGTCGTAGTCGGCCTTGAGTGCACGGCGCATATCGATGATCGCGTGCTTGCGGATCATGCTCACCATGCCCTGTCGCGCGCGCTCATCGTGGTTCGGTCGAAACAACTCTTCGATGTTCGGCACCGGGATCTCTTTGGGGCTCGCAGCCATGGAAAACTCCTCCTCGGAATTCGTCAAACAATTCGTCGAAAATAAGCGACTGCGCGCATCACTCCGGCGCGTGCATGCGCAACACGCGCTTGAGATAGGCATCGCGCCAGGCCGCCCGCTCCTGCTCGGTGGCGGCATCGGGCTGGTAGGCCTCGATCGCCGCGCGCGTCACACTGCCCTCGCTGTCGAGCAGGCGCTCGACCGTATCGAGGCGCTCGCGCAGAACGCCGACCTCGGTGGTCAACTCCAGCAGAAAGGTCATCACTTGGTCGATCGAAGGATCTTCGAAAAAGTGCGGTCGCTTGCCCTTCGTTTGTCGCGGCAGGCGAACCTCGGCGCTCGTCGTCATCGGTGAAAACTCCTCACAATCGAACCACACCAGAATGCGCTTGAATATACACGGGCTGTCGAGGCAGACGAATATAGGGGTTTGCCACCGTTGCAGACGCGTTGCTAGCATGCCCGCGGTGCAGCGAATCAAATCCGCCATCTCGGTTTTTACTCTGCTGTGGCTGACCTCAGCATGGTCACACGCCGCTCCGTTGCTGCAACGCTTCGACATCGCGACCATCGCCTCCCACGATCTCAACTGGGTCGAGACGCATTACGGAAGCCACTTCGACTACCGGGTGCGAGAGCGCGGAGTGGTCTCGCCGAAACTCGCGGCCGCTTGGGGCGCCCCGGCCGTCGCCGGTCGTCGCTACCTGCTGCTGAGCCCGGATTCGGCGCCCGATGTGTACGTGCGTGCAATCGAGTCGCCCAAGACCCAAGGGTATCGGGCGCTGACCAGCTTCGGCTGGAACGCCATCGAAATCGTCGTCGATGATCCTGACGCTTTATTCGAGTCGATGCGCGGCTCGCCGTTTCGCGTCATCGGCGAACCGAAGCCGCTTGCCACCATCCCCTCGATCCGCGCCTTTCAAGTCGTCGGGAACGACGAGGAAGTGCTGTATTTGACGGCCGAAACGGCTGACCGTTCGCGCTCGGTGTTGCCCGATCCGCAAGGTCGCATCGGGCGCATTTTCATCATGGTGCTCGCCGCGACCAACCCGCGAGCCACGCTCGATTGGTACGCCGAGCGCTTTGCCTTGCAACCGGGTGCGCTGCGTGTGCGGCCGAATCCCATGATCAATCACGCTCAGGGCATCGACCTCACGACGCCCCTGCCGATCGCCACCGCGCGACTGGCTGAGCACGGCAACCTGATCGAGTTCGACGGCTATTCGGGCAACGCCATCGTCCGGCCGATGCTGGCAGGTGAGCTGCCACCGGGAGTCGCCATGACCAGCTTCGCCGTACGCGATCTGGACGCGATCGCGGTCGGGTGGATCACCCCACCGGCTCGACATGCGGGCGCCGCTTATGCGGGCCGCCGAGCCGCTACGACGCGCGGGCCCGACGGCGAACTGATCGAATTGATCGAATCGGCGCCGCTCGCGCGCTAGCGACAGACCACTTCGAATGTCTCGAGCGTCACCGGCATCTCGGCCGACCACGATTTGCCGATCGGTGCCAAGGTGCGATTGAAGAAATCTCGGTGCACTCTCTGCCAAGCGTCGAGAGGGCGCACGGGCTTGCCTTCGTAGCGTGAGTCCTCTTCGGTGACCTGACTGAACGGCTTGGTCTGCAACGAGGTCGTGCGCAGCACGCCGGCGGGCTCACCCTTGCCGTTGAGCAACACGGCATAAGCGCCCACATACGGTCTGCGGTCTGGATCACGGCCGTAAGACCACGGCGTCGTGGCCGTGATCGTCTTTTCACCACTGAGGATCAACGCCGTCAGCGCGTTGGTCATCGCCTCGGTATCGCCAAAACGACGCGCTCGCCACGGTTCGTCGATCGGCAGACCGAGCGCACTACGACAACGCTGCCAGCTCGATCGCGCCGCCTCCGAGGGACGACTCTTCAAACCCTCGTTGAAATCTTCGACGAATAAATTTTCGTACACGCCCTTGGAATCTTTGGCGATGCCATCGACGAACAGACGCAGCTCCGCGTCACTGGCGACGTTGGCGCAACCGGCAAAGCGCTGTTGCAGCGTGAAGCGAAGGTATTGCACGCGCGCCGCTTGTCGACCCGCGGTAGCCGCTTGCCGCCAATATTGTTCTGCCAAACAGATATCCGTTGGTGCAAACGGTCTTTGCCGCGCGATGAAGGTCGCGAAGATGTACTGCGCTTGGATGTGTCCGGCATCGGCGGCACGCTTCATCTCGGCGACCGCCCGCTCGTTCTGATTGGTGTAGAACAAGACCCGTGCGAGTTGATAACGAGCCCGCGGATCGTTCGGACGAGTCGCGAGCGCCTGCTCGCAAGCCGCAATCGCGATCGGGTAGTCGATGTCGTTCTGGTGCACGCCGGGGTTGACCTTCTGCGGATCCTCGGGATGCGCCGCCAATCGATCACATTCGGTGATCAGCGTATCGGCTCGCGCCGTTGCCGCGAGCAGTAGCAAGCCGAGCACACTACTCGATAACGAAACCAAAAATAGTCGAGTCGAAAATTTCATGAGCTCAATTCGCCCCCTCGCGCGGAGTCACCAAAATCGTGACCGAGGTCCCCGACAAGGTCGAACCTTCGATCATCACCGTGGCGATGCGCTCACCGCGCGAGAAGGTCAAGCCACTCGTCTTGCCTTGCAAGGCCGTGATCAGATTCCAACCCGCACCCGTGAGGGTTCGGAAAAAATGGTTGTAGGTGTCGACCGGCGAGAGCGTGGTGCGCAACACCACACGCCCCAACCAACGGGTGTCGGTGCCCACGACCAAGGTGCTCGCATCATCCAACTTCGAACCCGCTGGCAGGCTGAAATCACCAAGTTGCAGCAGCTTCGGCTCTCGCGCGGCGCTCGAGGCGCTCGTCGTGGTGACCGCGGCTGCGCCCGAGGCCGGCGCCTTCGCGACAGCCTGACGCTGAAACGGCGAGGAACCTGACTCGCACCCGACGAGCGCGAGGGCAACCATCGACATCACGATCCACTTGACCATATTCGATCTCCTGTAGAGAGCGCCCATTATGCGCCGCACTGGATCAACCGTTGAAGCGGTAAACGGGGATAATGACCGCCATGCAAATCTCCACCCTGCGTTGGCTCACGACCCTGATTTTGTTGTCGATCTCGTCGATCGCACGAACCGACGAGGCTGCCGAAGCCGCTTTCGTGGCCGCGGCCGGCTACACCGTCAAACTCACCGTCACCTCTGAATTCGGCTTCATCGAAAGCGAGCCGGGTAGTTGGCGCGGCGCCGGTTTTCTCGTCGACCGTCAGCGCGGTTGGGTGCTCACCAACGCCCACGTGGCCGGGTATGTTCCCGCGCTCATCGAAGCGCAGTTCCGTGGCGGCAAGAACATCCCGACCAAGGCACTCTTCGTCGACAACCTGCAAGACATCGCGGTGCTCGAGCTGCCGACCGCCGCGATTCCGGCCGAGGCTCTCGAGGCGCCCCTCGCTTGTGAGGGGTTGCCGGGCGTCGGCGCCGATCTCGGCACTTTTGGTCACCCGCTCGGCTATGCGTTCACCGCCACGCGCGGCATCATGGCCGGTGTCTCGCGCTCCAACGGATATCCGATGATCCAGACGGATGCGCCCATCAGTCCGGGCAATTCCGGCGGCCCGCTGATCGATCTGGGCACCGGCCGCGTGATCGGCATCAACACGGCCTCACTCGGCGACCGTCGCTCCCAGAACATGAACTTTGCGGTGATGATGCCGCATGCCTGTCGCGTGCTCGAGTTACTGCGCGCCGGTCGCAGCGCCACGGTGCCGCGCATCGCGACGGCCTTCGCCGTCGACGAGAGCGACATCGAAACACTGATCGTCGCCGATGCTCCGGCAACAGCCGACGGCTTCGGGTTGCAGCGCGGTGATGAGATTCTCGGGTTGGCAGGCTCCGAGCAACGATATCTGGCCGTTTCCGATTTACTGATCGACCTGCGCGGACGCTACGGCAAAACGCCGCTGCGGGTTCAACGCGGTGAGCGTGAACTGGTCGTCGAAGCCAATCTCGCGCCGAGCATCCAATACCTCGATCGTCGCGGTCTTCGAATCAGTGGCGTCGTATTCGCACCCCGCTTGATGTACGAGGTCGCCTCGACCGACGAAGCGGGCGTCTTACTCGTGCATCACATCGAGCCCGGCTCACAAGGCGAGTTGCGCAGCATCGAATACGGCCAAGAGGTCGTCAGCGTGAACGGCAAGGCCATCTCGAGTCTCTCGCAACTCGCGCAGATCGCCGCGCAAGCCCAAAAAGCGGGGCAGGATCTGCGCCTCATTTTGCGGCTCATGGTCGAGGACGAGTACGTCTCGGCAAGTTACCGCGTTCGCGATTTACCGGTGGACGATATCGGTTGGCATCCCCAGTGACCGAGTGCACGCCTCGGCAGGCGCAACGGCGCCGTTGCGATGGCGAGCGGCTCCCTCGTTCGGTAGAGTCCAAACTTCCCTAGCCGCCAAAGGACGTTGCCATGATCCGAGTTCTCACGACCCTGTTTTTCGCGCTCGCCGCCAGCCTCGCGCTGGCCATACCCAAGGCGGGCGACCCTGCTCCGGCCTTCAAACTGCAAGATCAAACCGGTGCTTGGCGCTCACTGGAAGACTACCGCGGCAAATGGGTCGTGCTGTATTTCTATCCAAAGGACAACACGCCAGGTTGCACCAGTCAGGCCTGTGAACTGCGTGACGATATCTTTGCCTTCCGCCGCGCCAATGCCGTGATCCTCGGCGTGAGCGTCGATGCCGTCGACTCGAAAGAAGCGTTCGCCAAAGAGCACAGCCTGCCCTTCCCGGTGCTCTCGGATAGCAAGACGGCCGTCACCCAGGCGTATGGTTCGCTGACGAGCTACCCCCAATACAAACTGTTCGATATCGCCCGACGCGACACCTTCATCATCGACCCGCAGGGCCGTATCGCCAAACGCTTCGACAACGTCAACCCAGATGGGCACTCGAAGATGGTGCTGGCGGAACTGACGAAGCTGCAACGGTGACGCGCGACATCGCGCGTAAACGCCACACGGTCAACCAGGGAATGACGGCGGCCACCGCGGCCGCCGTCTTCGCTCCGAGGACGACAGCCGCGAGCGGCAGCATCGTCACGCTCAAGAGCATCTCGATCAGCGCGTAGCGCATTCCCGTTCGATAGTTGCGTTGCAAGGTCTGGCCGAACCCCATCGCCGAGGCCATCCCGAAAGCCAAGGTGCGCGAAATCATCATCGCGATGAACCACCAGCCGTCATCGATAGCAGCGATATCGGCAGTGGCGAGATCGGTGGCCGAAATGATGAGCCACGCGATCACAAATCCTAGCGGTAATCCCACCGCGGCAAGCCACCACGAACGCGCGGAGTGCTGCGCGACCAAGTCGCCGCGCGGGGATTCTTTGATCCAGCCGTAAACATGCGCGCCCCAAGCCATCTGGAACGAGCCGATGTACAACATCATCAAAGGCTCGGTCACTCGGACGGCAAGGCCATAGCCACCCGCCGATACCTCATCGACACCCCAACGAAAGGTTCCCGAGACAGCGAAGTCCGCCACGTATTTCGCCAACAACCCAGCCATGACGGGCAGCCCCATGAGCAAAGCCCGTCGTAAAAATCGAGCATCCATTCCCGAGGCCTGCAGCACACCGCTACGCATGGCCAACAGTGCGGCAACGAGCAAAGAGAGGGCACATTGAGTTGCGAAGAAGGCCGCGAGCGGATCGCTACCGAGCCACAATAGGCACTCGAGAACGGCGACAAACAGCGGAAACGTGACAACCGCGATGATCGCGAGCACCCGGGCTCCACCCAAGATGCGCAGATCCGTGTGAAACATCATGCCGACATTGGCGAGCAAACCGTACAAGGGGAGCCACGGCAGGACGGCGATATTGTGCCAATGCCCTTGCATCGAGAGGACATACAGCAGACCCGCCACGATGGCACCGGCCGCGACACCGCTCAGCCCCACCATCAACAACGCCGCTCGCAAGGCCGCGTGACGATGTGCACCGCCGCGATCGCTCACCTCTTGCATATAGCCGGGTTTGATTCCGAACTGGCTGACGCTACCGACGACGGTGAGCAAGGCGACCAACAGCGCCCACTCGGCCAAGTCGATCGGCGAGAGGGTTGCGCCGAGGCGTGCGGTCGCCCATACCGAACCGAGCATTGACGGAACGGCAGCGACGGCGAAGGCTCGCCAAGTCCCGAGGAATTCGTCAAAGTGGCGTCGTTCGCTCACGTCCATTAATCTCACTTTGCGACACAACTTCGTCGATCAAAAGGGGGAGTCGATCATGGGTCATCGCGAAGATATCAGCGCCTTGTCCAACCGTTTTCTCTCGGCGTTGGAGCGCGGCGATCCAACCGAGGTGCGCGCCTTTTACACGAGTGATGCGCGAATCTGGCACAACTACGACGATGTGGCCCAAACGGTGGACGAAAATTTGAAAATGCTCGCGTGGATGTCGCGCAAGTTGCCACAACGCCATTACCGGATCGTCCGCCGCGAGATCCTGCCCGATGGCTGGTTTCAACAACACGTGCTCGAAGCCACCCTGCCGGACGGCTCGCCGTTTCGCATGCTCGCCTGTTGTGTCGTGACGGTAAGCGAGGGCCTAGTCGCAAAGATCGAAGAATACGTCGACCCTGCACAGGCGGCACCACTTAAGAATCTTTGACGAAACGTCGCGACTGCGTGATCCGGAACCGCGACGTCACGAACGCCAAATCCGTCAGTGTGGCGTTGCCGGCGGGGTTCAAGCCCGTCACGTGATAGTCGCTGTAGGCAGCGGCAAAATTCAGTGGCATCGGCCCGGTCAGGTTGATGGTCAGCTGCGCACCGGCCAGTGAATAGCCCTGCTCGGCGCGCTCGATAAACGCCTCGTCGGTCGAATACAAGAACGCGGTGATCGCGCCGGCTCGCTTGGTTTCCGTGGTGGCGTGAGCGAGCGCGGCGTCGCGATCATCGCAGTGGATGACGAAGCCGATCGGTCCGAAACGCTCCTCACCGTACAACGCGCGACCGGCCGCACCAGCGGCCAACTCGACGAGCAACGGCGTGCGCGTACGTGCCTGCGGGAAATCAGCATGCGCATAACCACTCGACTCGAGCAGCACCCGACCCGTCTTCGCGCCTTGATCGTGCATGTCATCCACCAAGTGCAGCGTACTGGGCGACTGGATTGCCGCCAGAATCGCGCCGGCACGCTTGCCGTCGACAGCCAAAGATTTCATGGCGAATGCGAGTCGCTCACCGAACTCGGCGGCATCGACTTGACCTGTGGCAGTCTGAACGCCCGTCTTGGGGATATAAATATTTTGTGGTGATGTGCACATCTGCGCCGAGAACAGACTCATCGTGGTGGCGAGGCTTTTGATCACCGCTTCGAGGTCGTCGACCGAATCGATGACGACCGTATTCACACCCGAGGTTTCCGAATAACACAGCGCAGGCCAGGCATTTGCTTCGACCCACGAGCCGAAGCGCGCACTGCCGGTGAAATCGACGATGGCGGTCTGCGGATGTTTGACCAACACTTTGCCTAGCGGCTCTTCGAGCGTATCGAGACAGAGCGTGACGAGATTCGGATCAAAACCGCTCGCCGCTAGCACCTCGCGACACTCGCGCACGGCGATCGCCATGGGCAACACGCCGGTCGGGTGGGGTTTGACGATCACCGGGTTGCCGGTCGCGAGGTTGGCCAACATCGCAGGATAGGCGTTCCAGGTTGGGAACGTCGCGCAACTGAAGACGACCGCCACACCGCGCGGCACCAATCGATAGGTCTTTTGCAACGGGATGAGCGTGGAGCCGAACTGTCGCTCCCAGCGCGCCGAGGGCGTGATGTGATGCATCGCCATCTGCGCATAGGCCAAGGCCTCGACACCTCGATCGAGCGCGTTGGTGCCGCTGCCGGCATAGCTCATCAGCGAACTTTGGCCGGCGGTGTGCATCACGGCCTGCGCGGTATCGAACACCCGTTCGTATAAGCGGTCGACGATTTCCATGCAGATGCCGAGACGTGTTTCGACAGAGGCTGCAGCCCAAACGGCCATGGCGCGAGATCCCGCGGCGAACAGCACATCGGGATCTGCTCTCGGGTAATCGATACCGAGCGGCTGCTGCGTATAGGGCGACACTTCCGCTCCTGCGCGACCGATCGTACCGGGCTGATCGAGATCGAATGATCGCCCGAGTGCCGCTGCATGCCGCGCCCGACCGGCCGCCGGTGCATCCGCGCCGCCACGATGCCGATCCGGTGTTTCGGAGAAGAGGGAGAAATATCGGCGGTCACGACACGCCGCGACGGCCGCTTCGAGCGAGGATTGATGTTTGTCGTAGAGATCGTGAGTCATTTCTTTGCCCGTCGCCATTCGAGTTCGTGGCGACGCACACCGCGCGGCGTGGGTTCATCCGCGGCGAGAATCAATCGCCGCCCACGCAGCATGGGCGTGCGCCATTGCTCACTACCGACCAAAGCCGGATTCAACGCAACCGTCACCTCGTGCACGATCGTCCCGCGCACGAGACGCCACCTGCCGGCGTAGCTGAAGTAAGCATCGAACGCCGACGCTCGCTCGCGCAGACTCGCCTCACGTGGATTCAGCTTGGCAAACGGCTCGCGGCCTGCGGCCATGATATTGGCGCTCATGTAGCCATCTGCGCTGTAGAGCAACAAACCACTCGCGCCCTCACCGAAGGGCTCGGTGACCCGCCCGTCTTCATACGTACTACGCCAGCCGTGATACGCCCACGCGCCAACCAGCTCATCGCGCGTCATGAGCCGAACACCGGATGCAGCGCAGCGGCTCGATACTCCAGGGCGTAGCGCGCCACAATGGCCTCAACCGGCTCGGCGGCGTGAATGTGGTTCACACCTTGTCCTGCCGACCAAATATTCTTCCAGGCTTTGACCTGCTGCTGTGTATTCGAGAGATCCATCTTGTCCTTGCCGTGTAGATTGTCCGGGTCGAGCCCCGCCGCCACGATGCTCTCGCGCAGATAATAGGCTTCAGCACCGGTAAATACTTTGGTCAGCACCAGCTCCTCGAGCGAGGCACGGACGACCATCTCTTTGTAATCGCTGCTCGCGAGGCTCTCTTCGGCCACGATGAAGGGCGTGCCCACATTGGCGAGATCGGCACCGATGAGCTCGGCTGCCCGAACGGCACCGCCCGTGCCGATAGCGCCTGAAAGCACGATGATGCCATCGAAGAATTCGCGCACGGCAGCCACGAAGGCGAAGGGCGAGATCTTGCCAGTGTGACCACCGGCGCCCGCCGAAACCAGCATCAAGCCATCCACCCCAGCAGCTGCCGCCTTACGCGCGAAAGCCAGGTTACTGACATCGGCGAACACCTTGCCGCCATAAGCGTGCACCCGCTCGATGGCCGGGATCGGGCTGCCGAGCGCCGTGATCACGAGCGGCGGCTGGTACTTCGTGATCAGATCGAGCTCGGCGGGCAGGCGCTCGTAGGAGCTGTGGGTGACGAGATTCAGAGACCACGGACCGAGATGGCGTGGTTGGCTCGCAGCCAATGCGCCATGGCCTTGGGTGATACGCTGCAGCCACTCGTCCAACACCTCGATCGTGCGGGCGTTGGGCGCCGGGAAACAGCCGACGATGCCGGCTCGGCAACAGGCGAGCACCAAATCGGGTCCCGAGACCAAAAACATGGGCGCCGCGATCATCGGCAGTCGCAGACCCGAAGCCCAGTCCTGCAAACGAACAAACTGGCGGGGCGACTCCGTATTTCCACTCATGGCCATCTCCCAATGACTTGCATAATGATACTATTCTGCGACGTATCACGGGGGCACTGATATGACGGAACAGGTTTACATCCTCGGAGGGTACCAAACCGACTTCTCCGAAAACTGGGGCCGGAGCGGTCGGGAAATCGCCGACGGTATGCGCGATGTGCTCGAACAGGGTCTCGCGGCCACGCAGCTCACACCACAGCAACTCGACACGGCCCACGTCGGCAACTTCGCGGCTGAACTGTTCTGTAACCAAGGCCATCTGGGTGGCGTGCTCGCCGCAGCCTTGCCGGACTTGGCGGGTATCCCGGCATCGCGGCACGAGGGCGCCTGCGCCTCGGGTAGTCTGGCCGCACTCGCCGCCTCCGCCGAAATCGAAGCGGGTCGATATGGATTGGCGGCCGTGGTCGGCATCGAGCAAATGCGCAACGTGCCGGGCGATCAAGCGGCCAAGTTGATTGGCGCCACCGCCATGTGGGCCGGTCACGAGTGTGTCGATGTAAAATATCCTTGGCCGCACGTCTTCAGCGAGCTCGCCGGTGAATACGAGCGCCGCTACGGTCTGAAGGCTGATCATCTCGCTCGTATCGCCGAAATCAACTTTGGCAACGCCCGCAAGAATCCGAATGCGCAAACGCGTCGCTGGGAATTCACCGAACGGAGCTTCCAACAAGACGACGTCGCGAATCCTGTCATCGACGGGCGTATGCGCAAACAAGACTGCGGCCAGATCACCGACGGCGCAGCGGTCGTTTTCTTGGCGAGCGCAGCCGTGGCTCGCGAGTGGGCGCGACAACGCGGTCGCCCACTGAATTCTTTGGCTCGTATCGCCGGCTGGGGTCATCGCACCGCGCCGATCACCTATGCAGCCAAAGTGAAGATGAGCGAGGGCCAGCCGTATATTTTCCCCTTCGTGCGCGCCACCATCACCGATGCCTACCGGCGCGCCGGCATCAGCGGTGTTGAACAATTGAGCGGCATCGAGACGCACGACTGCTTCACCAGTACCGAATACATGGCGATCGATCACTTTGGCATCACAGCGCCCGGGCAAAGCTGGCAAGCCATCGAAAACGGCGACATCGAAATCGGCGGTCGTATTCCGGTCAACCCGAGTGGTGGTCTGATCGGACTTGGACATCCGGTCGGCGCGACGGGCGTTCGTATGCTGCTCGATTGCTACAAGCAGGTCACCGGCACAGCGGGCGCTTATCAAGTCGACAACGCTGAGCGTTTCGCCACCCTCAATGTGGGCGGCAGCGCGACCACCACGGTCAGTTTCATCGTCGAGCGGGCTTCCTGAGGAGAACATCCATGCGCAAGTACACCGACATCAGCACGCAAGACCCCATCGATCGCCCAACTTGGGTGGATGGCATCGACAACCCGTATTTGCACGGCCCCTACACACCGGTGGTCTCCGAGGTCACGGCCGTCGATCTGAAGGTCAACGCTGGCCAGGTGCCTGACGATTTGTACGGCGCTTACATGCGTCAGGGACCGAACCCGATTTTCGAACCCAAGGGCCCCTATCACTGGTTCGATGGCGACGGCATGGTGCACGGCATGTATTTCCGCGACGGCCGCGCAAGCTACATCCGCAAGTGGACCCAAACGCGCGCACTCCATGACGAGATCGAGCACGGTCGAGTGGAGCTCTCGGGGATCATGGGTCCTTACGACATTTCGCGTGTAGCCGGGCGCGAGAATGCGGCCATGAACCCCGACTACTGCAAAGATACCGCCAATACGACCCTCAACCTGCACAACGGCAAATTACTGGCCGCGTGGTACAACTCGGGTCGCATCCATGCGCTCGATCCGCTGACGCTGGAGACGACGGGCGAAGAAACCTTTCACGGGGGTCTCGGTACTTCGCTCAATGCGCACGGCAAGGTCGATGTGCGCACCAACGAATACATCAACTATGGGTATGCCGATTTTCAGCCGTGGCTCACCTATTACGTCATCGGCGCCGAGGGCCGCGTAAAACACACGGCGCGCATCGACCTGCCAGGGCCGCGTCTGCCGCACGACACCACGATCACTGCGAACTACACGATCCTGCACGACTTCCCGCTGTTCCACGATCCGGCGCTGCTGAGCAAGACGGGGCATCGCATCGTGCAGTTCCGGCGTGACATTCCGAGCCGCTTCGGTGTCATGCCGCGCTACGGAACGCAGGCGCAAGTTCGCTGGTTCGAGTTCGAACCGGGCTATGTGCTGCACATGGTCAACGCGTGGGAAGAGGGCGACTCGATCATCATGGATGGTTGCTTCCAACCAGACCCGACGATTCGACGCGACCCCTCCGAAGGTCCGCTGAGCTCGATGTTGGCCTACCTGCGCTACAAAGGGCATCTGCGTCGCTGGCGCATGAATCTCAAAACTGGCGAGTGTAGCGAGGAGCAACTCGACGATCTGAACGTGGAGTTCTGTTTGCCCGACATGGATCTCTACGGCGTGAAGAGCCGTTACTCCTATCACCAGCTGATCCCGACCGATCTGCAAACGCTGGCGTTCGAAGGGCTCGTCAAATACGACCACGATCGAGGTACGCGCGAGATCTACCACTATCCCCGTGGTTGGTTCCCGAGCGAAACCGCCTTCGCGAAGAGCACTCGAGGCGGCGACGAAGACCAAGGCTACTGCGTTACACTCGCCACCAACATCGCGGACTATCAGTCGGAAGCATGGATATTCGACGCCAAGCACATCACAGCAGGCCCGATCACGCGCATTGCGGTGCCGGGACGGGTTCCAGCAGGCTTTCACGCCTCTTGGTGCTACGGGCGCGATCTGTGGCCGGCCGCAGCGACCCAACGCTCTCGCGTAGCCGCCTGAATCGTTGGCAGCGCGGCCTCAGCGCCGCGCTGCTGATGGCGACGGCGGCTTTACCGCCCGCGTTGCCAGCTGCGCCGGCAGCCGCGTCGACGACATCCACGTTGTATGTGGGTCGTATCATCACGCTCGATCCGGCTCGGCCCAGCGCCGAAGCGGTGCTCGTCGAAGGCGATCGCATCGTGGCGGTAGGTGGTAGCGAGTTGCGAGCGGCGCACGCAAGCACGGCTCGCATCGTCGAACTCGGCCGCCGTGCGATGCTGCCAGGGTTCATCGACGCCCACGGTCATCTGACGGCGACCGCGGCGTACATCAATTTCGTCAACCTCGCACCACCGCCGGTCGGACCGGTCGATGACGTTGCGCATCTGCAGACGACGCTGCGCGAGCACATCGAGCGCGAGCGCATACCCGCTGGTCAATGGGTCGTCGGGGTTGGCTACGACGACTCGCTGCTCAAAGAAAAGCGTCATCCGACGCGCGATGACCTCGATGCCGTCTCGCGCGAGCATCCGATTTTCATCGTCCACGTCTCGGGCCATCTGAGCGTCGGCAACTCGGCCTTGCTATCGCAAGTGGGTATCGCTAGCGAGACGATGGATCCGCCCGGCGGTGCGTACCGACGCCGCACCGATTCCCGCGAGCCCAACGGTGTGTTCGAGGAGATGGCCCACTACGCCGTCATGACACGTCTGCCCCGACCCAATCCCGAGGGCGCGCTCGCCGGCCTGCAGAAGACGCTCGGATATCTCGCAAGTCGTGGTCTGACGACGGTGCAGGATGGCGGTGCCAACGCCGATAACTTGCAGCTACTGCAAAACGCTGCGCAAAACGGCCTGCTGAACCTCGATGTGGTCGCTTATCGTTATTGGTCGCCCATCGGGGCGGCCTTACCCAAAGAATTCGTCTCCGACGAATATCAGAATCGATTCCGCGTCGATGGCGTCAAGCTCATCCTTGACGGATCGCCGCAGGGAAAAACCGCGTTCCTCAGCGAGCCTTACGCCATCCCGCCCGTCGGCCGAGACGCCACCTATCGGGGCTATCCGAACCTGCCGGAGCCGGTTGTCCAGAAGGCCGTGGCCGCCGCCCTGCAAGCCCGTGTACCGCTGTTGGCGCATGCCAATGGCGATGCGGCCGCTGAAATGTTGATCGATGCCGTCGAAGCCGCGGCCGTGCCGGAGCCGCCGCGGGTGGTAATGATCCACTCGCAAACCGTGCGCGACGATCAACTCGATCGCATGGCGCGGCTTCGGATCACCCCTTCCTTCTTCGTCAGCCACACCTTTTTCTGGGGTGATTGGCATCGCGATGAAACACTCGGTCTCACGCGTGCGATGCGCATCAGCCCCACGCGATCGGCGACGCAGCGCGGTATTCGCTACACGCTGCACAACGATCCGCCGGTCGTGCCGCCTGACATGATCCGCACGCTCTGGTCAGCGACCACGCGACGCACCCGCAGCGGCCAGATCTTGGGCGCCGAGCAGCGCGCAAGCATTCAGGAGGCGCTCGCCGGCATCACCATCGATGCTGCTCGCCAATATGGCGAAGAGTCGCGCAAAGGCTCGATCACGACCGGTAAACAAGCCGACTTCGTGATCGTCGATCAGGACCCGCTCGGCATGGATCCCGAAGCGCTGCTCAGTTTGCAGGTGCTCGAGACGATCTCGCGCGGCAAGACGGTCTTCCGCGCTCCGTAAACCCGGGCTCAGCGCGGGCCGCGCGCCAACTCGGCTTCGAGATACGCAACCAACGACTGCGGCGTTTCGCGAGTCACACGCGTCTGCGGATACACGTGGGCCGTGCGCACGGCGCGATCGAACCACACCGACTCCTCTTCGGGTTGTGCCGGTCGTTTGGCAGCGAGCCAAATCGCCGTATCGGCACCCGATGCGGCGTCGCGCAAGATGGATTTCAGGATCTGTCGGAAACGCGGTAGCGAGCGCTGTACGCCCGCCGTGTCCGCCCAGCCCGGGTGCATCACGAAAAAGTCGATGCCGAGCGCTGCGTGCCGATCGCGCCAGTACTGGTTGAGCACCATCTGCGCGCGCTTGTGAAAACCATAGGCCACGGTGCCGTTGTAACGCTTCGGATCCGTCACGTTCATCGTGCCGGTCATCAGTGGCACGTTGTAGCCGCCGCCCGAGGTCACGTTGACGACCACGCTGCCTTTGCCGAGCAACTGTTTGGCGATCAGCGCTTCGGTGAGCTGGTAGTGCGACAACAAATTGGAGACGAATGAGGCTTCGCGCCCTTCGCTCGTGATGGTGAGATCGTCGTTCAGCACACCGACATTGTTCATCAACGCATCGAAACGCCGACCGCGAGCGACGAGTCGCTCGATCAAACGCTCGGTATCGGCGGTGGAGGTGAAGTCGCAGCACTCGGTCTCGAGGCCCGTCAAACCCGCCGCCGTGATCTCGGCGCGCAGTTCGGCCAACTTGGATTCACTGCGCGCCGCCGCTACCACGCTCGCGCCACCGCGCAGCGCCTCAAGCACCATCTGCCGCCCCAAGCCTCCCGAACCGCCGGTGACGAGCCAATGCTGGCCGCGGAAATCAGCGACGAACTTCGACCAAAACACACGCCGCGCGAGATAACCCACTTGGGTGAAACTCAGCGTAAAACGGCCGTAGAACGCTAGGATTTTTTTCAATTGCTGCCACGTCATCGGTTGCTCACTCCTCGAGTGTTAAACTGCCGCCCTACATGCAGCGCAGCAAGTTGCCACAAAACGTCGACACGATTCGCTATCTGCTGCGCAGTGGCGAGGGTGCTCGCGCACTCGAGGCGATCGGCGATCGATGGTCGTTCCTCATTCTGCGCGACGCCTTCCTGCGGGTCCGCCGTTTCGAAGATCTTCGGCGTCGCACCGGCGCTGCGCGCGGCACGCTCACCGCTCGCCTGAACGCCCTCGTCGAACACGGCGTGCTGTACCGCGTGCCCTACGGCAAAGCGCCGAGTCGTCTCGAATATCGACTGACCGAGAAGGGCCTCGATTTTTATCCGGTCGCGCTGTGCATGTGGCGTTGGGAACATCGCTGGGCAGGCGAACACGGTCTGCCGCCACGCATTCAACATCGCCGCTGCGGCCACGACCTCGACCCGACGCTCACCTGCGCGCATTGCGACGAACCGGTGCGCCTGCAAGAGATCGCTTCGACGGCAGGTCCTGGCGCACGACGCCCCGTCACGACGGAACGCACGACGCGGCGCCGCAAGAGCGCGACGGCCACACGCCATGCCGAGGGCGTCGACACCACGATGTTTCATGCGGTCGACACCGTCGGCGATCGCTGGACGGCGTTGCTGCTCGCAGCACTTTTCTTTGGCTTGCATCGCTACGATGACATCAACTCGGTGCTCGGTATCGCTACCAACATTCTCGCCGATCGACTGCGGTTGTTGCTGTCGGCAGGCGTCATCCAACAGCACCTCTATCAGGACAAGCCGCCCCGCTACGAATACCGACTCACGGAGAAAGGCTTCGACCTCGCCCCGTTCTCGCTGGCGCTGCACGAGTGGGGTTCTCGCTGGATGCCCTCGCCGCACGGTCCGAGCATCAAGATGACTCACAAGAGCTGCGATCATCGGCTCAAAACTCGTTTGGTCTGCGGCAGCTGCGGCGAAGCGATCGACCCACACGATGTCGAAGTCATCATCGCCACGAAACCGCGCCGCAAGCGCGCTCAGTCGCGCGGTGGCAAAGGAAAGAAGCCGCTCGTCCGCCGCACATAGTCTTGGTATTCCGGACGCTTCTTCAACATGCGGCGCTCGAGCAATTCCTTGCCCATCATGCCGAGGATCGCCCACATCATGAAGGCAGGCGACGCAAGACCGATCCAACCCCAAGGAACCTCGGCCGAAATCAGCCCAAAGCCGAGCCACACGCAGCACTCGCCGAAATAGTTCGGATGACGCGAGTAGCGCCACAAACCCGAATCGAGCACCCGCCCCTCGTTGGTAGGATTCGAACGAAAGCGCGTCAGCTGCAGATCCGCCATCCCCTCGAAGGCGATGCCAAAGAGCACCAGCGCCGACCCGAGGTAAGCCAGAGTCCCTAGCGCAACCGGCTCCGTCGCGACCTGCGCAAACAGGAACGGAATCGCGATGATCACCACCGTGATGCCCTGGTAGATATTCACGTGGATAAGGCTGTGCCAAGCGTAGCTCTTACCCTGCGACTCGACGTGTTGGCGCAAGCGCGCATAACGCCGATCTTCACGACCCCAGTTGCGCCACAGCAGATAGCCGCCAAGCCGAGCCGCCCACAACACGGCCAAGATCATCACGAGCTCACGGCGTGGCTCGGCGCCGTCAGCCAAGTAAGAACCGATCACCGCCGCGATGCCGATGCAGGGCGCGAACCAGATATCGACGATGCTCGAATCTTTGAGCGCTAAACCGATGACCCATACGACGATGAACGAAATCATGATGTAGGACGCGATCACCAAGAACAAATCGATCAACGCTTGATGCATTTCCATGACTCTCTCCCTATACGCTCAAGGAACCGCTGCTCGGCGCCTTCCAGTTGCGTGAATTCTGTTCCGTGATCAGCGCATCGATGCGCATTGCCAACGGCTCGGGTATCGCGATGGTTCGGCGCGCATCGAGATCCGCCGTGGTCGAGATGACCTCGAGCACACTGGCTAAACGATCGCGCGTCTCGTCGATGATGAACATCACCGACAACACGCGCTTCGGTCCTCGCGCCACGAGACAGGCGTGCCCCGTGACCACATCGCCCACGTGCATCTCATCGAGAAACCAGATGTGGTGCTCGAGATCGAACATACCGACTCGGCTGTCACGCACGTAGTCGGCACTGATCCCCATCAGCTCCATGAAGGGGTAGCCCGCCATGTCGTAGAGGGCCGTGTAGTGCTGGACGTTAACGTGACCGTTGAGATCTTCCCAGGATGACGGTACGACATGACGCACGAGCTCCGGCAGCTCTCGCACCTGATCCACCGTGGGCATTTGCACCCGTGCCAACTTGAATTCCCCCTCCCCGAGGCTCCGGTGACTTGCACAACAGAACCTAATGCTTCTATCCTGACCGGAGCGCCGCATCGACGCAAGAGGGGACCGCACATGAACCATGCCGAGACCGTCCGCGAGTACTACGCCGCCTGGGTGAAAGACGATGTTGCAGCCGTGATGGCGCTATGCACCGACGATGTGGTCGCGGGCATCATGCCGGGCAAAGACCTGATCGGGAAACAGGCCGTCGTGCAATTCCTCGATAAATTCGCCAAGGGCATGACGGATAAGCGCTACGACATCCACGCCCTCGTGGTCGAAGGTGACGTCGCCATGCTCGAAGGCGTCGAGAACTACATCAAGGATGGCAAACCGATCAGCTTGCCCTTCATGACCGTGTTTCGCTTTCGCGGCGAGAAAGTGTGCTCATGGCGTGATTACTTCGACATGACGACCCTCTTGAAGCAACTGCAGCAGGCTTAAGCCAGCGATGAGCATGCCGCATCGTCCAGCGTGGTTCAGTGCAACCACTCCTGCACGCGAGGATTGCGTTCTCAAATATATGCTCGACAGCCGAGCGGCCCGATTCCCAGAGCGTCGTTTCGCACGTTTCGAGGACGGCACGCAGTGGACTTACGCTGCGTGCCGCGACGAGGTTCGCCGCCTCGCCCAAGGCTTGCAGGCGCGCGGAGTCCGTAAAGGCGATCGCGTGTTCGTCTGGCTGCCAAGCGGCAGATCCATCGTGCTCGCTTGGTTCGCCATCAACTATTTGGGCGCCATCTACGTTCCGCTGAACACCGCCTACAAGGGCAAAGTGCTGGAGCATGTCATCCATGCCGCAGGCGGTGCGGTGATGCTCGCGCATCCGAGCCTCGTTGAACGCCTGCACGGCCTGCAAACGCCAAAATTGCAGCAGGTGTTCACCGACATCGACGCTCTGCTCGGCGATGCCAGCGCGCTCGATGACAGCACCCTCATCGAGCACTTCGACATCCAGAGCATCATCTACACCTCGGGTACGACCGGTCCGTCCAAGGGGGTGCTATCGCCCTATCTGCAGGGCTACACCACAGCGGTTGTGAACTACGGCTATCTGCAAGAGGGCGAGTGCATCCTGATCAACCTGCCGATGTTCCATGTGGGCGGTACGAGCTCGATCACCTGCGCGCTCGTGCGCTCGGGCAGTTTCTATCTGGTCGAGGGTTTCAGCACGACACAGTTCTGGCATCAGGTGCGCGAAGGACAGTGCAGCAGCACCTCGGGCCTGATCGGCGTCATGGCAGCCTTTCTCTCGAAGGCAGAGCCACGCGCGGATGATGCCAACAACCCGCTCAAGTATCTCACCATGTTCCCGGTGAACGAGGAGACCATCGCTTTCGCCAAGCGCTTCGGTTTCGACTATCTCACCGGCTTCAACATGACGGAAGTCTCGACACCTTTGATGACGGATATGAATGCGCCGCCCGACGGCAGCTGCGGCTGGCCTCGTAGCGGCATCGAGTGCCGTCTGGTCGACGAGAACGACATCGAAATGCCGCGCGGCCAGATCGGCGAACTCATCTGTCGCAGTGATATTCCCTGGAACATGAACGCCGGCTACGACGGTCTGCCCGAAGCCACGGCGCGCGCCTGGCGCAACGGTTGGTTCCACACCGGCGATCTCTTTCGCCAGGACGAGCAGGGTAAGTATTACTTCGTCGATCGCATCAAAGACACGATCCGCCGTCGCGGCGAGAACATCTCTTCCTTCGAAGTCGAAAATGCGATCCGGCAATTCCCGCAAGTCGATGAAGTCGTCGTCGTTGGCGTTGCCAACGAGGTTGCCGAGCAAGACGTGCTCGCCGTGATCAAACCCAAAGCGGGCGATCCCTTCGATCCGGCGAAGCTCATCGAGTTTCTCGCACCTTTACTCGCCTATTTCATGATTCCGCGCTACGTGCGGCTCGTGCACGAGATCCCGAAGACCGAGACCAACAAACCGCGCAAGGTCGTCTTCCGCGACGAGGGCATCACGGCCGACACTTGGGATCGGGAAAAAGCCGGTATTCGACTCAGGCGCGAACGCCTCTGAGCCCTAGCCGCGCGAGCTTTAGCTATACGCGCGAGCTTTAGCTAGCGGCGCGCAGGATGCGCACCGGGATGGCGCTCATGCGCGGCAGACCACTCAACGCATCGAAACCGCTCGCATCGTCGATGAGCGCCGCGGGGTTGGCCTCCTCGAAACCGTGCGCCAAAGAAATCACACCGCGCCGAATGTCGTCCGCTAGACGCACTCGCGCCCGCGTACGCCCATGGCGCGACTCGATCTCGATCGACATGTCATCGAGCAGCCCGAGCGCACCGGCATCGTCAGGATGCACATAGACGGGATTGTGCGAGAGCCGTTTTCGTAACGCCGGCAAGCGCTGACCGACCGAGTTGTAGACAGCGTGTTCGCGCCGCGTCACGAGTAGCCAGGGATAATCACGATCGATCTGCTGCGCCGTGCTCGGCAGCCCCGCTGTGATGGGTAGCTCAGCTGCTACCGTCGCCAATTCCTGCATCATCAACGTGGCCGCCAGCTGCAGCCGGTGCGGCCAATCGAGCGGCTTCGGATCCGCAAGTGGTTTCGGATCAGGGAAGATCGCGCCGTGCGGAACCCGTTTGATCTGCTCGAGCGGTACCCGACTCTTCGCAACGAAAGTCTCGAGCAGTCGATCGGTCGTCGGTGGCGATGCCATATCGAACGGCTGTCCGCGAAACGCGAGCGACAAGCCCATCTGCCTGCCGAGCTCAAAGAAAATTCGCCAATCCTCGAGCACATCGCTGCCGGCGGGCGGTTCGATCAAGGCGGGTTGATACTGCGCATAGGGTTCCGGATAACCGAGCGACAAACCGTAGACCGTGATGCCTTCGTTGCCGAAGGTGATCGCGGGCGACTCGAAGCCGAGACGCGGCCCGATGACGTAATGCGCCTGACGAGCCGTGGCCGAGAGCATCGGGTCGATCACGACGAGCAACTCGAGCGACTCGAGGGCGCGACGGGTTTTTTCTTGATTGGGCCACGAGAGCAAGGGGTTACCACCGATCACGAACAGCGCTCGCACCTGCCCCTCACCCGGCGTCAAAATCTCATCGGCCAGCGCAGCGGTGGGTAACCCCGCTGCGGTATCGGTCAAGCCACGCACCCGCAGCGCCTCACCAGAGCCGACGGCAGAGCGCGGTTTCTCGGCGCGTGCCACGCCTGAGAACTGTCGAAAGAGCACACCCCGATTCGGCATACGCTCACCGGCTTTCACCCAGCGTCCGCAAATCGTATTGAGGGCGAGCACGAGGTAATCCATCAGCACGCCGTGGGGCGCCATGCTCGGGCCGGTGCCGCTCGTCGCGTTGCCGCGCTGCGCCCTAGCAAATAAACGCGCCGCCGCGACGATATCGTCCGCGGTAACACCGGCAACAGCAGCGACCCGTTCAGGCGAGAAAGCCGCCACCGTCTCACGCAACTGCGCGAAGCCTTCTGTTTCGGCTGCGACGAAAGCCTTGTCGTGGAGACCCTCTTCGATGATCACCCGCAACATCGCGGCAAGGAGCGCCACGTCCTGGCCTGGCAGACACTGCAGATGCAGATCGGCCTTACGCGCCGTCTCAGATCGGCGCGGATCGATGACGATCAGTTTCAAGCCGCGCTTGCGCGCCTCGTGCAGGCGCCGCGCGGGATTAAACGAGGGAATGCCGCCCCACATCGACACCAACGGATTAGCGCCGACGAGCAAGCAGACATCAGCCTCGGCGAAATCCTGCGGACCTGCGCCCCATTTGCCGTGCAGCGCCATGGAGATCGGTTTGCCCGGCTGATCGATCGTCGCATTCGAGAAGCGCATCGGTGAACCGATAGCATCCATGAACGCTTCGCGCAGCATCACACCCGCGGGACAAAAGTGACTGAACGTACCGCCGTACATCGCAACCGCTCGCGATCCGTGGCGATCGAGGATGGAGCGTGTTTTCGCAGCGATCTCGACAAGCGCCTCGCGACTCGCAACAGATTCAAAATCGCCATTCACATTCCGCCGCAGCGGTTTCAGTATGCGATCGGGAGAGGCGTGGAACTCGTGGTAGTTGCGCCCCTTGATGCAGCTGTAGCCCGTGTACATCGGGTTATCGAGATCGCCTCTGAGTTTGGTAATCCGGCCAGCCTCGAGCGTGGCCACCAAGCCACAGGTGGCGTGACAAAAGCGGCAGATGGCGGTCACTTCAGCCATGCAACGACCTCGAGTGGAGGGCTCAAACGATCAGCCCAAAGAAATTGGCCCAAAGAAAAAGGCGGGGTGCCCCATCTCTGAGCACCCCGCCTTCTCGATCAGATCATCAGAACTTCCAGGCGACGTCGAGGCCGTAGGTCCGCGGCGGACCGAACTGCGACACTTCCTCACCGAAGAACGAGATGATGTTCACACGATAGAGCTCGTCCGAGAGGTTCTTACCCCACAACGACACCGACCAATCGGCATCCTTCGGTGCGAGCTGAATGCGCGCATCGAGCAGGCCGTAGGAAGGCTCCGTCGCAATGTTGTCGGTCGCCCAGAACAGATCGCTCTGCCAGTTGTAATTGAGGCTGAGCTTCAGCGCATCCGCGTAGGATCCGAAGTTCATCGTGTAGTCGAGACCGACGCTCACTTGCGATTCCGGGGTGCGCTGCAGGCGGTTGCCCGAGCTATCGAGACGGGTACCAGTCGTCGGATTGATGGCCGACTCGAGGAAGTCGACGTATTCGGTGTCGACGTAGGAGCCGCCGAGCGATAGACGCAGCGCGTCGGTCGCGAGGAACTCCAACTCCGCCTCGACGCCCTTGATGTCGGCGCTCGCCGCGTTGTCGGTCAGATTGCAAAGACAGGCTGCGTTCGTCTGCGTGACCTGCAGATTTTTGTAGTCCATCTTGAAGACCGACGCGTTCAAGCGCATACGACGATCGAGCAGCGTGGTCTTGAAGCCGACCTCGTAGTTGGTCGCCTCTTCCGGATCGAACGGCGTGGCGGCTTGAGCGGGGTTCGCCGGCGTATCGTCGAAACCACCACCCTTGAAGCCTTTGGCGACGGTGGCATAGACGAACGTGTTCTCGCTCGGCGACCAATCGATCGTCACCTGCGGCGTCGACTCGTTCCACTTGGCCGAATACGGTGTCGTGAAGCCGCTGCCCTCCTCGTACACCCACTTGTTCGGTGCCGCACAAGCCGCCGGTGTCGGGCTGACGACCGTGCCATCCGGACGGCGACAGAGGCCCTCGATGGTCACGTTCGGACGCGGGTCGTTCGGGCTGAAGCGATCGCCCGTTTCGACGACGATGCCCTGTACCGAACCGGACTTCTTATCTTGGGTGTAGCGAAGACCCGCACTGATCTTAACCGTCTCGGTCAGCTTGAAACCAAGGCTCGCGAACGCCGCTGCATTCTCGATTTCGCCCTGGTTGATCCACTTGTTCTCGCCCGAGAGCGTCGAGAGCGGGTTGTTACCACCCGGCAGCACGGCACCCAAGAAGTTCTCACCGATGAAGCGGTCGGTCTTGTCGATTTCGTCCTTCTTGAAGTACGCACCGACGATCCAATC
>CAMCBU010000020.1 GCA_945873095.1 Klebsiella pneumoniae | reverse complement strand
CGAAAACGCCCAATCTTGAATTGGTAGGCGCGAGTGGGATCGAACCACCGACCACCACCATGTCAAGGTGGTGCTCTACCACTGAGCTACGCGCCTGCGGAAAGGTCGCGAAAGATACCCTAGGCACCGATCAGCGGCAACCGCCGCACCGGTTTACCCGTCAAAACTGCCACCGCATTGGCCAAGGCCGGCGCCAAGGGTGGCACTCCAGGCTCGCCCACGCCGCCCGGCGAACGGTTCGAGGGCTGGATGTGGGTCTCGATGATCGGGGTCTCGGCGAGGCGCAGAACGCGATACCGGTCGAAGTTACCCTCCTCGACCCGACCCTCGTTGAAGTGGATCTGACCGTAGAGCGCCGCCGAGAGCGCGTAAATGACGGCGCTCTCCAGCTGTTGTGCGATCAAGTTGGGGTTGATCGCGACGCCACAATCGATGGCGACCACCACCCGATGCACCCGCGGCTCGCCCTCGGGGCTCAACGAGGCCTCGACGACCTCCGCGACGATCGAGCCGAAGGACTGGTTGAGCGCGACGCCACGGGCGATGGGTGCACCGTCGGCGGCATAGCCCGCGGGCGTATCCCAGCCCGCCTTCTCGGCCGCGAGCGTCAGTACGGCCAGATGACGTGGGTGCTCGCGCAGGTGTCGAGCGCGAAACTCGACCGGATCGACGAGCGCCAAGCGCGCCAACTCATCGACGAAGGTCTCGGTGAAAAACGCCTGCTGCGAATGACCGACTGAACGCCAGTACCCGACCGGTACCGGCAAGTCGACGGCCCGATGCGTCACGCGGTGATTCGCGAACTCGTAAGGCTGATCGAAGGCGCCTTCGGCCGTCGTCTTGTCGGGGCCGGCTGCGGGCAAGCCGAACACGCGCTCGAACGACTGCTTCACGATGGACTGCCCGCTCGAATGAGCCACCCACGCCACGACCCGACCGCCGTCATCGAGCCGCGCGCGTAGTCGCGCCCGCGCGCCGGGGCGGAAGAAATCATTGCGGGTGTCGTCCTCTCGACGCCACGACACCTGCACGAGCCTTCCGGGTGCGGCCTTGGCGATCGCCGCGGCTTGCGCGATGAAATCGGTTTCGAGACGCCGCCCAAACGCGCCGCCAAGATAGAGGCTCTCAAGGGTCACTTGCTCGGCATCGAGCTCGAATACTTTGGCGGCGGCCGAACGAGCGGCGTCGGGCACTTGTACGCCCGCCCAGACGGTCGCCCGATCGGTCTCGAACTTGACCGCACAGGCGAGCGGCTCCATCGCTGCATGTGCGAGAAACGGCACGGCATAGTCCGCGGTGAGCGTGCGCGCGGCGTCGCTGCGCAGATTTCGCGCAAACACGGCATCGACGTCGCCGACGTTGCGATAACGATGTCCCGCTGATGCGTCTTCGAGCGCGCTTTGCAGCTCGCGCTCGAGATCGGCATCGGAGAACATGCCGGCCTCGCCTGCCACCCATTGCGCGACCAATTGGCCGAGCGCCCGCTCTGCTGCAAAGCGACTGCTCGCGAGCACCGCTAGACCCGGTGGGCCACCCGAGAGCGCCGGCACGGCAACGACATCGACGACGCCCTGCAACTTGCGCAGCGCATCCGCATTGGAAACGGCGATGCGCCCCTCGCGGTAGGGTGACCAATCGACCAGCGCGAACAGCATGCCGGGCTCTTGAACATCGAGCGCGAAACGGGCTTTGCCCGTCACCTTGGCGAGCACTTCCTCCGGCAAACGCGGCCGCGATCGACCGACGATGCGGCGTTCAGAGGCCTCCTTGACCCGCCACTCGGTCGCAGGCTCGAGCGCACCGCCCTCACGCGCGACGAGCTCGCCGTAGCGAACACGTCGGCCGTCCGGCGCGACGATGGCGCCGTCGTCGATGCGACAACCCTGCGCAGTCGGCAGCGCCCAAGCGCGCACGGCTGCCGCCAGCATGGTCGCCCGCGCCATGGCACCGGCTTCGCGCAGCGGATCCCACAAATCTTTGATACTGGTTGAGCCACCGGTGACCATCACGCCGATACGTCTGACGGCCTTGGTCGTCAGACGCTCGACCTGCTGTTTGATCAGTCCGTCATCGTCAGGATGAAACGGCAACCCATCGGTCGCCACCGCGATATTGTTGTAGACCGAGTGAATCGGCGCGGCCTCGATGCGGACGCGCTCGAGCGCCACATCGAGCTCATCGGCCAACAGCATGGCAAGACCCGTATGGGTACCCTGACCCATCTCGCAGCGCGGCATCCACAAGCGGATGCTGTCGTCGGCGCCGATGCGCAGCCACGCGTTCGGCTCAAGCATCTCATCGCTTGATGATTCATCACCACGGCGCAGTCTCGAGGCGGGAGGCAAGGCACCCCAACCAATCACGACCGCCGACACCGCGCCAAGACCCCACCACAAGACCGTCCGTCTTTTCATGCGGGTCAACTCGCCTTCACGGCGGGCAGGCCCAGCCCAGCCCGTTTGAGTCGCTCGATCTCGTCACGCAATCGGGCGGCTTCCTCGAACTCGAGATTGCGCGCCGCCTTGAACATCTCGCCCTCGAGCTGCTTCATGCGACGCAGCGCCTGCTCCGGTCGCAAATCGACTGCCGCATCGGCTTGGCGTCGGCCTGCAGCCCCTCGACCCATCGGACCGCGCGCTGCCGATGCGCCACCCTTGCCGGTGCCGCGTCCACTCAGGGCGGCGGCGAAACCCTCCTCGCGGGCGCCCTCCATGACATCCAATACGCGCTTGACGATCCCCTGCGGGACGATGCCGTGCTGCTCGTTGAACTCAATCTGCTTGCGGCGCCGTCGCGCCGTTTCATTCAGCGCACGCTGCATCGAGCCTGTGATCTTGTCGGCATAGAGAATCGCCCGACCGTTCAAGTTGCGCGCCGCTCGCCCGATCGTTTGGATCAAAGAATTCTCGGAGCGTAGGAAGCCTTCTTTGTCGGCATCGAGGATCGCCACCAACGCGACCTCGGGCATGTCGAGTCCTTCGCGCAGCAGATTGATGCCGACGAGTACATCGAACACGCCAAGCCGCAGATCTCGAATGATTTCACTGCGCTCGACGGTCTCGATGTCGGAATGTAGATAGCGAACCTTGACACCGTGCTCTTCGAGGTACTCCGTCAGATCCTCCGACATGCGCTTGGTGAGCGTCGTGATCAACACCCGCTCGCCGCGCGAGACGCACTGCTGGATTTCCGACAGCACATCGTCCACCTGCGTGCGCACGGGGCGAACCTCGACCTCGGGATCGAGCAAACCGGTCGGACGCACCACTTGTTCGACGGTCTGCGCCGCATGACGCGCTTCGTAGTCACTGGGCGTGGCCGACACGAAAATCATCTGCGGCGCCATCCGCTCCCATTCCTCGAATTTGAGCGGCCGATTATCGAGCGCCGAGGGCAACCGGAACCCGTATTCCACGAGGGTCTCTTTTCGCGAACGATCGCCTTTGTACATCGCACCGAGTTGCGGCAGGGTTTGATGACTCTCATCGACGACGAGCAAGGCATTGGGTGGTAGGTAGTCGTACAGGCACGGTGGCGGCTCACCGGTCTCGCGACCCGAGAGATAGCGCGAGTAGTTCTCGATCCCGGCGCAGTAGCCGACCTCTTTCATCATCTCGAGATCGAACATCGTGCGTTGCTCGAGGCGCTGCGCTTCGACCAATTTATCGAGCCCTCGTAACTCGATGAGCCGATCGTGCAACTCCTCGCGGATCTTGTCGATCGCCCCGATCAAACGCTCTTTGGGAGTGACGAAATGCGTACCCGGATACACCGTGAAGCGCGGCAGCTTGCGCTTGACCTCACCGGTGAGCGGATCAAACACGGCAAGACCCTCGATGGTCTCGTCGAACAGCTCGACTCGCAGCGCCTCGCGCTCGGACTCGGCGGGGAAGATATCGACGATATCGCCACGCACCCGGAATGTACCTTGCGTGAAATCGATTTCGTTGCGGGTGTATTGCATATCGGCCAAGCGTCGCAGCAGCTTGCGCTGATCGAGAATCTCGCCGCGGACCAGATGCAGCACCATCGCAAGGTAAGCCTGCGGATCACCGAGCCCGTAGATCGAAGACACCGTCGCTACGATGATGGCATCGGGACGCTCGAGCAACGCCTTGGTTGCCGATAGGCGCATCTGCTCGATGTGCTCGTTAATGGAGGCGTCCTTCTCGATGAAGGTGTCGCTCGAGGGCACGTAGGCCTCGGGCTGGTAGTAGTCGTAATACGAGACAAAATATTCGACGGCGTTGTCAGGAAAGAATTCGCGGAACTCACCATATAGCTGCGCGGCGAGCGTCTTGTTGTGAGCAAGCACGAGCGTGGGTCGTTGCACCGCGGCGATCACGTTAGCGATCGTGAAGGTCTTACCGCTCCCCGTGACGCCGAGCAAGGTTTGATGCGCAAGGCCGCTCTGCAAACCTTCGACGAGCCCCGCAATCGCCGTGGGCTGGTCACCGGCCGGCGAGTAGGGCGAATGGAGACGGAAGGCGCTCATGAGTTCCCGTAATATAAACGCCGTGTCTTCTCTAGTCTCTCGTCGCGTGAAACGCGTCAAACCCTCGCCCACGATGGCCGCCACCGCTCGCGCGTCGGCGCTGCGCGCTGCCGGGCGCGACATCATCAGTCTGACGGCCGGAGAGCCGGACTTCGACACGCCCGCGCACATCGCCGAGGCGGGTATCGCCGCGATCCGCGAGGGACACACCCGCTACACCGACGTCGGCGGCACACCCGAACTGAAGGACGCCATCCGCGCCAAATTCGCGCGCGATAATCATCTCGACTACGAGCGCAAGCAGATCCTCGTCAGCACGGGCGCCAAACAAAGTCTTTTCAATCTCTGCCTCGCGCTGCTCGATCCTGAGGATGAAGTCATCATCCCGGCGCCCTATTGGGTGTCGTATCCCGACATGGTGCGCCTCGCCGATGCCACGCCCGTGATCGTGCAAACCAAGGCCGACAGCGGCTACAAAATGACCGCGAGGCAACTAGCGGCCGCGATCACGCCCAAGACTCGCCTGCTGCTCATCAATTCGCCATGTAACCCGACAGGCGCCGCCTATCTGCGTCACGAGTGGCAGGCGCTCGGCGAGGTGTTGCTCGAACATCCGCGCATCGTCATCGGCACCGACGACATGTACGAGAAAATTTGGTGGGCCGATGAGCCCTTCTCGACCGTGGCGCAAGTCGTCCCTGCACTGTACGAGCGAACGGTGACGATCAACGGCGTCTCCAAGAGTCACGCCATGACAGGCTGGCGCATCGGCTACTGCGGTGGACCGGCAGAGTTGATCGCGGCGATGGCGACCATCCAAGGACAGAGTACCTCCAACCCCTCGAGCATCGCGCAACGCGCGGCGATCGTCGCGCTCAACGCGGATCAGACCGTCGTCGCTGCGATGAATACCGCCTACCGCGAGCGTCACGATTTTCTCGTGCCGGCGCTGAACGCGCTGCCCGGCGTCCGCTGCCGCCCGGGTGCCGGGACGTTCTACGCGTTCGCGGATGTCAGTGAAGCCTTGCAGCGCCACGCTTGGCCCGACGATTCGGTCTTCGCCGAGCAGTTACTCGAGCAGACCGGCGTGGCGGTGGTGCCGGGCAGTGGCTTCGGCGCGCCGGGTCACATCCGACTCTCCTTCGCCACCGCTCAAACCCAACTGGAGACCGCCATCCTGCGCCTCGCGGCCTTCCTGCGCCCGGTTTGAATGGCGTCGCCGCCCGGCTTGACGCGGGGGGGCACTTTCCAGAGAATGCGCGCCTCTTCGAGAGACTCCGTTCCCCGGTAGCTCAGTTGGTAGAGCGTCGGACTGTTAATCCGCAGGTCCCTGGTTCGAGTCCAGGCCGGGGAGCCATCTCCTTCGGAGTCTCGCAAGATATTTGCCTATCTCGCCGACATGGCTACACTGCGGTCAATGCCGGCCATCGCTGCCAACCACTTGTTCGTCCGTCTGCCGCCGCCGGTCCAGGCGGCGCTGCGGCCCCAGCTGCGAGTTGTCGAAGTCACCCGCGGTCAAATACTGGTCGACGATCGACAAACGGTGACGCAAATCGGATTTCCGTTGACGTGCATGGCGCAGATCGACGCGCCGGTCGGTGACGGACGCTATGCACACACGGGTTTGCTCGGCCGGCATCACATGATCGGAACGCACGTCGTTCACACCCAGCCGTTCGGCGCACGCCGAGTGACCGCCTTGATACCGGGCTATATGGCCGTGTGCGATCTCGCGTTGTACCGCACGCAATTCAAACGCTCCGGCGCACTGCGTGACATGCTGGTGTGGTTACAGATGCACGCGCACCGACGGATTGGGCAGCTCGCCGCCTGCAACGCGTCGCACAATCTGCAACAGCGTCTCGCGCGGTTGCTGCTGCAGATCCATTACATCCAGGATCTGACCGTGCTGCCGATCGCACAGGCCGACCTTGCGCATCTGCTGGGTGTGCGGCGCGAGGCGATCACACGTGAACTGGCCGAGGTCGAAGCAGCGAACCTCGTCACCCTCGCCCGAAATCGCATCGAGATCCTCACGCTCGAGGGACTCACCGCTCGCTCCTGCGATTGCCACGCCGAGCTCGTGTACGCGGGCCGCTACGACTACGCCACGCTCAATCCGCGCCGCCGCGCCTAGGCGCAACGAGAGGCCTGCGCCGGACGCTCAGAAGTGCGGCTTATCCGGCGCCGCGTTGAAGCGCTGCACCGCCTCGCTGATGATGGTCCGCGCCTGCTCGGCGTCACCCCAACCTTGCACCTTGACCCACTTGCCGGCCTCGAGGTCTTTGTAGTGCTCAAAGAAATGACCGATCCGCTCGAGCCAGTGTTTTGAGACGGTGTCGATATCTTGCACGTGACTGTAGCCGTTGAAGGTCTTGTCGACCGGAACGGCGAGCAACTTCTCATCGGCGCCACGCTCGTCCTCCATCAACAGCACACCCACCGGACGGCATCGAATCACCGAGCCGGGCACCAGCGGCAACGGCAGGATCACGAGCACATCGGCCGGGTCGCCATCGCCGCCGAGCGTGTGCGGGATATAGCCGTAGTTGCAGGGGTAACGCATCGGCGTCGAGAGAATCCGATCGACGAAGATCGCGCCGGTCGACTTGTCGACCTCGTACTTCACGGGGTCGGCATCCTTTGGAATCTCGACGATCACATTCACTTCGTTCGGAACGTCAGCGCCGGTCGGAACCAAATCGAGAGCCATCCTTAGCCTCCTCTGCTCACACCGAGCGAGCGATCAATTCTTTCATGATTTCGTTAGTGCCGCCGTAGATGCGTTGCACTCGCGAGTCGGCGAACATACGGCACACGAGATACTCGTTCATGTAGCCGTAGCCACCGTGCATTTGCACACACTCATCGAGCACCTGCTGCTGCATGTCGGTCACCCAGTATTTGGCCATCGAGGCGGTCTCGTTATCGAGCTTGCCTGCCAGCAACTTCACGATGCAGTCATCGACGAAGACGCGCGCGACGCGCGTGAGCGTGGCGACTTCCGCCAACTTGTGACGAACCGTCTGCATGTCACCGATGGTTTGCCCGAACGCCTTGCGTTCTTTGACGTATTTCGAGGTTTCCGCCACCGCCCCTTCCATCGCACCCACGCCACAGAGCGCAATCACGAGTCGCTCGTACGGCAGATCGCCCATCAAGTGGTACATACCCTGCCCCTCTTCGGGACCGAGCAGGCAGTCAGCAGGCACCCGCACATCTTCAAAGAAAAGCTCGGCCGTGTCCTGTGCCGGCATACCCATCTTGTCGAGCACACGACCGACGCGGTAACCGGGGAGATTCTCCGTTTCGACCATGATCAGTGACAAGCCGCGCTTGCGCTCGGTCGGATTCGTGCGAGTCACGAGCATCAACAGAGAAGCGCTGCCACCGTTGGTGATGAAAATCTTCGAGCCGTTGATTCGATACTGATCACCCTCGCGTACCGCACGCGTGCGGATCCCTTGCAGATCGGAGCCCGCGCCGGGCTCGGTCATCGCAATCGCGCCGATCAGCTCGCCCTTCGCAAGCCGCGGCAACCAGCGCTGTTTCTGCGCCTCGGTGCCGTAGTTGTAGACGTAGTGAGCGCACATGCTGTGTACGCCCTGACCGAACCCGGAGATCGCCCGACGCGAGAGCTCTTCGTACATGACGACCTCGTGCCGGAAATCGCCGCCACCGCAGCCGTATTCGGCAGGTAGATCGAGGCATAGCAACCCCATCTCGCCCGCCTTGCGCCACAGCTCACGATCGACATGGTGTTGCTTGCGCCATTTGGCATCGTGCGGAACCATCTCGGATTCGATGAAACGCGCGACATTCTCGCGAAACAACTTGAGGTCTTCATCCAGCCAAGGCGACTCGTAAGCGAGCATGTTCACTGTCTCCGGGTCTTCGCAGGGGTTTTGACGACGGTCTTCAAATGGCGGCGAAAATCGGCACCCAATTGCGGGTGCGCGAGTGCATAGGCGACGGTGGCCTGCAGATAACCGAGCTTGCTGCCGCAGTCGTAGCGTTTGCCGGCGAAGCGATACGCGTAAACCGCCTCCTCCTGCAACAAGCGCGCGATGCCGTCGGTGAGCTGGATCTCGCCACCCGCTCCGCGCCCGATCTGCGCGAGATGTTCGAAAATCGCGGGCGATAACAAATAGCGACCGACCACCGCGAGATTCGAGGGCGCTTTGTCGGGCTTTGGTTTCTCGACGATGCTGCGGATGCGCGCGGTGCCACCTGCCGCCTCGACGGCGACGATGCCGTATTTGTCGGTGTCTTGACGGGGCACGGGTTCACACCCGATCACGCTCGCTCGCTTGTGCGAATAAACATCGGCCATCTGTGCCAGTACGGGTTCGTCCGCGGCGATCAAATCATCGGCCAAATGCACGAAGAATGGCTCGTTGCCGACGGCCGGCCGCGCGCATAGCACCGCGTGACCCAAGCCAAGTGGTGCGGGCTGCCGGATGTAGATGCAGGTCGCATAGCTTGGCAAGACGCTGTGCAATTGTTTGACGAGATCGGACTTGCCCTGCGACTTCAGCAAGTTCTCGAGTTCTTGATCGGAGTCGAAGTGATCTTCGATAGCGCGCTTGGAAGCACCCGTGATGAACACGAGACGCCGTGCGCCGGCCGCGAGCGCCTCTTCGACGGCGTACTGAATCAACGGCTTGTCGACCACCGGCAGCATTTCCTTGGGGCTGGCCTTGGTCGCGGGTAAAAAGCGCGTGCCGCGTCCGGCTACCGGAAATACGGCCGTCTCAATGAGGGGGCGTTTCGCCATCATCCACTCCGGGCAGGGCCGCTGCGGCGAGATCCACAGCGGCGAACACTCTGGAGTTGAATGTTAAATCGAAACGCCCCGTCGAGTCAGGTTGAGAGGCGCCTTTAGCGGCCAACGGGACGATTGGGTGTCACCGCGCCAACCCGCAACTTGGCACGGTTGAGCTCGATGGTGCGCGCGCCGATCCCCTTCACGAGCGCCAAGTCGTCAATGGAACGGAACGGGCCATGGAGCCGGCGATACTCGACGATGGCGCGAGCCTTCGACTCACCGATACCGCGCATCTCACGCGCGAGCGTGGGTACGTCGGCCGAGTTCAGATCGATCGCGGTCACCGCGGCGGGCTTAGCCGCGACGGCGGGCTTAGCCGCGACGACGGGCTTAGCCGCGACGACGGGTTTGCTCGTGACGGTCGGCCGCGCCACCGCGGCCGATGGCGGCGCAGCCGAAGCCGCCGCGAAGCTGGAGACGGATAACGCCAGTAAACATAACAAGGGCAATTGCATGGCAACCTCCGAGGGGGATCAGGTACGGCCTTAGGGAGGCACGAGCCTAGGAGGTGCTCGAGCCGCAGCGCGAGCCGTCAATGACGTCGTTCTGCGGAGAAATTCAGTCGCGAATGGGATAAGCGAGGCTTTCGTTGACCCGTTCGCGCAAATCTTTGCCCGGCTTGAAATGCGGGACGTACTTGCCCGCGAGCGCCACCGCTTCGCCGGTCTTGGGATTACGGCCCTGCCGAGGCGGGCGGAAATGCAGCGAGAAGCTACCGAAGCCGCGGATTTCGATGCGCTGACCGGTCGCGAGTGCGTCGCTCATGATCTCGAGCATCTGCTTGAGCGCAAGCTCCACATCCTTGGCGGGCAGATGTTTCTGCTTGGCCGTGATCAGTTCGATGAGTTCCGACTTCGTCATGTGGGACCCCGCAAGGTCTGTCCGCGGTGGTGACGGGAGCGCGGGCCCCCGTCACCACCACGAAGTTCAGTTCAGACTCAGCTGCGATCGCGATCCGAGTTGATCTGCGCTTTGAGCAGCTCACCCAAGCTCGTACCCGCAGTCGGGGCACCCTGCTCGGAGCGGTAGCTCTGCATGGCCTCAGCTTCCTCGGATGCTTCCTTCGCCTTGATCGAGAGCGAAATCGAGCGCGTCTTGCGATCGACACCCAAGAACTTCGCCTCGATGTCGTCACCGACTTTGAGGAACTGACGAGCGTCTTCGACGCGGTCGCGGCCGAGTTCTGAAGCACGCAATTGACCCTCGATGCCGTTGCCAAGATCGATGATCGCGCCGCGCGCATCGACTTCCTTCACGACGCCGCGGACGATACTGCCCTTCGGGTTGTCGGCGATGTAACCCGCGAACGGATCCTTCGCCAGCTGCTTGATACCGAGGCTGATGCGCTCGCGCTCCGGATCGATCGCCAGCACCATCGCTTCGATGGTCTGACCCTTTTGGAAGCTGCGCACGGCCTCTTCGCCCGGGATGTCCCAAGAGATATCCGACAAGTGCACAAGCCCGTCGATATTGCCCGACAGACCGATGAAGATCCCGAAGTCGGTGATCGACTTGATCTGCCCGGAGACTTTGTCACCGCGGTTGTAGTTCTCGGAGAACTCGCGCCACGGGTTGGCCGCACATTGTTTGAGGCCGAGGCTGATACGGCGACGCTCTTCGTCGCAATCGAGCACCATGACTTCGACTTCCTGACCGGTCTGCACGATTTTGGCCGGATTGACGTTCTTGTTCGTCCAATCCATCTCGGACACGTGCACGAGACCTTCGACGCCATCTTCGATCTCCACGAACGCACCGTAGTCGGCGATGTTCGTGACCTTGCCGAAGACACGGGTGTTCGGCGGATAACGACGCGAGATGCTCTCCCACGGATCGGCACCCAACTGCTTGAGGCCGAGGCTCACGCGCGAACGCTCGCGGTCGAACTTCAGGATACGCACTTCGACTTCGTCGCCGACCTTGACGACTTCAGATGGATGCTTGACGCGCTTCCATGCCATGTCGGTGATGTGCAGCAAGCCATCGATTCCGCCCAAGTCGACGAACGCACCGTAATCGGTGAGGTTCTTGACCGTGCCGCGCACGACCGAACCTTCCTGCAAGTTGTCCATCAGCGCGCTGCGCTCGGCGGAGAACTCTTGCTCCACCACGGCGCGACGCGAGACGACGACGTTGTTGCGCTTCTGGTCGAGCTTGATGACCTTGAACTCGAGCGGCTTGTTCTCGAGATACGCGGTGTCACGCACCGGGCGCACATCGACGAGCGAACCCGGCAGGAACGCGCGGACATGCTCGATCTCGACGGTGAAGCCGCCCTTCACGCGGCCTGTGATGATACCGATGACGATCTCGCCGGCGTTGAACGCCTCTTCGAGACGGGTCCAGGTGCGGGCGCGCTTGGCTTTCTCGCGCGAGAGGCGGGTTTCACCCGTGCCGTCTTCGACCGAGTCGAGGGCCACTTCGACCATGTCGCCGGCCTTGACTTCGATCTCACCGCGCTCGTTCTTGAACTGCTCGACCGGAATGACGGCCTCGGACTTCAAACCGACGTTGACGATGACCATGTCATCACCCACCTCGACGATCAGCCCGGAGAGAATTTGTCCCGGGCGGATACGCTGGCTCGCGAGGCTCTGCTCGAACAGTTGCGCAAAACTTTCAGTCATTGGTTGTTACTCGTAATGCGGTGAAAACGTCACCGCGACGTCTGGCCCGAGCAGCCTTCATCCGATGGCCCACGGGAATTGCCGAACAAGACCACGCTTCCTTGCGCGATCACCCAAAACACGATCGAAGATTTTCTAGGGGTCAGCGCCACAAGGCGCGCTCGCGTCCGAGTTCGATCACCCGCTCGACGATGTTCTCTACGGTGACACCCGTGGAGTCGATCACGAACGCGTCGGACGCTGGCCGAAGTGGTGCCACGGCGCGGGTGGAATCGCGCTCGTCGCGTTCGGCTATCTCCCGCGAAAGGGCGGCGAGACTAACACCCGAATCCTTACCTTTCAACTGGTTATAGCGCCGCAGGGCCCTTTCCTCGGCGCTCGCGGTGAGGAAAATCTTGAGCGGGGCCGAAGGGAAAATCACGGTCCCCATATCGCGCCCGTCCGCGATGAGGCCAGGCCACTCGGCGAAGGCGCGTTGGCGCTCGGTCAAGGCTGCGCGCACCGCCGGCCACGCGGCGACCCGCGAGGCGCCCTGCCCCGTCTGCTCCGCGCGCACCAACGCAGTCACCTCGACCCCCTCGAGCTCGATGCGCTCCGCGCCGCTCGCGTCGGAGCCGAAACGAACTTTCATCCGGCTCGCGATCCGGCTGTGCCCGTCGACATCCTCCGGCGCGAGACCCGCGGTCACCCCGGCCAACGCCACGAGACGGTACAGCGCGCCACTGTCGAGCAAGTACCAGCCGAGTTCGCTCGAGAGGCGTCGACACACCGTGCCCTTACCCGAACCGGAGGGGCCGTCCACGGCCACCACGGGTACGGGCGCTGTCACCGGCACCGAAATTGGCTCTGCGGGCGAACTCACGCCACCTCGCGCAGTTGCAGTCCGCAGGTCCGCGCGAGCTCCGCGAACCTCGGAAACGAGGTGGCCACGTTGGCGGTATCGTCGATCTCGATCGGCCCAGCGGCTCGCAGCGAGGCCACCGCGAATGACATCGCAATGCGGTGATCGCCGTGGCTATCGATCCGACCCGGCTGAAACACCGGGCCGCTGCCGCGGCTACCGGCGAGGCGCATGCCATCGGGCAAGAGCTCGTGAGGCACACCGAGCGCCGTCAATCCCGCCGACATCACGGCAAGCCGATCGCTCTCCTTGACGCGCAGTTCCTCGGCACCGCGCAGCACCGACTCACCCTCGGCACAGGCAGCTGCGATGAAGAACACCGGAAACTCGTCGATCGCAAGCGGCACCCACTCCGGGCGCACCTCGATCCCGCGCAGTCGCGAGGGGCGAATGATCAAATCGGCCGTGGGCTCAGGACCCGCCGTTCGCAGATCCCGAACTTCGATGTTGGCGCCCATGGCGAGCAGGATGTCGAGCAGGCCGGTGCGGGTTGGATTCATACCAACCCGATCGAGATGCAACTCACCCTCGCTCGCGAGGCAGCCTGCCACCATGAAAAAGGCCGCCGAAGAAAAATCCGCGGGGATATCGACATGGCAACCCGCGAGCTTCGCCGGTGCATGGACCGTCACCGTGGCGCCCTCGCGGCGAACCTCGACGCCAAAGCCCTGCAGCATGCGCTCGGTGTGATCGCGCGTGGGTGCAGGCTCGGTGACCCGAGTTGCACCGCGCGCGTACAAGCCCGCCAGCAGCACCGCCGATTTCACCTGCGCGCTGGCCACCGGCATGTCGAAGTCGATTCCCGTCAAGTCACTCCCACCCCGGATCACCACCGGTGGCTTGCCCTCGCGCGTTTCGATCGAGGCGCCCATCAGCCTAAGCGGAGCGGCCGCGCGCTCCATCGGACGGCGCATCAACGACGAATCGCCGATCAAAGTTGTATCGAACGCTTGCCCCGACAGCAAACCCATGAATAAACGCATCGCCGTGCCCGCGTTGCCCATATCGAGCGCTGCCGTGGTGCCGCGCAACCCTCGCAAACCCACGCCTTCGATGCGCACGGCAGTCGCAGTCGGTCGCTCGATCTTCACACCCAGTGCCGTGAGCGCCTCGAGGGTGGCGAGACAATCTTCGCTCGCGAGAAAACCGTCCGCCGTCGTCGGGCCCTCGGCGATGGCGCCTAGCATCAACGTGCGATGCGAAACCGATTTATCGCCGGGCACTCGAATGCGCCCCTCGAGACGCGTCACCGGGGTGACCGACCAACTGCTCATAGCACCGCGCGCGGATACGAGCCGAGTACGCGGAACAACGAGGCGCGCGATTTGAGTCCCGACAGCGCGCGCGCGACGGACGCATCCGACGCATGGCCCTCGAGATCGACGAAGAACACATAGTCCCACTTGCGACGCTGCGAGGGTCGCGACTCGATACGCGTGAGGCTGATGCGATTCTTAGCCAGCGGTTCGAGCAGGCGATGCAATGCGCCCGGTGCCTCAGTGTGCCCGGTCGAGAGCAGCAAGGTCGTACGGTCGTTGCCACTCGGTCCGAACATGCGTCGACCGATCACGAGGAAACGCGTGGTGTTGTCGGGCCGATCTTCGATGTCGGCCGAGAGGATCGACAAATCGTAGACCTCGGCAGCGGTCTCACCGGCGATCGCCGCCGTGCCCTGCTCATCGCGCGCGCGTCGCGCCGCCTCCGCATTGGACGACTCGGCGAACAGCTCGACCTCGGGCAGGTTTTCTTTGAGCCATTGCCGACATTGCGCCAGCGACTGGGGATGACTGCACACGCGCTTGATTTCGCGCAGCGATTTCATTCGACCCAGCAAATTTTGCCGGATACGCAACTCGACTTCGCCACAGATCTGCAGTGGTGAGGTCAGAAAACGATCGAGCGTGTGATTGACGCTGCCTTCGGTCGAATTTTCGATGGGTACCACGCCGAAGTCGGCGTGGCCGGCCTCGACCTCATGGAACACCTCATCGATACTGGCGAGCGAAAGCGCACGCGCCGAATGACCGAAGTGCTTGTAGACCGCCGTCTGCGAGAACGTGCCCTCCGGTCCCAAGAAGCCGATCTTGAGTGGCTCTTCCTGCGCCAAACAAGCCGACATGATCTCGCGAAACAAACGCACGATTTCTTCGTCGCGCAGCGCGCCCTGACCCCGCGCTGCTGCATTGCGCTCGAGCGCCATGCGCAGCACTTGCGACTCACGCTCTGGGCGATAGAAATCGACCAAGCGTCCCTGCTGCCCCTTCGAGATACCGACCTGGCGCGCGAGGCGAGCCCGCTCGTTGAGCAAGGCGTGCAGATCGCGATCGACCCGATCGATTTGCTCGCGTAGCGAGTCGATCGCGCCTGCCTCTCGCTTGCGCGCGGACTTTTGTTCGGGCGCAAGCCGACCTTTTTTTTGCGTCTTTTTCTGGACGGCCATCGCCGGCACCTGTCGTGTGTGAGCGGTTAAAGAGCTCTCGCCGAGAGTACGCCCTCGATCGCGCGAATGCGACCCAGCAGCGCCTCGTCGATCGCGCCCTCGGTGTCGATCAGCGTATAGGCGTATTCACCGCGGGACTTGTTCAGCAACTCGGCGATGTTGAGCCCCGCCGCGGCCAGCAAGGTAGAGATCTGGCCGACCATGTTGGGAACATTGCTGTTGGCCACCGCGATTCGTCGCGTACCGACCGGCCGCGGCATGGCAGCATCCGGAAAATTCACGCTGTGACGGATGTTGCCGTGCTCGAGGTAGTCGCGCAGCGTGTCGGCAACCATCACGGCGCAGTTCTCCTCCGCTTCACCCGTGGAGGCGCCAAGATGCGGCAACGTGATCACGCGCGGCTGATCTTTGAGCGCGTTTTTCGGAAAATCACAGATATAGGCATGCAGCCGACCGGCCTCGAGCGCCGCGATAACCGCCGCGTCCTCGACGATCGGCGCGCGCGAGAAATTCAGCAGCACGGATTGCGCTGGCATCAAGCGCAGTCGGGTCGTATTCACGAGCCCGCGCGTGCCCTCGACGAGCGGAACGTGCACGCTGACGAACTGACTGCGGGAGAACAGTTCATCGAGCGATCGGGCCTGCTCGATCGACGCGGACAGTTGCCACGCACGCTGGACGGTGATGTCTGGGTCATACCCAATGACGCGCATGCCGAGTCGCTCGGCTGCATTGGCCACCTCGACACCGATCGCACCGAGGCCGACCACCCCCAAGGTGCGACCCGGCAACTCGAAACCGGCAAAGGCTTTCTTGCCCTTCTCCGTCGCCTCGTCGATTGTCTTGTCATCGCCGCTCAAGCCGCGTGCGAAATCCCAGGCTTGGCAGATGTTGCGCGCGGCGAGGAACAAACTGGCGATCATCAATTCTTTGACCGCGTTCGAATTCGCGCCGGGTGCGTTGAACACCGGGACGCCGCGCTTCGACAGCGCGGCAACCGGCACGTTGTTGGTGCCGGCGCCGGCGCGCCCGACGGCGAGCACCGAGGGCGCGATATCGACCGAATGCAAATCGGCTGAGCGCAGCAGGATGGCATCGGGATTCACGAGCGACGAGGCGACCTCGTAACGGTCGCGCGGGAAGCGTTCGAGGCCGAGCACACTGATCTGGTTCAGCGTGAGGATGCGATAGCCCATGACGGCCTCAACCGTGACGCTGCTGGAAGTCTTGCATGAAGGCGACGAGCGCCTCGATCCCGGCGAGCGGCATGGCGTTGTAAATCGACGCCCGCATACCGCCGACCGAGCGATGACCCTCGAGGTTCGCAAGGCCCACTTTGGCCGCTTCCGAACAGAAGGTCTTCTCGAGATCCGGATTCGGGATGGTAAACGGCACGTTCATCCACGAGCGCGCGTTCGGGGCGACCGGACTTTTGTAGTAGCCGGAGGTATCGATCGCTCGATACAACGTCTCCGCCTTCACGCGATTGCGCTCGCCGATCACGCCAAGACCACCCTGACGCTGCAACCACTGGAACACGAGCCCCGCGATGTAGATGCCGAAGGTGGGCGGCGTGTTGAGCATCGAGCCTTCTTTGGCCATCGCCGCGTAGTCCCAAATCGGCGGTGTGCCAGCTCGCGCCTTGCCGATCAGATCATCGCGCACGATGACGACGCATAGACCCGAGGGCCCGATGTTCTTTTGGGCACCGGCATAGATGAGACCGAACTGCGACACCTCGATCGGCCGCGACAGGATCGTCGAGGACATATCGGCTACCAAAGGCACGTTGCCCGTGGCAGGCACATAAGGAAACTCGACGCCACCGATCGTTTCGTTCGGCGTGTAGTGCACGTAGGCGGCATTGGCCGCATAGCGCAGCGCCGCTGCAGCGGGCACGGTCGAATAGTTGGACGCCGACTCATCCGCCAGCACCTCGACCTGGCAATAGCGCTTGGCCTCGGCGATCGCCTTCTTGGACCATGCGCCGGTGTTGAGGTATTGCGCGGTGGAATCGGGTGTTGCGAGGTTCATCGGAATGGCCGTGAACTGACCGGTCGCACCACCTTGCAGGAAGAGCACCCGATAGTTCGCCGGGATCGCCATCAGTTCGCGCAGATCCGCTTCGGCCTGCTCGGCAACGGCGACGAAGGCCTTGCTGCGGTGGCTCACTTCCATCACGGACATACCGCTGCCCTGCCAGTCGAGCATTTCGTTGCGAGCCTGCTCGAGTACTTCGAGCGGCAACGTCGCCGGACCTGCTGCGAAATTGAATACGCGCATCGTGACTAACCCCGTTTTGAATCTTGCGATATGTCAGTGCGTGGTCGGCGACTCGCCTGCTTCATCGGCAGTCGGCAGCACAGCCGCCTCATCGACCACCTCACCTTCCTCGGCAGCCAGCAAGCCCACACCTTCGACGCCGGCCAGTCGCTCGCCCTCATCGAGGCGAATGAGGCGCACGCCCTGGGTATTGCGTCCGACGATCGAGATCTCGCTCACGCCCGTGCGTACGAGTGTGCCATTGGAGCTGATCAACATGATTTCCTGGTCGGCCTGCAATTGCAGCGCCGCCACCGTGCGACCATTTCGCTCGGTGGTCTGCAACGCGATCACGCCCTGTCCGCCACGGCCGTGCAGGGGGAAGTCTTCCAGCGGAGTCAATTTGCCGTACCCGTTCTCGGATGCGGTGAGGATCAAGCCATCACCGACCACGACCAAGGAGATGACCTCTTGGCCTTCGACGAGCTTGATACCGCGAACACCGGTGGCATCGCGACCCATCGGGCGCACTTCGTCTTCATTGAAGCGGATGGCCTTGCCACCGCTCGAACACAGGATGATATCGCGCTTACCGTCGGTCAGGCCCACGCCGACCAACCGGTCGCCATCGCGCAAATCGACCGCGATGATGCCGGAGGGACGAGGCCGCGAGTAGGCCGATAGCGGCGTCTTCTTGACGGTGCCATGACTCGTCACCATGAACACGAAACGCTCATCGTCGAATTGCTTGATTGGCAGTACCGCATTGATCTTCTCACCCTCTTCGAGCGGCATGAGATTGACCAAAGGTTTACCGCGAGCGCCACGCCCCGCTTGGGGCAGTTCGAAGACCCGCAGCCAATACACCCGCCCACGACTTGAGAAACAGAGCAAGGTGTCGTGCGTGTGCGCGACGAAGAGCTTCTCGACGAAATCTTCGTCTTTGACCGCCGTTGCCGCCTTGCCTCGGCCACCACGCCGTTGCGCTTGGTACTCCGACAACGGTTGACTCTTGGCGTACCCCGTATGCGAGAGAGTGACGACGACATCTTGCGGCTCGATCAAATCTTCGGTGGCAAGGTCGATGTGATCGAGATTGATTTCGGTACGGCGCGCATCGCCATAGTCTTCGCGGATCGCGATGAGCTCGCCACGCACCACTTCCGTCAAGCGTTCGGCGCGCACAAGGATGTCCGACAGGTCGGTGATCTCGGCCAACAACTCCGCATACTCGGCGACGATCTTGTCCTGCTCGAGACCGGTCAAACGGTTCAGACGCATCTCGAGGATGGCTTGCGCCTGCTCCTCGCTCAGACGATACCCGCTGCCCTCACGCTGCAAGCCCAATTCGGCAGCAAGCTCTCGGGGGCGCGTGGAAACGTTGTTGGCGCGCGCGAGCATCGCGGGCACCGCACCGGAGCTCCACAACTTGGAGAGCAAGCCGAGCTTGGCTTCCGCCGGGGTCGGTGACGCTTTGATCAGCGCAATGACCTCGTCGATATTGGCGAGCGCAACGGCCAGACCTTCGAGCAGATGGGCGCGCGCGCGCGCCTTCGCCAAGTCGAACACCGTACGACGGGTGACGACTTCGCGCCGATGCCGGATGAACGCCTCGAGCATCTCCTTGAGCGAGAGCAAGCGCGGCTGCCCGTCGACGAGCGCCACCATGTTGATGCCGAACACGGTCTCGAGCGGCGTCTGCGCGAACAAATTGTTGAGGATGACCTCGGCGTTCTCGCCGCGCTTCAACTCGATGACGATGCGCATGCCGTCTTTGTCGGACTCATCGCGCAGACCGTCGTTGGAGATGCCTTCGATCTGTTTGTCGCGCACGAGATCGGCGATACGCTCGATCAAGCGCGCCTTGTTCACTTGATAAGGCAGCTCGGTGACGATGATCGCCTGACGATCACCGCGACTGCCGACCTCTTCGAAGTGGGTACGCGCACGAATCGAGAGCCGCCCACGCCCACCCTTGTAGGCACTGACGATTTCGCGAGCACCATTGATGATGCCGGCTGTTGGAAAATCCGGTCCGGGCACGTGCTGCATCAGAGCCGGCAGCCCGATTTCCGGATCGTCGATCACGGCGATACAGGCGTTGACGACTTCCGTCAGGTTGTGCGGCGGAATGTTGGTCGCCATACCGACGGCGATACCCGAGGACCCGTTGACCAACAAATTCGGGATGCGCGAGGGCATCACCGCAGGTTCCGTCAAAGAATCGTCGTAGTTGGCGACGAAATCGACCGTCTCGCGATCGATGTCGGCGAGCAACTCACCGGCCAAGCGAGACATGCGCACTTCGGTGTAGCGCATGGCTGCCGGCGTGTCGCCGTCGACCGAACCGAAGTTGCCTTGGCCATCGACGAGCAGGTAACGCATCGAGAACGGCTGCGCCATGCGCACCACCGCGTCGTACACCGCCACATCGCCGTGCGGGTGGTACTTACCGATGACATCACCAACGACACGCGCTGATTTTTTATAGGGCTTGTTGTACTCGTTACCGAGCTCACGCATCGCGTAGAGCACGCGACGATGGACAGGTTTCAGGCCGTCACGAACATCCGGGAGTGCGCGCCCCACGATGACGCTCATCGCGTAATCGAGATAGGACTGGCGCATCTCGTCTTCGAGATTGACGGGCAAAACTTCGCGGGCAATTTCGCTCATAAAGAGCTCGAAATAGTACCATACGGGACCCGTCAACGCCGTGGTTCCCCTATGTCCATCGAGACTCCTTTCGACGCCGCCGAAGTGGCCAAGTTCGACGCCCTCTCGCACCGGTTTTGGGACCCCGAGGGAGAGTTCAAACCGCTGCATAACCTCAACCCGCTACGGGCGGAATTCATCGCCGAGCGTGCGAGACTCACGAACGCTCGCGTGCTCGATGTCGGTTGCGGCGGCGGTTTGTTGGCCGAGTCTCTTGCCAAGCGTGGCGCTCGCATGACCGCCATCGATCGCGCTGCGGGCATGATCGAAGTGGCGCGATTGCATGCAGCCGCGAGCGGTCTCGACATCGACTACCGCCTGCAGCCCGCCGAAGAGTTGGCCGAGCGCGAGCCTGCCGCATTCGATGTGGTCACCTGCATGGAGATGCTCGAGCACGTGCCCAACCCTGGCGCCACGATCGATACTCTGGCGCAACTCGTCAAGCCGGGCGGGATGATGTTTCTCTCGACGATCAATCGCGACTGGCGAGCCTTTCTGCTGGCCATTGTCGGTGCGGAATACGTCGCGGGTCTGGTGCCGAAAGGCACTCACGAGTACGAGCGTCTGATCCGGCCAGCCGAAATCGCGGCGTGGGCGCGCGCCGCGGGACTCGAACTGCTCGAGCTCGCCGGGCTCGAGTACAACCCACTGACCCACACCGCCACACTCGTGAAGCAACCCAAGGTCAATTATCTGTGCGCGTTGCGTAAACCCGCCGCATGACCCCCGAACTGCAGGCGGCCGGTGCCACGAGTCGCGAACTCGTGTTGCGCTTCGCCCCGCCCACCGATCGGGCGCGGTTGCAGGCCCTGTTCGATATCGAGCACGAGATCCTCGCCAGTCTTCGCCCCGATCTCGATCACAACGTGGCACACACGCGGCTCGAATGGTGGTCCGAGGAACTCACCCGCCTAACCCACGCGAGCGCGCGACACCCGAGCACCCGAGCCCTCGCCGAGGCCTCGCTGACGGCGGGCTTGTCCTTGCCGGATTTGCGCGGGCTCACCGAGGCGACCCGAATCGATCTGGCCACGGTGGCCTTTCTCAACCAAGCCGAACTCGATGACTATCTTGCGCTCTGGGCCGATACCGTCTTCGCGTGCGTCTGTCGCACGGCGTCGGAGCAAGCTCGCCTGCTCGGCAAATACATTCGCGAAATCGAACTGCTCGCCGACTGGCCACTGCACGCGCCACGAGGTCGCTTGTATCGTGCCCTCGGTGATCCGCCCGAAGCACACACGCGTTGGGTTCACCATCCATTGGGTGAGCTCGAGTCGGCACGATTGCGCGCGCGCTTGCACGAGCTCGCCGTTGCCGTGCGCGCGCTGGCGAACGCCTCGCCCCTCGACACCTTGCCGCTGCCGGCGCCGGCGCTGCTGTGGGCCACACTCGCCCACGGCACGGCGATGCGGCTACAAGCGCGTTTACCCGACTTCTCGATCACTCGGTTCGAGCCGTTGTCGCGTACGATGCGCGCGTGGCGCGCGGCGGTGTCCCTCGCACGCGGATATTTGCCGAGCGCCTTGCGGTAGACCCCTCTGGCAGGAGCGACGATGAGCCCGACTTCCTTCGAACCAACGCGTATCGGTCTGTCACCGGGGGAGCTGCGCGGTCGCGTGATCGCCATCACCGGACCCACCGCTGGCATCGGTCGCGCACTCGCCCTCGAGTGCGCGCGATATGGTGCGGAAGTGTTGCTGCTGGGGCGCAACGTCAAAAAACTGGAGGCCGTGCACGATGCGATCCTCGCCTCCGAGGCGCATGACGGTGCTGGCATCGCGGCACCGGCGATCGCTCCGCTCGATCTCGAAAAAGCCGTGGCGCAGGATTTCGATACGATCGCGCGCGCTGCACAAGCGCGTTGGGGACGCCTCGATGGTCTCGTGCTGAATGCGGCGCTACTCGGTCAGCCGATGCCCATCGAGGAGTACGACATGCCCACTTGGGTGCGTGTGATGCACCTCAACGTGACCGCGAACGTCGCTCTCACCCAAACCCTGTTGCCGCTGCTGCGCGCCTCAAGCGATGCATCGATCGTCTGCACCTCGAGTGCCGTGGGTCGCAAAGGTCGCGCCTATTGGGGGGCCTATGCCGTATCCAAGTTTGCGCTCGAGGGTTTCATGCAGGTGTTGGCCGATGAGCTCGAAAAATCAACGGTACGTGTGAATTCTTTGAACCCGGGCAAGGCTCGCACGCAAATGCGTCGGCAGGCCTACCCGTCTGAAAACATCGACACCCTGCCGGAGCCGGCGGCGCTGACGGCGCCTTTCATTGCGCTACTCGGACCGCAGGCGCGCGGCGTCACCGGTCGCGCCTTCGACGCTCAACCGGCCTCTTCGGCGTCTTCGGCTCCCTCTGCCTCGTCGTCCACCGGCACCTGACCCGCCTCGCTGCTCTGCAGCGCCTGCGATTCCTCGTCGGTGAGTTTGCGGAAATGACCGCGATTCAAATCCCGCGTCAAAGCGAGTGCGCCTAGGCGCGTGCGCAATATCCGACTAACCAGCGCACCCTGCCGCTCGAACAACTGCCGTATCTCCTTGCCGCTCGCCCCTTCCACTTCGATTCGATACCAGCGGTTGGCACCCTCGGTGAACTCGTCCGACCCCTCGACCGCCAAGACCGACAGTTTGCGACCATCGTCGAGTTGCCCGGCGGCGATCGCATCGAGACTCTCCGGCGTCAACTCACCTCGCACGCGGATCAAGAACTCCGTGAGCCAGCGGCGAACGCGCCGCTGCAAGCGGCTTGCGAGCGCACCATCGGTGGTCAGCAGCTCCAAGCCGCCATCGACGTTGGGCATCGGCGAGATCGCCAAGAATCGCTTGCCTGCCCGCCGTGGCAATTTCGGCACGAGCTCTTCGCTCAAAGATTGACCGGGCGAGCGGTTGCACAGAAACGTGGACGCATCGACCGCGAGTTTCTCGGGATTGCGCGCGCGCCGCAGGACTCGACCATCGATGCGGATTTCATCCCGACCCTGCACGCGCTGCCCGAGCTCGGCACGCACGCCGTTGATCGTCACCCGACCGGCGATAATCCATTGCTCGGCTTCACGGCGCGAGGCAAGACCCGCCTGCGCGAGCACTTTTTGTAGCCGATCACCCGGCAGGTCCGCCGCGCCGGTGCGTGCGCTTGCGCGCGAGGGCGCTCGCCGAGGCGGACGACGACCGGTCACGCCTCCGTCCGATCAGCCACGTAGACCGGCTCATCATCGGATGGCGCCGGCTCCACTACGGGTGCCGCGCCCTCGACCGCGTCGCCACCGTTACCCGCATCGCCACCGTCGGCTGTTTCACTCGCTTCGAGATCGCCTGCCACCGGCAGCGTCAACTGTGGGTTGAGATCGGCCATCGCCTTGAGCTCAGCAAGCGGCGGCAACTCGTCGATGCTGCGCAGTCCAAAATAATCGAGGAAACCGCGCGTTGTGCCGAGCAACTCCGGATGACCCGGCACGTCACGATGACCCACCACCCGCACCCAGTCCCGCTCCATCAAGGTCTTGATGATGTTCGGATTGACCGCGACACCACGAACCGACTCGATTTCAGCGCGGGTGATCGGTTGTCGATAAGCCACCAAAGCGACCGTTTCGAGCAAGGCACGCGAATAGCGCTGCGGGCGCTCCGGCCACAGCCGCGACACCTCTCGACCATAGCCTTGTTTGATCTGAATACGCCAGCCGCCGGCGGTTTCTTTGAGCTCGATGCCACGATCGGCATAGTCACTCTCCAACTGCTGCAAGGCCGCGACGATTTGCGGCTTCTCCGGGCGACCGTCTTCGTCGAACAGTTGCGCGAGATCCGCGACCGGCAGCGATTTCCCGGCGGCCAACAAGGCGGCCTCGACGACGTTGCGAATGTGATTCTCGCTCATGCTGTTCCTTCGTCCTCTGATTCTTCAGTGGGCACCGACTGCAAACGCGGCGATTGCGCTCCGCGCACGTGCAGCGGCCCATACGGCTCTGTCTGCACCAGATCGAGCAGACCTTCGCGCACCAATTCGAGGATGGCGATGAAGGTGACGGTGACGCCCATGCGCCCCTCCTCCGGTTTGAACAGCTTACCGAAATCGACGAAACCGCCGCCCTCGACCGCCGCGAGCACATCGGTCATGCGCGCCCGCACCGACAAGCGCTCGCGCTGCACGTGGTGATGCTGAAACATCGCGGCGCGCGAGACGACATCGCGGAAGGCGACGATCATCTCCTGCAGCGTGACGGTCGGCAGTTGTGCGAGCGGCCGTCGATGCTCGTTGTGCGCGCTGGCGAGCCAAATATCGCGCTCGAGTCGCGGTACGCGATCGATGCTCTCGGCCGCCTGCTTGTAGCGCTCGTACTCCTGCAAACGACGCACGAGGTCCGCGCGCGGATCGATTTCTTCGGTCGCGACTTCACTTGAGCGCGGCAGCAACATGCGAGATTTGATCTCGGCGAGCGTTGCGGCCATCAGCAGATATTCGCCGGCGAGCTCGAGCTGCATGTCCTGCATCAGTTCGATGTAGTTCATGTACTGACGCGTGATATCCGCCAGCGGAATATCGAGGATGTCGAGATTCTGCCGTCGGATGAGATACAGCAGCAGATCGAGCGGACCCTCGAATGCCTCGAGGAACACCTCGAGCGCCTGCGGCGGGATGTAAAGATCGCGTGGCAGCTGCGTGACAGGCTCGCCCTGCACCACGGCGAAGGGCATCTCTTCCTGGGTCGGAACGCTCACCGCACTCGCCTCGAGCAGATCCGCAGGCGGCGACACGAGGCGCAACTCGGGTTTGGACATGGCGCTTCAGTCTCCGCGCAGATGCATGGCGCGACGAACCTCGTCGAGCGTCTCGCGTGCTGCCTCACGCGCCTTCTCGCTGCCCTCGGCGAGGATCGCCCGCACGAGCTCGGGATTCTGTTCGTACTCCTCGGCGCGCGACCGCATGGCCGATGCGTCTGCTACGACCTTATCGATCAGCGGTTTCTTGCACTCGAGACAGCCGATGCCAGCCGAGCGGCAACCCGCGGCGGCCCAGCTGCGTGTCGGCTCATCCGAGTAAACCTGATGCAGCGACCACACCGGACATTTCTCCGGATCGCCGACGTCCGTGCGGCGCACTCGCGCCGGATCGGTCTGCATGGTCTTGAGCTTCTTGGCGATCGAGTCCGGCTCTTCGCGTAGACCGAGGGTGTTGCCGTAAGACTTGGACATCTTGCGGCCGTCGAGCCCGGGCAACTTCGGCGTGGGCGTCAGCAACACTTGCGGCTCCGGCAGGATCGACACGCTGCTGCCCTCGAGATAGCCGAGCAAGCGCTCGCGATCCGCCACCGTGATACGTGTATTGCCCTGCACGATCGCACGCGCCTGCTCGAGCGAGGCCACATCGCCGGTCTCCTGAAACTTGCGACGCAGCTCGCGATAGATCTTGCTGTTCTTGCCACCGAGCTCGGCGACCGCTTTTTCCGACTTCTCCTCGAAACCGACTTCGCGACCGAACAGATGGTTGAATCGACGCGCCACCTCGCGCGTGATCTCAACGTGCGCGACCTGATCTTCGCCGACCGGCACATAGCCCGGTCGATACAGCAGGATGTCGGCCGACTGCAGCAACGGATAACCGAGGAAGCCATAGGTCGCGAGGTCCTTCTCCTGCAACTCGGACTGTTGATCTTTGTAGGTGGGCACGCGCTCGAGCCATGAAAGCGGCGTGATCATCGAGAGCAGCAGATGCAGCTCGGCGTGCTCCGGCACATGCGATTGCACAAACAGCGTGGCAACGCCCGGGTTGAGTCCCGCCGCTAGCCAATCGATCACCATCTCATGGGTGTACTCGGGCAAACGACTCGTGTCTTCATAGCCCGTCGTCAGCGCATGCCAGTCGGCGACGAAAAAATAGCAAGGATATTGGTACTGCAAATCGACCCAGTTTCGCAGGGCGCCGTGGTAGTTACCGAGGTGCAACTGACCGGTCGGACGCATGCCCGAGAGCACACGATTGGCTTGCGGAAGACTAGACAAATTCACAACACCCTGTTTTTTATGGAATTTCTCGTGGTTTTGAGCGGATTGTCACGGCTCGAACCACGGCGACCGGTGATTATACCGACTCGTCGTCCGCCAAACCGAAAGCCGCCGTTCGACCCCGCCCTCGCCGCAGGACGACAGGCGGATGCGCCGCGAGATCGATCACCGTGGTCGGCTCGATGCCGCAAGCGCCGCCATCGAGGACCGCATCGAGCCGCCCTTGCAGACGTTCGACGATCTCGTCGGCATCGTTGAGCGGCAGATCGTCACCCGGCAGTATCAGCGTCGAGCTCATGATGGGCTCGCCGAGTTCTTGCAGCAGCATCTGCGGGACGGCATGATCGGGCACGCGAATGCCGATGGTGCGTCGCTTCTCGTGCTGTAGACGTCGCGGCGTTTCCTTGGTGGCCTCCAGCAAAAAGGTGTAGGGCCCGGGAGTCGCCGATTTCAACAAGCGAAACTGAGGCGTGTCGACGCGCGCGTACTTGGCAATCTCGGTCAGGTCACGACAGACCAGTGTGAAGTGATGCTGTCGATCCGCCTCGCGTATGCGCCTGACACGCTCCAACGCATCCTTGTCGCCGATGTGACAGCCGAGCGCGTAACACGAGTCGGTGGGATACGCGATCACGCCGCCGGCACGCAACAAATCGGCCGCCTGTTTGATGAGACGACGTTGCGGATTGATGGGGTGCAGGTCAAAGCGTTGCATGCCGCGGGTATGATACCGACATGACGACTCGTATCGACCGTTTACGAACTTGTTTGCAGGATGCCTTGCAACCGGAACTGCTGGAGCTACGCGACGACAGCGCCTTGCACGCAGGCCATGCCGGTGCGGGTGCAGGCGGCCATTTTCACGTCACGATCTGCAGCGCGCGATTTACCGGGCTGCCACCACTGCAGCGCCACCAACTCGTCTACCAAGCCGTGGCGCACCTCATGCAGACGGACATCCATGCTCTGTCCATCGACGCCCGCTTGCCCTCATAATCCGCTCCTCCATTCTGACCGAGACCGTTCACATGAAGATTTCTCGATTCCTGACCGTCGCCGCTGTCGGCATCGCCCTCGCCGCTTGTCAACCGAAGGGCGATGCAGCCGATGCCGCCAACGAAGCCGCCAAGAAGCCGGTGGCGACGATCAACGGTAAGACCATCACGCAGGGCACCTTCGATTTCTTCGTCCAGTCGGCCACGGGTCGACCGGCTTCGGAGCTCGACGCCGAGCAGCGCAAGCGCGCCCTCGACTCGCTCATCACGATGCATGTCGTGGCCGGTCAAGCCCAGAAAGACGGGCTCGACAAAGAGAGCGCCCTCGCGGCCGAACTCGAGTTGATGCGTCTGAACATGCTGCAGCAAGCGGCGGCCGAGAAGTATCTCAAGGACAAGACACCGACCGACGAAGAGCTCAAAGCCGAGTACGACGCGCAGGTGGCGCAGATGGCGCCGAACGAATACCGCGCCCGTCACATCCTCGTGCCGACGGAGATCGCCGCGACGCAGATCCTCGAGCGCCTCAATCGTGGCGATAAATTCGAAACGCTCGCCAAAGACTCCCTAGACGCATCGCGTGATCGTGGTGGAGATCTCGGCTGGTTCAGCGCCGCGAGCATGGTGAAACCCTTCGCCGATGCCGTGATGGCGTTGAAGAAAGGCGAGACGATCGCCAAGCCCGTGCAGACGCAGTTCGGTTGGCACGTGATCCGTCTCGAGGACATCCGCCAGGTCGAGCCCCCGCCGTTCGAGCAGGTGAAGGCGCAGCTCAACCAAGGCGTGCTTGCCAAAAAGTTCCGTACGTACAGCGAGGAACTCGAAAAGGCCGCCAAGGTCGAGCGCAAGCTCGACGAAACCAAGGCCGAGGCCCAGAGCGGCAAGAGCGACGAAAAGAAATAAATCTCGACTCATCGAGTCCGAGCATTCAAGCGAGGCCGCTGGAGGAATCCGGCGGCCTTCGTGCTTTCAGGCTGTGGTCAGGGTGCGCGTTTTTCTTTGAGCGTGCGCAACAGGGCCGGCTCGTCCAGAACGGTCACACCGAGCTCACCTGCTTTGCGCAACTTCGAGCCAGCGTCGCTGCCCGCCACGACGAAACTCGTCTTGCGCGAGACGCTACCGGAGGTCTTGGCGCCGAGCGCCCGCAAGGCCTGCTCGGCCTCCTCGCGCGACATCGCCGTGAGGGTCCCGGTCAACACGAAACTCAAACCTGCCAGCGGCTGCTCGCCGGCGGGCTGGACCGTCGGCGCCGGCCAAGCGACTCCGGCGGACTGCAAATCGGCAACGAGTTTGCGGTTGAGTGGCTCAGCAAAAAAGCGCTGGATATGGCTCGCAACGACCGGGCCCACATCCGGCACTCGCTGGATGGTCTCAAGATCGGCCGCCATCAAAGATTCGACGGTACCGAAGTGCTGCGCGAGCGCCGCAGCCGTCGCCTCGCCCACTTCACGGATACCGAGCGCAAACAGAAAACGCGCCAAGGTCGTCCTTTTCGAGCGCTCGATCGCCGCGAGGATATTGTCTGCCGACTTGGCGCCCATCCGCTCGAGCGCAGCCAAGGCCGGCTGAGTCAAGACAAAAAGGTCAGCGGGTGAGCGTACGAGGTCCGCCTCCACCAATTGATCGACCAGTTTCTCGCCGAGACCCTCGATGTCGAGCGCACGCCGCGCGGCGAAATGGCGCAAGCGCTCTTTGCGCTGCGCGCTGCAACGATATCCTCCGGTGCATCGCGCGATTGCCGCATCCGCATCGCGTAACACCGGGGACGCACAGACCGGGCAGACGCTCGGCAAAGAAATACGTCCGGCCTGCGCAGGACGTCGCTCCAACAGCACGCGCGCCACCTCGGGAATGACATCACCCGCCCGGCGTACCACGACGGTATCGCCAAGGCGCACATCCTTGCGCTCCACTTCGTCCATGTTGTGCAACGTCGCGTTGCTGACCGTCACGCCGCCGACAAAGACCGGCTCCAGTCTCGCCACGGGCGTCAGGGCGCCCGTACGACCCACCTGAAACTCGATCGCGCGCAGCACCGTCAGTGCCTCTTCGGCCGGAAACTTGTGCGCCACGCTCCAGCGCGGGGCGCGCGAGACGAAGCCAAGCTCACGTTGCAAAGCCAAGCGATCGACCTTGTAGACGACGCCGTCGATCTGATACGCGAGTGAAGATCGGCGCAGTGCCATGTCGGTAAAATATTCGAGGCAACCTTCGACCCCGCGCACCGGCTTGACCTCGGGTGAAACGCGCAAGCCCCAATCACGCAGCATTGCGAGCACTTCGGTGTGCGTCGGCGGTAGCGGTGCGCCGTCGAGCACGCCCAGTGCGTAAAAAAACACCTCGAGTGGACGCGTTGCGGTGATCGTCGGATCGAGCTGCCGCAAGCTTCCCGCGGCTGCATTGCGTGGATTGACGAACACCTTGTCGCCGCGTGCGACCGCTTCGGCGTTCAGACGCTTGAATCCCGCGTTGGAGATGAAAATCTCGCCGCGCACTTCGAGCACCGCCGGTGCCGCTCCTCGTAATCGCAGCGGGATCGAGCGCAGCGTGCGCACGTTGGCCGTGACATCCTCGCCCGTCGTGCCATCACCGCGCGTCGCGGCTCGGACGAGGTGCCCATGCTCCCAGGTGACCGAGATCGCGAGGCCATCGAGCTTGGGCTCCGCCGAGTAATCGAGTTCCGCATCAGCCCCGAGCCGTTCACGAATACGGCGATCGAACGCGAGCACATCCTCGCGACTGAAGGCGTTATCGATCGAGAGCATCGGCACACGATGCCGTACCTCTTGGAACTCATCGCTCGGCGCACCGCCGACACGCTGCGTCGGCGAATCGGGTGTGACGAGTTCAGGGTATTGCGCCTCGAGCTCGCGTAACTCGACGAGCAGCCGATCGAACTCGGCATCCGGCAGTTCCGGATCATCGAGGACGTGATAGCGGTAGTTGTGATACTCGATGTTGCGCCGCAATTGCGCAGCACGTTCAGCCGACTCTTGCCCGTCGCGGCTGGCACCCATTTCAGCCGTCGCCCGCAGCGGCCTCGCGACGCATCTCGGTGAGTCGCGCTTCGGTCAACGCCTCGCCGCGCGCATCGCGCAGCTCACCGCGCAAACGCTGCGCCAAAGTGTGGCCAGCCATCAACAATTTATCGACCGTATCGCGTCCTGCTAGCGGCCCTGGCAGAACGGCAAAGAGGTTCAGACCCAAAAAGAGCCCCGAATCCATCGTCGCGAGATCAAAATTCCCGGGCTTGGTGAGACTCGCCGCGCTCAACAACACCCGACCATCGGACATCGGGCGGTGGAAGATGTCGAGTTCGCCGTGCTGAAAGCCCTCGCCGAGCAACGCCTGTCGCAAACTCACGCCCGTGAAACGCTCGCCAGATCGGGCGATGACCCGTATGCCGATGATGCGCTGCTGTTCCGGCGCCGGCCAATCAAGACGCATCACCGTCGGCTCGGGCGCTCCGGACTCGGCGGCCGCAGTCGGTGCCGCCGCTACAGGGTCACTCAACGTGACCGAGTCGAGCACGGGGATCCCGACCGAGGGCTCCTTGGCCATCGCGGCGTCAAAATCGACGAGCGTCGGCTCGACGAGACGATCGCGCACATGCAGCTCAGGCAGGGTCAACGCAGCGTCGTCACGAACTTCGGACACTTCGTCTGATTTCAGCGCAGGCTCCGATCTCAGCAGAGGATCGACCGCGGGCGGTCCGGCCTGATGGGCCGCGTCCGCTCGACTCGCACGCCGTCGCTGCCAAATCTCCCACACCACGATGCCCATCAGCAACAAGGCACCGACGAGCAACAACGCCAGTCGTAAATCCGCCGTCAGCAGTTCCAAGATCGCCATGGGCTCAACTCGCTGCCAGACGCACCGCCTCATCGACATCGACGGCGACGAGGCGCGAGACACCCGGCTCATTCATAGTCACACCGAGTAGCTGCGAAGCAAGCTCCATCGTGACCTTGTTATGGGTGATGAAAATGAACTGAACTTGACTCGCCATCTCACGCACGATGTCGCAGAAGCGGCCGACGTTATTCTCATCGAGCGGCGCATCGACTTCGTCGAGTAGACAAAACGGCGCCGGATTCAGATCGAAAATCGAGAACACGAGAGCGACCGCGGTCAGCGCCTTCTCACCGCCCGAGAGCTGCGAGATGGTGACATTACGCTTACCCGGTGGACGAGCCATCACCGACACTCCGGCCGCTAACGGATCGTCGCCGGTGAGTTCGAGGTAGGCATGACCGCCACCGAAGAGGCGCGGGAACTTTGCCTGCAGGCCGGTATTGATGCGATTGAAGGTGTCTTCAAACCGCGTCCGAGTTTCCTTGTCGATCTTCTGCATCGCCTCCTCGAGCGTCGAGAGCGCCGAGGTGAGATCGGTGTACTGACGATCGAGATAGTCCTTGCGCTCGGTGCTCTGCTGCAACTCGTCGATGGCGGCGAGATTCACCTGACCCAACTTCTCGATGTCGGTACGCACCTCCGACAGCTGCACTTCCCACTCGGGAACGGCTGCCTCGGGCGCCAAATTGTGCAGAACCTCGGCGAGATCAAACTGAGTCGCAGCGAATTGTTCGGCGATCGCCTCACGACGCACGCGGGTTTCCTGTGCGGCGAGCTTCGCCTGCTCCATGGCCGAGCGCGTTTGCTCGACACGCTGCTCGGCGCCCTGACGGCGCTCCTCGAGCGCACGCAAATCGGCATCCGCTTGTTCTAGCGAACGCCGCGCTTGAGCGAGGTCCGCTTCAACTTCGAGCCGTCGCGATAGCAAACCATCCAGTACACCCTCGAGCTCGAGAATCGGACCCTCACCGCCGACGAGCTCCGCTTCGAGTTCGACGACCTTGGTGGTCAGCACCGAGCTCTGTTCGCTCGCGCGCTGGATGCCAACCGTCATCGACGCTTCGGCAGTGCGACGCCCCTCGGCTCGCACCAGCAGATCGCGCGCGGCGAGCTGTGCCGCTTGCGCGGCTGCGCGAGCGCTCGCGACGGTATCGCGCGCCTGCTCGCGTTCGGCATCGAGTTCCGGGCGGCGACCATCGAGCTCACCCACTCGGACCAGACCACGCTCGAGTTCGACCCGCGCGCGGGCGATGGCCTCGTCGGTCACACCGATCTCGCGCGCGACATCAGCCGACTCGAGTTCGAGGCGCTCGCGGCGCAAACTCGACTCTTGCAAACGCGCTCGGGACGCCTCGAGTTGGCCAAGCAGATCCGCGTGCTGTCGATGCGCTTGCTGGATGCGACCCTGCACCGAATCGCGCTCCGACTCGGCGACACCGATCGCGGTCCGCGCCGTCTGCAACGCGGCTTCCACCTCGCGGTATCTGGTTTCCGCCCGATCGAATTCGCTGCGTAAGGTCTTCAAGCGTTGCTCGCGCTCGATGACTCCCGAATGTGGATCACCACCGCGGGCGACGCGCAGCCAGCCGCGACCGACCCACTCGCCGCTGCGCGTGATGACGGACTCACCGCGCTCGAGCGATCGACGCATCGCCAGTGCCGCACCGAGACTCTCGGCGACTCGCACGGTGGCGAGCAAATCCAGCACGGCTTCGGGTCCGTTGACCTTGGAGGCCAGCCGATCACCGTTGGCCGAACTCGAAGCGATACCGCCTTCGAATATGGCCAGCTGCGCGCCTTCGGCTGCCGCTAGCGTGTCGAGCAGGGAGTCGAGGCCGTCGACGCATACCGCTTCGAGGTAGTCACCGAGCACCGTCTCGACGGCGCGCTCGAAGCCGCTGTCCACCGACAGCAGTTCTGCCACGCGCTTGCGATCAGCGAGACCGGCGGACTTCAACCAGTTGCCAGCCTTGGAGTCGGCCTGACCGAGCGCCGCTCGCTGCAGCGCCTCGACCGACATCGTCTCCGCGCGGGCGCGTTCGCGATCCGCACGAGCGCCTTCCAGCCTCTCTTCCTGCGCCAGCTGCTCGCTGCGCAAGCCCTGCACTTTCGCGAGGGCTTCATTGAGACTCCGCGAGAGACCCTCGGCCGCCGTGCGCGCCTGCGACTCGCGCTCACCGAGCTCGAACAACTGACCTTGGCTCTCCTGAGCCAACAGCGCATCGCGTTCGACATCGAGGCGATCCCGTTGCGCTCGCAAGCGACGCAATTGATTTTCGAGTTGTTCGATACGGGCGCGCTCGACCTGTACCGTCTGGTTGACCGAACCAAACTCGCTGTTGAACGCTTCCCACTGCTGCTGCCACGACGCGAGCGACTGCTCGGCCGCCTCCAGTGCGCCCGCCGCCGACCGCTCGGCCGCTTGCGCGCGCTCGAGATCGGGTGCGAGCCGCGCCAGTTCATCGCGGATCGCGAGCAGCTCTTGCTCGTCACGCGCCATCTGCGCCGACAGCGCCTCGAGCGTGCGCCGCGAGTCGGCTAGATCCAGCCGCTTTCGATCGCGCGTCTCGCGCGCGAATTGAATCTGTTGCTCGGTGCGCGAGATATCCGCACCTACCGAATAAAAGCGTGCCTGCACCTGCGAGAGTGCATCGGTCTGCTCGGCGTGATAGCCGCGCTGCGTCTCGATCGCCGCCTCCGCCCCGCGCAGATCAGCGAGCGCCGCCTGCATTGCCAGTTCCTTCTCGCGCACCGCCGAGTCGTGCACCTCGGCACCACTGTCGAGATCGCGCAAACGCAGTGCGAGCAACTCGGCGGTTAAGCGCCGCTCTTGTTCCTTGAGGGTTTGATACTTGCGTGCACTCGCTGCTTGGCGTTGCAGATGTCGAATCTGCTTATCGACTTCGTCGCGCAGATCTTGCAGACGCTCGAGATTCTCGCGCGTGTCGGCAATACGACTCTCGGTCTCCTTGCGTCGCTCCTTGTACTTCGAGATACCGGCCGCCTCTTCGATGAAGGCGCGCATCTCGTCGGATTTCGCTTCGATCACACGCGAGATCATGCCTTGTTCGATGATCGCGTAACTGCGCGAGCCGAGCCCGGTGCCGAGAAACAGCTGCGTGATGTCCTTGCGACGACAGCGGGCCCCGTTGATGAAATAACCGCTCGAACCGTCGCGCGACACTTCGCGGCGCAGCGAAACCTCTGCGTAGGCGGCGTAATTGCCGCCGATCTTGCCGTCGGCGTTGTCGAACACGAGCTCGACCGACGCTTTACCGACCGGCTTGCGCGAGCTCGAACCGTTGAAGACGACATCGGCCATCGAGTCGCCACGCAAATGCTTGGCGGACAACTCGCCCATCACCCAACGCACGGCGTCGATGACGTTGGATTTGCCGCAACCGTTCGGGCCGACGACGCCAGTGAGATTGCTCGGGAAGGAAACGGTGGTCGGATCGACGAACGACTTGAACCCGGCCAACTTGATCTTGGTCAAACGCATCGTGTGAAAATTCTCCGCGGTGACTGACCACCGCCTGCGCCCGCTAGTGTAAATTAATCGGCTTCATATCGTCGTCACATCCGGCCCACGAGCACGCCCGCATGACCACCCTGCCCTCGACCCAAGTTGACACCTTTCCGAACCCGCAGCCGGACATCGACTACACCATTCGCATGACGATTCCGGAGTTCACCTGCCTGTGTCCGAAGACGGGGCAACCCGATTTCGCCACGTTCGAGCTCGAGTACGTGCCGGATCTCGCCTGCGTCGAGCTGAAATCGCTCAAGCTCTACATGTGGGCCTTCCGTGACCGTGGCGCCTTTCACGAAGCGGTCACGAACGAAATCGCCGATCATTTGGCCGCCGCGACGCAGCCCCGCTTCATGCGTCTGACGGGCAAATTCAACGTGCGCGGTGGCATTTACACCACGATCGTCGCCACCCGTCGCAAGCTCGGCTGGGTACCCGAACCGGCCGTGCATTTGCCCTGAACATTGGACTGCACCATCTGAAAGTTTGCCGCTATACTCGCGCGTCCTGCAGAGCGCCTGAGAGTTAGGGAGCGCCTGATGCCGGCCAAGAAACCCGCGGCGAAAGCTGCGAAGAACGTCAAACCCGCGACCCCCACTGCGCGCAAAACCGCATCGCCGTCGGTCGCCTCGAACTCCGCGAGCAAAACCTTGCCCAAGAAGAAAACCGGCAAAGCCACCGAATCGGCTGCTGCCGCTGCGACCACCACCGCCCCGCCGAAGGCTGCTGAAAATGCACCCTCGAAGCCCGTACCGGCTAAGAGCAAACCGACGGGTATCACCGCCACGTTCGTGCAACGCAACCCGCGTCCCATCGCGCCCGTGCAAACGGAAGGCGACGACGACGAGAACAACCTGCTCGCCGGTCCACGCAACGTAGAACCGTACATCGTCAAGCGCGGCGAGCAGTACATGAGCCGCAAGCAGCTCGATCACTTCCGGCAGATCCTCGAGAGCTGGAAGCGCGACCTGATGGTCGAGGTCGATCGCACCGTGTCGCACATGAAAGACGAAGCCGCGAACTTTCCCGACCCGAACGATCGGGCCACGCAAGAAGAAGAGTTCAGTCTCGAATTGCGCACGCGAGACCGGGAACGCAAGTTGATCCGCAAGATCGAAGAGGCGCTCAAGCGCATCGAAGACGGCTCGTATGGCTACTGCCTCGAGACCGGCGAAGAAATCGGTATCAAACGTCTCGAGGCGCGCCCGGTCGCCACCCTGAGCCTCGAAGCGCAGGAACGACGCGAGCGGCGTGAAAAACAATACGGCGATCGCGACGATCGTTATCGCTAAGTCGTGACGCAAGGCGCCACAGCGCTGCCCTACGTCGGTCGTTTCGCCCCCTCTCCCACGGGTCCGCTGCACGCGGGCTCACTGCTTGCAGCCGTTGCCAGCTGGCTCGATGCCGCGCATGCCTCGGGTAAATGGTTGCTGCGCATCGAGGATGTCGACTCGGCACGCAGCCGCGATCCCTGGCGCGAATCGTTCAGCGCAGACCTGGCGCGGTTCGGCTTGCGCCCCGCGCACGAGCCTGTTCTGCAATCACGGCGAAGCGCCCTATACGAAGCGGCGATCGAGCAACTCGGTGCCAAGCAACTGTTGTTTCGCTGCGCTTGCACGCGACGCGAACTCGCCGCTGAAGGCGAACCCTGTTGCCTACGGGATTGCCGCGATCGCGTGCTCGACCCGCGCGAGTCGGCGCTCCGTGTGGATTTGACTGCGCTACCCCCGATCACCGCGCAGGATCGAAGCTTGGGTGCGATCGTTTTCGACCCGCGGGTGCATCGCGATGTCGTCATCCGACGACGCGATGGCATCATCACCTACCAACTGGCCGTCGTGGTCGACGATGCGCTACAAGGCGTGACCGATGTGGTTCGCGGCGCTGATCTGCTCGCCAGCACCGCGTGGCAAATCGCGCTGCAACGCGCCCTAGAACTGCCCGCGCTGAACTACCTGCATTTACCGGTGCTGACCGAGCCCGATGGCAGCAAGCTCGCCAAATCGCGCCACGCAGCTGCGGTGAGTGAAGTCGAGGTCATCCCGACCTTGCAGCAAACCCTGCGCTGGTTGCGACAAGATTGGCCGACACCGGAAACGACACAGCCCGACGAATGGCTCCGTCGGGCTGCGTTGCGTTGGGATCCGGCGCGCTTCGCCGGAATCACCGCGGTGGCGATCGAAGACTAGCGCTCTTCGACGTCCTTCATCGACAGGCGCACGCGGCCCTGGCGGTCCACCTCGAGCACCTTGACCTTCACCACATCGCCTTCGTTGAGCTTGTCCGAGACCCGCTCGACGCGCTCGTTGGAAATCTGCGAGATGTGCACCAGACCATCGCGGCCCGGCAGAATCGTCACAAAGGCACCGAAGTCCATCAAGCGAGCGACGCGACCCTCGTACACGCGACCCACCTCGACATCCGCCGTGATGAGTTCGATGCGGGCCTTCGCTTCGCGACCGGCCGCGCCGTTGACCGAGGCGATCTTCACCGTGCCATCGTTTTCGATATCGATGGTGGTACCGGTCTCTTCGGTGATCTGGCGAATGACCGCGCCACCCTTGCCGATGACATCGCGAATCTTCTCCGGATCGATCTTCAAGGTGATGATCGAAGGCGCCCACTCCGACATCGTCTGACGCGGCGATGAGAGAACTTTGTTCATCTCACCGAGGAT
>CAMCBU010000019.1 GCA_945873095.1 Klebsiella pneumoniae | reverse complement strand
CGCTGAAGGCGGGCTGCGGTATCGGTTACGAGTTCTCGACGCTGCGTCCGCGCGGCGCCTACGTGTCTGGCGCGGGTGCCTACACGTCCGGTCCGCTGTCGTTCATGGATATCTACGACAAAATGTGCTTCACCGTCTCGTCTGCGGGCGGTCGTCGTGGTGCACAAATGGGTACGTTCGACGTCGGGCACCCGGATGCCATGGAATTCATTCGTGCCAAGCGGGAGAACGGTCGTCTGCGGCAGTTCAACCTGTCGTTGTTGATCACGGACGACTTCATGCATGCGGTGCGCAACGATCTCGACTGGCAGCTTGCTTTCCCGATCCTGCGCAAGGAATACGAGGCCGACAAGCCGGATCTGAAGGACGACGCCAAGTTTGTTTGGCGAGATTGGCCGTACAACGAAAACTTCGTCGTCAACGAGACCGGTCTCGTCGCCTGCAAGATCTACAAGACGCTGCCTGCTCGTCGGATGTGGGACGTCATCATGACTTCCACCTACGATTTCGCCGAGCCCGGGTTCATCCTCATCGATCGCGTCAACGAGATGAACAACAACTGGTTCTGCGAAAACATTCGCGCGACCAACCCGTGCGGCGAGCAGCCGCTGCCGCCCTATGGCTCGTGCTTGTTGGGTTCGGTGAATCTGACCCGTTTCGTTCGTCGTCCATTCACCGCGGAAGCCGAATTCGATTGGGCCGAATATCGCGAGGTGGTCAAAGTATTCACCCGCATGCTCGACAACGTGGTCGAGGTCAACGGCTTGCCGCTTGACGGCCAACGCAACGAGATCCTGCGTAAACGTCGTCACGGCATGGGCTTTCTGGGTCTCGGCAGTTCGATGACGCTGCTTGGCATGAAATACGGTTCGGGCGAGTCGGTCCAATTCACCGAAGACGTTTCACGCGAAATGGCTTTGGCAGGTTGGGAGGCTGCACTCGATCTGTCGCGCGAGAAAGGCCCGGCGCCGATCATGAACGAGGAGTTCGTCGTCACTGGCGAGATGTTGCGCAAGCGCCCCGAGATGGCGCGTGATGGCTGGAAGCTCGGCGGCAAGATTCCCGGTCGTGTGCTGCACGCCCGCTACAGCCGCTACATGCAGCGCATCGCCGAAGTGTCTCCGGCGCTCGTCGAGCAGTTGGCGCTCGTCGGTGCGCGCTTCACGCACCACAGCTCGATTGCGCCGACCGGTACGATTTCGCTCTCGCTGGCCAACAACGCCAGCAACGGCATCGAGCCCTCCTTTGCGCATCACTACTTCCGCAACGTGATTCGCGAAGGCAAGAAGTCGAAGGAGAAGGTGGACGTATTTTCGTTCGAGTTGCTGGCGTACCGCGAACTCGTGAACCAAAAGGCGATGCCGAACTCGACGAATGTGGCCGAGAAATTACCGGATTATTTCACCACGGCCGACGACATCACACCGACCGAGCACGTCGATATCCAGGCGGCGGCTCAGAAGTGGGTCGACTCGTCGATTTCGAAGACGGCTAACGTACCGACCGATTTCAAGTACGACGATTTCAAGAGCATCTACCTTTACGCCCACGAGAAGGATCTCAAGGGCTGCACCACCTTCCGCTTCAACCCAGAGGCCTTCCAAGGCGTGCTCGTGAAAGAGGAGGATCTCAAGAACACCACCTATGTATTCACGCTGGATGATGGCAGCGAAGTGTCGTTGCGCGGCGATGAAGAAATCGAATATGACGGTGAACTGCACACCGCCGCCAATCTGTACGATGCCTTGAAAGAAGGCTACTACGGCAAGTTTTGAGGATTTTTTAGACCATGGCTGCTATCAAGATCGATCGAAAGATCGCCAAGTATCGAGTTTTGAAGCCCAGCGCCGAGACGCCGGCTGCTGGTGCGACTGCGTCGTCTCCCGCCGACTTGCCGACCGCGCGCGGTGGCAAAGTGGTGCGCTTGACGGAAGAAGTACAGCGCCCCGAGGTGTTGATCGGCTCGACCTACAAGATCAAAACCCCGGTGTCGGATCACGCGATGTACGTCACCATCAACGACATCATCCTCAACGAGGGCACCGAGCACGAGCAACGCCGTCCTTTCGAGGTGTTCATCAACTCGAAGAACCTCGATCACTATCAATGGATCGTGGCGCTGACTCGCATCATTTCGGCGGTCTTCCGCAAGGGCGGTGACGTGACGTTCCTCGTCGAGGAATTGAAGGCCGTCTTCGATCCGCGCGGCGGCTACTGGCAGCCGGGCGGCAAGTTCATGCCCTCGATCATTGCCGAGCTCGGCCATGTCATCGAGAAGCACCTGCAGACGATCGGCTTGCTGCGTCCGCTCGAGCTCGACGAGCACCAGAAGAAGCTCGTCGACGAGAAACGAGCGGAGTTCGAAGCGCGTGCAAAGCAGGCCGATGCTTTCGCGAACTCGCACTTTCCCGAAGGTGCGCAGTTGTGCTCGAAGTGCAGCACGGCCGCTGTCGTGATGATGGATGGCTGCATGACCTGCCTCAATTGTGGCGACTCGAAATGCGGGTGACCCATTGCGGCTGACGACGCTGCTCGTTGTCGCTGCGCTCGTAACGGCGACGATCGTCGGCCACGCTCAACCGATTCCTGCAGGGGTGGTCCCCGTCCTCGGGCCACCCTCGCGAGACATTCCGCGCCCCGCCGAATTGCAGCGTGACGTCGATTTCTGGATTCGTGCCTACAGCGAGATCACGACCCAACAAGGGTTCCTCCACGACGAGGCCGATCTGGCCATCGTCTACGGCGTCTTGAATCTGCCGTCCGCTCCAGCGGGTTCACTGCCGCGTCGTAACGCGGTTTCGTTCGAGCGCGAGCGTTGGCGTAGTGCGTTGCGCACGGCTGCCCTGGCACTGGAGTCCGGGATACCCACGCATTCGGCCGATGCGCAGCGGGTGCTCGACTTGTGGGGCGATAAAGCGACGCCTGGCCGACTGCGTGCAGCGACCGAGACCGTGCGTTTCCAGTTAGGTCAGGCCGATCGGTTTCGCGACGGCTTGGTGCGCTCGGGCACGTGGGAAACCCACATCGCACGCACTTTCGAACGGCTCGGCTTGCCGCCGGAGTTGGCGGCATTGCCGCATGTTGAATCGTCGTTTACGCCGACGGCCTATTCGAAAGTCGGCGCAGCGGGGTTATGGCAATTCATGCCGGGTACGGCGCGGCTCTACATGCGCGTGGACGATGTGCTCGATGAGCGTATGGACCCGTTCCGTGCCACCGAGGCTGCGGCCAAACTGCTGCTCTACAACTACCGAGTGCTCGGCAGTTGGCCGCTGGCGATCACGGCTTACAACCATGGCGCCGCCGGAATGCGTCGTGCGCGAGACACCCTCGGCACCGATGATTTTGGTGTGATCGCGCGTCGCTACAAGAGCAAAACCTTCGGCTTCGCCTCGCGTAATTTCTATCCGTCGTTCCTTGCGGCACTGACCATCGATCAGAATCCGGAGCGTTATTTCGGCAAGCTCGAGCGCGCCCCAGAACTCGCTTACCAAGAAATCGAGATGCCAGCCTACGCGTCGGTGGAGGCGATCGAGAGCCGGCTCGGTCTCGATCGACGGATTCTGAAAGACTTGAATCCGGCGCTGCGTCCGGCGGTGTGGGCTGGCTCGCGACGGGTTCCACGTGGTTATCAACTGCGCCTGCCTGCCGACTTGCGACTGACCGCAGCTGAATTCGCCGAGCGACTCGGTGGTTCGGCTTTGCATGCGAACCAGGTGCGACCGAATACGCATCGAGTTGGCAGGGGCGAGACGCTCTCGGGCTTGGCCCGGCGCTATGGCGTGCGTTTGCGTACTTTGGCCGAGTTGAACGGACTGCGCGTCAATTCGCATTTGCGTCAAGGGCAAAGATTGCTCATCCCCGAGGGCGCTTCGAATCCGTCCTCCCGAGCCGCCGCAGACTGATACGATTCGTCGCATGAGTGCAGTCGCTGCAACAGCGGGTCGATGCGCGCGTTGGTTATGGATGCTGTTGGCATGGCCTGCGTTGGCTAGCGCCGATACGGCCATCGGCTCGTTGTCGGCCGATCGGTTCACCGCGAACCCGTTGCCGGTGGCCAATCAAGTGGTCGTTCATAAGGGTCAGCGCCGTCTCGAATTGTGGCGCGGTCGCGAGTTGCTTCGCGCTTATCGTATTTCCCTCGGGCTCAATCCCGATGGACACAAGCGGCAGGAGGGCGACTTTCGCACTCCCGAGGGGCGCTATCGACTGACTGCCCGTAATCCGCGCAGCGACTTTTTTCTCTCGCTCGCCGTCTCATATCCCGACAAAGCGGACGTCGCGCGTGCTCGTGAGGCAGGGGTCGCTCCCGGCGGTGCGATCATGATCCACGGGCTGCCCAACCAGCCAAAATGGTCGCCCGATCACTACGCCAAAAACGACTGGACGGATGGCTGTATCGCGCTGAGTAATGCCGACATGATGGAGGTGTGGATGTTGGTTCCGACCGGCACGCCCATCGACATCCGGCGCTGAGATTTTTCGCCTTCGATTTTTTGCCCCCGATTTCTAAATTAAGAGTTGCCATGGAAGCCAGTATCGTCATGCCCGAGTTCGTCGACGCTCGGGTCGCACCGCGCGGTGCGCTCGAGAGTCTCTCGCAGGAAGAGATCGAAAAACTGCTCTCCTCGGGGCAGGGTGGTCTCTATCCGTTGTTTCGCCAGTGCGCGCTCGCGGTCTTGAATGCCGGCAGTCACACCGATGACGCTCGCGAGATCTTCGACAAGTTCCGGGACTTCGACATCCAGATCGTCCGTCACGCTTGGGGCGTGAAGCTCGAAATCAAAAATGCACCGGCGATGGCCTTCGTCGATGGCCAGATGATTCGCGGCACCAAAGAATTGCTCTTCGCTGTGCTGCGTGATGTGGTCTATACGGCCAATGAGATCGTCGAAAGTGGTCGGTTCGATCTCACTCGGCCACAGTCGATCACGAATGCGGTCTTCCACATCCTGCGCAACGCACGCTTGCTCGATCACAAGTCGCGCCCCAACCTCGTGGTGTGTTGGGGCGGCCACTCGATCAATCGGACAGAGTACGAGTACACGAAGAAGGTCGGCTACGAACTCGGCTTGCGTGCGTTGGATGTTTGCACGGGCTGTGGTCCGGGCGCCATGAAGGGGCCGATGAAGGGCGCGACCATCGGACATTCGAAGCAGCGTATCGCACCGGGTCGTTATGTGGGTTTGACCGAGCCCGGCATCATCGCCGCCGAGCCACCGAACCCGATCGTCAATCACCTCGTGATCATGCCCGACATCGAAAAGCGCCTCGAAGCTTTTGTGCGTCTCGGCCATGGGCTCGTGGTCTTCCCTGGCGGTGTCGGTACGGCGGAAGAAATTTTCTACCTGCTCGGTATCCTGCTCGATCCGGCCAATGCCGAGCAGCCCTTTCCGGTGGTGTTGACCGGGCCGCGCAGTAGCGCGGCCTACTTCGAGCAGATTCGTCGCTTCCTCGTGAACACGGTTGGTGAGATCGCGATGTCGCGCTTGCAGATCGTCATCGATGATCCGGCGGAGGTGGCGCGCGTCATGGAACGCGGTATCGACGATGTGCGTGAGTACCGTCGGCGCCGTTCCGATTCATTCAACTTCAATTGGTTGCTGCGAGTCGACCCGGAGTTTCAGCGACCCTTCGAGGTGACCCACGCCTCGATGCGCACCCTGCGCTTGCATCGTGATCAGCCGGCGCACGAGTTGGCAGCCGATCTTCGGCGGGCGTTCTCCGGCATCGTCACCGGTAATGTCAAAGAGCCGGGCATCCGAGCGATCGAGCGGCACGGACCGTTCGAGCTCGTCGGGGATCGCGGTGTGATGGATATGCTCGATGATCTGCTCGCGGGTTTCGTCGCCCAGCAGCGAATGAAGCTACCGGGGTCTGCGTACGTGCCTTGCTATCGACTCGTGAAGGACTGACCATTCGCCCTTGAAAAGAGGCGGTCCGGCCCCAAAAAGCCGACAGTCCGTCGTCTGGAGAGACCCATGACCGAAACCGTCCAAACCCACGGCTTCCAAGCCGAGGTGCGTGAGCTGCTGCGGCTCATGATCCACTCGCTGTACAGTCACCGCGAGATTTTCCTGCGCGAGCTGATTTCGAACGCGTCCGATGCCAACGACAAGCTGCGCTTCTCGGCGCTGGCGCAGCCAGAATTGCAGGCCGGTGAGCCTGAGCTGAAGATTTGGGCTGATTACGACGCCGACAAAAAGACCCTGACGATTCGTGACAACGGTATCGGCATGACTCGCGAAGAAGCGATCGCCCATCTAGGCACGATCGCCAAATCCGGCACCGCCGACTTTTTCAAGAAGCTCACCGGCGATCAGCAGAAGGATTCGCAGCTGATCGGTCAATTCGGCGTGGGGTTCTATTCCGCCTTCATCGTGGCCGATGAGGTGGAAGTGTATACACGCAAAGCGGGCGAGCCGGTTTCGAGCGGCGTGCGCTGGGCATCGAAAGCCGATGGTGAGTTCACGGTCGAGACGATCGATCGTGCTGAGCGCGGCACGAGCATCGTGTTGCACTTGAAGGACGAGGCCAAAGAATTTGCCGACGGCTGGCGCCTGCGTTCCTTGGTGCGACGTTACTCCGACCACATCGCTTTTCCGGTGCTGATGCGCAAAGAGGGTGAGGCTACGCTCGATTGGGAGCCGGTCAACCAAGCCCAAGCGCTGTGGACGCGCCCTCGTAGTGACATCAAAGACGAGGAATACCGCGAGTTCTATCAGCACATCGCCCATGACTTCGCCGAGCCACTCGCTTGGAGTCACAACAAAGTTGAAGGCAAGCGCGAGTACACCTCGCTGTTGTACATTCCGGCGCGCGCTCCGTTCGATCTCTACCAACGCGATGCCAGTCGCGGTTTGAAGCTTTACGTTCGGCGCGTTTTCATCATGGATGACGCCGAGCAATTCTTGCCGATGTACCTGCGTTTCATACGCGGCGTACTCGATTCAAACGATTTGCCGTTGAACGTTTCGCGCGAGTTGTTGCAACAAGATAGCGAAGTCGAGGCGATGCGCTCCGCGTTGACCAAGCGCGCCCTCGATCTCTTGGCGCGCCTCGCCAAAGACGAGCCGGAGAAATACGCCGGTTTCTGGAAGGAATTCGGTCCGGTGCTCAAAGAGGGTCTCGGCGAGGATCCGAACAATCGCGACAAAGTCTTGCCGCTGCTGCGTCTTGCGAGCACCCACGAAGAATCCGATGAGCCGAAGGTGACGCTCGCCGACTATGTCGGTCGTATGAAGGAAGGGCAGGAGCGTATCTATTACATCATCGCCGACAGCATCGCGGCGGCACGTGGCAGCCCCTATCTCGAGCAGTTGCGGTCCAAGGGTGTCGAGGTGCTGCTGCTGGCCGATCGTGTCGACGAGTGGATGATGGGGCATGTTCGCGAGTTCGAGGGCAAGCGTTTCAAGGACGTTTCGCGTGGTGATCTGGAGCTCGGCAGCCTCGAGGGCGAAGCGGACAAAGCCGCTGCCGCCGAGGCCGCCAAAGAGAACGAGAAGTTGCTCAAGCGCCTTCGAGATGCGCTCGGTGATCGCATCTCCGAGGTCAAAGTATCGACCCGTCTGACGGATACGCCGGCGTGTCTCGTGCTCGCCGAACATGATCTTGGGGCCCAGATGCGCAAGATCCTCGCGGCGACCGGCCAGTCGGCCCCGGAATCCAAACCGGCACTCGAGGTCAATGTCGGTCATCCGCTGTTGCAGCGGCTGGAGTCGACCATGGCCGAGGATGATTTCGTCGAGTTGGCGTTGCTGATTCACGATCAGGCCAAGCTGGCGGAGTCGGGCTCGGTAGCGAATCCGGGTGAATTCGTCCGCCGATTGAACCGGCTGCTCGGACAACTGATGAGCTAGGGGTTCGTGCCATAATCAGCCCGTATGGATAAACCCATGCCCACCGAAGAAGAGTTGCGCGCGCGTCTCTCGCCGCTGGCGTATGAAGTCACTCGCAACAAGGGGACGGAGCGCGCCTTTACCGGGGCTTACACCTACAACAAAGATCAGGGTGTCTACGCCTGTGTTTGTTGCGGGGCTGAGCTGTTCGCCTCCGAAACCAAGTACGACTCGGGCTCCGGCTGGCCGAGCTTTTGGACGCCGCTCGCAGCGGAGCGGGTGCGTGCGCATCGCGACGTCAGTCATGGAATGATCCGCACCGAGGTGGTTTGCGCGCAATGCAACGCCCACCTCGGGCACGTGTTCGAGGATGGTCCGCAGCCGACCGGCTTGCGCTACTGCATCAATTCGGTATCGCTCGATTTTCGATCTGCCGATTCGGCTGGCGAATCGCGATGAGCTCGGTCGTTTGGGCGCTCATCCTCGCCGTCAGCGGTCTATTGTTGATCTCTGCTTTCCTCCCCTCGCTGATGGCTTCGAGTCGCAGCGATCAACCGTCAATGGAGTCCGCCATGTCAGAGCTCGTCAAAGAAGATATCGAGGCCGGTGACGGCTCGCCCATCAATGCCGGACAGACGGCGGTCGTTCACTACACGGGTTGGTTGCACGACCCCGCGCAAAGCGAGGGGAAAGGACGCAAGTTCGACAGCTCTCACGACCACGGCGAAACGTTCGCCTTCAAAGTGGGCGGCGGTCAGGTGATTCGTGGTTGGGACCTCGGTGTCGAGGGTATGCGCGTCGGTGGCAAGCGCCGCCTCGTGATCCCCGCAGAGCTCGGCTACGGCGCGCGCGGTGCCGGTGGCGTCATTCCAGGCGGCGCCACGCTCGTGTTCGATGTCGAGTTGGTGGAGATCCGCTGATGCAAAGCCGAGTGATGGCGGCGATCGCATTGACCGTCTCGATCGGTGGCGCGGCGGAAGCGGCCACGTTGATCCACGCGGGGCGCGTCATTGACGGGATCGCCAATCAGGCGGCATCCGGACGAACGGTCGTCGTCGACGGTGGGCGTATCGTGGCCATCGAGAGCGGCTATCGAGCACCGTCTGCGGATGATCGCGTCATCGATCTGAAGAACTCGACGCTGATGCCCGGTCTGATGGACATGCACGTTCACATCACGAGCGAGTACAGCCGCAGCAGCGAGCTCGAGCGTTTCAAGAAGGATGGCCCCGACGTAGCACTCGATGGTGCGATGTTCGCCGAGCGTACCTTGCAAGCAGGCTTCACCACGGTGCGCGATCTCGGTGACGGTTTCCGAGCGAGCATCGCCTTACGTAACGCCATCAATGCCGGCAAGGTGGTCGGCCCGCGTATTTTTGCGGCGGGCAAGTCGATCGCCACGACGGGAGGTCATGCTGACCCCACCAACGGTTGGGCGGATCACTTGGGTGGCGCCGACGTGGGGCCACTCGATGGCGTGGTCAACGGCGAGGAGCAGGCTGCGCAAGCCGTGCGTCAGCGCTACAAAGAGGGTTCCGACCTCATCAAGATCACGGCAACCGGCGGCGTTTTGTCGGTCGCCAAGAACGGTTTGAACCCGCAGTTCACCGAGGAAGAAATTCGTAGCGTCGTACGAACGGCGCGCGACTACGGATTCAAGGTGGCCGCGCACGCGCACGGTGCCGAGGGTATGAAGCGCGCCGTGCGTGCCGGTGTCGACACCATCGAGCACGGTACCTTCATGGACGACGAAACCATCCAGTTGATGAAGGAGCGTGGCACCTACTATGTCCCGACCATCACAGCCGGCGCGTGGGTTTTCGATCGCTCCAAGGAAGAGGGATTTTTCCCGGTAGTCGTGCGGCCCAAAGCAGCCATGATCGGTCCGCAGATTCAGGGGACCTTCGCCAAGGCGTACAAAGCGGGTGTGAAGATTCTCTTCGGCACCGATACCGGCGTTTCGGCACACGGGCAAAATGCGCGCGAGTTCGTGCTGATGGTCGAGGCGGGTATGCCGGCGATGGAGGCGATCAAGTCGGCAACCGTCGTCAGCGCCAAATATCTCGAAATCGATGATCGGCTCGGCAGTGTCGAGGTTGGTAAAGTTGCCGATCTGGTTGCGGTGCCGGGTGATCCGCTCAAAGATATCAGCGTCATGCAACGTGTGCATTTCGTCATGAAGGAAGGCGTTGTCCACCGCAGCCCCTGAGCGAACGCTGCTCGCCGGTGCCGCCGGCGACATCGAAACTCTCATCGAGCTGCCCGATCCCGCGCTATACCCGCAGCCGCGGGCCGTCGCCGTTTGTTGTCATCCGCATCCACTTTTTGGCGGAGCGATGACCAACAAAGTGATTCATACCGTCGCCCGCAGCTTCGTTGCGAGTGGCGCCGTCGCCATCAGGTTCAACTTTCGCGGCGTTGGCGCATCCGCTGGAGTACACGATGCGGGTCAAGGCGAATTGGCTGATCTGATCCGTGTCGTCGAGTGGGCGCGTGCACGCTGGCCTACGGTGCCGCTATGGCTTGGCGGTTTTTCGTTCGGTGCGTGGCTGGTCTTGCGCGCACACGCGGCATTGGCACCGCAGCTTCTAGTGACGGTCGCACCGCCGGTCGGTCGCTGGAGTTTCGACGACATCCCCAAGCCGCAATGTCCTTGGCTCGTGGTGCAGGGCTCGAGCGACGAGCTGGTCGATGCGCAGGTGGTGCGGCGTTATGCGCACACGCTCGACCCGGCGGTCGACTATGTCGAGATCGAGGCTGCCGACCATTTTTTCCATGGTCGATTGCATACCGTGAGCGATGCGGTTAGCCGTGCAGCGAGTAGCCCACACCGCGCACGGTGTGGATGAGCGGTTTCTCGAATTCTTTGTCGACCGCTTGGCGCAAACGACTCACGTGCACATCGACCACGTTGGTTTGTGGATCGTAGTGGATGTCCCAGACGTTTTTGAGCAGCATGGCGCGGGTGACGACCTGCCCGACATGCCGGACGAGGCATTCGAGCAGTCGAAACTCCCGCGCAGTGAGTTCGATGCTGCGACCGGCACGGCGGGCGCGTCGTGCGAGCAGGTCGAGTTCGAGATCTTCGACGGTCAATACCGTCTCGGACGCGGACGGACTGCGGCGACCCAACGATTCGACGCGGGCGATGAGCTCTTCAATGGCGAACGGCTTACCGAGGTAATCGTCGCTGCCGGCGCGCAGACCCCGGACGCGTTCATCAACCGAATCGAGGGCGGACAGCACCAGCACCGGGACGATTCGGCCGGCTTTGCGCAGAGCCTGAATAATTTCGAGGCCATCAAGACCGGGCAGCATGCGGTCGGTGATCAAGACGTCGATTGGGCTCGCGAGAGCCACCTCCAGCCCACGGTCGCCATCGAGGATGTGCGTGACGAGATGCCCGCGCGAGCTGAGAGCCTGCACGACTTCCTCGGCCACGCGCGCGTCATCTTCGATCAGCAGCACTTTCATCGGTCCCTCACGCGGGCAGAGTTTAGGGGAAAACGTCCGAATCGTGGCATGCTTGCGTCATGAACAACTTTCCGGTGATCGATCGCCGAGCCTTCATCGCAGGTTTGGTCGCCCTCGGCGTCATGGTGTTGACCTTCGTCGGGGCGTTCGCCTGGGTGCAGCACCGCATGTTGCACCTGCACGACGAGGAACTGCGCAGCACGCTGGTCGGCGAGCTCGAGTTGCGCCGTCAATTTGATCGTACCTCGGGTCGAGCGAAATTGGTCGATGGGCTTGCTTGGCGCAGTTCGATCGTCGATGAAACGCGCTATCTGGTGTTGATCGACGCCGACGGCCGGCCAGCCGTGGGCGATCCGGCCATGTTGCCTGAGGGCAGTGTGCAGCAGTTCCTCGAGCGAGGCTGGTTTCGGGTGAGTGCGGGGGCTGGCCCGGACATCTTTGTCGTCGGACTGACGCTCGATGATGGCGCCAAATTGTTGATGAGTTATCGTGATCCCGTCCGGCGAGATATGGCTCGCACGCTCGGGCGGACCGCCGTGCTCGGGATGTTGTTGATTTTGACTATCGGTATCGCGACCGGCTTGATTTTGAACCATTACGCGCTGACCCAGATTCGACATATCGCGCACACCGCAAGGCGGATTCAGCGTGGTCAGATGACAGCCCGAGCGCCCGTCTCGCAGCGAGTCGATGCCATGGGGGCATTGGCCCGCACGCTCAATGAAATGCTGGATCAGAACGAAGCCCTCGTCACTGGATTACGCACGGTCACGGAGAGCTTGGCGCACGATCTACGCACGCCCATGATGCGGATTCGCCGATCCATCGACTCGGCGCGCTCCGCGGCGAGCGACGCAGAGCGGCAAGCCCACTTGGATGAGGCGGAAGCTGGCATCGCGCGTAGCATGCAGGTCTTCAACGCCCTCGTTGATCTCGCTCGTGCCGAGGCGGGGCTCGCACATGAATCGATGGAGGTGCTCGATCTCGGCACGTTGACGACCGATCTTGCCGAGTTATTTGAGCCCTTGGCCGAGGAGCGAGGGCAGAAGCTCGAGCGTCGCGTTCGTCCGGTGATGGTGACGGGGCATCGCCAAATTCTCTCGCAGGCGGTCGGCAATCTGCTGGAGAACGCGATCAAATATTCTCCGGTCGGTGCGGTGCTCAGCGTCTCGGTCGAGACCACCGAGGACGGCACGCCTGAGATCGTGGTGCAAGATCGGGGTCCCGGAATTCCCGTGAACGCACGTGAGCAGGCGGTGCGACCCTTCGTCAGACTGGAGGGTGCATCGAGCGAGTTTGGTAGTGGTCTGGGTCTCGCGATCGCCGCGGCTGTCGCTCGTTTGCATCGCGGCAAATTGGTGCTCGAGAGTGCCGACCCCGGTCTGCGCGTGAGATTGCGCTTTGGTCACGCGTGATGCTTTGGCCACCACATCCGGATCGTCAAACCGCTTGCGGGTGCTGAGCGGTTCCGAGCCTCGATTCGCCCTCCATGGGCGCCCAGCACGCGTGCTGCAATAGCGAGACCGAGTCCGGTGCCGCCACTGGCGCGACCTCGATCGCGCTCGACCCGATAGAAGGGCTCGAAGATTTGCGCGAGCTGATTCTCCGGCACACCGGGGCCGGCATCGCTAACGGTGAGACAGGCCTCGTGGGTATTTTGTTCGAGCGTCATGACGACGGCGCTCTCGGTTCGTGTGTAACGAAGCGCGTTGCGGACGACATTTTCGATGGCCGCGGCGGCCCATTGCGGATCGAGCGATAGCATGCACGGTGTCTCGCCCATCTGCCATTCGATGCGACAGTGCTTTTCTTTGGCCTCGAAGTCGGCATCTGTGGCGATACGCTCGAGCAGGTGCCGCAGGTCGAGCGTCTCCTTGTGTAGGCTCGATGGCTCCGACTGCAGCCGCGAGATCGACAGGATGTCCTCGATCAGCTCATCGAGGCGCGCAATGTCCAGTTCGAGTCGATCGACCTCCGGCGGAGGATCTGCTCGTTTACGCAACAATGCTGCCGCCAAGCGCATACGGGTGAGCGGTGAGCGCAGTTCGTGCGAAACATCGCGCAGTAGTTGTTCCTTCCCTTGCAGCGCGGCGCCCAGTCGATCCGCCATTTGGTCGAAAGTGTGCGCAAGTTCGCCGATTTCGTCCCGACGCTGCAGCGAGGCACGCGTCACCCTCGCGTCGAGTTTTCCGGATGACAGCGCCGCAGCGGTGAGCTTCAAGTCGATGATCGGTCGCGTGATCGAGCCAGCGAGCCAATAGCTGGCGACCGCTGTCAGCAACAACGCGAGTGCGAGCAGCGAGAGGCGGGTCGCGTGTAAGCCGAACACGCCGCGACGGCCGTCGCGCGGCAGCGTCATCAGCAAATAGCGTTGTCCGTCTGTACCCGAGAGTATCGGCATGTTGCTCGGCAGATCGAGCGTCACGACCGACCCACCGGGTAGGGGTTCGGCATTGGACGCGACCGCATTGGACGCCACCGCCGAGCTGCGACGTGGAATCGGACGCTCGAGCAGCTCGTCACCCCATTCATCGACGACCAAAAAAATCAGCAGGCTGTCTCGGTCCACCGCCTGCTGCCGCGCCCAATCGGTGAGGCCGAGGCGCCCGCCCGCCGCGAGCGCTTTCGCCGCGGTTTCGGCGCCCGCGGTCAACTCCGTCGCGGAGCGAGTGGCACGTTGCTCGAGATACCAAGAGGTGATGACGATGGCGCCGAGCCCGGTGGCGAGCAACGTCAGGAAAATCGTCACGAAGATTCGCCACGCGAGACGACTCACGCGAGATCTGCCCATAACAGCTCGTAGCCCGTGCCGCGTACCGAGCGGATTTCGACACCGCTGACCCCGGCTTGGGCGAGCTTGCGGCGCAGATTACTGATGTGGGTATCGATGCTGCGATCGTACAAGGTCAGCTTTCGCCCGAGCGCTTGTTCGGTGAGTTCGGCGCGTTCGATCGGCTGGCCGGTGGCCTTGCCGAGCAGCGTGAGAATGCGCAACTCCGCCGCGGTCAGCTCCAGTGCAGCGTCCGCCCACGTCGCACGCCGACGCCGTTCGTCGATCTTCAGCTTGCCAAGCTCGAGCACGGTCGGTGGGGCGTCCTGCGAGCTGCCTTGGGCACGACGGTGGATGGCTCGTAATCTCGCCGCCAGCTCGCGTGGATCAAAGGGTTTGGCCAAATAATCGTCAGCCCCCAGTTCGAGACCGAGGATACGATCGACGGCCTCACCGCGGGCGGTCAGCATGAGCACCGGTAACCGCGCATGGCTTTGTCGCAGCGAGCGCAGCAAGTCGAAGCCGCTCGCGCCGGGTAGCATGACATCGAGCACGAGCAGTTCGGCAGGGCGTTCGCCGATGGCTGCAAGGCCGGCTGCAGCATCGGCCGCACAGGTCACCTCGAAGCCCTCGCCAGCAAGAAACTCCTGCAACATCGACGTGAGTTCCTGATCGTCGTCGATGATCAACACACGCGTCGTCATGGCGCTCATGGTGCGATGAAGCTCGGTCATTGTCAGCCCGAGGCTCGGAACTTCACAGATCTTTTCACCACCTTTGCTCTCTCTTGGCGGACGATACCAGACCAAGACGGTCGAAATCGGCGAGGATATCCCTCGATTCGAAAGCGCACAGGAGTTCATGATGCAGTCCCGAAAAGTGTCACTGATGATTGCCGCCCTTGCCGCGAGTGGTTCGCTCATGGCTGACGAGGCTGCCCCGCCGCCGCCGCCACCCAGTGCGCCGTTGGCGATCGAAGGCTTGCCGCCGCCCAAGGAAATTCGTCGCATCGTCATTCGTGGCGTCGATCAAGATCCGATCGAGGCGTTCCGCATGCATCGTGGGATGCCCGCCGAAGGCGGTGCTCGCACGGCAATGCGAAATTGGGATAGCCTCGTGAACGAGCTCGATCTGACCCCGCAGCAGCGCGGCAAGATCACCGAGCACCGCGCGACCTATCAGCCAGAGCTGCGCAAGCTGCGAGAGGAGTTGAAGCAGGTGCGGCGCGCCTTGCGCGAGACCCATCCTGGCGATACCAAGTATTCGAGCAAAGTCGCCGAGACCGCCAAGCGCGTGGGCGAGCTGTCGGCCAAGATGGTCACGCAAGCAGCGGAGCTGCGTAGCAAAGTCTGGGGTGTGCTGACGTCTGAGCAGCAAAAGAAGATGCTCGAGCGCCAGCAGACGATGCGCGAGCGTCGGCAAGTCACGCGTGAGCGCATGGAGAAGGCGCGCGAGATCAGGATCGAGCGTCGTGTCGAGGGTGGTGAGCGTCCGTCGATCTGGATCGAGCGTAAGCAGGACTGAGTGTGGATGCTTCTGCGTCACGCAGCCAAAAAAAAGCCCGGGCTAAAAACCCGGGCTTTTTTCTTGAACTTGACGAACTGATCAGTTGACCATGTTCTTGAGGTTCTTCAACGGCATGGCACGAACCTTCTTTGAGGCCGGCTTTGCCTTGAACATCATCTTTTCGCCCGTGAACGGGTTGACGCCTTCGCGAGCCTTCGTGGCTGGCTTCTTGACGACCTTGAGCTTGGCCAGACCCGGCAGGGTGAACAGGCCGTTGGCACGCAGACTCTTCTTGATGATGCCGTTCAGCGAATCGAAAACGGCAGAAACATTCTTGCGCGACAACTCGGTGTCCTTCGCAATCTGATTGAGGATTTCGGACTTGGTCGGCGGACCACCCTTTTTCGCCATCGTGGAATTCTCCTGAAATTATAGTGTGGCGCGCGTTTGCGCGCGTTTCGATTCGGGCGGAAACATAGCACATGGATCTTTCCGCGCAAACACTTTTCGACGTTTCTCCCCGTAAAAAACGGGGTTTTTCTCAACCACGCAGCAAGATCAGCAGCACTTGGATGATGATTCCTGCCCACATCGGCGACAGGTCCAGACCGCCGATCGCCGGTACCGCGCGACGGATTCGTTCTAAAACCGGCTCGCACAGCGATTCCAGCAAGGATTGGAACGGCGAACGCACACCCGGGGAGATCATCGAGGCAAGTGCGTATATGAAGATCGCCCAAAAATACAGCCACAAGGCATCACGTATCGACACCAGTAGAGCGGACTGCAACCAGTCGAGGGCGCCTGGCAGTGCACCCACCAGGATGAGCGTGACGGCGGCTGTTTGAACGAGTGCAGCGGCGAAGACCGCGACGATCGAGGCGGTATCGATCCGACCGAAGGCGGGTAATGCACGCCGTAACGGCAAAACCAGCCAGTTGGTGAGCTTGAGTATCGACTGGGCGATGGGATTGCGAAAGTCGGCGCGAACCCACTGCAGCAGCAGGCGAATCAAAAACAGATACAACAATAGCGACAAGAGGGTGTCAGCTACGAACAGAATGGCCTGCTGCATCGGTCAGCCTCCGGTGTTGTCTGATTGCCGAGAGAGCGCTCGGCCGCGCTCGATCGCCGCAGCGACCGCTTGCTCGACGATGTGTTCGAGCTTGGCTTGGGTGAGGGCATCGAGGGCAGCAGCGGTCGTTCCACCTTTCGAGGTCACCGAGCCGCGCAGGTTCGACAAAGATTCGTTGGTGGCTGCCATCAAGCCGGCGCCGTGCAACGTCGACGCGGCGAGCCGGAAGGCGGCGTCCCGATCCAACCCGTGCCGGACGGCGGCGTCGGCCAATGCTTCTGCCAGTCGGAAAAAATACGCAGGACCGCTACCGGAGAGGGCCGTCACGACATCCATCAGTCGTTCGTCATCGACCCAGACGGTGATGCCAGCCGGCGCGAGCACACGCTCGGCTCGCTCTCGATCGGCGGGACCGACCGACGGATCCGCGTAGAGCCCGGTAGCGCCCGCACCGAGCGCAGCGGGCCGGTTCGGCATCGCCCGGACGATCCGCGCCCCAGGACCGCACCAGTGTTGCAATTGCGTGGTCGAGAGCCCGGCGGCGATCGAGATCACGAGGGGTTGCGATCGCTCCAAGTGGGCTCGCAGTGGCGCGAGGACGGTCGCCATATCTTGGGGTTTGACCGCGAGCACCAGAGAGTCGATTTCGCCCACGAATTCTTTGGCGTCGCTCGTCGCATGGATCCCGAAGTCCGTCGCCAGCGCGGTGCGCAAGTCGGCGTTCGGTTCGGCGACGACGAGGCTGTGCGCAGCCACACCGCTGCGTCGCAAGGCGGCGATCAGCGCGCGGCCCATATGCCCACCACCGACGAAACCCGTTTTCATGCCGGGGATTGTAGACGCTCACCGAAGAGGGCGGTGCCCACTCGGATCACCGTCGATCCCTCGAGGATCGCGGCGGTGAGATCGGCGCTCATGCCCATCGACAGTGTGTCGAGTCCCGGAAACTCCGGCTGGTGTGTCATCAGAAGTTGACGTAACTCGGCGAACCAGCGCCGCTGCGCGCGCTCGTCGGTTTCCGCCGGGGGCAGCGCCATCAACCCGCGTAACTGCAGTCGCGGCAATGCCGCGACGGCTCGCAGGACTGCGGGTAACTCGGCAGGGGTGAGACCCGCTTTGGTCGTCTCGTCGCCGAGCTTCACTTGGAGACAGACCTGCAGCGGCGGTCCGTGCGGAGATCTTTGTTGCGATAAACGCTCGGCGATCTTCAGTCGATCGACGGTGTGCACCCAGTGGAAATGCTCCGCGACGGGGCGCGTCTTGTTCGATTGCAATTGACCGATGAAGTGCCACACCAACTGCGGTGACCGACCCGCCAGCGCGTGGATCTTGCCGATGGCTTCTTGCAGATAGTTTTCGCCGAAGTCGCGTTGCCCGAGATCTGCCAGAGCCGCGATGGCAGCGGCCGGTTGAGTTTTGCTGACAGCCACCAGCGTGATCGATTCGATCGCACGCTCGGCGCGGGTGGCGGCTGCGGCAATCTGGCTGCGGATCGCAGCCAAGCGGCGTGCGGGATCAGACGTCGAAGACACTGTAGCCATCGAATACCGGACCATCGACGCAGACACGTTTCATGGCGGGCCCGGTGGGCGTATTGACCTTGACCGTGCAGCCCGCGCAGCCGCCGACGGCGCAAGCCATGAACTCCTCGAGCGACACTTGGCAGGGTAAGTCGAAGCGTTTGGCAACACGCGTCACCGCCTCGAGCATCGGCGTCGGGCCGCAGGCAAAGATTTCGATCTCGGCCAGCGTTGCCGGACTCAAGGTGGCGAGCCAAGCACTCGCGAGCTCCGTCACGAAGCCGTCGAAGCAGCCGGGGAAGCCGCTGCGTGAGGCGAGCCGCGCAGCGACCCCTTTGGCATCGAGGGACGGCATCGTGGCGATGACGCCTTCGGGTATTCCCGGCACCAGAATGGTCGATGGACGCGTCGCAAACGGGAAGGGAATCTCCGAACCCATGAGTACGAGCGGCTGCCAACCCTGCGGCATGCACTCGGCCAGAAACACCATCGGCGGGATCCCCACCCCACCACCGATGAGCAACGGTTTGCTGCGCGCTGGATGCAGCTCGAAGGGTTTACCGATGGGGCCGAGCACCGACAAGCGATCGCCCGCGCGTCGACGTGACAAGGCAGCCAAGCCGGGGCCCACGATTTTGTAGAGGATCTCGATCCAACCCGCCTCGCGATCGACGCGCATGATCGATAGCGGTCGGCGCATCGGAATGTCGTCATCGACTTGCAGATGCGCGAAGCTGCCCGGTTCGGCGCGGCTTGCGCATTTTTTCGCTTCGAGACGGATGACGAACTGCTCACCCGGAAAAGTCTGCTGGGAGAGGACGACGCCCTCTTCGAGGGCGATCGTGCCGCGGTGTGCGGGGTGGGTGCTCATCATCGACCTGCCAACAAAGTTTCGAGTACGGCCATGCGCACGGCGACGCCGTTACGCACCTGATCACGAATGACCGACTGCGGACCATCCGCGACGTCGGAGGCGATCTCGACGCCACGGTTCATCGGTTGCGGATGCATGACGAGTGCGGCGGGCTTCGCGCGTTGCAGGCGCTCGCGGGTCAAACCCCATTCCTGAAAATAACGCGCCTCGTCTGGAATGGCCGCGACGGTCATACGCTCCTTCTGGATGCGCAGCATCATCACGACATCGCAGTCGCAAATTCCGCGATCGAGGCTCTCGAAGCGCGTGCAGCCGGTGAATTCCGCGACCTCGGGCATCAAGCCTGCGGGTGCGACGAGGCGCACCTCGCCGGCGCCGAGCACGGTGAAAATCTGCGCAGCCGATCGCGCGACGCGCGAATGCTTCACATCCCCCACGATGGCGATGGTGAGACCGTCGATACGATCACGGTGCTGTTGGACGGTGAGTGCATCAAGTAAGCCTTGAGTCGGATGCGAGAGACTGCCGGCGCCACCGGAGATCACGCTGACATGCGGCGCAACGTGCTTGGCCACCATTTCCGGTATCGAGGCATCCGAATCGCGCAGCACGAAGGCATCGACATGCATGGATTCGAGCGTCGCCACGGTGTCGAGCACACTTTCGCCTTTGAGTCGCGACGACAGTTGCACCTCGATGTTGAGGACATCGGCGCCGAGCCGGCGAGCGGCGAGTTCGAAGGATACGCGCGTGCGCGTCGAGGGTTCGGCGAACATCAACGCGACCGCCTTACCGAGCAGCGCATTCGAACGCGCCGCCGGTTCTGACAGGGGCGACGCATAATGCGCTGAGCGCTCGAGCAAGTTTTCGAGCAATGACCGTGACAAACCTTCTAGTGTCAGCAGGTGGCGCAAGCTGCCGTCGCTGCGCCAAGGGTTCGAGGTCAACATATTCATTTCAGACATACGGCAGATCTCAACTGAACCAGCGCTCGAGGATGATGGCTGCCGCAGCGCTGTCGATCGAGCCACGATCGACCCGACCGCGTTGTCCGTCTCGGCGACGCTCGCGTAACGCCGTCTCGGCCTCCAGCGAGGAGTAGCGCTCGTCCACGAGTTCGACAGGCAGTGTGTAGCGCTCGCCCAGCTCTTGCGCAAACCGCCGAGCCTTACCCGTCAAGGCTTGCTCGGAACCATCGACATTATACGGGCAGCCGACGACCAGTCGGTTTGGCGCGTGCTGTTTGATCAACACGCTCATACGCTGCCAATCGGTCGAGTCCGGGCCGCCGCGACCGGTGAGCGTCAGGGCTGACAAAGGGCGAGCGGATCGGGTCAGCGAATCACCGATGGCGAGGCCGATTCGTCGCAACCCGAAGTCGAGCCCGATGACGATCTCAGGCGTGGCCGGCGACATGGCTCATGTGAACCGGATCGACGCCGAGTTGTCGCCACACGGCATGCCAGCGATCCTCGAGCGGCATCTCGAACAGGATGCGCTCGTCGATCGGCAGGGTGATCCAAGCGTTGTCCTTCATCTCCTGTTCCAGCTGACCGGCACTCCAGCCGGCATAGCCCAAGGCCACGAAGGCGTCCCGAGGACCTTCGCCGCGCGCCATCGCGGCCAGCACATCTTTGGAGGTGGTGATCTGGATGCCCTCGGCGATCTGATGGGACGAATCCCACTCGCCCTCGGCGCGGTGCACCACGAAGCCACGATCACGGTTGACCGGCCCGCCGCGCAAAACCGGCCGCGCGCCCAAAGCGGTATCCGCAGTTTCGAGATCCATTTGTTCGAAGACTTCGGCCAGCGTCATCGCCAAGGGCTTGTTGATGACGATGCCGAGCGCGCCCCGTTCGGCGCTGTGCTCGCACACGAGGGTGACCGATTGCGCAAACTCGGGATCGGCGAGCGAGGGCATCGCCACGAGCAGATGATTGGCCAGACTGCGATCGTCGGACATGGCCCAAGTATGCGGCTCAGCGGTTCCGCTCGCCAGTCTCGAAACGCCACTCGTAGGCGAACCGCAGGCTCTGCTGTCGTACGGCAAGTGCTGCCGGGAAAGTCTCGAAGGGCGCAGCCTCGCGAACCAGATCGAGCGCGGCGCGATCCAGTCGTCGGTCGCCGCTACTGCGCCGGATCCGCAGCTCGCCGAGACCACCATCGCGACTCACGACCACCTCGAGCACGGGAGCCGCGGGTGCGGCGCGGTCTGTTGCGCGTACGGGGAAGTGGCGCGTAGCGAAGCGCTCCATCTCAGCGCGCCAACGTTCGATGTACTGCTGCGCCGGGTCAACGCCCTTGCTCGATCCAGCCCCGCTCTGCTCGATCGACGGCCACCAACGCGCCTGTAGTGCCATTCGCGGCGCGAGCGACTGATCGGACTCGGGCTGACCAAGACTCAAAACGATCGCGTGTAACAGCGCCGCGGCAACGAGTGCAAGCCCGAGTGGCCGATGTGCTTGCAACAGCCGATCCGACTTCAACGACGCTCGAGGCGACGACGGATCGCGGCGATGAGCAAGGCGGCGATATCGATACCGAACTGTTGGTCGAGCTCGCGGATGCCTGTCGGGCTCGTGACGTTAATCTCGGTGACATAGTCGCCGATCACGTCGAGACCGACGAAGAGCATACCGCGCTCGGCCAACTTGGGTCCGATCTGACTCGTCAGAAACCGGTCTCGCTCCGTCAGTGCGCGACCGATGCCGGTGGCGCCAGCGGCGAGGTTGCCGCGGTTGTCCGCCGAGGATGGGATTCGCGCCAGCGCGAAGGGAATCGGTGTGCCGTCGACGAGCAACACGCGCGAATCGCCACTGGTGACGATTTCCGGGAGGTAGCGCTGCACGATAGCGAAATTCGAGCCGTAATCGGTCAACGTCTCGAAAACGACGTTCGTGTTCTTATCGCCGCGCTCAAGTACGAAGATCGAGCGTCCGCCCATGCCGTGCAGCGGTTTGCAGACGATCTTGTCATGTTCGGTGAGAAACGCGTGCATATCCGACATGTCGCGCGTGATGAGCGTCGGCGCACAGCATTGCGGGAACCAAGCGGTGTAGACCTTCTCGTTCATATCGCGCAGGCCGCGCGGATCATTGACGACGAGCGCTCCTTGGTCCTGCGCACGCTCGAGGATGTAGGTCGAATAAATATATTCGGTATCGAAGGGCGGATCTTTGCGCATCAAGATCGCATCGAGATCGCCCAAGCGATGCACTGCGGGATCGCCGAGTTCGAACCAACGAACCGGATCCGCTCTAACCGTCAACGGGCGAGTACGACCGAGTGCGACGCCGTCGCGTAGCATCAGATCGCCCATTTCGAGGTAGTGCAGATCGAAGCCGTCGGCTTGCGCCGCCAGCAGCATCGCGAGCGTGGAATCCTTGCCGAATTTGATGTCGGCGATGGGGTCCATCACCACGGCGAGAGTCGGTCGTGAATTCATTGCAGATCTCCTGCCAAGGATTGTACGGCGGCAAGCACGGCGAGACCCGCCGTTTCCGTCCGCAGCACGCGCGGCCCCAAGGTGGTCTGGCGGAAACCCGCGGCCACGGCGCGTGCTTCCTCCTGGGGATCCAGGCCGCCCTCCGGTCCGATCAAGACCGCCAACTCGGTGGGTCTTGCAATCAAGGCGCTCGCGAGACCGGTTGGTGCGTGGGGTGACAATAAAAGTCGCAAGCTCGGCAAGGTCTCGGCTTGCAACACCTGTTCGAGGCTGCAAGGCGCAACGATCTCTGGCAGACGATTCCGCCCACACTGTTCGCAGGCCGCGGCGGCGACGGCACGCCAATGCTGCCACTTTCGATCACCGCGATCCTCATCGAGTTGCACGATTCCGCGCAGCGTCGCGACGGGAATGATGCGAGCCACACCGAGCTCGGTCGCTTTTTGAACGATGTAATCCATTTTATCGCCGCGCGCGAGACCTTGGATCAAAGTCACAGCCAAGGGTGACTCGCGTTCCGTCGACGAGTGCGTGCCGAGTCGCAGTCGGACTTCTTTTTTGGTGACGATCGCGATCTCAGCCGAATATTCACCACCGCGACCATCGAACACCGTCAACGCGTCGCCCATCCGCATGCGCAAGACTCGCGTCACGTGCGCTGAGGCTTGCTCGGGTAGCGCGACGGTGCCCTCGTCGGTTTCAGACTGCAACTCGGGCACGAAGATCCGGATCTCTCTCATGATCGACGCCTCAGGCGACCGCGAGGTCGAGTCCTTCGCGGGCGACCGTCACCATCAGTTCGATCTCCGACGGCGTCACGATATAAGGTGGCATGAAGTAGATCACGTTCCCTAATGGGCGCAGTAGCACACCGCGCTCCAAGGCGTGTCGATGGATTCGCAAGTGTCGTCGTTCGCGCCAAGGGAAAGCCTCGCGGTGTGCACGATCACGCACGAATTCGACGGCGAGGATCATGCCGCATTGCCTGATTTCTGCGACGTTCGGATGATGCCCAAAAGCGTTCTGTGCCACGTTGCCCAAATGCGCTGCGAGCGACGCGTTCGTTTCGAGTGCGCGGGTGTCGTCGAAGAGTTCGAGTGAGGCGAGTGCAGCTGCGCAGGCGAGCGGATTACCCGCATAGCTGTGCGAGTGCAGGAACGCGTTGAGTTTGGTGTATTCGTCGTAAAAAGCCTCGTACACGGTATCGGTCGTCAGTACAACCGACATCGGCATGTAGCCTGCCGTCAGCCCTTTCGACAGGCACAAAAAATCCGGTGTGATACGCGCGTGTTCGCAAGCGAACAACTTACCCGTACGTCCGAAGCCCACTGCGATTTCATCGGCGATCAAGTGGATGTCGTGGCGGTCGCAGAGTTCGCGCAGCAAGGCGAGAAACTCTGCATCATACATACGCATGCTGCCGGCGCATTGCACGAGCGGCTCGACGAGTATCGCCGCGATTTCATCGTGGCGATCGGCGAAGAGCGCGGCGATCTCGCCGATGCGTCGTCGTGCGACATCGGCAGCCGTCTCGCCCGGTTCGCGTTGATAAGCGTCGGGGGAGCCCACCGTGATCACATCCATGAGCAACGGGCGATAGATCGCCTTGTAAAGCTCGACGTTACCGACCGCCAGAGCGCCGAGTGTTTCGCCGTGATAGCTGTTGCTGAGCGTGACGAAACGGGTTTTGCGCGGTCGGCCGATGTTCTGCCAATAATGGAAGCTCATTTTGACGGCGACCTCGATCGAGGCCGAGCCGCTATCGGCAAAGAAACATCGATCGAGACCTGCGGGTGCGCGGCGGGTGAGTTCCGCCGCTAGCCTCGCCGCCGGCTCGTGAGTGAAGCCTGCAAACATGGCATGCGGCAGCGTCGCCAATTGGCGACTCACCGCGTCGTTGATGTGCGGGTGAGCGTGCCCCCAAAGATTCACCCACCACGAGCTGATCGCGTCGAGGTAGCGTTTGCCATCGACATCTTGCAACCAAGCGCCACTCCCACTGCGCAGCGGCACCAACGGCAATTGCGACTCGTGGTCCTTCATTTGGGTGCAGGGGTGCCACACGTGGGCGAGGTCGAGTTCTCGCAATTCAGCGGAGGAGAGCGGCAACATGGCTTTATTCTGGCATGATCGTGCGCGATGACTGCAGTCGATCCCGTCACCGGCCTCCTGCTCGGCACCCGCCAAGTGCTCAGCCCGCACTTCGATGCAAGGCCGCCGGGTCAAGCACCCGAACTGATCATCATCCACGGCATCAGTCTGCCACCGGGTGAATACGGCGGTCCGTGGATCGATCGCCTCTTTTGCGGCAACCTACCGGCTGCCGCCCACCCGTTTTTCGCCGCCATCGCGGGCTTGCGTGTTTCGGCGCATGCCGTGGTGCGGCGTGACGGTGGGGTCAGTCAATACGTTCCGTTCCATGCCAGAGCCTGGCACGCCGGGGTATCCGAGTGGCAAGGTCGCAGCGCCTGTAACGACTTCTCGATCGGCATCGAACTCGAGGGGGTCGATACCGAGCCCTACGAGTCGGTGCAATATCACGCCGTGGCGGCACTCATCGGCGCGTTGATCCGGGCGTATCCGTCATTGTCGCTCGACCGCCTCGTGGGACACTCGGACGTTGCGCCGGGGCGCAAGACGGATCCCGGCCTATCATTTGATTGGACGTGCCTGCGAGCGGAACTCGCGGCCGTTTCGGGGGTTCAGACATGAGCGAAAATAAGACCCGGCGCGAAGCGCCGCGCTACTACCCTTGGCTGGTGGCCGTGATGGGCATGTTGGCGCTGTTCTTGTCGAACGGTATGACGGCGACCGGAATCACCATCTTCGATCCGCCGCTGCTCGACGAGTTTGGCTGGAGTCGCGGTGATCTCAAGTTCACCGACACCATCAAGTTCACGATGACGGCACTCATGGCGCCCTTCGTCGGTATCCTGATCGACAAGCTGAATCCACGCTATCTGCTGATGGCAGGCTGCGTCTACCTCACGCTCGGTTACGTCGGCTACAGCATGCTGATCAACGGCGCGCCGCCACTGATTATTCAAGTGATCGCCATCGTCACCGCGATTGGTCTTGGCGGTATTTTAGTCGTGGCACTGGGCTCGCTGGCGCCGGGTCTCGGTCGCAACATCAGCATCGGTATCGCGGCGGTTCTAGCGGCCATCGGTCTGTATTTCTTTTACACCGCATGGTCGGGCGATGCGCTCAAGCAGATCTACGCGATCCACCTGATGTTCTCACTCGCGTTGTCGGCAGCCGGTTCGATGTCGGTGATCTATCTGGTGTCGAGCTGGTTCGTGAAGCACCGCGGACTCGCGATCGGTATCGCGCTCGTCGGCACGAGTATGGGTAGCGCCATCCTGCCGACCCTGAACCCGTATCTGATCGAGTCTTACGGTTGGCGACAGGCATTTCTCTATAATTCTTTGATGCCGGTGGTGTTGTTCGTCATCGTGGTGCTGTTCCTCAAAGGCACGCCGGCGCAAGCGGGCTATTCAGCCGTTGGGCAGAGCGAGACGGTCGGCGATCTCAAGCAGCACGGGCTCACCTTCAAAGAGGCGATCCGCACGCGCACCTTTTGGGCGATCGGTATTTCCGGATTCTTGGCCTACTACGCGATCTTCAGTTTCGTACAGCACTTCGTCTTGCACCTGAACAAAGGCTTCGGCATGCCATTGAAGGAAGCAGGACCGTTACTCGGGTTATTCAGCGTGGTTGCCATGGTGGCCAAGCTCGCCAACGGTTGGCTCGCCGACTACATCGATCGCCACAAGGTCTTCATGGCCTGCCTCGTCATCATGCTCGCGGGCCTCATCGGGCTTGCCACCATGAAGCGCGAATGGGTCGTGATATCGGCGGTGGTGATCGGCCTCGGCTGGGGCGGGCTGTTCACGCTCTACAACATGCTCGCCGTCAACAATTTCGGTTTACGCGAGATCGGCCGGATCAACGGTGCGATCAGTTTGATGGAGTCGGTCGGCGTCGGTCTTGGTAGTTGGGTGACTGGCGTGCTGTTTGATATCTACGGTAGCTATCAAATTGCTTTCATCGCGTTGGCTTGCTGCCTGTTCGTCTCACTCGTGGTCGGTACGCAGATCAAGAGCGAGGTTGACGAGCGCTCGCTCGCGGCACCGAGTTGATCAACCCGCGTTGATTAACCTGCGCCGCGATTGCGCTTCCAGATGACTTCGGCGCCGTTCTCATGGCGTGCGAGCACTCGGGCGATCACGAACAGCAGGTCTGACAGCCGATTGAGATAGCGAGCGGGTTCCGGGCTCAGTTCGGGGCTGAGCGCCGCGAGACTCCAAACCCGGCGTTCGGCGCGACGCACGATGGTGCGAGCGAGGTGACAGGCCGCCGCTGCGGGGCCACCGCCCGGCAGGATGAAATCTTTGAGCGGCGGCAACGGCTCGTTGAACGCATCGAGTTTCTCCTCGAGACGCTCGGCGTGTTGCGCTTCGATCAGGCGCATACCCGGGATGCACAGTTCGCCGCCGAGATCGAACAGATCGTGTTGCACGCCGGTGAGGCATTCATGGATATCCGCCGGCAGATTGGGCACTGCGAGCACCAGGCCGATGCTGCTGTTGGCCTCGTCGACGGTGCCGTAGGCTTCGACGCGGGCATGGTCCTTCGCGACGCGTGTGCCGTCACCGAGGCCGGTGGTGCCATCATCGCCGGTCTTCGTATAGATCTTGCTCAAGCGGTTTCCCATGCCGTTTAAGATACCATCTGCATCGTCGTTGCCGAGGACGTTTTCATGCCATCCGCCGAGTTGAACGCTGCACTCGAAGCTGCCGAAGCGGCGGCTGTCGTGATCCGCGAGTTGTACCAACGCAATCTCACGGTCGTGACCAAAGCCGATAAATCACCGGTGACCGAGGCAGACGTGCGCGCTGAAGGGGCGATCCGCGCGGTGCTCTCGGCGCGCTTTCCGAGCGACGGTTTTTTCGGCGAAGAAACCGGTCAGCACGCCATGGGCGCCGATCGGGTGTGGCTCGTCGATCCGATCGATGGCACGAAATCGTTCGTGCGGGAGTGCCCGTTTTTCTCGACCCAAATCGCGTTGATGCGGGAAGGACGGCTGGTGCTTGGCGTGTCGTCGGCGCCTGCCTACTGCGAGCTCGCTTGGGCCGAGCGTGGCGAGGGCGCATGGCTTGGCGGCAAGCGCATGCAGGTGAGCAAGGTGGCGAGCATCGACAGCGCCATCGTCTCCAGCGGCAACCTGAAAACGCTGGCGCGCGATGAGCGTAGATGGCGACGCTACGGCGATCTCGTTGCCAATGTGAATCGCATTCGTGGCTACGGTGACTTCGTGCACTATCACCTGCTCGCGCGCGGTGCGCTGGATGCGGTGATCGAATCCGACGTCAACATTCTCGACATCGCCGCGCTGACCGTGCTCGTCGAGGAGGCGGGTGGCCAGTTCACCGATCTCGATGGGCAGCCGATTTCTTTGACGACGACGACTGTGCTCGCCACTAACGGAGCCTTGCACGAGCCGCTGCTTGCGGCGTTGCGCTAGCGCGCGGCGTTGCGCTAGCGCGCGGCACTCACGGCTGCAGTCGGGTCACAGACCACCGGCCGAGCGCCGAGGGTGGTGCATGTCGAGCGTCGCTCGGTGTGAGCGAGCGAGTCCAGCGCGCGCGATCGTGGATACGCGATTCGCCCTCGATCCATAGCTCCACGGCTTCGGCGTAAACGTGATAACCGCCCCAGTGAGGCGGTCTCTGGATGTTGTCACCGAGTCCGGCCGGTGCCGGTGTGTCTTCGGGGCCGGGTACGGGCACGCCGAAGCGCTTCGCCGTTGCTTCCACGGCCGCTTCGAGCTCGGCGCGTGAGACGACCGGTTGACTCTGCGCGCTGGCCCAAGCGCCCACGCGTCGCTGCCACGGGCGCGAGCGAAAATAAGCATCGCTCTCCGCAGCGGGCGCGCGCACCACGCGACCCTCGATGCGAACCTGGCGGTAAAGATGATCCCAGTGCATCACGATCGCGACGCGTGAGTCCGCCTCGATCTCCTGGCCCTTGCGCGAATCGTAGTTGGTGTAAAACCCGATGTAGCCCGGCTCGGCGATGATGTCCTTGCAGAGCACCACGCGGGCTGAGGGCTGTCCGCTCGGGCCGACACTCGCCACCACCATCGCGTTGGGGTTCGGTTGGTCACGACGACTGCGGGCCAACTGCAGCCACTCGTTGGCGGTGGTCAGGGGGTTGGTGGGCAGCGGATCGGGTAAAAATTGCACGGGAACGGGCATGACCGCATGGTAACGCCAAGCCTGCGGGTGCGCACCGTCTATAGTAGGGGCTCGCCCACGCACTTTTTCGGCACGACGAGACGAGACATGACGACTCTGGATGACTTGCGCAAACACCTCGATGACATCGATCGACAGCTCATCGAGCTGATTGCCGATCGGCAACGCACCAGTCGCGAAATCGCACGCGTGAAGCGGGCGACCGGTTATGCGACCCGCGATTATGGTCGTGAGCGCGAGGTCATACTCGGTGCGCGTGCCGAGGCCGAGGCCCAAGGCGTCTCGCCGCAGATCGCCGAAGATCTGATGCGGATGTTGATCCGCAGTTCGCTCACCACGCAGGAGCAAGCGAGTGTCGTAGCGGGCGGTTCCGGCTCGGGTCGTCGCGCACTCGTGATCGGCGGTGCAGGCAAGCTCGGTGGATGGTTCGCAGACTTCCTCGCTTCGCAGGGTTTCGCCGTCGAGGTCAGTGACCCTGCCGGAACGCGGTCGGGCACGCGGGATGTTGGCGATTGGCGCGACGACGAATTGACCCAAGATTTCATCGTCGTCGCGACCCCCCTCGGGGTGACCGATGCCGTGTTGCGAGAGCTCGCCATGCGACGGCCTGCGGGCGTGATCTTTGATGTCGGCTCGCTCAAGTCGCCGCTGCGTGCCGGGTTGATGGCGCTCAAGTCGCACGGTTGCCGAGTGACTTCGGTGCACCCGATGTTCGGGCCGGATACGGAATTACTGTCGGGTCGGCACGTCATTTTCGTCGATCTGGGGCACACCGAGGCACTCGAGCGGGCGCGCGAACTGTTCGCACCGACGATGGTCGAGCAAGTCACCATGACGCTCGATGAACACGATCGACTCATCGCCTACGTGCTCGGGTTGTCGCACGCGCTCAACATCGCGTTCTTCACGGCGCTCGCTGAGAGCGGGGAAGCGGCGCCGCGACTTGCGCAGTTGTCGAGCACGACCTTCGATGCCCAACTCGATGTCGCCACGCGCGTGGCGCAAGAGAGCCCGCAGCTGTATTACGAAATACAAGCGCTCAATGATTACGGTGCCGAGTCGCTCGAGGCGCTTGCCAAAGCGGTCGAGTCGATACGTCGCGCGGTGTTGGCGCAGGATCCCCTCACCTTCACTCACTTGATGGAGCGCGGTCGCGAATACCTCGAAGATCGTCGCAACTTGACGGCCAAGAGGGCCTGAGCGCTGACGAGCATGGCAGATCAAATCGACGCCCAAGGGTTTCGCGCCAATGTCGGCATCGTGTTGATGCACGGTGACGGCCGCGTGTTCCTCGGTCGTCGGGCGGGCGGCAAAGGCTGGCAGTTTCCGCAAGGTGGCTTGCACGAAGGCGAATCTGCCGAAGACGGCATGTATCGAGAGCTCACCGAGGAGATCGGTCTCGAGGCTGCCCATGTCGAGATCCTGGGGGTAACCCGTCGGTGGTTGCGCTATCGCTTGCCACCTCGATTCCAGCGACGTGAGCAGCTCCCGCTGTGCATCGGTCAAAAGCAGCGCTGGTATCTGTTACGCGCGCGTGATCACGAGCCGCCGTTTCGTTTCGACACGACGACCGAGCCGGAGTTTTCCGAGTGGCGCTGGGCGGACTACTGGGAGCCGATCCAGGAGGTCATTCATTTCAAGCGTCGCGTCTACGAGCGCGCGTTGCATGAACTTGGCCGAATGGCGTTTCCCGAAGGCTTGCCACCGTATCCGCATTGGTGGACGAGACCATCGCCGTGAGGCGCAAACCGTTTTCTGAGCCGATGATCGTGCGTGGGCGCAGCGGGTTCCGCTCGCCGCTCGGGTGGCTGTGGATTTTGCTGGCGATCTTCGGCGCAGGTCTCGTGCTGTACGGGCTCGGCCGCGCCGGTATCGGCCCCGGGGTACCTGGCATCTTCGCGAGCCTCGGCGGCTTGCGGGACGAACTGCGCGATCGCGACGACACCATCGTCGAACTGCGCCGCCAGCTCGCCGACTACGACACCTCGAAGACGGCGCAAGAAGAGGAGCGGCGGGAGCTCGCGCGCACCATCGGCGAGTTGCAAGCCGACGTGGCGCGTTTGCAGCAACAGGTCGAGTTTTACCGAGGTGTCGTGGCGAGCGATAACCCGCGTGCGCCGGTGGCGATCCGCAGTTTCAGGGTCGTCCAGTCGCTCGAGGGCGCAGCGCCCGTGCTGCGTCTCGCGCTCGTGCAACCCGGCAACCCCCAGTCGATCGTGACCGGTACGGTACAAGCTTCGATCGAGGGGCGCCGCGGCTCGCGGGTCGAGCGTATCTCGTTGGCGCCGCGCTCTTTTTCGTTCCGATATTTCGAAAACCTGGAGTTGGCACTGGCCTTGCCGAGCGGATTCGTACCCGAGCGGGTATCGGTGGAGATTTCGAGCGGTGGCCGCAACGCGGCGCCCGTGGTTCAATCACAGCTCTGGCCCGTCAAGCCGGATCCTTCCTGAGGTTGCACATGTTTGGTCGACGAAAAAATCCGCCCGTGCCGGGGCGCATCGACACGCTGATCGGTCGCGGCACCCGCTTGCGCGGTGCGGTGGAATTCGCCGGGGGTCTGCACCTCGACGGCCAGATCGACGGCGACGTGCGCGGTGGTGCCGATGGCGCACCGACGACGCTATGGATCGGCGCGGATGCACGCGTCGTCGGCAACGTAGAAGTTCCGAACGTCGTGATCAACGGTGAGATCATCGGCGAAGTTCGCTGTCGCGATCGGGTGGTCCTCGGGGAGAAAGCCCGGGTCACCGGTGATCTACATTACGGTGCGATCGAGATGACCTTGGGCGCGAGGGTCGATGGCAAGCTGTATCCGCTCGCCAGCGCGGCCTCCGAGCCGAGCAGTCGCCCCGCGGGTACGAGCACGAACGGCACCGATTTTTCTTTGCAGCCTTTTGACGCTCGCAGCAGCGGCACCTAAACTTAGCCATATGAACACCGCCATCGACGCTATGCCCCTCGACGACATGCCCCTCGACCTGCCACCGGCCCTCGTCTTCACCGACGCTGCGGCACGCAAGGTGAGTTCGCTCATCGAGAACGAGGGCAACACGCAGCTGATGTTGCGTGTGTTCGTGCAGGGCGGTGGCTGCTCGGGCATGCAATACGGTTTCGAGTTCGACGAGCAGGTCCAAGACGGCGACACCTTGGTCGAAAACCTCGGCGTCAAATTGTTGGTTGATCCCATGAGCCTGCAATATTTGAGCGGCGCTGAGATCGATTATCGTGAAGGGCTCGAGGGCGCTCAATTCGTCATCCGCAACCCGAACGCCACCACGACCTGCGGGTGCGGATCGTCGTTCGCAGCCTGATCGGCCGCAACGGTCATTCCCTTTTTGCGTGGCACGCTCGAACGGTCGAACCACCCCGGAACTGCTCGCGGCCGTTGATCTAGGTTCCAATAGTTTTCATCTGGTCGTGGCTCGTTATAGCCACGGGCAACTCGTCGTCATCGATCGCTTGCGAGAGAACGTGCGCCTCGGCTCGGGTCTCGACGCCGATGGTCGTCTCGACCGAGAAGTCGCGGCGCGGGCACTCGCGTGTCTTGAGCGTTTTGGGCAGCGTCTGCGCGATATGCATGCCGATCGCATCCGTGTGGTCGGTACCAACGCGTTGCGCCGCGCCCATCGCAAACAAGTCTTCCTCGAGAAGGCTCGCGCGGCCTTGGGCGCGCCCATCGAAATCGTCTCTGGGATGGAAGAGGCGCGTCTGATCTATTCGGGCGTCGCCCACATGATGCCGCGCGGTGCGGGCACGCGACTCGTGGTCGATATCGGTGGTGGCAGCACCGAACTGATCATTGGCGAAGATCTCACACCGCTCAAACTCGAGAGCACGCAGCTCGGCTGTGTATCGATGAGTGAGCGCTTCTTCGCCGGTGGCAAGTTGTCGCCGAAAAGATTTTCGCGTGCGCGGGTGGCGGCGCGCGGCGAGCTCGAACCGATCGAGGAGGCCTACCGCCGAGTTGGTTGGTTGCAGGCCGTGGGCAGTTCGGGCTCCGTCAAATCGGTGAACGATGCGATTCGAGAGCTCGACCCGCGTGCCAGCGCCATCACGCCAGAAGGTCTCGAAGCGGTGATCGACACCATGCTCGCCGCCAGTCACGTGCGCGACATCGCGCTCGCCTCGCTGACGGACGAACGACGCATGGTGTTTGCAGGTGGCCTAGCGATCCTCGCCGAAGTCTTCGACGTACTCGGTATCGAGCGCATGGATGTCTCCGACGGTGCCATGCGTGACGGCTTGCTCTATGATCTCGTCGGTCGGTTGACCGATGAAGATGCGCGTGATCGCACGGTGCGTGGCATGCAAGGGCGTTATCACGTCGATACTGCGCAAGCCGAACGTGTGGAGCGCACGGCGCGGCATCTGCTCGAGCAGGTGGCCGAAGAGTGGCAGTTGGACGATCCACTCGCGGAGCAGCTGTTGGCGTGGGCTGCGCGTCTGCACGAGATCGGCCTCGATGTGTCGCACTCGCGTTATCACCAACACGGGGCTTATCTGCTCGAACATGCCGATATGCCGGGCTTCCCGCGCGAAGAGCAGCGCCTACTGTCACGTCTTGTGGGCGGACACCGGCGCAAGCTCTCGCTCGAGGGAATCGACAAGCTGCTGCCCCCTTGGGATCGGCGCGTCTTGAATCTGATCGTGTTGCTGCGTCTCGCCGTGTTGTTGCATCGCGGCCGTGGCCGGGCGCCGTTGCCCGATGTCACACTCGCTCCCAAAAGCCGCACGCTGGAGATCCGCTTTCCGATGCGCTGGTTGCGCGAACATCCGTTGACGGTCGCCGATCTGAGCGAAGAAATCGACCTGCTGCGCGCCGTCGATTTTCGTCTGCGCGTTTATTCCTCGAGGGGTCTGCCCGCGGTGTAGGACTGCATCAATTCGGCTTGGGCGATGCAGCCTGAGTCGGTTTGGCGCCGGTGATATTTGCCGGTGCTGTCGAGCAGCCAGGCTTGCGTGTCGTCGCGCAGATAGGTTTCCAGGTCACGCAGAATGTTGTCGCGATATTTTTGACGTCGAATCGGGAACGCGATCTCGACGCGACGGAAGAAATTGCGATCCATCCAGTCGGCACTACTGCAGTAGATTTCGGCTTGGCCATCGTTCTGGAAGTAGAACACCCGCGAGTGTTCGAGAAAGCGCCCGACGATCGAGCGGACGCGGATGTTGTCCGACATGCCGGGCACGCCTGGCCGCAACGCACAGACGCCGCGGATGATGAGATCGATTTGCACGCCTGCCTGTGAGGCTTGATACAACGCATTGATCGACTCCGGCTCGACGAGCGCGTTCATCTTCAAGATGACCCGCGCCGGCTTACCCGCTTTGGCGAAGGCAGCCTCGCGCTCGAGTTTGGCGAGCATCGCCTTGTGCAGTTCGAAAGGCGATTGCAGCAGCGCGTTGAGTCGTGGCGTGCGCGAGAGACCCGTCAACTGCAGGAATACCTCGTGCACGTCCTGTGCGATGTCTTCATCACAGGTGAAGAGCCCGTAGTCGGTGTAAGCGCGCGCGGTGCGCGCGTGATAGTTGCCCGTGCCGAGGTGGCAATAGCGGCGGATGCCCTCTTTCTCGCGGCGCACCACCATCGCGAGCTTTGCGTGCGTCTTGTAGCCCACCACGCCGTACATGACGTGCGCGCCGGCTTCCTGCAATTTGTCGGATAGTTCGATGTTCGCTTGTTCGTCGAATCGCGCGCGCAACTCGATCACGGCCGTCACGTCCTTGCCCGCGTGCGCGGCGGCTACCAATGCATCGACGATCGCCGATGCCGCGCCCGTTCGATAGAGCGTTTGTTTGATCGCGAGCACCTTGGGGTCGGTCGCAGCTTCACGCAGAAAATCGATCACGGACGCGAACGACTGGAACGGATGGTGCAGCAACAGATCGCTCTGCCGAATCGCCGAAAACATACCCTGCTCGTCATTGAGACGACGAGGCAGGCTCGGCACGAACGGCGGATATTTGAGATCCTCGCGCTCGATGAGATCGTAGATCGCTGAGAGTCGATAGAGATTGACCGGCGGCGGAACCGTATACACGTCGACATCGCCGATCCCGAACTGCCGCGCGAGGAAACTCACGATATCCGGCGGGCAGTCGGTCGTGGTCTCGAGACGCACCGCAGAGCCGTAACGCCGATGCTGCAACTCGCCCTCGAGCGCACGACGGAGGTCGTCCGCTTCTTCCTCATCGACGAAGAGATCGCTGTTCCGCGTCACGCGAAACTGATGCACGTTGATGATTCGCATGCCCTCGAACAGTCGCGGCATGAACGCTTCGATGATGCCTGATAGCAGAACCAATCTTTGTTCGCCGTCTTGACCGATCGGTAGCGGGACGATCCGCGGCAACGACCGCGGAGCCTGCACGATCGCGCGAGTCGCTTCGCGTCCGTAGGCGTCTTCGCCTTCGAGACTCACCACGAAGTTCAGGCTCTTGTTCTGGATGCGCGGAAACGGCCTCGAAGGGTCAAGTGCCAGCGGCGTCAGCACCGGTTCGACTTCATTCCCGAAGTAGCGAGCAAGCCATTCGCGAGTGGCCTCGTCCCAGCTGCCGCGCGGCATCAGGCGGATGCCGGCCGTGCGCAGGGCAGGCAGCAGGTGCTGCGAGAGACACTCGTACTGTTCGGCGACCAGTTGCTGCGCGCGCTCGTGAATGGCGGCGAGTTGCTCGCGCGGCGTGAGGCCATCGGGACTGAGTGAGCCGGGTGAGCTTTCCTGCAATTGTTTGATGCCGGCCACACGGATTTCGAAGAACTCGTCGAGGTTGCTCGATGAGATACACAGAAACCGCAGCCGCTCGAGCAACGGTACCGACGGGTCCTGCGCTTGCGCCAATACGCGCTGGTTGAACTCGAGCAGCGAGAGTTCGCGATTGATGAGAGTGGGAGCGGCCGCCGGTGTCATGTTGGTTAGTACACCATGCTCATTGGCAACTTGTGTTACAGCGCGCCTTTTGTCGCTGCGGTGGCGGGGTTTGGCGTCTCGACGGGCACCTGCGTAGCGACCTGCGCGGCGACCAGCGCGGCGACATCACCGGTCGCGAGGCTCGCCAACAACGGGGCGGCCGCGGCGCGGAAGCGTGCCATTTGCGAGGGCGGCACGGGCATATCGGTCGGCAAGGCGACTTTTTGCGGATCCATGTGCACGCCACGACTCAAGTATTCGTAATGCAGGTGCGGGCCAGTGGCGAGCCCCGTCATACCCACGTAACCGATGATTTCGCCTTGCGAGATACGCTCGCCGGTGCTGAGGCCACGGGCGAAACGCGATAGGTGTCCGTACACCGTCCGAACCTGATTGATGTGCTCGAGTTCCACGACCTTGCCGTAGCCGCCTTTGTTACCGACGAAGCGCACGCGACCGCTGCCGGCTGCTCTGACCGGGGTGCCGATCGGCGCGGCATAGTCGACGCCGCGGTGGGCCCGGATACGATTCAGAACCGGATGACGCCGATAAAGATTGAAGCGCGAACTGACGCGAGAAAATTCGAGCGGCGCGCGCAGAAAGGCTTTGCGCAGACTTTTGCCATCGGGCGTGAAGTAGGTGGGCTCTGCGCCCGCGGGTTGAAAGCGGATCGCCCGATAAGGCTTGCCCCGATTCACGAATTCCACTGCGAGAATATCGCCTTCGCCCAAAGGTTCGCCGTCTTGGCTGATCTTGTCGTAGGTGACACGGAAGCGATCGCCAGGCTGGATATCGAGCACGAAGTCGATATCCCACTGAAAGATGTTGGCGATACGCAGCGCGGTGTTGTCGCTCAAGCCCGCATCCGCCGCCGCCTGAAACAAAGAACTGCGGATCGTTGCTTCGGTGCTGCGTATTTCGCGCTCGAGCGGATTCACGATGACTTCGGTGGCGAACCCGGAGTCGTCGCGTTGCACGCTCAAAGTTTCACTCGGGCTCAGCTGACGTTCGAGTGTGACGAGTTCATCGTCCTTCACGCCAAAGCGCAGCATTTCGCCCGGCTTTAGGCGATCGAGCTTGGCGCGCAGATCCGGCAGCGAGCGCAGTTGGGCTAGATCCGTCAGCGAGAGTTTGAGTTTGCGGAAAATACGCTCGAGCGTATCGCCAGCGCCGACCATCACTTCGACCGTCGCCAAGCCGAGCGCCGCGCGCGCGGCCTCTGCACTGACGAGTTTTTGCGCAGCCACCGTACTCTCGTCGGCGCGGGTGAGATCCGTGAGCCACTCCTCGCCACGCCACCACGTCACGGCGAGCACGCCGATCACGACGATCTGCACGCCGCGGCCCTTCAAGGCCGCCAACACCCGGTTTTTCGAGCCGATTTCCAACGTCATCGACTACACTTCCCCGCACGGAATCGGCGCAAACTACCCGCGCCGAGAGGCAGGGTCAACCCGAGCTGACGAATGACGAGCACAACAGAACAACTCAACGAGATCCGACGCGGCTGCGCCGAGCTGCTCATCGAAGCGGAATTAAGCAAGAAGCTCGAGCGTCGCCAGCCGCTGCGCATCAAGGCCGGATTCGATCCGACGGCGCCCGATTTGCATCTTGGTCACACCGTGCTCATCAACAAGATGCGTCAATTCCAGCAGTTCGGGCACGAGGTCATCTTCCTGATCGGTGATTTCACCAGTCTCATCGGTGACCCGACCGGTCGCAACGCGACCCGCCCGCGATTGACGCCGGAGCAAGTGCAGGCGAATGCGCGCACGTATGAAGCGCAGATCTTCAAGATTCTCGATCCGAAGCTCACCACGGTGGATTTCAATTCGCGCTGGTTCACGCCGATGGGCGCAGCGGGTCTCATCGAAATCGCGGCCAAACACACGGTCGCCCGCATGTTGGAACGCGACGATTTCGCCAAGCGCTACAAGTCCGGGCAGCCGATCGCGATTCACGAGTTTCTCTACCCGCTCGTGCAGGGCTACGACTCGGTTGCTCTGAAGGCCGACGTCGAGCTCGGTGGCACCGATCAAAAGTTCAATCTTTTGGTGGGTCGCGCCCTGCAAGAAGCGTACGGACAAGAGCCGCAGTGCGTGCTCATGATGCCGCTGTTGGAGGGGCTCGATGGCGTCCACAAGATGTCGAAATCCCTCGGTAATTACGTCGGTATCGACGAACCAGCGGACGCGCAGTTCGGTAAGGTCATGTCGATCAGCGATGAGCTGATGTGGCGTTACTTTGAACTTCTATCGTTCCGACCGCTCACGGAGATCGACGGCTTGCGCGCGGCGATCGCAGGCGGGCGCAATCCGCGCGATGTGAAGTTCGAGCTCGCCAAAGAAATCGTGGCGCGCTTCCACGGTGCCGCCGCAGCCGAACGGGCGCAGGCGGATTTCATTGCGCGCTTCGCCCAGAAAACGCTGCCGACCGACCTACCGCTGCAGGTGCTGGTGGCTGGCGACCCCTCGGGGGAGCCCGTGGTGGCCGCCCTGAAGGCCGCCGGGCTGGTTTCGAGCAACTCCGAGGGGGTGCGCAAGCTGGCCGAAGGCGCTGTCCGAATCGACGGCGAGAAGGTTTCGGACCGGCAGCACCGGCTGCCGGTCGGCGCCGAGCACATCCTGCAGCTCGGTCCCCGTCGTTTCGCCCGTGTCAAGATAGAAAAACCCAATTAGATCAAGCCTTTAAGGGGCTTGAAAAAATATGGTTACATTTCGTTGACAGCCTCGACCGGCCGCCTATAATGCGCGCCCTCAACGACGCAGCGGCCCGCCTTCAGCGGCGCCGAAACGAAGTTTGAAAAATAGGTTGACGGGTAGAGCCACATGGCTATACTGCCCGCCCCCTCGACGCCCTAGCGGCGCGAGCGCTTTTTAAAAATTCGGCAGGTAATTTGTGTGGGGACTCGCGTCGATGCGTCCTTTGGATGCCATAGACCGAGTAACTAAATTTTGTCCAGCAATGGGCTTCTTTGGATACTCTTTTTAGTTGAAGTTCAAAATCTTCAAGTGAAGAGTTTGATCCTGGCTCAGATTGAACGCTGGCGGCGTGCTTAACACATGCAAGTCGAGCGGCAGCGCGGGAGCAATCCTGGCGGCGAGCGGCGAACGGGTGAGTAATGCTTCGGAATCTGCCC
>CAMCBU010000018.1 GCA_945873095.1 Klebsiella pneumoniae | reverse complement strand
AAGCAATACGGCAAATTGGCGTGGGCGCAGTTGGTCGCACCCGCTGTCGCTCTCGCGCGCGATGGCGTCGTGCTCAGTGCCGATGAGGCTTTTGTCTTCGGGTGGGGTAAAAAGCGACTGCAGGCGAGCGAGTCGGCGCAGCGCACGTTCTTCAAAGCCGATGGCAGCGGATACCGCGCGGGCGAGCGTTTGCAGCAACCGGATCTAGCGTGGACACTCGACGAGATCGCTAAGGGTGGCGCAGACGCCTTCTATCGCGGTGAGATTGCGGCGCGCATCGAAGCGGACATGCAGCGCCAGGGTGGGTTGATTACCCGGGCCGATTTGGCCGCCTACCGAGCCATCGAGCGCGAGCCCCTGAGCACGACCTATCGCGGGCACACGATCTACACCGCGCCGCCTGCAAGCGGTGGCGTCACGTTGTTGACCATGCTCAATATTCTCGAGAACTTCGCGGTTGAGAAGTTGGAGCCGGGGTCAGCCGAAGCGGTACATCTGATGGCCGAGACGATGCGGCTCGGTAATCGTGATCGGATCGCGCATTTGGGTGACACGGCGTTTGCCGCGGTGCCACTCGATGGTTTGGTTTCAAAGAAATACGCGGCCGATCGAGCCAAGCTGATCAAGCCACGCAGAGCCAGTAAAGATTCGACGATCAAGGCGGGCAACCCCGCCGATTACGAAAGCCCGAGTACCACGCATTATTCGGTGGCGGACTCGGCAGGAAACTTGGTCTCCGTGACCTACACCCTAGGTTCTGACTTCGGTTCCGGCGCGATGATCGAAGGCACCGGGATTCTTCTGAACAACCAGATGAACAACTTCAGTCATGAGCGCGCGCGTATCGCCTTGCAACGCGGCGAGCCCTTGCCACCAAATGCCATGCAAGGTGGCAAGCGTATGGTCTCGACGATGACGCCGACCTTGATCTTCAAAGGTGACACCCCGTGGATGGCCGTCGGGACACCGGGCGGCGGTCGTATCGTGAACACCATCCTGCAGGTCGTTGTGAACGCCATCGACTTCAAACTCAATATCGACGAGGCGATCCATCAGCCGCGCGTATCACAAGTATCGGGTGCGCTCGAAATCGAACCTCATTACAACCCGGACACGCGTAAGCGCTTGGAAAAGATGGGCCACAAGACACGCTCGAGCGAGACCATGGGCAGCGTACAGGCGATCGTTCTCGAGAACGGCTATTTCTTTGGTGGAGCGGATCCGCGCCGACCGGGTGCAGCGGCGGTCGCGCCGTGAAATCCCCACTTCTCGTCGGCGACGTCGGTGGCACGCATGCGCGCTTTGCGCTCTACGAGGGTGGTGTCGATGGCAACGGCGAACTGCATCTGCATCGCACGCTGTCAGCCGGTGCGCATCCGACGTTCGATCAGGCGATCCGCACCTATCTCGACAGTGTGGCGATCGACTCGGCGAGCCTGATCGGTGGGGGCTTCGCGGTCGCAGCGCCGCTCGACGGTGGCGTCGTTCGCTTCACGAACTCGCCATGGTCTTTCGTGGGGTCCGAGTTGCAGTCCGCGTTGAGACTATCGCGACTTACCGTGATCAACGATTTTGAAGCGTTGGCGTTGCGTGTGCCGTCTCTCTCGAGCGGGGAGAGACTCACCTTGCGTACAGGTAAGTCCGAGGCGCGAGCGGCAAAGCTCGTGTTGGGCCCCGGCACCGGTCTCGGTGTTGCCGGAATCGTGTCGCTGCCAAGCGAAGGCGGCCAGTGGCAGGCGGTGCCGGGTGAGGGTGGGCACATTTCGTTCGCGCCTAGCGACGATTTTGAGTTCGAACTGCTGCAGTTTCTGCAGCGGCGCTACGGGCGAGTGTCGGTGGAGCGCGTCTTGTGCGGTGATGGCCTCGCGGCGATTCATCAATTTTTGTTGTCGCGCGCTGGCGTCTCAGACCTGCGCGCGATCACCGCCGCAGCGGTCACCACGCAGGCGCTCGCGGGTGAGCGTCTTGCTCGCGAGTCCGTGTTGCGCTTTCTTGCCGCACTCGGCAGTTTCGCCGGCGACTGTGCCTTGATGTATGCCGCCCGCGGTGGCGTCTATATCGGTGGCGGCATCGTGCCGAGATTCGTTTCGTTACTCGAGGAGAGTGATCTTCTCGAGCGCTTCAACGACAAGGGACGAATGTCCCCGTGGGTGTCGCAAATCCCGCTGCATTTGCTGACGGACGAGCGCTCCGCGTTGCGGGGCGTGGCGATGGTGGCCGCGCTGACATAGCCGGCTCGCGCATTCGTCGAGATCATCAACCAACTTATTTTTCGTTCGACAGGTAGCGATCGAGCTCGCGATGGAAATGTCGAATACGGCACTCCTGTTCGCTCCAGATCGGACCGCGAAATCCTCGCGAACGACTCCCGGCGCCAACGGCGTGCACCAACTCGACATCCTGATTGAGCACCTCACCAAGATCCGCCGATTGCCCCTCGCCGAATCTCTCGATCGGTGGGCGGGTTGCACCGGTGATGTCGGTGCCTTTGGGTAAGCCCATCCACGCGGGAACAAAGTAATTCGGATCGTCGACATGACGGAACATCGTGATGTTGTCGTAGTAGAACTTTTTCGGATCGTCGGGATGCGGCAGGAACCGCATGATGAAAACGCCTTCCGGGTGACAACCGATCTGAACGTTCGGGAATAAGCCCGTCGCCCAACTGTCGGTGAGCTGACCATCAACGAAGTTGTCGTAGTGAGAGAGGCCTAGGCGCTTCGCTCTCTCTCGCTTGCTGCGTTGTACGGCCTCACGCACGCCGCTCGCTGAACCGTGATAAGAGTCGGGATCCATCCCCGCGTCTTGCATCATGAAACGAAGCCCGGCATCGACGGATTGTTGGTCTGCAACTCGATGTGATTTGACACACAGCGGTACGATCATTCGACTGAAGCCATTCGGATAAAGATCGTACTGGCTGAAGTCTTCCATGACCGTTTGCGTCTGCGGATGGATGTGGGGGAGGTGATACGTTTCGTAGAAAGAGTCCACACCCACTTTCCAGTTCGCGTTCCATATCGTCCGGACGTGGCGAACCGGATTCATCTCATCGATTCGATAATTTTCGAGGTAGCCCTTGGGCAGCCCGATCCACTCGGCAAGCGGTGCTGCTCTGCCATCTAAATTCACGAACACCAAACCGGCATGGGTGTCGCAGCGAATCTCGGTCAGCCCGGGGCGATGCGCGATCAGCGCTGGCGGAAAGGTCGCTTCGTCGGTGATGGTCTTGAGAGCGCCGTTGCAACCAAATCTCCAGCCGTGGAACGCGCAAGTGAAGTCGCTCACGCTGCCAAAATCGTTTAACGCCACTCTGTTACCGCGGTGGGAACAGACGTTGTAGAACGCGCGCAGTGAGCCGTCGTCTTGGCGAACGATCAAGACGGATTCATGTCCGACCTCGAAGGTGAAGTAATCGCCAGGCTCACGGACGTCGGCGGTGACTCCCGCGAGCAACCAGACGCGCGGCCAAAGTTGCGCCCACTCCCGACGCATGAAATCCACAGTGTGGTAACGAGCCGGATCGGGCACATCGAGCCCGTTGTCGACGGCTTGTTGCTTGGCTTCCAGCGAATCGGCAGGTGCGTCGGGGTTGACGGCGTAGGCGTAGGACATGGCGGCGTACCTCTTCCTCTGCGTTCTTCTATGTGTTGCGTTTTAACAACAAAATCCAGGTTAAGCGAATTAAAAAAACAGTACTGTTTGATTTTTTTATATCCTACCACCACACTGATACAGCAGCGTGAAAGTTGCGTTTCGGTCTGTCTGCAAGACGAAAGCGAAAAGACAAATTTACACAGGGGATAACAGGATGCTCAACACATACGGACGAACTGTGCAGCGCGCGGTTCGATCGAGTCTGCTGGCGAGTGCTCTCACGGTTGCGGCAGCCGCTCATGCGCAGCAGCCGGCACAGGAAGAGATTCGGCTGGATGAAGTCACCGTTACCGCATCGCGTGGTGCATCGGCCACGGACCTGCAGTCGACCCCGATTTCGGTATCTGCGGTCACCTCCGCCGATATCGATCGATTGGTCGCCAAGGACATCTCGGGGCTCGCCTCGGCGGTTCCGGGCTTCTCAGCCGCTCGAATCACCGCGTTCAATGCGGCCTCGTTCGCGATGCGCGGTGTCGGTTTGACCGACATCATCGTTTATCAAGATTCGCCGGTCGGTGTACAGGTCGACGACTTCGTCATGCCAAGCGTACAGACGCAGCTTCTCGATACTTTCGACATCGAGGGCGCTGAGGTTTTGCGCGGACCGCAAGGCACCCTGTTCGGGAAAAACACGACCGGCGGCGCGGTCAACATCCGCACAAAGCGCCCCAACATGTCCGAGTTCGCCGGGCAGGTGCGGCTGGGTTACGGCAGTTTCGGTTCACGACGGATTCAAGCGTCCGTTGATTTGCCGCTGCAACAAGACGTCTTTGCCGTACGTCTCGTCGGCTCAATCGCCGAATCGGACGGCTACTACAAGTTAGGGGCGACTTACGGTCCGATCAACACACTCAACATTTTTGGCGGCACCTTCGCCCCGTTCAACATCCCCGGTGTGACCGGCCAGAAGGGCGCGGGCACCGGTGAGACAACGGGCGGTGATGACATCGTCAACGGGCGCATCAAGGCTCAGTGGAACGTATCGGACGATCTGACCGTGCTGCTGCAGGTCGAAAAGATGCGTGACCGATCGGATGCCGTCCCCGCGTTCAACGACACGCCGCCGGGCGGGCCTTATCTTTGGAACGTTCTTGGGTTCACTCGTCCGACCGGCGATCCGCTCGACAACATGGGTTCGACCCAGCGCAGTGATTCACTGCTTGCCATGGACAAAGGACAAAAGGTCGACGTCGATGGCGTCTATCTGAATGTCGAGTGGGATTTGGGTTCGCATCGGCTGTTCGCGGTCGCAGGATCGCGCGATCAGGATGAGCATCTCCCGAACACCTACACAGGTGCCGCACCGATCAACTCGATCACCAAGCAGCCATTGTCTTTGTTCGATGCGACGCGCGACACCACGCGCGAAACCAAGCAGATTGAAGTCCGACTCGCCTCGGACACCGATGGGGCTTTCAAGTACGTGGTCGGCGGATTCCAGCAAACGAACGATGCGAAATTCTGCGTCGTGCAGTTGCTCGGTTTCATCGATCTTGCGTTGCCGTTCGCTGCACTCGGTCTGCCGGCTCAGTTCAACAACAACACGCCGCAGGTGTTGTGTAACCAGCAAGACTCCGATTCGTTGGCCGGTTTCGTCGATCTGACTTATCAGGTCAGTGACAAATTCCAACTCGGTGCTGGCTTCCGCCATACCAAGGACGAGCGTGAGTGGGCGGGTCGTACCCAAGTTGGCTTCGGAGCTCTCGATCCGAAGAACCCGAACTTGACTGCGGCCCAACTGGGCGATCCGTTGGCGGCTGGTGATTTCACTCGCTACCCGGGTGGACAAATCGTCACCGCCTCGACCAGAGGGTTCGAGAATCTGCAGCGTAGCTGGTCCGAACCCAGCTGGCGTCTGACCGGTTCTTATCAGTGGACCGACAGTCTGTTCAGCTACCTGACGATCTCGCGGGGTTACAAGGCCGGTGGCTATAACGATCAGACCGGCACTAGCGGTTTGATGGTGCCGTCTCTGACTCGTCCGGTGGATCCGGAATATGCGACGAACTATGAATTCGGACTGAAGTTCGAGTCGGAAGATGGTCGATTCCGTTTCAACCCAACGGTGTTCTCGACTCTGTATGAAGACGCGCAACGCGCGGTCAACATCATCACCAAGAAGGGTGGAGCAGACTTCCAAGAGACGGTGTTCTACAACGCTGCTGAGGTCAAATCGCAGGGTATCGAACTCGAAATGCAGGCATTGGTAACGGACTCATTCCGGATCCGTGGCCAGGCTGCGTTCCTCGATGCCAAGTACGACAAGTTCGTGATCACCCAGCCGGGACTTGTCGATGCTGTCAGCGGTGGTCAAATCGTGGCATTCAACGGCGACTTCTCCGGTCTGCCGGTGCCGCGCTCGCCGAAAACCAGCGGCGCTATTTCGGGCACCTATACGGCTGATATGGCCAGTGGTTCGCTGGATGTGACGGGTGAGGTGTACTACGAAGACGCCAACCTGTTTTATATCTCGGCTGCCGGGCGTCAGTACGATGCGTACCTCGATGAGAAGACGCTGCTGAATCTCTCGGTGACCTATACCGACGACCAGGATCGATTCTTTGTCCGTGCCTACGGCAAGAATCTCTCCGATGAGCGATACCGAGTTGCGTCTCAGTCGGTTGCGACGTTGTGGACCCACACGCAGTGGGGCGCTCCGCGAAGCTACGGCATCGAAGTGGGAGTGAACTTCGGCGGTAAGTGAGCGCTAGATCGCTGTCAAAGCAAGAAGGCCGGCGAAAGCCGGCCTTCTTCTTTGGCGAACAAGTTCGGGAAAAATGCTCTGTTTAGCCGACCGGCGCGAGGGGGCAATAGTCCTCTTTCTCGACGACATCGACCACGAAGGAGAGCTTCGCCATCCCGCCGATGATGGCCATTACCACGCCCAGTTCCAAAATCTGTGCTTCGGAGAAGTGCTCGCGCAGACGCGCGAACAAGGCTGGGCTCAGCGCGCCTCTCATGTTGGTTAACACCATTTGGTCTGCGTAGTCGATGACGGACAATTCTGCTGCGTCGAAGAGCGCCGGGTCGACTTGCTCCGCCGCCATCGACGCTGTTTGCGCAGACGAGAGTCCCGCTGCGATCGCACCGGGAATATTTTGTTTGTTGCAGGTACGACAGCCGTGCACGAGCGAGAGGCGCAGTCGTACGATTTGCTTGTAGCGCTGCTCGACGACGCCTCCAAAGAAAACCTTCGAGTAGAACTGGTTCATGACGAGATCGAGAAGGTGAGGCGCCTGAGCGAAGACCTCGATGAAGGTCGGCTCACCGGTGAGTTCGTTCAACATGTCCCAAGCCGGGGCGACGTCTGCGCCCAACTCGGTGCGAGGTGTACGTGTAAATAGCGTGTCAGTCATTAGCGATCCGCAACCTTGAACCAGTCGGGAATCCCTCCTGGCCAGACATCGCCCCACATTTGATTGCCACCGTCAACGACGAGCGTTTCACCGGTGATGAATTTACCGGTGATATCGGCACCGACATGTACGACCGACTGTGCGATATCGAACGCATCGCCGTACTGGCGCAGCGGGTTCGCGTTACCGAATCGGGCGGCAGCCTCCGGAGGGTAGACGTTCAATCCTTCGGTGGCGATCGAGCCTGGCGAGATGCAATTGACACGGATGCCAAGCGGCGCCCATTCGATCGCGACGGACTTGCTGAGATAGATCACGCCGGCTCGCGCCGCGCAGGTGTGGGCCACTTGCGGCATGCCACGCCATACGTTGGCCACGATATTGACGATCGAACCGCGGTGCTTTTGATCACGCCATGCCTTGGCGGCTGCTTGCATCATCCACCAGGTGCCGTTGAGATTGGTGTCGATGACGGCATTCCATCCTTTGACGGAGTAGTCGATCGCCGGTTGCGGGAACTGTCCGCCGCCATTATTCACCTGCAGGTCGAGTTTGCCGTAACGCTGGATGGTTTCATCGATCAGCGCATTGACCTGCTCGGGATCACGAATCGTCATGGCGCGATAGCCGATATCGCGACCGAGATTCGTGCGGATACTCTCGGCGGTTTCGGCGAGCCGATCTTCTCGGCGACCGCAGATCATCACGTCGGCGCCGAGTCGCGTGAGCAAAAATGCCATCGCTCGCCCAAGTCCGCTGCCACCGCCGGATACGAGACAAACCTTGCCGGCTAGCAGATCGTCTCGGAAAGCATGCGGACGCCTTGCGAGCTCCTCATCCGTCAAACCCCATTGACGGGTTGCCGGTGGAGGTCTCTTGAGTGGGGTGGTAGCTGACATTCGAGCCTCGTAGACCTGATTAAAGTGATTGCAAACCGAACAGAGAGACACTGGCGATATTTCGGTTGGGAATTCCGCCGAGGTTGTGGCTAAGGCCGATGCGAGGTGCAGCCAATTGACGCGGTCCTGCTCGTCCGAGCAATTGGTTGTAAATCTCGTAAACCATCCTGATACCGGAGGCACCAACGGGATGACCAAAGCATTTCAAACCGCCATCGGTTTGGCAGGGATTGCGGCCGTCTCGGTCGAAGCAACCGTCAAGGATGTCTCGCACCGCTTGGCCCTCATCGGCGAAACCGAGATCCTCCATCAACACCAGTTCGGTGATCGAAAAACAATCATGCACTTCCAGCAGTGACACTTCCCGCCGTGGGTCGGTAATTCCCGCTTCGTGATACGCGCGTTGAGCGGCGAGCCGAGTCGTGGGCGTGTGCGCCCCGTCCCAACCCGCATGCGACAACTCGTAACCGTTCGACGGGACGAGTTGCATGGCTTTGATCACGACAGCCTCCTGTCGACCGAGCTGACCGGCGATTTCCGGCGTCGTGACGATGGCGCAGGCGGCGCCATCGGAGACACCGCAACAATCGAGCACGCCGAGCGGCGATGCGATCATCGGAGCCGCCAGCACTTGCTCGATGGATATTTCTTTGCGCAGATGGGCTTTCGGCGACGACAGGGCATTGGCGTGACTCTTCACCGAAACATGTGCCATTGCCTGCTTGAGTTGATCGATGGCGATTCCATGCTTGGCTGCGTAGGCGGCACCAAGCTGTGCAAAAGCACCCGGTGGGGTGAATCCGGGCTGCCAAAGATCCTCGAAGGTACCCTTGGTTCGTTCAGGCAAGCCGCCAAAGCCGGTATCCTTGAGCTTCTCGACGCCCATAGCCAGTGCGATGTCACAGGCACCCGCAGCAACGGCGTAGGCGGCACCGCGCAGCGCCTCTGTGCCCGTCGCGCACAAATTTTCAACGCGCGTCACGGGAATGTTCGGCAATCTCAATGCCATCGACAACGACAGCGCTGACTTGGAGACGCTTTGTTCATCGTAGAAAACGCCCAGCCAAGCCGCGTCAAGTTGATCGCGGTCGATACCCGCATCCCGAGTCGCTTCATCGAAGGCCTCTCGCATCAGATCGTCCGCGCCCGCATCCCAGCGCTCGCCAAAGCGCGCGCAGCCCATGCCGATGATGGCGACTTTGTCCCGTATGCCTCTCGCCATGGTCAATGACTCCCGTTGCGGAATCCGACGACAGGTGCGGCTTTCCAAAAATATCGACGGAATCCTCGTAAGCGATCGACATCCTTCAGGCGAAAAACGAATCGCACTTCCTGACCGACGGCAGCTTCATTCGGTGCAAAGTCGGTGAATTCGATGAATGCGTTGCCGCCGCTTTCGAACGCGACATTGCCATACACCAAGGGTGGCCGTTGACTATAGGCAAGCCAGTCTTCTGTGAAAGTTTTGATACGCCCGTGTTGTTCGTTGAGCGCGATAGGGTCTTGGCGACCAAGATGACGACAACTCGGTTCGACACACGCGCCGCTGAGTGGAAATTGGATCGTCCCGCAGCGGACACAGCGACCGCCGGTCAAGGTCAATAGTTCGTCGTGCCGTCGCCACGCAACCGTTTGCGCTGTGCGGTTGTCACGCTCACTGCGCATTCCGAATTCCGGCGCCAACAAACCGCAGTGCGCGAGAAATCGCGTGTAAGACGGCTCCTCGAGTCGCTCCTGCAGTGCTGTCGTGACCGGTTTCGAACGACGCCACGCTTCGATCGCCGAGGTGACTTCAAACAAGAGCACATCAACTCCTTGTCCGAACCCGACGAGCACGATGCGCTCGCCGGCGTTAGCGTTCTCCAGTATTGCTGCGAGCATGAGTAGCGGGTGACCCGTACCGGTATCTCCCACGCGATCGTGCAGGTTGTCTGCGAGCCGATCCGCCGGTATACCCGATAGCGCCGCGAGTTTCTTACCGACGCTGCTCGAGACGTTGACGAGAAGATGCGCGACGTCGGTGGGCGACCAGGATTGCTCTCGAAGCAGATCGACGATCGCGATCGGTACTTGCTTTTGCCACCCTTCCTCGCTTACCCAACGCTCTTCCAAGTTGTAGTCGAAAGACGCATCGGTAAGTCGATGATGGTCGACGAAATCGGCTGCGTGATGACTGCCACCCACATACCGGGCGATGACAGTTCCCTCGCCAACGACGAGCGCCGCTGCCGCGTGGCCATAAGTCATTTCCTGTTCGCTGCCCGGCTTTGCGAGCCGACGATCCGCTCCGATCACCAGCGTGCTCTTTGAGGATTCGAACAGCATCGCTTGCGCCAGACTGCTGGTACCTGCACGTTGTGAGCCGGTAGCGTCCTGCGTGCTGACAGTCGGGGAGAGCCCCAGTGCGCCCGCTACGACCGTCGCGTTGCTGCGATCGGCAAACGGCAGGGTCGTCGACGCCAGCACGACGTTCGAGATCGATTGCCGCGCGATGCCGCGCAAAGCGCCTCGGGCGGCTTCGACGCCCATCGTCAGGGTGTCTTCGTCCCAATTGCAGACAGTGCGCTCGCCGCGCTGTCGGTTGAGCTGCGGATTGACCCAAGCCATCGCTTTCGACACGACGGTGCGAGGCAGTCGCAAGCTTGGGATACAAACACCGAATGTCAGCACTCCACGCATATCAGGCGGCGATCCAGTCCGCCAGCATCGGCTTGACGCGCAAGTGCTCAGGGACCCGTTCTGCTCCGATGCGACGATCCAGTTCCTCGTGCCAGTGATAGATCCGCCGCTCTTGGTAATTCAAGTTGATGCCGCGGAACGCACCGGATTCGACAGACTCCTGAATCTGCTCGGCGAATTGGGTGTCTTCTTCGAGGATGCGCTCGAAATTACTCAATCTTTGCTCCCACAGCGGCGACAGCCCCTCATCACCCCACTCAGGAGCGAACCAGACGATCTCGATTTCCATGCTCTTGTGGCCAGTTGGCCAAAATAAAATGAATGGGTTGCCGGTCGCGTCGATCGGCGTGACGAGATTCGGGTAGAAGTTGAACGAAGGGTTGTTCGATGCCGTAATTTCGGTCGCCGTCTCGATTCGTCGCATGCCGCGAGTGCCAGGGTCTTGCCAATCGGGGCGCCGGTTGGGCGTGCACATCAAGGAGTGTCCGCGCTGCCAGAGCGTGATGAACGAGCCGCGATGATCGAGGAATCGGTCGACGGTATTCTGGTGGATGGACTTCAGGTGATAAACCTCGAGAAATGCATCCAGCAGAATCTTGACGTTGCACCGCACCGGATAAGATTTCTTATGCACGAAACGTACTTGCTGCGGCTGAATCTCCTCGAGCATATTGGGGATCGGCGCGAGGTGTGGCAGCAACGGCTCGGCAGCACGATCCTCGTTGACGAAAATCCAATTGCCGATCGATTCGCATCGAACCTCCAACAGCGGAAACTTCGACAAGTCCAGATCCACGAAGTCGCGCTTGTCACGTAGGTTCAGCAGACGACCATCGAGACCGTAAGTCCATCCGTGATAGCCGCAGACGAGCCCCTCGATTTTGCCGCTGCATTCCTTCACCAAGGGCGCCCCTCGATGACGACAGGAGTTGTAGAACGCGCGGACGATCCCGTCTTTGCCGCGCACCACGATGATCGGGGAACCGGTTCGTTTGAAGAGGATGAAACTACCGGGCTCGGCGATTTCATCGGCATGACAGGCATAGAGCCACGAGCGACGCCAAAGGTATTGCTGCTCGAGGTCCAAAAAAGTCGGGTCGGTGTAGCGAGCACCGGGGATCATCGGCAGCGCCGGAAAACCGCGCGGCGGGGCGGTCCGCTCGCCCTCGGCCCGCATGCCGGCCTTCAACAATTCGACCGTGGCCGCATCCATTTTCGTCCAACTCCTGCGCGATGATCGTAAACTCGCATATATTACCGCCGCCCGGGCCTGAAAAGAAACAAGCCTGACTGTTTTTTTATATGGTTGCGGTGTAGAGTCGTGCCGTATGGCCACACCGATACTCCACCATCACGACCCATCCCCTTTCGCCGAGAAAATCCGCCTCTGCTTTGGCATTAAGGGGTTGGCTTGGCGCTCGGTACAGGTGTCGATGGTCATGCCGCGGCCGGCCTTATCGGCGTTGACGGGGGGTTATCGAAAGATACCCGTCATGCAGATCGGTGCAGACATCTATTGCGACACGCGACTGATCGTTCGTGAACTCGAGCGGCGTTATCCGACGCCTAGCCTTTTTCCGGGTGGCAGCTTGGGTTTGTCGCTGGCGTTGACCGCGTGGAGCGATCGGATTTTCTTCGACCCCGGTGCAGGCTTGTCGATGGGTCTGAACCGCTCGTCGATCCCGTCCGAGGTGATCGATGATCGCAAGTCCTTTTTCAACTTCATGGATTTCGATCAGCTCGAACAGGACATTCCGCACCTGCGAACGCAGTTTCGTGCGGGCCTCGCTATCGTTGAGATGATGCTCGAGGATGGGCGCGCGTATGTGCTGGGTGAATCGGTGTCTTACGCCGATATCAATGCCTATTTTCCGATCTGGATGGCACGTGGGAATTTTGGCGATGCCGCCGCGGTACTAGCCGAGTGGCCGAAGCTGCGGGCTTGGGAGCAGCGCATGCAATCCTTCGGTAACGGCCATCGCAGTGAAATCAGCGCAGATGCTGCGCTCGAGGAAGCGCGCGATTCGCACAGCGAGGCCTGGAGCGGTGTCGATGTCAGCGATTCTCTCGGCCTAAGACACGGATGTCAGGTCAGCGTCGTGCCGACCGACTACGGCTGCATTCCCGTCGTCGGCGAGTTGCGATCGCTCGACGGCGAGCGGGTGGTGGTCAACTTGCGTTCACCCGAGACGGGCGAGATCGCGGTGCACTTCCCGCGTCTGGGTTATCGAGTCAACGCCCTTGCCTGAGAGCTCAAATCACGCGATCAGCGCGCCAAAGGTCGCGTTGCTTGGCGTCGAAGCCAAGCGATTCGAGCACCGCATCGGTGTGCTCGCCAAGCGTCGGCGGACGTTGACGGATACCGCTCTGCGAACGTGTGAAGCGCAGCGGCAAGTCGGGAATCGGCGCCGATCTCGGCAAGCCGGGGTAATCCTCGATGGGCTTGAACCAGTGCATGGCGACGGCTTGCGGATCCTCGAGCGCGCTTTGCGGTGTGTAGATGGGGCCGGCTGGTATGCCCGCCGAGTCGAGTTCGCGCAGTGCATCGCTAGTCGAGCGGGTCGAACACCAGCGATGCATTCGCTGCAAGATGGGCTCGGAGTGTTGCCCGCGCCCGTCGTCACTTTGATAACGCGCATCGTCGATCCAACGAGTCAGCTCGCCCGGGTTGTCTCGATCCATGAGTTTCGCCCAACGTTTGAAAAGTCCGTTGCCGACGCAGTGTGTAAGCACGTGCCCGTCGAGGGTCGCAAATACGTCCGAGGGCGCCGAGGTTTGTACGCGGTTGCCGGTACCCACGCGGTTGACGCCCGTGACGCCTTGTTCGATGAGATGCGAGCCGAAAACAGCCAACGCCGTTGCTTGCAAGGCAGCGCTGACCTGCTGACCAGACCCGGAACGATCCCGCTCCATGAGCGCAGCGAGGACGCCGAACGCCGACAGCACGGCAGTGGCGTAATCGACATACGGAGCAGCCGCTTTCGCGGGGCTGCCCGGTGTGCCGGTGATGTACATCGCGCCGGACATCGCCTGACCGACACCGTCGAAGCCACCGCGCGAGGCATAAGGACCTTGCTCACCGAAGGCGGTTTGGGTCGCCAGAATGATGCGCGGATTGATACGCTGCAACGATTCGAGATCCAACCCCAAAGATCGACAACTCGCCGGCGGCAAATTCACGACGACGACGTCTGCGCTCGCAACCAGTTTTTCAATGATCGGTCTGGCGGCAGGGTGACCGAGATCCAGCGTAATCGACTTTTTGTTGCAGCCGGTCTGCATGAAGACCGCGCCCTCACCTTGGGCCGTGACCGGTGCGATGTAGCGATCCTCGCCGCCCTCCGGGCGCTCGATGCGCACCACCTCCGCGCCGAGATAGCCGAGCAACGTCGCGCAGTACGGACCGGCAACATAGCGGCCGAAGTCGAGTACGCGGATGTGACCAAGGATGGATTCGTTTTGATTCATGGGGGACTTGTGTGATGAACTTTTCGTTGACTGAGGATCAGCTGGCTTTGCAGGAGACCGCGCGCAAATATGCGCGTGAGAGATTGCCATCTTTCGCCAGTCACTGCGAGATACACGACGAGGCACCACCTGCCGAATTGGTGCGTGAATTCGCCGAGATGGGATTCCTCGGGATCAATGTCTCGAGCAACTATGGTGGACTCGGTCTCGGCAACGTCGAAGCCTTGATCGTGATCGAGGAGCTCGCCAAGGTTTCTGGTGCCGTCGCCTTTCCGGTCTTCGAGTCGTGTGTTGGACCTGTGCGTGCAATCGAGCACTTCGCGTCCGAAACGCTGCGCCAACAGGTGATTCCGGCAGTCTGCCGTGGTGAAAAAATGGTGGCCGTGTCCATGTCTGAGCCCAACGCGGGATCGGCGCTGACGGATTTGACGACCAAGGGTGTGAGGCAGGGCAATCAAATCGTTCTCAACGGCACAAAACGCTGGTGTTCGGGCGGTGGCCACGCCGACGGCTACGTTGTCTACTGCCGTCTCTCCGATGATCCGGGTCCAAAAGGTATCGGCGCGGTCTACGTCGAAAAAACGACGCCTGGACTGAGTTTCGGCGCGCGCGAGCACTTGATGGGTTTTCGTGGTGTGCCATCGTCGGATCTGATTTTTGAGGACTGCGCCATACCACTCGAGCATGTCGTCGTTCCAGCCGGTGGCTTCAAACAATTGATGGAAGCCTTTGATCTCGAACGCTGCGGTAACGCCACGATGGCGTTGGCGCAAGCCTCCGGTGCGCTCGAGGATGTGATCGCTTATGTGAAAGAGCGTAAGCAGTTCGGCAAACCGATCGTCGAATTCCAAGCTGTTCAGTTGCGCCTCGCCGAAATGGCAATGCGAGTCGATGCAGCGCGATTGTTGATTTGGCGTGCGGCGGCCAATGCAGAAAAGGGGTTGCCCTCGATTCTCGAGTCTTCCATGGCCAAATGCTTCGCCAACGAGATCGCGCGTGAGGTGTGCGGACATGCCGTGCAATTGATGGGCGGTTACGGCTACTCTCGCGAATATCCAATGGAGCGGCGTCTGCGCGACGCGTGGGGCTGGGGTATCGCAGGTGGTGCGGTTGATATCCAAAAGGTCAACATCGCTGCTGCGATGGTGGGACGTCGCTTCGATCAACGTCGCTGAGCATCGAGCACCAATCCAGACGGAGGTACCCAAAATGTCGAAAGTCACTTTCGTATCGCGAATGACGGTCAAAGAGGGGCGCGAGGCCGAGTTCGTCGAGCGCTGCAACCGATTACATGCAGCCGTCAAACAATCGGAGCCCGAGACGCTGTATTACGAGTTCTTCAGGTTGCGAGAGCCGCAACGTTACTGCGTCATCGAATCGTTCGCGAATGCCGCTGCCGAAGAGACTCACATGAGCTCGCCGCTGTTGGTCGAGCACGGACCAGGCATCGTCGACTGTCTCGCCGAACCTTACGTGCGCGAGTATCTCGATCCTTTCGAGGCGCCTTGATCAGCGATCCTTGCTTTGGCGCATTGCAGCGTTGATTTCGGACGGTGAGGGATTTCGTCGCAAGGTGAGTCCACCGTTGATTTGCAGGGTCTCGCCGGTGACGAAACTCTCGTCACTCGCAAGCCACACCGCCGCATTGGCGACATCGGCCGTCGTTCCGAGCCGCCCTAGTGGATATTCTTTTCGGAATACTTCCAGCAAGGCGGGAATCGCCGCTTCGCGCGAGGTCATCGGAGTTTCGGTGAAACCCGGCGCAATGGCGTTGACTTTGATACCGCGCGTGCCGAATTCATTGGCGAAGCAGCGCACCAGCGCTTCGCTCGCCGCTTTGGTCGCGATGTAGGCGGCGTGGTGATAGAGCAGGGCGCGAACCGAGGCTGACGATACCGTGATGATAGAGCCGCCGCCGCTCTTGGACATCTCGGCGACAAAGGCTTGCAGGAAGAAAAACGTACCCTTGAAGTGCAATGCGGAGAGTTGATCAAGTTGCTCCTCGGTGGTCTCTAGCAACTTCGCGAGCAGACCCCATCCCGTGCAGTTGATGGCAACATCGACCTTGCCATGCCGTAGAGCAGCAGTGGCCGCAAGTTTGTCGACGCCCGCCTTGTCCGTGACATCGCACATAAGACAATCGCCATCGATCTCGCTCGCGAGGGTGACCAGGGTCTCCGAGTGTCGACCGGCTACGACTACTTTGGCGCCTTCGGCTGCGAGGCGTCGGGCGATGACTTGGCCCATGTTGTCGACGCCAGCCGCACCGAGGACCACCGCCACTTTGCCTGCGAGTCTCATGAGTTCACTCCTGACGAGCGTTGATTTTACAATTCCCTTAACGGGCGTTGACCATCCCAACCGTCCGCTTTGCGTGCGACAAACTCGTAGAAGTCGGCAAGCGCAGCGCAAGGTTCGTACAGCTCCAAGAAGTGTCCGAACACCCGCCGAGTGTCGATCATGGCGAAGGACACATCGGTCGTAGTTCGGGCTGATAGTGCCGTCTCGAAACCAGCGGCTTCTAAGTCGATTATCGACACGGCGAGATCATCGACGAAGCACGCCACGTGATGCAGACCGGTCTGCTCGCGCGCAAACTGCTCACGCAGTACCGAGGGTGAGTCATCGGGTTGCGAGACGAGTTCGATCATCATATTGCCGGCTTGCCCGTAGGCGGAAGAGTGCACAAACGGCCGTGCGACACCGCGATACCACGATTCGGAAAGCGCAATCCGCTCCATCAAGTAAAACGGACCCCAACCGAAACGACGGGAGTAGTCGAGAGCGGCGCTGCGGGCGTCAGGGACGTGGTAGGCAAGTTGAACCGGCTGCAGCTGCAGCGCTCCGATCGCAACTGGCGACCGTCGCGACATCACCCGATCTTGCGTAGCGGCTTGCTGCCGTCCCAGTTGATGGCGGCCTTGCGAACGATCTCGAAGAAGCCATCGATCGCAGCTCCGCTTTCGATCAACTCGATCATGCAGCCAGGGTAGGCGCCTGGTCGCGTGTCGGTATCGACGTAGGCAAAGCGAATACCGTTACCGGTGCTGCCTGACTGCACGGCATGAACACCGCGCGACTCAAGATGGCGCAGATCGTCGGCGACCGACGTGGTCATCACACCGAAGTGCTGGAGCCCGCCACGCGAGGAGCAGTCGGTGGTGTTGTAGATGCTGGGAGTGGCGTCGTGTTGCTGTATCAACTCGACTTGGACAGCACCCCACTGGGCAACCGCAACCGACATGTCGATTTCGGTTGGTTGTCCGCGATAGCGACACTCCGCGAAGCTGATGTGTTCCATCAGGAAGAAAGGGCCGACGCCGATCGAGTTCCAGTAATGCACTGATGCCGGGATATCCGGCACGACGAAACCCAGCTGCATGACCGGACCGAAAGCGGTGACCGCCGTCGGCGTCTCAGCCGACATGGGAATAGAAGTCGAGCGTCATGCTATCTGCGCCATTTTTGAGGCACGCGAAGATGGGCGGCACCAGTCGATCGTGGAACTCGGTTTTCTGGTGATACTCGAATGCGACCCGATCTTTGAAGCGAGCGTAGACCGCGTAAATTCCCGGTTTTTCTTGGTGCTTGATGACGTCGTATACCAGCGTGTCAGGCTCGTGTTGGTGGGTGAGTTCCGACAACTCTCGCTGCAGGGCTTCGAATTCGCCTTCCTTTCCAGCTGTGACTTCGAGCAAGGCAAAAAACGTGATCATGCGCAGTTCTCCTGTATCGAAAGGGGAAGAGGGGTCAGTCCAGACCAAGCTCGCTGACGAGCGCGGTACGTAACTTGAATTTCTGGATCTTGCTCGAGGACATCGGCCATTCGGTGACAAAACGGATTTGTCTCGGCACCTTGAAGCTCGCGATATCCTTGCGACAAAACTCCACCAGTTCGTCCGGGCTCGCCGAGCAGTCTGGTTTCAATTCGACGAAAGCGGCAGCGACTTCCGCATATTTCGCATCGGGAATGCCGACGACCTGCGCCAATTTGACCGCCGGATGCTTCTGTAGATGCGATTCGATTTCGGCCGCTGCGACGTTTTCGCCACCGACTTTCAGCATGTCCTTGAATCGACCGTAGAACATGATCGTGCCCGCAACATCGAGAGCGCCGATGTCCCCGGTGTGAAACCATCCATCGCGATCGAGCGCGCTCGCGGTTTTTTCGGCATCGCGGTAATAACCCTCGAATAGGCTGTAGCCGCGCACCAGGACTTCACCGCGTTCTCCGACGGATTTATCGACACCGGTATCCGGATCGACGATACGGATCTCCAGCCCGGGGAGCGGTCTGCCGAGGCGTGTAATTCTTTGTTGTTCGGGTTCACTGGGCGAGCCGGTGGTGACCGTGCCCGAGGCCTCAGTCATGCCGAAGCTGCCCACCTGCAGTGCATTGGGCATCGCCGCCATGATCGGCTGCGCGACTCCAGGTGGTTGTACGGCAAAGTTGGAATTCATCAGTTTGATGCTGGACAAATCTCGCGTCGCAAAATCCTCGTGATAGATGAGTCCTTGCATGATGGTTACGAAACTAGGGTACGTCGCGGTGACCTTGTATTCCTCCAGCATTCGCAAAGCGAGACCAGCATCGAAGTAGCCCATCGTGATGTAGGTTCCGCCCACATCGAAAATCGCGAGCATCGGCAGCACTGCGGCGATATGAAACATCGGTAGCGGTGACCAGAGCGAGTCGTTGGCGGTCAGTCGATAGCGGTGCCGGCCCAACGCGATCGAATTACGTACCTGCGCTTCGTGCGTGATAAGACAGCCCTTCGGATTGGCCGTGGTACCCGAGGTATAAAGCATCAGCGCAACATCGCGTACGCGAGTTTGGAGCCGAGTCTTGTGCACTTCGACTTCGTCGATCGAGTCGGCGAGCTTCCAGAAGGTCGCTTGGTTGACGAAGCCAGCGCGATCGCTACCTCCGAGCAGCACCAGATTGCGCAACTTCGGAGCTGCAGCCAACTGGACTCGCAATGCATCGCCCTGTGTGCCGATATCGGGCAGAGCACCTTCGAGACGCTCCACGAAGTTCACTTGATCGGCAACCGCATCCGTCGTGATCAGCGTCACCAGATCCGCGTTCTCGATGACGTAACCGATTTCAGCCGACTTGTAGCGCGCATTGATCGGTACGATCACCGCGCCGCACAGGGCGATCGCAAAGTACAGTTCGACGAATTCAGCACAGGTGTGCATGAGGATGCCGACGTGGTCTCGGCGTTGGACCCCGAGAGCCTGCAAGCTACGTGCGAGCCGAATCGACCGGCTCGCCAACTGCGCATAGGTGTACTGGACCTCCGGAAACACGAGGGCCAACTTGTCCGGATTACGATCAGCGGCGGTCAGCAGCAAGTCACCCATGGTGGTGACATGGATTCGCAGGGACGAGAGGTCTTCAGACATGGACATCTGCGCACTTCCTATTCGGCAGGACCGAAGGCGAGCAAAACATTACCCGGCATGTGGAAATAGACGCCGTATCCGGAAGCCGCAAACAGCATTCCATCCTGGGCTATTGGGCCGGCTCCACCGCCGAACGATCCGCCCGTGGCGGTCGAGCCGCCGACGGTCTTGAAAGACTGGGTCGAGTCGAACTCCCAAATCACGCGACCGGTCGTGCTGTCGTACGCCCGCAAGCGTCCGTCCATATGACCGGCAAGGACCGCACCTGGAATCGCGGTAATGGCCGCCGAGATGCCGGGCTCGCAAAATTTTCGGCCGTTACAGACGTTGTTCGCCGGTGTCGCCCACAACAGCTTGCCGCTGGCGATATCGACGGCATACAGACCGGCCTTCGAGGGCACGGCATGCAGGTGTGTCTCGGCCTCCGGGCTGCTCATATCCGAGATCGGCACGAACAGTGTTTGACCATCGAGTGCCATGCCGAAATGCACGCCACCTTGAATGCCACCGCGACCAACTTTCTGCTGCCAAACCGGTTGCCCGCGCTGAGCCGGATCCAGTGCATAAACATCGCCCGACTTTTGACCCGCCAACAGCAAATCGCGTCCGTTGCGATCACGCGCGACGATGGTCGCTGCGCCGAAGTCGACATCCGGGCCGTTCTCGACCGGGCAGTTCGGGTTATTCGCCATCATGCAGGCGACGTTCCAAGCATCGCCGCGCGTTTTTTGTCGGTGCCAGAGCAATTTTCCCGACTGCATATCGAAGGCGAGCAAGGCATCGCTTCGATCATTCGATGGGGAGGAGTAATTCTCACCGGTCCCGACGTAGAGGATGCCGCGAGTTTCGTCGATCGAGGGGCTGTTCCAAACAGGCGCACCCGAGGGAGCCAAAATCGCGGTGCCAACGCTCGTGCGTCCGACTTCTTTCGGTTGTTCATCGATGGTGTGGGTTTTCCACAGCGTGACACCCGTCGCTGCCTCGACCGCCATGACGGCCCCTCGGAAGGTGCAGCACGGATACTTCGGATCTGCGGCTGAGGTGACTTCGAGTGAGGAAACCGGGACATAGAGTTTGTTTTTCAACAAGACGGGGGCACCGGTGACCGTCGCGTTCGGGTGATCGTCTGCTTTGGTCACCCAGACGAGCTCGCCGGTGCGCGCATCGACTGCATACACTCGTGCGATCAAATCCGCGAAGTAGGCGAGTGGCCGTTGTGGCGGAGTCGATGCATCCCAGCCGTCGATGACGACGGGCGTTCTAACTTCTGCGCTTGCACGAAATGTCCAGCGGATGCAGCCCGATCGCTTATCGAGCGAGTAGACCGTGCCGTCTTGGCTTCCGACGTAAACGGCGCCCATGGCGATCGTCGGTTGCGATCGTGCTCGTTGGGCGTTCGGAAAGGCGAATGCCCATTTGAGCTCCAGCTTGCCTAGCGAGGCTGCGGAGAGACCCGCGACGTCGGCTGGTATGAAGCGTTGATTCTGTCTGCTTACACCCCATCCCGCCTTGGCTGGCGGTTTTCTCAAATCGAAGTTGGCCGCCTCGCCCGTACACATGGGTGCTGCGGCGGCCCGTTTGAACGACTCGAGGGACTGCCCGGTGAGATATTCGGCTACCGCGCGCTTCGCTGCCGCATCGAGTGGCGCGGACTGCGCCTGCATGATGCCTTTCTCCATCACATGCACGACCGAGTCGGGCGCCATCATTTCCAAAAACATTTTATGCGGGGCTTTGGCGACGCCGCCTTCGTGGCAAGTGGCGCAGTGCTGTTCGTAGGGCGCTTTACCCGGATGCGCGGGCGTTTCAGCATGACCGATCATGGCCAAGCCCATGGTCGAGGCAACCGCGATGACCGCTCTTAAGGCTGTTTGCGTCGCCAAAAATTCGCTCTGCATATGTCCCCCCTCGTACTGCCTAGCTGAAGTCGCCGCCCTCGAGTAGATGACTGAGATCAGCGAGAAACTTAGCGCCGACTGCGCCATCGATGACACGGTGATCGCACGATAACTGCAGTTGAATCGTGCTAGCGGCGATCAGCTTTCCATCACGCACGATGGCGCGCGGCTTCGCAGCGCCGACAGCCAATATGGCGACCTGCGGCGGATTGATGATGGCATCGAAATAGTCGATACCAAACATGCCGAGATTCGATACCGTGAAGGTGCCGCCCTCAATGTCGTCTTTAGCGAGCTTGCCATCGCGAGCCTTGGCAGCCAGCGCGCGTGACTCAGTGGCGATGGTGGCGATGGTCTTCGTGTCGACTGCTCGCAGTATCGGTGTCATCAGCCCGCCGGGAGTCGCTACTGCGATACATAGATCCACCGATGGAAACTTGAGAAGCGCCTTGTCGATAAAGTGGCTGTTCAAGCGCTCGTTTTGTTTGAGGGCTAGCGCCGTGCCGCGCAGCAAAATATCGTTGAGCGACACCTTCGTGTCTGATTTGGCGAACTCAGCACGCAGATGCTCCATCGCTGTCGCATCCACTTCGATACCAACCCGATAATGCGGTATCGACTGTTTCGACTCGAGCAAGCGTCGCGCGATCGTCAGTCGCATCGAGGTCATCTCTTCGCGAACGGGCGCAGCGCTGTTGTCTGTCAGCAGGCCGTTCTCGCGGGCGTAGGCCTCGACATCGTCTTTGGAAATACGCCCGTTCCGACCTGTGCCCTGCACACGCCCGAGATCGATTCCGAGCGCCTCCGCCACACGTTTGGCGATCGGACTGACTCGCAAGTCATCGCCAGCAGCGGGTGCCACAGCAGGTGCCACCGCGGGTGCCACGACCGACGCTTCGTCTGCCGACTCGAACGATGCATCCGCCGCTTTGAAGTTGGCGATAAAGACAGCGATTTCGACATCGCTCACTTCGTCATCGGCGAACACCCCGAGCAGCGCACCCACGGGTCGTGTATCACCGGCCTCAACCAAAATCCGACGCAACACACCCTCGGTCGGAGACTCGACCGAGTTGACGATCTTCTCGGTCTCCACATCGAGCAGTGGGTCGCCTTTTTTCAACCGACTACCGACGGCGACATGCCACGTGTTGAGCGTCCCCTCCTGCATTTCGATACCCCATTTGGGCATCGTGATGGCTTGTATCCGCTTGCTCATACTCAACCTGCTTTGAGTAGCTGGCGAGCAGCGGCTTCGATGGCTTGCGGGCCGGGAATGTAGGCACGCTCTAGCTCTCGCGCGAACGGGACCGGCGTGTGCGGCGGCGTCAGTTGCACAACCGGCGCTCGCAGCGCATGGAAGGCATTGCTCGCGACGAGCCCCGCAATATCCGCTGCGACCGAGCAACGTGGCGGCGACTCGTCGATGATCATCAGTCGACCGGTGCCTTCGAGGCTCTCGTAGATGGTTTCATCATCCAAGGGTGACAGCGTGCGCGGATCGATAAGATCGGCCGTGATGCCATCTTTGGCCAACGCGTCCAAAGCTTTTTCGGCAAAGCTGACCATACGACCAATGGCGACGATAGTCAGATGTTCGCCTTGTCGGACGATATTCGCTTCGCCAAACGGGATCGTGTAATCGCCCTCGGGCACAACCGATTTACGCGGATAGAGCGCCTTATGCTCAAAGAAAATGACTGGGTCATCATCGCGGATGGCGGTCAACATGAGACCCTTCGCGTCGTAGGCGTTCGATGGCACCACGACTTTCAAGCCTGGTACGCCGGTGACCATGGCGTACATCGACTGACTGTGCTGCGCCCCCATGTTCATGCCGGCCCCCGTGGCGGTCCGTATGACGATCGGGCAAGCAGTTTTGCCACCGAACATGTAGCGAAACTTCGCCGCCTGATTGAACACCTGGTCGAAACAAACACCGAGAAAATCGGCAAACATCAGCTCGGCGACCGGGCGCAGACCGGCTAGCGCGGCGCCATTGGCCGCACCGACGATGGCTGATTCCGAGATTGGCGTGTCGATCACGCGCTCCTCGCCAAAGCGCGGCAGCAAACCCTTGGTGACACCGAATACGCCGCCGGCCGCATCGCGTTGACCGGAAGTGCCTCCGGCGCCGCCGGATACGTCCTCGCCGAGCACGATCACTCGGGGGTCACGCTCCATTTCGAGATGCAAAGCTTCGTTGATTGCATCGCGCATCGACAATTGTCGCATCAGAATTTCCTTGAGAATTCGTCGTTCAGTAAGAGACGTAGACGTCCGTCTCGAGTTCGGCAGGAGAGGGCGGAGCTGCGCTGCGTGCGGTCGTCACCGCCGTATCGATCTGCCTCGCGACGTCTTGGTCGATCGCGTCGAGATCTGCATCGCTCAACCAAGCCTCTGCAGTGACGCGCTGGCGGAAGTTCTGTAGGCAATCGAGAGTGGCGCGGTGACGAGCAACCTCGTCCTTGGCGCGATACAGCATCGGATCACCCTCGAAGTGACCAAAGAATCGGGTGGTACGCGGCTCTATCGTGCTCGGTCCTTCACCGCGTCTGGCGCGCAGGGTGGCGCGTCCCATCGCCTCGTAGACGGAGAAGAAATCACCGCCATCGCAAACTTCGGCGGGCATGCCGAATCCGCGTGCACGACCCGCGATATCCTTCGATCCAACGGCGTAATCCGCACCGGTGTGTTCCGAATAGCCGTTGTTCTCGAAAACGAAAATGGCGGGTGCCTTGAGCACGACCGCGAGATTCATCGCTTCGAAGACCGTACCTTGATTGGCGCTGCCGTCGCCGCCGAAGGCAACGGCGACGTGTCCGTTTTTCTGCACCTTGCAGGCGATCGCGGCACCGACAGCGATCGGTGGTCCGCCACCGACGATGGCGTTGGCACCGAGCATGCCCTTACTCATATCGGCGATGTGCATGGAGCCGCCTTTGCCCTTGCAGAGCCCGTCGGCACGTCCGTAGATCTCGAGCATCATGCCCGTGACGTCACAACCTTTGGCGATGCAGTGACCGTGACCCCGATGCGTGCTGGCAATCCAGTCTTGGTCAGTCAATCGCTCGCAAACGCCGACGGCGACCGCCTCCTGCCCCGAATACAGATGGGTAAAGCCCGGAATCTCGCCGGTTTGGATTTCGAGGTGTAATCGCTCCTCAAAATCGCGGATGGTCCGCATTTGACGATAGGCTCGGATCAGGAAATCGCGCTCGAAGACCAAGGCCGGCCCTCCTCGTGGCTCGTTACAACGACCACACTCTACGGCAGCGGTAAAAAACGATCAACTGTGACGGTTACCAACACCACTGACTTTTATTTAGCGCTGCCGGCGCGCCCCTCGAGATAGTCGTCGAGGACCTTGTGAAAGTGACGGATACGCAGCTCTTGGCTGCCGATCCACAAGCCCGCGAAGCCGCTCGAGTGCATCCCGTCCTGCACGCCGGGCAAATTCTGCGCGTCCTGGTCGAGAACGAGGCCTATCGACTTGTCACCATGTTGAAAGTGCTGGTGTTTCGGCCGCGCTGGCCGCTCCGCGCCCTCCGGCAGCAATTCGAAGGTCCAGATGTCGTAGAACATCCGGTCGGGATCGGTCGGGTGTGGGCGCTGACGAAACAGCATCAGATCGTCGGCGTGCACGTTGAGTGTCACATTCGGAAAGATGAGGTAGTGGTAGTCGTCGGTCAGTTGGTCGTCATTCAGCCGTGAATAGTCTTTCCCCATCGATGCGCCCGTGCGCCGTTTGTGCGCCTGTACGTCGCGACGCAGGTTTTCTAATGGTTCATCGTAATCGGCCGGATCCATACCCGCGGTTTTCATGATGCTCTTGATCGGGTCGGGTATAGACGGCGGCTTGCGCACTCGCGGACTGACCGTGCCGAACGGGATCAGATAACGATTGTGTCGATCGTAACAATCGATCTGGATGTCGAGGTCGTGCAAGTAGTACAGAAGTTGTGGGTGGATACCCTGGACGTGATAACTCTCGTTAAAGGCGTCAACCGACGCTTTCCAGTTACAAGACCACTCGACGGTGATGTCTCGAGTGAGCACCATTTTCGGCATTTGGTAAGGGTCGAGGTGCTGCGGGATCGGATCGAGGAATCTGCGCAGAGGCTCGACATGCGGATCGAGGCTGAACCAGACGAACCCGCCCCAGGTGTCGCAGGGTAGTCCGCGCAGTCCGCGGCAAGGGGGCGCACCTTGCGGGAAAGTGTCCAAGTCGGGGATCCGAACGAATCGACCGTCTATGCCGTATTCCCAATGGTGATACTGGCATTTGAAAGTCTCTGCACTTGAAATTCCGCTCGGTCGCAAGCGATTCCCACGATGCAGACAAACATTGAAAAACGCTCGTACGGAGCCATCGACCTGTCGCACCAAGAGTATGGATTCGCGGCCGATTTCGGTGGCGATGTAGTCGCCGGGCTCCGGAATGTCGGCCTCGAGTCCGCCAAGGAGCCATACTTTGGTCCACATGTGCTGCCATTCACGCTGCATGTGGTCCGCGGACGTGTATCGCTCTTTCGGAATGATGAGAGTCGGTAGATCGGGATCCGGTGCTTTCGCGGTCGGTGTCCCGGGACCATCCGATTCTGGAACGCGGCGCACTTTGCGATAGTTCGGCGCTTTGGATCGCTCTATCAGCTCCTGCAATTCCTGATCCGTCAGGGAATCGGACTTTGGATCATTCGTCATGACTGTGAACTCGTGGGCATCGCCCAGCAAATGCCTCGACGCAGCAGCTCGATGAAGGCTGGCGTATTCCAACTGCCGCGTTCGATGGTCGGGTACTCCTCCATCAAAGGTCGCATGTCGTACTGACCGCGGGCGTGACCGAGCGTGAAATACAAGACCGATCCACGACCCACCTGCTTGAGATACAGCACCGGTCTCGGTTCATCTTGGGTCCAATCCGAGTCGACGAAGAGTGGTGTCTCACCGGTCCACCGCGTCTGCAATAACACTTCGATCGGTGGATGCAGTGCGCTGAGATACAGTTCGTCATCCGCTGAAAACGCCTCTATGCCCGCCACCAACGGATGACTCGGATCGGTCACCTCCACGCGGTAGGGCGCGATCGGGGGGTGTGCGAGAAACTGACTGCCCAAGGTTTGCATCAATGTGGGGACGACGCGCGGCGCCGTCCACGCCTTGTCCGGCTTCGACCATTTGAGCACCGAGTTGGTCCCATGGAGGGCGAACCAACGCTTGCCCGAGGCCACCCAGCGATTCAGGCGGTTGGCTGTCTCCTCATCCGGCATCACATCGACGGTGTAAGTCAGCAGTAAATCGGCGCATTCGATCGCCTCGATATCCCGATAGTCCGCGGCAACGAGAGTTCGTATATACGGGTGCTCCCCGAGCAGATTCAGCAGCTGGCTGCGGACGAAATCGATATCGTGATATCGACCACCGGCAATCAGATACGCATCGACGCGAGCTGGAAGTGCGGCCATGAATCAGTACTGGACGCGCTTGGTAAATCCGTTGTCCGCGACGACGTTGGCACCCGTGATGATCGACGCCGCAGGACTGGCCAAGAAAGCCACCACACGTGCTATCTCCTCCGGTGAACCGAAGTGTCCATTGGGCATCGCGCGCAGTGTCGAGTCGTACATTTTCTGATTAGTGCTCTTGATCATTTCCCAAGCACCGCCCTCAAAATAAATGGGACCCGGTGAGACCGTGTTGACGCGAATGTTCTTGCGGCCGATGAACTGGGACAACTGTTTTGAATATGTGATCAGCGCTGCCTTCATGGCGTTGTAGGCCATCGGCACATAAAATGTTTCCAAGGCGTTGGTCGAACTGATGATGACGATACTGCCGTGCCCCGACTTTTCCAGATGCGGAGTCAAAAATTCGCATCCGCGGACCGTGTGCAGTACGTCGACTTCGAAGCACTTCCACCAGTTCTTCTCCGAGTCCATGCCGCCGCCGGCGCTGACGTTCGGGATGAAGATGTCGCAGCCACCGAGCTGCTCGACGCTACGCTCCAGCCACGCTTTGTAAGCGTCGGCATCGCGAACATTGACGGCTCCACCGATCACTTGGGTGCCTTTGGTTGCCACTTCGCGCACCGCGCTCTCGACCTCATCCTCACTGCGCGCGCAGAGCGCAATGTCGCAGCCCTCTCCCGCTAGCAGATCGACGATGGCTCGCCCGATGCCCTTGGTGGCGCCCGTGACGATGGCGCGTTTTCCTCGCAGACCCAACTCCATGCTGATTACTCCGATCGGTGCTTATTGAATGGTGAGGCAGTTATCGAGAACGAGCTCGGCGCCGTTGATGAAGCGCGATTCGTCCGAAGCGAGGAATACCACGACGTTTGCGACATCCAGAGGTCGACCGAGACCCGGCCCACTTTGCGTGTAAAACTCATCCGGGATACCCAGTAATTTGTTCGCCTCGGCAACCATGGGAGTGTCGGTCGCACCCGGGTGTACCGAGTTGCAGCGGATATTGTATTTCTGCATCTGACACCAAACGGCGATCGCTTTGGTCATGCCGCGCACAGCGCCCTTCGCCGCCGAGTAGGCAAAGAAAACCGGGTAGCCGAGATGAGTCGCCACAGATGCCATGTTGATGATCGAACCACCGCCGGTGGCGTGCATGGCGGGGATGGCGTGTTTACAACCCAAAAAGACGCCTTCGCTCATCACGGCGTTGTGCAGTCGAAATTGCTCGAGCGTGGTCGACTCGGGCGTAGCGGGGATCACGAGCCCCGCGTTGTTGACCAAGATGTCGAGGCGGCCGAACTGCTTCACCGTTTCGCCGATGACGAATTCCCAACGCGACTCGTCGCGGACATCATGCTGCAGAAAAGCGGCGCTGCCGGCCCGTTGCGCGTTGAGATCGGCGGCAAGCTGCTCGCCCTCGGCCGTTTTGACGTCCGTGATCATCACCCGCGCGCCCTCACGCACCAGCGCCTCACAATCGGCCTTGCCGAGACCCTGAGAACCACCGGTGACAATGGCGACTTTGTTGATTACGCGACCCATGTTGGCACTCCTGATTCGGCACGCAAGAAGGAATAAACTATTTCAGTGACCGGCGGCGACGTTACCAAGCAGCTCTGTCGGTTTCAATCATCTTTGACTTTTTTAGCGCGCCTCTGTCATCGTTCGGACATGTCATCCGATCTTGCGATGGCAAGGGCGAGGATGCCAGAGGGAGAGCATGGGTCGAAAACGTGAAGCGTTCGCCGCAGATCAAGACGTCGTAGGTTGGCAAGCGCAAAAAAGTGCGGCGACTCGCAATCTCATCGTCGAAGCTGCGATCAAGTGTTTCGTGGAACTTGGCTACTCGAGCACGACGACCACGGTAATCGCCGCCAAGGCTGGACTATCGCGTGGTGCGATGCTGCATCACTTCCCCTCCAAGATCGACATCGTCCGGGCGGCCGTCTCCCATCTGCACGCCAAGCGCCTCAAGGCGTTTCGCCGAGCCGCACAACGACACCCCGTCGAGGGTGATCGCATCCGCGCGAACCTCGACGCCTATTGGCAACACGTTCGGCATCCGATGTTCGTCGCGTTTTTCGAGTTGGTTGTTGCTGCCAGAACAGATCCTGAGTTGGCAGAAATTCTTCGTCCGGCTCAGGAGGCCTTCGAGGACGAATGGCATCGTACCGCACGCGAGGTTTTCACCGACTGGCAAACCGACGACCAAACTTTTGATGTCGCGCTCGATCTCACTCGTTATGTCCTTGAGGGTATGGCGATCAGCTTCCTCGTCCACAAAGAGACGGAACGAGATCGGCGCGTCGTCGATTATTTAGAACAGAAGCTGCGCGAACTGCGTGATAGCCACCGTCAGCGCTGAGGAAACTGCCGGTAGTAGTCTTGCCACGTGCTCGAAGCCTCGGGGAAATCCGCCGGGAGTGGTTCGAGGTAGGCCCTATTTCGATCCCGCTGTCCGAGGCTTCGAGGGTATTCCTCGGGCGACAAATAGTAGAAAAAGTGCAGCGTGCGTCGCGCGAAGCGCCAACGATCCTCCTCGCGACGATAATCGTCTTCGTAGCGCAAAGCTGCCAACAGGGCAACGCCGTTACGAACGACCTCTGCGTGCGAGTTGACCCAGCCGTGGGCCGCATCGGGATTCAGCGGATCGAATTCGACGACGGCGTCGTGAGTGAAGTGGTTGCTCGGTCCCAAAACCGCGAATCTGCGATGAAACTGGTCCACGATCGCCTCTCGACCCCGAGCGGCGATCTTGCCGTCGACCGATTCAAAGCGACCGTCCTGCGTGAACAGCAGGGGAATGCCGATGATGTCGCGTTGATCGACCAGACGGCAGTAGTTCGCTACCAGCAGGCGGATCGATTCCCGATCTTCGAGACGACGAATTCTTTGTTCTAACTGCATGGGGTGATGTCCGTGACCAACATGACCATTCAAAAACGTTATTTCGAAGATCTACACGAGGGCGAACAGGCGGAGTCGCGCGAGGCTGTCGTGGACTTCGACGAAATGCTCGCCTTCGGGCGCCGTTACGATCCGCAATATTTTCACACCGACCCCGAGGCTGCCAAGGCATCACCGTTTGGTGAGGTTATCGCATCCGGACTTTACACCTGTGTGTTCTGGCGCCGGCTCGATCACGAGATCAGCGCCGACTTGGCGTGGATTTGTGGCGTCGCGTGGAAGGACACCCGCTGGCACAAGGCTGTGCGAGGTGGCGATCGCCTGCGTGCGCGCTGGGTCTGTCGTTCCAAACGCCTCTCGGCTTCGGACCCGACTCGAGGCATCGTCGAGATGGACTACTCGCTCGTCGATACGGACGGTTCGACAGTGTTTTCGTGTCTCAGCATCAACCTGATGGCGCGGCGGCCTGACACGCCCGCCAACTAAGCCGGTATAGCCACCTCGATCATCCCGTGCTCATTCACGCGGGTGTTGAAGGCTTGTAGCGGCGTGTTGGCAGGTGCGCCAAGCACTGCGCCTGAGCGGCAGTCGAACGAGGCGCCGTGCAGGGGGCAGATCAAACGGTTGCCGCGTAATCGGCCCTCATGCATCAAGGCGTAGGCATGCGAGCAAACGCCGTCGAGAGCGAAAATGCCGTCCTTCGTTCGGCAAACGACCAGTTGTCGGCCAGCGATTTCGAGACCGAATTTTTGCCCTTCCGCGAGATCGGCCAGCGCGATTGCGGCATGCCACAGCGCCGACACTTACCGCCCCTTGAACTCGGCGGTGCGCTTGCCCGCGAAGGCGGCGAACCCCTCCTTGGCATCCGTCGTGTCTGCGGCGAGGCTCGCCATCGAGCGCGACTCGAGCGCCAATTGCTGTTCGAGTGCGTTGTGATAGCTGTCGGCGAGTAGTCGCTTCACTTCGCCATGAGCGCGGGTGGCGCCGGCAGCAAGGGTGGTGGCGATCTCGGTCGTGGTGGCGATCAGCTCGGCATCGGGCACGACGCGGGTGACGATGCCGCGTTGACAAGCGTCGTTCGCGGTGAGGACGGGATTCAGCAGCATCAATTCTTTGGCTCTCTGCAAGCCGACCAGTCGCGGTAAAAAATACGAACCGCCGCCATCGGCCGACATACCGATACGAGTGTAGGCGAGAGTGAATTTGGCGGATTCGGCCGCCACCACCACATCGCCGGAGATGGCGAGACTGAAGCCAGCACCCGCTGCCGTGCCGTTGATTGCGGTGACCAGCGGTGCATCCATCCGAGCGAAGCGAGACACGGCCGCATGCAGCGGTGCCGTGATGCGCCGCAATAGTTCAGGAGCACTATCGCCCGCATTGGCGAACGACTGTACGTCGCCGCCACCGCTGAAGAAGCGGCCCTTGCCGGTCAGCACGACGGCCCGTATCTCCGGGTTGCCGTCGCAACGGATGGCTGCGGCGAGTAATTCTTCGGCCATCTCCACGCTCACGGTGTTGGCGCTCTCGGGGCGCGCGAGCGTGATGAAGGCGATCTGTTTTTCGACTCGAAATTCGATATTGGCGAAGGACATGCGGTGACTCCTGAATTAACGTGGGGCGAGACCCAACTCGAAGATATCCAGCACGCGTATGGCGATTTCACTCGGCGTCAGCGCATCGTTGGCGCGGTGCCAGTGAGCGATCCAGTTGAGTGAGCCAGCCAAGGCAAAGGCGGTCATTTTTTGATCGCAAGGGCGAATCGATCCGTCCTCGATCCCTTGCTGGATCAAGCGCCGCAGCCCGCGGTCGACCTGGGTTTTCAATTGCTTGATTTGGCGACTCATCGTCTCGCTGAGACCCTCCTCTTCGAGGCGCACCATGCACCAGCCGAAATCGCCCGTGACCGCGATGGCGTAGTGCGAGGCGACGGTCATGAGTCGCTCACGACCAGAGCCGCCTTGGGTTTCCGCCGCGCGAAAACCCGAGAGAATTTCATCGACTCCCTGGCGAAAACATTCGAACAACAGTTCTTCTTTGCTGGCGACGTAGCTGTAAATCGTCGGTTTGGTGACGTTGAGCGCTTGGGCCAGATCGTCGAGCGAGGTGTTGTGGTAGCCCCTCGTCGAGAATGCCCGTGCCGCTGCGCGGATGACGGCATTACGCTTGCCGTCGCGCTCAGCCGACCGAACAGACGTACCGCTCCAAGGTCCGGAGTTGGGGCGAGAGGAAGCCTTCATACCGTGAGTGTACTTTATCGATCGGTAAAAGGTACTATACTCATCAGTAAAGCCACGCTGCGGGGCACAGACCATGAGCGAGCCTGCCAAGATTCGTGACTCGGGAGTAACCGGCGATAGCGAGCCCGAGTACGACGTTGGGCACGACATTGGGCACGCCGATGGGCGCGGTACCCTGCAGGCGCCGTTGCGTTTCGTCACGGCGGCCTCCTTGTTCGACGGGCACGACGCGGCCATCAACATGATTCGCCGCTTGCTGCAATCCCAGGGCGCTGAAGTCGTCCACTTGGGGCACAACCGTTCGGTCGCCGATATCGTTCGGGCGGCGATCGAGGAGGACGCTGACGGCATTGCGGTGAGCTCCTACCAAGGGGGACACAACGAGTATTTCGCCTACATGGTCGACATGTTGCGCGAGCAGGGCTGCGAGCACATTCGAGTCGTCGTCGGCGGTGGCGGCACGATCGCGCCCCACGAAATCTTGGCCCTCGAAGCGCACGGTATCGAAAAAATCTACACGCCGGAGGACGGCCGCACCTTGGGGCTGGTCGGCATGATTGCCGATGTCATTCGTCGAGTGGGTGCGAGCAGCCGACCTGCATACCGGCTCGACACCTTCACGGCTGACGATCATCGACAACTTGGTCGGACGATCTCGGTTCTCGAGCGGTCCGTGCGAGACGCAGAGCCCGCGGTGGTCGATGCTTTGCGCGCGCAGGTTCTCGCGTCGATCGAGAGCAGCGCGCGCCGCGCGCCGGTGATCGGTCTCACCGGCACCGGTGGGGCCGGTAAAAGCTCGTTGAACGATGAGCTCATCCAGCGCTTCGTGCGCCACTTCCCGGATGCGCGTATCGCGGTCGTTGCGGTCGATCCGACCCGTCGACGCTCCGGCGGCGCGTTGCTCGGTGATCGAATCCGTATGAATAGTCTGGCTGCGCCCCACGTCTACATGCGCTCGCTTGCCACGCGTCGCCGTAATTTGGCGACCTCGGCCGTGCTGAAAGACGTCATTGCGCTGTATCAGCGGGCTGGCTTCGATTTGATCATCGTGGAGACTGCCGGTATCGGACAGAGCGATACCGAGGTGATCGATCTGGTCGATTTGCCGATCTACGTGATGACGAGCGAGTATGGTGCCGCCTCGCAGCTCGAGAAAATCGACATGCTCGATTTTGCCGAGATGGTCGTCCTCAATAAATTCGAGCGGCGTGGCGCAGAGGATGCGCTGCGAGATGTAAAAAAACAGTGGCGTCGCAATCATCCCGAGCAGTGGCATGCCTCGGATGAGGATATCCCGGTCTATCCCACCATCGCCTCACGTTTCAACGACCCCGGTGTCAACAATCTATTCGCCGCGATCTGCGCACGGCTCGATGGCAAAGGCATTGGTGCGCATTCTTGGCAAGTCGACAACCCAGGCCCGACGACGTTCACGTCTCGTGATCCACTGATTCCTGGCTCGCGCGTGCGCTACCTCGCAGAGATCGCCGAGGGTGGTCGCAAGGCCGACGCCACGATCGAGCGACTCGCTGCAGCGGCCAGTCGTGCCTACGCTTTGTACGAGAGTCTGCGAGTCTTGGGAGATACGGACTTGCCCGCGTTGGCGCAGCCGTTTGCGACCACCTCGAGCAGTGTCGATGCCGGCGTCTTGCGTCTGCGAGCCGAGTACCACGCGGCGTTGGAGGCCATCGGGTCCGAAGGACTTGGTGAGTTGCGCGCTTGGTCGTCGCGTGTCGCTGCCGTGACGGATGAGCACTACGTCTACTCGGTTCGTGGCAAGGATGTCGCCGGGGAGAACTATGTCGAGACGCTGAGCCACAACCGAATTCCGAAGTTGCTGGCGCCCAAGCACAAAGACTGGGGTGACATTCTGCGTTTCGTTCTTCGAGAGAACCTACCCGGTGCGTATCCTTACACCGCCGGTGTCTACCCCTATCGTCGCGAGCAGGAGGACCCTATCCGCATGTTTGCCGGTGAGGGCAGCCCGGAGAGAACCAACCGGCGCTTCCATTATCTGGCGCGTGGGCAGAGCGCAACTCGTCTCTCAACGGCATTCGATTCGACGACACTCTACGGCGAGGATCCGGACACCCGGCCTGATATTTATGGCCGCACGGGTAACTCGGGCGTCTCGATCGCGACGCTCGATGACATGAAAAAACTGTACTCGGGTTTCGACCTGTGCGCGCCCACGACCTCGGTATCGATGACCATCAATGGTCCGGCGCCGATGCTGCTTGCCATGTTCATGAATACGGCGATCGATCAGCAGGTCGAGCGTCACCTGAAGCAGACGGGGCGCTGGAGTGAAGTGCAGCGGTACCTCGAGCAGAGATTCCTCAAACAGCCCAGAGAGACACAGCCGGTTTACCGGGGTGAGTTACCCGAGGGGCATGATGGGTCTGGGCTTGGCCTGCTCGGCGTGTGTGGCGAGGAATTGGTTGGGATCGCGTTGTCGGCGCAGGAGTACGCCCAGATCCGCTCGAGCACCTTGTCGCAGGTGCGCGGCACGGTGCAAGCCGACATCCTCAAAGAAGACCAAGCGCAGAACACTTGCATCTTCTCGACGGAATTCGCGCTGCGCATGATGGGTGATGTGCAGCAGTTCTTCACCGACAACGGTGTGCGGAATTTCTACTCCGTCTCCATCTCGGGGTATCACATCGCCGAGGCGGGCGCGAATCCGATCAGTCAGTTGGCGTTCACGCTCTCCAACGGTTTCACCATCGTCGAGTACTACCTTTCGCGCGGGATGAAGATCGACGACTTCGCAGCCAATTTATCGTTCTTCTTTTCGAACGGGATGGACGCCGAATACGCCGTGATCGGCCGCGTGGCACGACGAATCTGGGCGCGAGCCATGCGCGAGCGCTATGGCGCAGCGCCGCGTAGCCAAATGATGAAGTATCACATCCAGACCTCGGGTCGATCGTTGCATGCGAGAGAGATCCAGTTCAACGATACCCGTACGACGCTGCAAGCCCTGTATGCCTTGTTCGACAACTGCAACTCGTTGCACACGAACGCTTACGATGAGGCCTTGACGACGCCGACCGAGGAGAGTGTGCGTCGTGCTGTTGCGATCCAGCTGATCATCAATCGCGAGTTGGGTCTCAATAAAAATCACAATCCGTGGGCTGGGTCGCTACTGATCGACTACCTCACCGACATGGTCGAAGAGGCCGTCTACAAAGAGTTCGAGTCGATCAGCGACCGTGGCGGTGTCTTGGGTGCCATGGAGACGATGTACCAGCGCGGCAAGATTCAGGAAGAGAGTCTGTACTACGAGACCCTCAAGCACGACGGTCGCTTGCCCATCATTGGCGTCAATACGTTTCTCTCGGAAAACGATGCCTCTGCCGAGCACGCGACGGTCGAGTTGATTCGGTCGACGGAAGAAGAGAAGCAGGGTCAGGTTGGTGCGGTGCAAGCCTTTCAGCGGCGCAACGGCGGCGACTCACCCGACGTATTGAGTCGCTTGCAGAGTGTGGCGGCGGCAGGGGAGAACATTTTTGCCTCGTTGATGGATGCGGTGCGCTACGCCTCGCTCGGGCAGATCAGCCATGCGTTGTATGCGGTAGGCGGTCGCTTCCGGCGCAACGTGTGAACTCGGCGAGGTAGTCGAGTCCTGCGATGGCGCGTGAGCCGTACCACGAGACCATCTCTCCATCGATCAATTCGACCGGGATCCCGGGCAACGCCGTGCGGACCTCCGCAAGATGTTTCTCGCGGAAAGGAAACGGCTCGCTGCTCAGGAGCACGCGGTCGATCACGCCCTGGCACTGTGACAACTGCAGCGACGGGTAGCGCCTTGCGTCGAGCACAGGCTGCCAGGTGATCCAGCCGAACAAGGCGAGCATCCGCGAGATGTAGGTATTACGCGATACCGTCATCCAAGGATCGCGCCAAATCAAATACAGAACCGACTCTGTCGCCTTGCCCGAGAGCGCCCTGCAGTGATGATCGCGACGAGCGCGATAGGCTGCGCCTAGCGACTCGGCTTGGGGCTCGCAGCAAAAAATAGCGCCGAGCAGTCGGTATAACTGGAGATTATCGTCCGGCCCCCGCGGATGCGTGACGACTGTGGCAGGGACGAACTTACCGAGCTCGTCGACTATTTCGCGTCGATTCTCGTCGATGTTGACGATGAGATGTGTGGGCTTCAGTCGACGAATCGCCTCGATGTCGACATCTTTGGTTCCGCCGATCTTTGGAATACTCCGAACGACATCGCGTGGATGGATGCAAAAGCCGGTGCGTCCGATGAGTTGCTCGCCGAGTCCGAGATCACAGAGTAGTTCGGTGATACTCGGCACTAGCGAGACGATGCGACTTCGCCCTGACGCGGGAAGATGCAGGTTGCCGAGATCATCTTGAATCACCACACGATGGTGCCATTTTCCAAGCGCGGCTCCAATGTGCTGGTTGGCGCGCCGAGGCAGACTTTCTTTATGAGACTCTTCCATGGGGCATCGGTCCCGGGCACACTCGACGGGTGAGCCAAACGGGGGGAGACCGATGCAGGCTTGGATTTTGGATGCCGTGCGCACGCCGCGCGGCAAAGCGCGGCCGGATGGCGGGCTTGCGAGTCAGCAACCTTATGAATTGGTGGGTGCGCTCGTCGCTGCGTTGCAGTCTCGCGGCGGATCGCCGCGCGACGTCGAATCGCTGATTCTCGGTTGCGTCGGACAGATCGGCGATCAGGGCGGCAATATCGCACTCGTCTCGAAGCTCCATGCGGGTATCGACGAGTCGGCGAGTGCTTTTACGCTCAACAACTACTGCGTCTCCGGTCTCACCGCGATCGGTCACGCCGCGTTGCAGATCGCGGGGCAACCCAAGAGCGTGCTCGCCGGCGGCGTCGAGATGATGTCGCGTGTACCGTTCATGGCGGACAAGGCCGGCTACTACACCGATGCGAGCTTTCCGAAGCGATCACGCTATGTCCCGGTGGTGCTCGCTGCCGATCGTTTGGCCGAGGCGCAAGATATTTCGCGCGCGGAGCTCGACCGCCTCGCACTGATTTCCCAGCAACGCGCGGCGGCCGCTGAGGCTGTGCCCGCCTTTGCCGCATCGCGCGTCTCGGTCGGCGCGTTGACTCACGACGAGTGCATCCGCGCGCAAACGAGTGCCGAATCGCTCGCTGCGATGACGCCCGGGTTTGCCGCGCTCGCCGAACATTATGCCGCTGCGCTCGATGGGCCGATCGATCATCGCCATACGATCGCGCATGCGCCGCCGGTTTGCGATGGCGCGGGCTTGGCGCTCGTGGGGGGCTTACCCGAGACGGGAGGGCGACGCGCCCGCGCCCGAGTGTCGGCCTATGCAGAGGCCGGTGGTGACCCGCATGCATCCTTGCTCGCGGGTATGACGGCGATGCATCGCGCGCTAGAGCAGGCGGGGCTGACGCTGGATCACATGGATCGCATCGAGTTCATGGAATCGTTCGCCGTGACGATGGCGATTTTTTTGCGTGATCACGCCGTCGATCTTGCCAAGGTCAACGTCGCCGGTGGCCACATGGCCAAAGGGCACCCGATGGGGGCCTCAGGTGCGATTCTGCTCTCGAGCTTGCTCGACACTCTGGATCAATGCGGTGGTCGCTACGGACTCGTAGCCTGTACCGGCGCAGGTGGTGTGGGTGCTGCGATGGTCGTGGAGCGAACGGTCTGATGAGCACCCCGAGCACGGATGCTGCGCCGTGGCCGAGTCCACTGCGTGCGTGGATCGTGGTCGGACTGTTGATGGTGGCCTACACGAGTTCCTTCATCGATCGTCAGATCATGAGTCTTCTGGTCGAGCCGATTCGGGCTGATCTTGGCATCACGGATACGCAGTTCAGTCTGCTCGCAGGTCTCGCTTTCTCGATCTTCTACAGTGTGATGGGTTTGCCGCTCGGTTGGCTCGCCGATCGTATGAGTCGGCGCATGATCATTCTCGTCGGAATGATCGCCTGGAGCATCATGACCGCGTTGTGTGGTCTCGCGACGAGCTTCCTCGCGTTGTTTCTCGCCAGAGTGGGGGTCGGCATCGGCGAGGCGGCGCTGTCGCCAGCCGCGTATTCTTTGATCTCCGATTATTTTCCACCGGAGCGGCGCGCTCGAGCTATCAGCGCCTACGCGATGGGTCCGTATCTCGGATCCGGCTTGGCCTTGATCATCGGCGGTCAGGTCATCGAAGCTGCCAGTCGGATGGGTCCGTTCACCATCGAGGGCCTAGGCACCTTCGCGCCGTGGCAGGCGGTTTTCTTTGCGGTCGGCTTACCGGGTGTGATCATCGCTTTACTTTTTTTGTTGATTCGTGAGCCCGAGCGTCGGGGGCTCGCGCCGAAAAGCGCTGATATTGGACTCGTCTCGTTTATCGGTCGACGTCGGTTGTTGTTCCTGCTGCTGTTTCTCGGTTTCTCGGTCTTCGGGATCGCAGGGATTTCTTTTCTCGTGTGGATTCCTGCGGTCGCGATTCGCGTGCATGGCTGGAGCCCGGGTGACATCGGGCTCGCGTATGGCGTGATCTTGCTGGCCCTGTCGGTGCCTGGCGTCTACGTGGGTGGCTGGGTGTCGGACAAGCTCACAGCACGCGGGCAGATCGATGCGCCCTTGATCGTCGCGATCGTAATCATGCTCTCGCTCACGCCGCTCGTGGTGATCACACCGATTTTGGGGGACATGAAGTGGCTGCTCGCAAGCCTCTCGGTCGTGAGCTTCGGCTTCGGTATGTTGAACGGGTTACCGGGCACGACGCTACAACTGGTCGTGCCGAACCAATTGCGCGGGCAGATCATCGCCGCTTATTTCCTGATCGGCACGATGATGTCGCTCGGCATCGGCCCGACCATCGTCGCTTTCGTCAGCGATGCGTTCCTAGGTGGCCCGTCGCAAATTGGCGTGTCACTGTCGATCGTGAGCGGCATCACGATCGTCGCATCCGCGGCCATGCTCAATTATTGCCGAGCAGGCTTTCGTGAGGCGGTGATGATCGCTCGGCAGTGGCGCTGAGAACTAACTGCCGTCGGCGCTCTCGGCGATGCGGGTGAGTTCGCCGCGCAGCACTTTGCCGACGCTGTTGCGCGGCAGTTGCGCGACAACGCGGACGCGCTCCGGAAACTTGAACATCGCCAAGCCCGCGGCTCGGAAATGCTCGCAGATTGACTCGAGTGTGACCTCGACGCCGGGTCTTGCGACGATGACGGCGCAGATCTTCTCCCCCATGATCGGATCCGCGTAGCTCGCTACCGCCCCCTCGAGCACACTGGGCATTTGCGAGAGCAGGTTGTCGAGCTCTTCCGGTGCGATCTTCACGCCGCCGCGAACGATGATTTGTTTGAGGCGACCGACGAAGCGATAAAAGCGCAAATCCTCACCTTCACCGCAGAGTTCGAACAGATCGCCGGTTCGAAACCAGTTGTCACCCGTGAAGGACTGCGCGGTGATCTGCGGCGCGCGGTAGTAGCCGTCGAACACCGTGGGCCCGGTGATCTGCAGTTCACCCGGTTTGCCCGCATCGACGATTTCTTCGCCGGTGTCCGGGTTGATGATACGGGTGCGGATGTGCACCGGTGGCGGTGAGGCCCACGAGATCTCGTCTCGTCCGAATCGCGGAAACCAGCGCGCGCGATGCACCGGGTCGCTCGCGTTCTCGGCGTTACTGATCAGCGACACGCCCTCGTTGGAACCGAAGTTGTTGCAGATCTCGATACCGAAGCGATCGCGATAGCCTGCGATCATTTCCGGATCGAGCGGTGCTGAGCCCGAACCGATGCAACGTAGCGAGGACAGATCGACGGTGGCCAGCAGTGCCTCGTTCTTCAAGAGCATGTTGAGCAGCGCGGGCGGTGCGATCGCATACTGCGGGCGCTCGATGGCGATTTGTTTGAGATACGTCGGCAGGTCGAGCGGATGGTGCAGCACCAGCGTGCCGCCGTTATGCATCCAGCTCATGAAGCAGCCGCCGATCGCGGCCATGTTGATGAGCGGAAAGGGGTTCAGCAGCACTTCACCCGGTTGGATACTGGCGCCGCGCAGGTGCGCGAAGCTGATCGCGTACCAATGATTGTGGGAGCGCGGCACGCCTTTGGGTGTGCCCTCGGTACCCGAGGTCCAGCAGATCGTGGCGATGTCGTCGGCATCGACGGCGGCGGTGTCGATGGCCTTGTGAAGTTCGGCGGTCGAGGTTGCATCCAGCGCCGCGGCGTCGAAGGCGGTGGCGCCCGGCGGTGCCTCCGGGGTCGTGGTGGCGCTGCGCAGGCTCAATACCTGCAGCGCGGTCCCTTCCTTGGCTAAATCGCTGCTCAGCGCCAGGGCAGTGCCGATCTGGTCAGCGGCTTTGAGCTGATCGATCGTCAGGATCGCTTTGGCATTCGTCAGTCGAACGATTTGTTCGAGTTCGTGACGCCGAAATTGCATCGGTACCGGGCTCACGACGATGCCGAGTCGCATGGCCGCGACGTAAAGTGCCGGATACTCGGCGATGTTGGGCAGTTGCGTGACGAGCACGTCGTCTTTGCCGAGACCCAGCCGCGCGAGACTCAATGAGTAGCCATCGGCAAGGGTTGCAGCCGCCGCGAAACTCAGTCTTTGAGCAGGTGTGCCAACGAGATCCGCGCGATTCGGCGCATCGATAATGGCGAGACGATCGGGATGCGTCCGCGCGTTCGCATCGAACATGTCGTGTATGCGGGTGTCGCCCCACCAACCACGCGCGCGATAGTCGCGGATTTTATCTGCTGGAGTCGTGCGCACCTCGAATCCCCCTTGGCTGGTGTGACGTCTCGCGCCAAAGTATAACTGTGGTCTAATTGTGAAAGCCACGAAAGTCCGATTCAATGGAGAGGTTCATGAATAGACGCGATTGGTTGATGGCGGCACCTGCTGCCGCCGCAGTCATCGGAGGTAGCGATGCCATGGGAGCCACGGGTATGAGCGCGACGAGCGGCGTTCACTTTGAACGCGTCAAAGCCTTGATCATGGGTTGGCGTCGCAAGGATCTGGCTGCGGTGCTCGAACTCTGTGCCGACGACATCGTGTGGTATTCACACGTGGGCAGCCCGCCGATCGTCGGCAAGACCGCGATGCAAGGCTTTATGGAGAAGCTGTCGGATGCGATGCCCGTCGTTCGCTGGCGAATCTTCCACTACGCCGAGATTGGGGATGTGGTCTTCACCGAAGGTGTTGACGATTTCACTGCGCCCGACGGTAAGAATGTGGCTATCCCTTACGCAGGTGTGCTGCGTTTCCGCGACGGAAAGATCATTGAGTGGCGCGATTATTTCGATCGTGCGTCCTTTGATCGATTCAAGGCTGGCGAAAAACCGGCCGAGCACATGAGCGTGCTCATGAATCGGCCAGCGTTGTTCTAACGCTGGTCTACAAAGCGCCGGTGACGGGGCGCGCTTCAGCGCCCCGTGCTGATGCTCGTGGCGTGCAGCATCTTCGCCATACGCTTCTCGAGTCCTTTCGGGTCGAGCTGCAAGGCGGCGCGAACGTCCACGGCCATGCGGTCGGTATCGAGTTCGTCGATGTTGCGCTCGGCGGCGCGCAGGCCGACGCGGGCGATGTCCTCGGGTTTTTCTTTGGCGCCTTGCACGTGCGCAGCCATCCGGGTGTCGACGGAGCCGACGATCAGGGCCGCGACATGAGTTCCCTGGCTCGCGAGCTCCGCTCGTGCCGAGGTCGATAGCATTCGCGCCGCCGCTTTCGAAGGCGAATAAGCGCCCATATTCGGCACCGCGACGATGGCAGCTGCGGAGAGTACGTTGATCACTGCGCCACCGCCGTTGCGAGCGAGGCTAGGTGCGAAGGCGCGAATCAAGGCCAGTGGCCCGAAGAAATTCACTTCCATCTCTTCGCGCGCATGCGACATGTCTTTGGCGCCGATCAGCAGGTTGTTGCTGAACAGACCTGCATTGTTGATGAGCAAGTTCACATCGGGGCAGCCAGCGGCGGCTGCTGCAATCTCGGTGGGGTCGGTGACATCGAGTTCGATGGCGATGCAGCGCCCCGGAAACTCGCGCTCGAGATGCGCGCCGGCGTTGCGATCGCGGCTACCCACGTAGACTCGGGCGGCGCCTTTCTCAGCGAGCAATACCCGGACGAACGCTTCGCCGATACCACGATTGCCGCCGGTGAC
>CAMCBU010000017.1 GCA_945873095.1 Klebsiella pneumoniae | reverse complement strand
CGTCTGCAAGAGGCTGTCTCCGGCATCGAAGACGCCGATTACGCGGCTGAGTCTGCCAATCTCGCACGCGGCATGGTCCTCGCACAGGCGGGCACGGCGATGTTGGCGCAAGCGAACCAAGCGCCGCAGTACATCCTGCAGTTGCTTCGAGGCTAATCCATAAACCCTAGAGAGTCGGCACGATAAAGGCCGGAAGTACATGAGGGCGGGTTAGCCCGCCCTCATTTAACCAGGAGAAGATCATGGGCGTTGTAGTCAACACCAACATTTCGTCGATCACCGCTTCGCGCATTCTGTCGGAGAATCGTGCAGATCTCGAGAAGGCGATGGAACGCTTAGCCTCGGGCAAGCGTATCAACAGCGCAGCAGACGATGCTGCCGGTATGGCGGTCGCCGCCAAGATGCGAGCCGATATCAGCAGTTTGAACCAGGCGGTGCGTAATACGAACGATGCGATATCGCTCGTGAACACCTACGACGGCGCCGCGCAGGAAATTGAGTCGATCTTAATTCGCATGCGTGAACTCGCAGTACAGGCTAATAACGGCAGTTACGAAAATGCTGATCGCGCGAACGCCGATTACGAGTATGAGGCTCTCAAAAGCGAGATTACCCGTATCGCCAGCGTGACGGCCTTCAACCGCCAAACACTTGCGCAGGGCTCGAGCGTCCCGTCTTCGCCTGCTTCAGGCACGACCGGTAGCACGGCGACTTCATTCAGCTTTTATGTGGGTTCTGACGTAGCGAAGACCGGTAACACTGTTAGCTTCGCAGCGGGTGCCCTGGACCTCAATATCGCCACTTCCGCGACCCAGACACTCGCAAGTGTGTCCACTGCAACTTTAGCGGCAACTGCGATAGGAAATATCGACGTTTCACTAAACAAGCTTGCCGCCAACCGCGCACAGGCGGGTGCCTTGGTTAACCGTCTCGAGCACACCGTCTCGAACCTGATGAATGTCAGCCAGCGTCTGCAAGAGGCTGTCTCCGGCATCGAAGACGCCGATTACGCGGCTGAGTCTGCCAACCTCGCACGCGGCATGGTCCTCGCGCAGGCGGGCACGGCGATGTTGGCGCAAGCGAACCAAGCACCGCAGTACATCCTGCAGTTGCTTCGAGGCTAATCCATAAACCCTAGAGAGCCGGCACGATAAACGCCGGAAACACATGAGGGCGGGTTAGCCCGCCCTCATTTAACCAGGAGAAGATCATGGGCGTTGTAGTTAACACGAACATCTCGTCGATCACCGCTTCGCGCATTCTGTCGGAGAATCGTGCAGATCTCGAGAAGGCGATGGAACGCTTGGCCTCGGGCAAGCGCATCAATAGCGCAGCAGATGATGCCGCCGGTATGGCGGTGGCCGCCAAGATGCGAGCCGACATCAGCAGTTTGAACCAGGCGGTGCGTAATACGAACGATGCGATATCGCTCGTGAACACCTACGACGGCGCAGCACAGGAAATCGAGAATATCTTGATCCGTATGCGCGAACTGGCGGTGCAGGCGAAAAATGGCACCTATGAAAGCCCCGACCGAGTCAATGCAGACTACGAGTACACGGCTCTCAAAGAAGAAATTAAGCGCATCGCGGATGTGACGGCATTCAACCGTCGCGATCTGGGAACGTCGGCTGCAGCGGCTGGTGGCTTCGCCTTTTACGTTGGCTCCGATGTTGCCAAGTCTGGTAATACCGTTAGCTTCATGGGCGCCAACTCTGCTGGTAGTGCGGGGTTGAACCTCAACTCGGAGTCCCAGACCACGATCGCGTCCTCTGACCTGAAGGGTATTTTGGTCGCCGACACTACGGCCGGCGCATCGGGCGCAATCGCCGCACTCGACACTGCGATCGGCCAACTCAACGGCAAGCGTGCACAGGCTGGCGCCCTCATCAACCGTCTCGAGCACACCGTCTCGAACCTGATGAATGTCAGCCAGCGTCTGCAAGAGGCTGTCTCCGGTATCGAAGATGCTGATTACGCGTCTGAGTCTGCAAACCTCGCGCGCGGCATGGTTCTGGCGCAGGCGGGCACGGCGATGTTAGCGCAGGCGAATCAAGCGCCGCAGTACATTCTGTCGCTACTGCGAGGATAAGTGAAAAAGCGATCTACTCCATCGTCGCTTGAGCGTGCTATGGAGTAGATCAGTCGAGGCACCAAATTAGGCACCAAAACCCTTTTTTGATGGAGTGACCTATGGCGGTGGTAATCAATACCAACAATTCTTCGGCGACCGCGTCGAGGATCTTGTCGGAGAATCGACGCGATCTAGAGCAGTCGATGGAGCGCTTGGCCTCCGGTAAACGGATCAATAGCGCTTCCGACGATGCGGCTGGCATGGCCGTCGCGGCGAAAATGGGTGCGGATATCCGCAGCTTGACCCAGGCGATTCGTAACACCAATGATGCTATTTCTTTGGTCAATACATACGATGGAGCTGCAGCGGAGATCGAGAACATCCTGATTCGGATGCGTGAGCTGGCGGTGCAGTCTAAGACCGGCACCTATGAAGATGCGGATCGGACAAATGCCAACTATGAATACGAGGCATTGAAAGCCGAAGTTCAACGCATCAACAGCGTGACGGCCTTCAACCGCGGTGTGATCGCATCGACGGGAGGTGCGAACTCGCACAGCATGTTCGTGGGCTCTGATGTTGCTAAGTCGGGCAACTCGGTCACGTTCTCGGCGCATACGCTCGATTTGAACGCCAGTGGTGCCACAGGGTCCGATATCCCGACCAGCATTACAGCGTCGTCAGCTTTGAAGAGCATTGCGACGGCCGATGCGGCCTCGACGGCGGTTGCAGCGATCGATACCGCGATTGGCAAACTCAACGCCAATAGAGCTCAAGCTGGCGCATTGATTAACCGGTTGGAACACACCGTTGCGAATCTGATGAACGTGAATCAGCGTCTGCAAGAAGCCGTGTCGGGCATCGTCGACGCTGACTACGCAGCCGAGTCAGCCAACCTTGCGCGTGGCATGGTGTTACAGCAAGCCGGCACGGCGATGTTGGCGCAAGCGAACCAAGCGCCGCAGTACGTCTTGCTATTACTTCGTGCTTGATGAAACGGAGGTACTGAATCATGGCAGCAACAGTTAATGCGGTCGCAGCGAGCACCGGGCAACGCGCGGAAGTGACGAGCGACTGGGCGGAGCGATCCGCGGCGGTTGAGGTCTCGAAGCCTTCGTCCAGTGAAGCGGGTCCGAGCGCGCAGTCGTCGCTAGAACCTAGAGGCGTCGCCAAGGCGCTGACTGATCGTCTCGAGCAAGTCGGCGGAAGCGTGAGTGTGGGTATCGAGTCCGTGAATGGCACGGTCGTGTTCACGGTTACCGATCAGCGCACCGGCGATGTTTTGCGAAAGATTCCGAGCGATGAAGCGCTGCGGATCACGAGGAATATTGATGAGTTGACTGGAATTTTAGTTGACCGAATGGAGTAACGAAAATGGCACCAATGTTTAAAAGTGGATTGAAAGCGTACAAGGCAGTCGAAACCGAATCGACGGCACATGGCGGCAAGGGCGCGGAGCTGGTCGTCTTGTTGTATGACGGCATCATCGAGTCGCTGGTCGCGGGTAAGGCTTGCCTCGAGCGGAAGGAGTATCGCGACGTCGGTCGTCACTTCGCTCGTGCGATGACCATCATCTCCGGTCTGCGCGAGACGCTCGACTTCGACAACGGGCAACCGGTTGCGCAAGATCTGCTGCGTTTCTACAACGCGCTGACTTCGCAAATCATTCACGCTCAGACACGGCGAGATATCGAATTGCTCGACCAGTGTCTGACCTGGGTGAAGTCGGTACGAGAGGCTTGGGGCGAGTTGGCTCGGCGCGCTACGGTTGCGCCGGTACAGACGAGAGAGAGAGCGGAACCGAGTCGGCTGGCGGCGGCACGCAGTGGTGCCGCGGTAGCCGCTGCCTGCTAGGGGCGGGTACGCTTTTTCTTGTCGGGATCGCGGCGGGGGGGAACCCCCGCCGCTAATCCTCGGGCTCGCAAGCTATGGGCTAAAGATCGGCTGACAAGCGCCGACTTGACTCCTGTACGGCAATCGCGCCGTTCATGGAGCACCACACCATGTCTGCACTTGCACTCAAAGCCTATCGGTCAGCCGCCGTCGACGTACGTTGCACGGATGCCGATAAACGCGACCTCGTCATCATGATGTACGACGGCGCCATAGAGGCGATCCGTCTGGCTCGCGCCCACGCCGAGCGCACAGAGCGTCGTGCCGTGAGCTCGTCGGTTAGCCGCGCATTGACCATACTCAATGGTCTTCGCGAGACTTTGGATGTTCAAAATGGCGGTGCGGTGGCATCGCATCTCGATGATTTTTATCAGTTTTTGATTCGAAAGCTGGTTCGCGCGGGTGGCGCGACAGATACGGTCGACCTCGCCGAATGCGAAGACTTGCTGGGCCAGGTTCGCGAGGCTTGGGCCTCCATCAATCCGGTCACCGTGGGGCAGGTCAACCAGCGTATGTTCGTCGTTCGTACCTGAACGCCGCTCCCTGATGTAGTATCCCGTCAGTTTCGATCCAAAATGGATTGAAACAGGCGGATATCAGGGAGAGGGTTTTGACGCGTAAGAGTTGCGCGGGGGCGCCGTTTGGCCGCCAACCCCGGTAAGCGGCCCGTCGAGGGTGATGCACTCGACGTGTTGGCGGGAGATTCGCCTGCCATGCGTTCGTTGCGCGCGCTCATTCGTCGCGTAGCGACGTCAGATAGCACCGTACTGATCCTTGGCGAGTCCGGTACCGGCAAGGAACTCGTCGCCCAATCCCTCCACCGTCTGTCAACCCGACAAGCAAACCGATTCGTGCCCGTCAATTGCGGGGCGATACCGGCTGATCTTTTGGAAAGTGAGCTCTTCGGCCACACCAAAGGCGCTTTCACGGGTGCGCTCGCCGATCGTCGCGGCCGATTCGAACTGGCCAATTCGGGAACGCTGTTTCTCGATGAGATCGGTGACATGCGGCTCGATATGCAGGTGAAACTGCTGCGTGTCTTGCAAGAACGTGTGATTGACCGAGTGGGTGATGATCGCTCCATCCCCGTCAATGTGCGCGTCGTCGCAGCGACTCACCGCCAACTGGAAGAGTCGATTTCGCAGGGAAAATTCCGAGCGGATTTATTCTATCGATTGAATGTCGTGCCGCTTTACGTGCCGGCGCTGCGTGATCGTGGCGACGATGTCGCCATCTTGTTCGACCACTTTGCCAAGCGCTGTGCGACTGCTGGTCAGCTGCCGATTCGAGCGAGTGAGGATCTTCGCGAGTGGATGACCTCTTACTCGTGGCCCGGTAATTGCCGTGAATTGCTCAACCTCGTTGAGCGTCTGACGGTCTTCTGGCCGGCTCAAGAGTTGTCGCTGAAATCGATTCCTGCCTCGATGCTGCCGCGCGGTGCATCGACGGTGGTGACTGCGAGCTCACCCGATGAGCAAGCAGCGATTCTGGAACTTTTTCAGGGCGATGAAGAGTTGGGCTCGGCAAAAGAGGCCGCGCACGCAGCAGCAGACTGTGTCGCCGATATCGCCGATATCGCCGATGTCGTCAGGGGCGACTCGTCGTCGAACTGGAGCGCCGAGTTGCCGGTTGGCGCGGCGCCGACGCTCTCGAACGCGTCGGTCGATCTCAAGCAGATGCTGGCCGATTTCGAATCGGCTTGGATCCGCGAGGCGATGAAGGTGACCGAGGGCAACATCACCCACGCGGCTGAGTTGCTCGGTTTGGCTCGCACCACGCTGATCGAGCGGCTTCGAAAATACGATCTGTCGGTATCCCGACAGTAGCGATTAGCCTCCTCAGGTTCATCCGTAACCTGTTGTTTTTAAGCAGTAAAACATCCACTGGCACGTAGGTTGCTTCTCCTCGTCACCTGATCAGGGAAGGTGTCGTGTGTCCGTCGTGTCCGAGTCCATGAATAACGCGAATGTCCATGCCGAGGCAGCCGCCGGTTCGGTCGTCTACGGCGACCCGTTCACCGCGCAGTTGCTCGCACTAGCCTCGCGTGTGGCTCGTACCGACGTCACGGTGCTCATTGGTGGTGCCTCGGGCACGGGCAAGGAAGTACTCGCGCGGTATCTCCACGAGACTTCGTTGCGAAGCGCGGGGCCTTTCGTCGCGTTCAACTGCGCCTGCTTGCCCGAGTCGATGGTCGAAGATTTGCTGTTCGGTCATGAGAAGGGGGCCTTCACCGGTGCCGTACAGCGATTCCACGGTTATTTCGAGCAGGCCGATGGTGGCACGCTCTTTCTGGATGAGGTCGGTGAGCTGCCGCCGAACGTGCAAGCGAAATTGCTCCGAGTGCTGCAAGAGCGCGAGTTCACCCCACTCGGATCGACCAAGCCGCAGAAGACCCAGTTCCGTTTGCTCGCCGCCACCAATCGCAATCTAAAGGGCGATGTGGCGACCGGCCGCTTCCGCGAAGATCTTTACTACCGACTCAATATTTTTCCGCTGCAATTGAAACCGTTACGCGAGCGTCCGGGTGACATCATTCCGCTTGCCCGTGCGATGGTGCACAAGCATCAATACATCTCGGGTGCGATGCGGCTCGACGACTCGGCCGTTGCTGCTCTGCGTGCATACGATTGGCCGGGCAACGTGCGCGAACTCGAAAACGTCATTCAGCGCGCCATGGTGATCGCTGACGGATCGATCCTGCGAGCAGAGCACCTCGGTCTCGATACCGGTTTACCGTTAGAGAACAACTTCATTCCGATGACGCTGCCGATGTCTGATCCGCCGTCAGCGACCGACGAGGAAGCAAATGACGCACCGGAGTCGCTAGCCGATTGGCGCATTGCTCAAGAGGCCGAGCTCATCATGGCAACGCTACGCGATACGCCGACCAAGATGGCCGCAGCTGCGAAACTCGGTATTAGCGAAAGAACCCTCAGATACAAGCTCGCTCGTCTGCGTGACAGCGGCCAGGCGATGGTGGTCGCATGACCATTCAATCGGTTGCGATGAAGCAGGCGTTGGAGCAGTTGCGGCAAATGCGCGAGTCGGTGCGTCCGCCCGGTATTGAAGCTGGTGAGATTCGCGGTCCGGCATCGCCCTTGATGCCGCCCTCGGGCGAGCCGAAGGTCAACTTCACCGACACGATGAAAGTTGCGCTCGATCGAGTGAACGAGCAGCAGCGAGTCTCGCGGGAGCTACAAACCGCTTACGTACGCGGCGATGACGTTTCGCTGACGGACGTCGCGATCGCGATGCAAAAATCCTCGGTTGCGTTCGAAGCTACTGTCCAGGTTCGTAACAAGATCTTGGAATCCTACAAAGAAATCATGAGCATGACGGTGTAATGCATGGCTACCGTTGAAGCAGAGGTTCTGGGTTCTCGACTGGATGCCACCACTCGCGCAGGTATGGGCGATGGTGGTGTGACCGTCTCGACCTCGCGCGATATGGCTCGTACGAACTCCGGTGAGGACACCAACAGCACCGCCTTGGTCGCCGCAGGATCGGGCGGCGTCGGCGGTTTCATGCAAAAACCGATGGTGCGCACAGCACTGCCCTATCTCGGCATTGGCTTGGTGATCCTGCTCGCTATCGTCGCCTATGCCACGATGTCGGCCTCACCGCCGCGGGCGCTCTATCCCAGCATGGCGGATGCCGACAAGGAACAGGCCCAGCAGCTACTGACGAAGAACGGCGTCGATGTGTCACTTGATCCGTTGACCGGTGCCTTGCAAGTTCCTGCAAGCGAATTCCACGAGGCGCGCATCATGTTGGCGGCTGCCGGACTGCCGCGAGAGGCGACGACCGGATTCTCTGGTCTGAAAGACAATATGCCGCTTGGCACCAGCCAGTTCATGGAGCAAGCGCGCTACAACGCGTCAATCGAAGAGGAATTGGCGCAAAGTATTCGGCGCATCAATACGGTTCAGGACGCGCGAGTGCATCTCGCGCTGCCGCGTCAAAGTGCCTTCGTACGGGATCGCGCCGAACCGAAAGCGTCGGTGATCGTCACTCCCTACAACGGGCGCGTCGTGGGTGAGGGCCAAGTCCAGGCGATCGTCCACTTGGTGTCTTCCAGCATCCCGTACATGACGCCCGCGAACGTGTCGGTCGTGGATCAGTTCGGTCGTCTATTGACCGAGACGCCAGAGTCGAAGGATCTCAGCGCCAAGCAGTTGGAGCTGCGTCAGCGTTTGGAAGCGGACTATGCGGATAGAGTCGTACAGTTGCTCGGCCCGATCTTTGGTGCTAACAACGTGCGCGCGCAGGTCAATGCAGACCTAGATTTCTCGGTGATCGAGCGCACGGTTGAAAACTTTGATCCGACTAGCACGGGAACGAAAGTCCGATCCGAGCAGTTGCGGGAGTCGACCACAACGGAACCCAAATCCGAGGGCGTGCCGGGCTCGCTGTCGAATGAGCCCCCGCCGCCGGTCGCTGCGACGCCCGATGCAACGGTGCCTGCCGAGTCCGCTCCGGGTACCGATGAGCCGGTCGTACGAGGCCAAGAGCGCAGCGAAGCCAAGAATTACGAGATGGATCGCTCCGTGCAGTATGTCGTCGATCCGGCGCCTCGTATGCGTCGTCTGACCGTCGCGGTTGCCATCAACGATGCTATCGCCGCACCCGGTGCTACGACACCGCCGGCTCGTCGTCCCCTGCCAGCGCAGGAAGTCGCTCGGCTGACTTCGCTCGTGCAAGGGGCGGTGGGTTACAACGTGAATCGTGGCGACGTCGTGAATCTCATCAGCACCAGCTTCGAGCCGCCCGCGCCGGTGATACCACTTCCGGTGTGGCAGCAGCCGCAGTATCTTGATGTCACCAAGTATCTGCTCGTTGCCTTGGCGATCGCACTGGTGGGCTTCCTCGTGGTTCGACCGATCATCAATCGGGTTACTTACATCCCACCGCCGCCGATGGCCGCGCAGATGTCGCCCGATGAGATGAAAGCCGCACTGATTGCGAGTGGCGAGTTGTCGGCGGAAGCGCTGGTGGCATCGTCAGGCGCTGCCTCTGAGATGACCGGTATCGCGGGCGGAGTCGAATCAGCCGAGACCGAGACCATCGAGATGCGCGAAGGCGAATCGATGGAAGAGTTCAAATCGCGGCTCAAGGCGCGACTCAAACCGAAGAAGAAGGCGGGTATCTCTGCCGAGATGCTCGATACCGCCAACAGTTACGACGACAAGGTGACGGTCGTGCGCATGATGGTGGAGCAGGATGCTAAGCGCGTAGCGCTGGTGCTCAAGAACCTCATCACTCGCGATCTAGGCTGACGCGGAGACGATCATGGCTGAAGCAATGGCATTGGCAACGGCGCCCGGCGGACCGGATCCGGAACAGGTGGCGGCCGAAGTGGCAGCACTCTCCAATACGCAGCGTGCGGCGGTCATGCTCATGCTGCTCGGTGAAGAGGAAGCCGCGAGCGTGATTCGTCACCTCGCTCCCAAAGAAGTGCAACATCTCAGCTCTGCCATGTTGTCCGTCGCTGATCTATCTCAGGAGGCCGTCAGCGCAGTTCTTGATGGGTTTATCGCCACCATCAAGAAGCAAACGAACATCGGTGGCGGCATCGACTATCTCGAGAATGTATTGCGTGCGGCGATCGGTGAGGACAAGGCGAGTAGCGTGCTCAGTCGCATCATGCCGGCTTCGGCGAATCGCGGTCTCGAGGTGCTGCAGTGGATGGATGCGCGCTCTATCGCCGAAATGATTTCTGCCGAACATCCGCAGATCATCGCCATCGTACTTTCGTTTCTCGACTACGACGTGGCCGCGGATGTCATGCGGTTTCTCCCTGAGACCCTGCGTCCGGAGGCGCTCTCGCGTGTTGCGTCGCTCGAAACGATTCAACCGACGGCGATGGCCGAGCTCGAGGCGATCATGAAACAGCAGTTCTCCTCGAACTCATCGTTGAAGTCCTCGAGTGTGGGCGGCGTGAAAGCGGCCGCCAAGATCATGAACTACGTCAAGACAGACATCGAACAATCGATGATGAAGCGTCTCGGCGAAAAAGATGCCGATCTCGCTCAGCGTATTCAGGACAATATGTTCGCTTTCGAGAATCTCTCGGGTTGCGACAATCGCAGTATCCAGACCCTCATGCGCAATGTGCCGAGCGAGCAGCTCATGGTAGCCCTCAAGGGCGCCGACGAGCTGGTCAAAGACAAGTTCCTTTCGAACATGTCGGCGCGTGCTCGAGATATGTTCGTCGACGAAATGGAAGGTCGCGGTCCGTTGCGTTTGTCGGAAGTGGAAGAGGCTCAAAAGCAAATTCTGCGCACGGCGCGGCGACTTTCCGACGCCGGCGAGATGATGCTCTCCGGTCGCGGCGCCGACTACGTGTAAGGACGAAGCGACATGTTCAAGGCGGCAACGCCGTTCGTCGCTGCCGAGACCCTGCGACGATCGGATAACGACGGTTCGGCTTCATTCGCTGCACGGCATTTCGCTATTCGACGTGCCGGATTCTTGCTGCGCGAGCATGCCAAGCAGATGGCGGCACCCGCGTCGTTCGCCGATGGTATGGCGATCATCACGCCGGCGGACGATGTCCCAGAGTTGTTGATCGAGCCGATCGACGCTGTATCGACGGACGAGTTGGTCGATCTGATGCCGGTTGGGGTCGGCCCAAGTGAGGAAGAGATTGAAGCCCGGATCGCCGAGGCTGAGCAGCGCGGTCGTAACGCGGCGCTCGCTGAGATGGCGTCCGCCCTCGATGCTGCGATGTTAGCGCTCGATGCAGCCGCAAGAGCGCTCTCCGATAAGCAGGCGGCGCTCGAGCGAGAAATGGTGGTGCCGCTTGCGCGCGCCGGTCTCGACATCGGCGCGCAGATCGCGCGTCAAAATCTGCAAAGTGAAGCAGGGCTTGCTCGCTATCTGCAAGTCGTGCAAGCGTCGCTCAACGACGCACTCGATTCCACCCTTGGTGAGGGTCAGACCATTCTGGCGCGCTTACATCCTGAGGATGTGGCGCTATTGGAGCGTGCCAACGAGCGCCCGATGCATATTCGTCTGCAGTCCGATCTTTTGGTGGCGCGCGGCGGTGTGATTCTCGGCGCAGGTGACAAGGTGATCGATGATCGCTTCGAGAATCGCGTACGAGAGATTCGCGAGGCGGCTTTAGCCGCTGCTGCAGAGGTCATGCGGGACGCATCATGAGTTCCGGCTCACTGCTTGAATCGTTGCAGCAACGGCTCTCGAGCACGGAAATTTCAGCCCCCTCCGTTCGCGGCGTTTTGACACGCGTTACGGGCATGATCTTGTCTGCCCGTGGTGTGCGGGCACCGCTTGGGGCTTACTGCGAGGTGATGGCCGAGCAAGGCGAGGGGATCGTCTGCGAGGTCGTCGGTTTTCGCGATGGTGAAGTCATGTTGATGCCGCTTTCGGCGGTGCAAGGCTTGTTGCCGGGAACCGCCGTTCGTGTGTTGACCTTGACGGCTCGAGTGGGTGTCGGTGCCGGTCTGCTGGGGCGCGTTGTGGATGGGCTCGGCGAGCCGCTCGATGGTGGTCCGGCAATCGTCCCGGACGTATTCGTGCCGTTGCGCGGCGAGCGAAAGAATCCGCTGCACCGCGCTGCCATCACAGCGCCACTCGATGTCGGCGTTCGTGCAATCAACACGTTTCTCACCGTCGGTCGCGGTCAAAGAATTGGGCTGATCGCCGGTAGCGGTGTTGGTAAGAGTATGCTTCTTGGCATGATGACCCGCTTCACAGAGGCGGATGTCATCGTCATCGGTATGATCGGTGAGCGTGGCCGTGAAGTGCTCGACTTCGTGCATGAGACCTTGGGTGAAGAGGGCTTGAAGCGCTCTGTCGTGATCGCAGCCCCGGGCGATCGCTCACCGGTCGTTCGGCTGCGCGCCACGCATTACAGCTGTGCTGTTGCCGAGTACTTTCGCGATCAAGGCAAAAACGTACTGTTGTTGATGGATTCCTTGACCCGCGTCGCACACGCACAACGTGAGGTCGGTCTCGCGATCGGTGAGCCGCCGACGACCAAGGGCTATACGCCGTCGGTTTTTTTCTTGATCAACGAACTCGTCGAGCGAGCTGGCAATGTCAGCGCCGCAGGCAGCATCACCGGTATCTATACGATTCTCGCCGAGGGCGACGATGCGAACGATCCCATTGTTGATGGTGCGCGCGCCATCCTCGATGGGCACGTTTTGCTATCGCGCGAGATCGCAGCGATGGGTCAGTATCCGGCCATCGATATCAGTGTCTCGGTATCGCGCTTGGCGACGAAGTTGATCTCGGGTGAGCGCCGCGCACTCGTGACCAAATTTCGCAGACTCCTCGCCACTTACGAAGAGAATAAGGATCTCGTGGCCGTCGGCGCTTATCGTCAAGGCGCTAATCCCGAACTCGATGAGGCCCTACAGCGCCGCGCAGTGTTTCGGGAGTTTCTCTCGCAAGATGCCGAGCAATCCGTATCGCTTGAGCAAGGTTTTCACCAGCTGCAGTCGGTGCTCGGGTGAGTGATCGAACAGCGAGACGCGCGCAGCGCCTGCAGCGCGTGGCGCGAATCGGCGACGCCGTTGCCAAAGCGTCCGAAGCCATCGTGGCTCAGCGTCGTGGTGAACTCGCCGTGCAGGAAGAGCGATTACAGGTTGTCGAGAATTATTGTCGCGACTATGCCGAATCGACCCGTCGCCAAGAGACGGTCGGACAGAACATCGTGACCTGGCGAAACTACCGGGATTTTTCGGGCTGGTTGTCGCAGATGTCCGTTGCTCAACGAAATGAAGTCGCGCAAGCGCAGTTTTTTGTCGACGCTGCCTTGGACGAGGCGCTGCAAAAGCGCAATTTTGCCCGTGCTCTCGAGAATGCCTCGGAGCGAGCTGATGCCGCCGCCGCTCGCGAGGCTGCGCAGCGGGAACAAAAAGCCATGGATGCGCTCGCGCGCCCGATGCCGGACGGGTTGGCATCCTAGTTGCAAACTCCGGTGTAGTTAAATCGCACCGGCAACGTTTGGCACTATGTCTGGCACCTCCGCACTGCTGAATCTGCTCGAAGGATCGGGATCTGCTCTCCTGAACGCGCCTGAACCGGCGCAAAATGGGGTCAGTGAGGCCGATTCCTCCCATTTTGTTTCTTTAATGAAACAATATGAGGGACCAGAGCTATCGAACGAGGCCGTCGAGCCTCAAGTGCGCGATCCGGCGCTCGAACTGCTCGGCAACGGCTTGCCGATACCGGTGGCAACGCCGGTCATCTTGCCGGCGGTCGTAGAAACCGAAGCGGATACTCGACTCGAAGAGTTCGCCGTTGGCCTCGGGATTGATCGCGAACTCGCCCGTTTGTTGTTGCGCGAGACGGCCGCTCGGCCGGTCGGAGCGGTATCCGCGCCACCGTCGGTATCGACTCCACCGTCCGAACCCGCTCCTCCCTCGCTCGGTTTGCCGGAAGCTCAACGGCAGGCGGCACACCCGATGTATCCGCTCGAGATCGAGCCTCGCGCGGAGCGTCCGTCGCTATCAGTCGCCGGCACGACCTTGACCGCGCAGCCCTTGACCGCGCGGCCTTTGACCGCGCCGGCACCGGTCTCCGTACCACCGTCGGTATCGATCACATCGCCCGCATCCACTCCTCCCTCGCTCAGTTTGCCGGATGCCCAACGGCAGTCGGCACACCCGATGTATCCGCTCGAGATCGAGCCTCGCGCGGAGCTACCGTCGCTATCAGTCGCCAGCACGACCTTGACCGCGCAGCCTTTGACCGCGCGGCCTTTGACCGCGCCGGCACCGGTCTCCGTACCACCGTCGGTATCGATCGCATCGCCCGCATCCACTCCTCCCTCGCTCGGTTTGCCGGATGCCCAACGGCAGTCGGCACACCCGATGTATCCGCTCGAGATCGAGCCTCGCGCGGAGCTACCGTCGCTATCAGTCGCCGGCACGACCTTGACCGCGCAGCCATTGACCGTGCAAGCACTGGAAGTTCAACCGCAGCCTGCGGTCCCCGATCCAATTCCCCGCGCAACCGAAACGCCGCTCGTGGTCCCGGGCAACGCTATGCCTGCTCTGCGCGATGAAGACGTTCTGCGATGGCGCGCCTTCATTCACCGTTCATCCTCTGGCCTGCGTGAACCTGCGCAAGAGCTTGCGATGCAGGCGGCGAGTGATGGGGCCCTCGATCCCGCTTCGGGGATACCGCGTCGCGGCTTGAGCGAAGTTGATTTCGCGGCAGCCACCGCCTCGTTGCGGGGTTTTGCCCTGGAGCGACGGCAGATTCTCACCAGCACCGTGACACCCGTCAGCTCGGCCGCACTCACCGAGATTTTACCGGGCGATAGCCCCGTGAATCCGGCTGCGCTTGCGGCTGTGCTTCCAGCGACGACGACTGTGCTGCCGAGCGCGCCGATGACGACCCTGGCAGACCCTTTGACGACCCCTCTGCGGGTGCCAGACCCAGCTCTGCAACACGAGCTGCGTGCCGAGCAATTTGCGGAACAGGTGGGTCGACGCATGCTGCAACAGATTCGTGAAGATCGTTGGACCGTGAATTTGCAGCTCGATCCGCAGCGTTTGGGTCCGATGGAGATCGAACTGCAGCTCGAGGGGAATCAAGTCACCGCTCAGGTGGGGGTCGCCAATGCTGAGGTTCGTCACCTACTGGAGTCGGCGTTGCCTAAACTACGCGAGTCGCTGGATTCGGCGGGGCTAAACTTGGCCAACTGGTCATTCGCGCAGTCGGGCGCTCGTGATTTTCGCGAATTCGCGCAGCACAGTGCCGCGGCGGCCGCAAAGGCGGCGTCGAGGGGCACCGAGCTTGCGAGTGAGGATGAGGTTCCGCGCAGGATGACCGCGGAGTCGGCATCGCGTGTGGTGGATGTGTACGTTTAACGTTTTGACTATTCTGGTGTAGCACTATGGCTGACAAGAAAGACGACAAAAAGAAGGCTCCGGATGCGGCTCCCGCCGAAGGCGAAGAGGGCGCACCGAAGAAGAAATCCAAGCTGCTGCTCATCATCATGGTGGTAGTCGGCGTGCTGGTGTTGGTCGGCGGATCGGTCGGCGCGACGCTCTTTCTGACGGGCTTCTTCGACCCGAAGCCGGCCGCAGCGGCGGGTGCCGAACACGGCGCAGACGGCCACTCGGCCGATGGTCATGCGGCTGAGGGCGAGCACGGCGCTGAAGGTGGTGCCGCTGGTCCGCAGGTTCCGGATGGCCCGCAACTGCAGACTAAGGAAATTCCAGAGGGCGAGCGTTTCGCCGCGACGTACAAGCCGATCGAGCGAGACTTTACTTTGAACGTGCCGAACTCTCGAAAGTTCGTCCAGTTTCGCCTGGCATACAAGACCTTCTACGGCGATAAGATCGTCGAGCGCGTCACGACCCACCAGATTGCCATCGAGGCGGCGATCATCGGTACGGCAGGTCAATACAGCGAAGAAGAAATGGTTTCAGCGGATGGTCGTGCCCGCTTGGCAGCGGCGCTGCGTGATGCAATGAACGACGTGCTGATTCGTAACGAGGACTTTGGCGGTATCGAGGAAGTGATGTTCACCCACTTCGTTTTCCAATAACGAATCGCTCGGCAACGAACCAAGATATCAAAGAAAAACATGTCTAACTCAGGTCAAGTACTGACGAGCGATGAGGTACAAGCGCTCGTCGACGCGATGGCGAGCGGCGAGGTGGATGTCTCGCCGGAAACGGCTGCGTCCGCGCCGCCATCGGTGCAGGCATATAGCCTCGTCTCGACAGATACCACGTCGCGCTCGCAGTTGGCGGCGATCGAGATGATCAATGATCGGTTCGCCCGGCAACTTCGCGGCGGGCTGCTGAATTTGCTGCGTCAAGCCGTCAAAGTGTCGATCAATCCCTTTGAAGTGACGACTTTCGGTGCCTACATCCAGAGCGTTCCCTCGCCCTGCAGCGTGAACATCGTGCGCTATCCGCCGCTGCGCGGGTATGGGCTCGTCACGATCGAGCCTGCGGTGGTTTACGGCGCGGTCGACAGTTTCTTCGGCGGTCGTGGCTCAGGCTCGATCGAGCCTTCCGCGCAACGTGGCTTCACGCCAACCGAGGAGCGCATCATCCAGTTGTTGCTCGATACGGTCTTTGAGAATCTGCGCGAGGCTTGGGCGCCGGTCTATGGTCTCGGCACCGAATACGTCAGTCGTGAAATCAATCCGGCGTTTGCGCAGGTGGGCGAAGAAAAAGAGACCGTTGTCGTCTCCCGTTTCAATATCGAGCTCGGCGCGGGTGTGCACGGTGTGGTTTCGATCATGTATCCGTTCTCTGCGCTGAAGCCGATCCGTCTGCTGTTGCGCGGACGACTGCAGTCTGGCGAGCGTGACGAGAAACTCGCCGTGCGTTGGGCGAATCAACTTCAGGATGCCGTGACCGATACCGAGCTCGAGTTGACCGCGCAGCTGGCGACACTGCGCGTCTCGGCCGCCGATCTGGCGTCGATCCAACCCGGCGACACGATCTGGTTCAAGCCGCCGGAGTCGGTCAAGGTGTTGGTGCAGTCAACCCACCTGTTTGATGCAGAGTACGGCACGGCCAACAACTCCGTTGCCGTGCGGGTCACACAGGTCGTTCAACCGGTCGAATCGTCCTCGATGTTTGCCATCGAGCCGGTCGGTGATCACTCGCACGATTCCGAAAACTCGTCATCATCTCGTAGACGGTCGGCAGGCAGATCGGCCAAGTCAGCAGGAGCATCAGCAGCATGAGCGACATATCCATGGGAACCATCGCGAAAGCCAACGGCGAGGGCGAGGCCGCGATGCAGCTCGATCTCATCCAGAACGTGGCCGTCAGCATCTCGGTCGAAGTCGGTCGCTCTTCGCTGCGGATCCGTGATCTTCTGCGTCTGGGTCAAGGTAGCGTTGTCGAGCTCGATCGCGTCGCCGGCGAGCCACTCGATGTCTGTGTGAACAACACGGTGATTGCGCGCGGTGAAGTGGTGCTCGTCAACGAGCGCTACGGTATTCGCCTGACACAAGTGGTTGACCCCGAAGATCGCGTCAAGCATCTTTGATCTGATATGGATCCGGTCCGCTACATCTCGGCCATCATTCTGGTGGCCGCACTGTTGGCATTGGCGATTTGGGTGCTGCGCCGCTTCAACGTAGCGGGTGTCGGTGTCCCCTCGCGTTTGAAGGTCGTGTCGCATCTGAGCGTCGGTACCCGTGAAAAGTTGCTCATTGTTCGCTTCGGCAACGAAGATGTTTTGCTCGGCATCACGCCGCACTCCATCACTCGTTTGGGGTCGGCTCCGGCTGATACGGCGGATCACATAGCGGAAATCGGCGCGGACAAATTTCGGGCTGAATTGGAGTCGCGATCTTGAAGCGTTATGTCTCGGCGTTGCTGACCGGCCTCGCGCTGGTTCTGTGCATGATGCCGCTCGCTGTATCGCAGGATGCCGCATCGATCGAGGTGTTGCGGACGGCACCGGTCGCCGGTGGCGGTCAGGCCTACAGTCTGACCCTGCAGGCTTTGGGTCTCGTGACGCTGCTGACGCTGTTGCCCGCGATCGTTTTGTCGATGACGGCGTTCACTCGAGTGGTCATCGTACTCGGCTTGCTTCGGCAGGCGATGGGAACGGCATCGACTCCGCCCAACCAAGTGATCGTGGGTCTTGCGCTGTTCATTACGTTTTTCGTCATGGCCCCGACCTTCGATGAGGTGCAAAGGGTCGCTTTGACACCGTATGTCGAGGACAAGATTCCCTTCGAGGAAGCGCTTGATCGTGGCATCGTCCCGATGAAACGATTCATGTTGGCGCAGACGCGCGAATCGGATCTCAAACTCTTCATGGATCTCGGCAAAATCGGCTCGGTTCAGGAGCCGCTGGCAACACCGCTGCACGTGTTGTTGCCAGCGTTCATCACCAGTGAACTGCGCACCGCATTCACGATCGGTTTTCTGATCTTCATCCCGTTTCTGGTCATCGACCTCATCGTCGCGAGCGTTTTGATGGCGATGGGCATGATGATGGTCTCACCGATCATGATCAGCTTGCCCTTCAAACTCTTGTTGTTCGTGTTGGTCGACGGTTGGGCGCTGATAGTCGGCTCACTGGCTGCGAGCTTCGGAGCGCCCGGGTCATGAATGACACCCAAGTGATCGATCTGGCTCGTGAAGCCATTTGGCTCGGTGCGATCGTCGCCGGGCCTATTTTATTGCTGGTGTTGATCGTTGGTGTCGCCATCGGTATTTTCCAGGCCGCCACCTCGATCAACGAGATGACCTTGAGTTTTCTGCCGAAACTGATCGCTGTCACGTTGCTGATCGCGGCGCTTGGCGGATGGCAGCTGCAGCTGCTCGTGGATTTCACCCGCCGTATCTTCGAGCGAATACCGGATATCGGGGGATGATGGCGTGCTTGAGCTCGGTCAATTCGTGCTCAGCTGGATGGAGTCGCTCCTGCTGCCCTTCACTCGGGTGACGGCGTTTTTTCTGACGGCTCCGTTGTTCACTCAGATTGCCGGCAGTACGCGCATTCGTGTGATCTATGCCGCAGCGCTGTGTGTGTTGATGCTGCCCGCCATGCCGACTTCGACCGGTGCACCGCAGCTGCCGTTCGGCGAGCCTAACTTGCTGACTCTGCTGAGTGAGGCCTTGATCGGCGTTTCGATCGGTTTGGTGTTGCAGTTCGTGTCGGCTGCAGTCGTTCTAGCGGGCGAGCAAATCTCGATGTCCGTCGGTATCGGTTTCGCGCAGTCGTTTGACCCGTCGATCGGCTCGACTCCGGTGCTCTCACAGTTCCTGAACCTGATCGCGTTGCTGATTTTCATCACGGCTGATGGTCACACCGTCATCATCAGCATGCTGACCGAGAGCATCCGCGCTTTGCCGCCCGGTAGCTTCAGTTTGCTCGACGTCCAGGCGTGGCTCGATTTCTCGAGCATTATTTTCCGTGGGGCTGCCTTGCTCGCTGCTCCGTTGCTGCTGGCGCTTTTGGCCGTCAATATCGGCGTGGGGGCTTTGTCGCGCGCGACCCCGTCTTTGAACGTCTTCGCCGTGGGATTCGCGGTGAGTTTGATCGTCGGCTTCGCTTTGTTGTTTGTGTTGATGCCGGTCATCGGCGAGCGGATGACCGAGCTCTGGGGGTTGGCCGAGGGCTATATCCGCAGCCGCTTGTTGGGCCAGGGCTAGCGACATGGCAGAAGATCAAGGCCAAGAGAAAACAGAAGAGCCGACCGCGAAACGCTTGCAGCAGGCACGCGAGCGCGGTGAGTTGCCGCGTTCACCCGATTTTGGTGGTGCGATGGTCGTGATGGCGCTGTGCGCCATGCTGATGTTCATCGGTGGCGATATCGTCGACGACATCGCCGGTCAGATGAAACAGAGCTTCAGTTTCACGCGCGGACAAATTGATGATGTCCAAGATTTGCCGATGACGCTCGGTATGTCCATCTTCGATGGACTATGGTCGGTCAGATGGTTGTTCCTCGTCGCTGTCGTCGTGGCTTTGCTGGCGGCGTCGGTCAACGGCGGCTTCCAATTTTCCGGTAAGGCCGCCGCGCCAAAGGGCTCAAAACTCAATCCGTTGAACGGACTAAAGCGGATGTTCGGAACGCAGGCGTTGATGGGCGTGCTGCGCAATCTGCTCAAGTTCATCGGGATCGCGGGTGTGCTGGTCGTGTTGCTGTGGCAACGGCGAGAGGAGATCGTGTCGATGTCGCGAGACGCGCTCGAGCCGATGATGGTTCACGGCGCGTCGCTCGCGCTGACGATTTTTACGCTCGTATCGGCGGTCGTCGCGGCGATCGCGATTCTGGATGTGCCGTATCAGCGGTGGAATTACCTGCGTCGCCTGCGCATGACCAAGCAGGAGATTCGCGATGAGATGAAGGATATCGAGGGTCGTCCCGAGGTCAAACAACAGATTCGTCGCAAGCAGCGTGAGCTCAGTCGTGGCCGAATGCTCGACAAGGTCAAGCAGGCTGACGTCGTGATCGTGAACCCGAGCGAGTTCGCTGTCGCACTTGAATACGATGAGGAACGCAGCAGTGTGCCGGTCGTCCTCGCCAAGGGAAAAGGCGAAGTTGCCCGAGCCATCAAGGAGCGTGCCGCTGCAGCGGGTGTGCCAGAGGTCTCCGCGCCCCCGCTCGCTCGTGCGCTTTATTACACGACTGAGATAAACGATCCGATTCCTGAGGGGCTCTACCGGGCCGTGGCGGCAGTGCTAGCGTATGTCTTCCGCCTGAGCGCACTATCGGCTGACTTGCAGCGGCCGGAGTTCACTGCCCCGGAGGTGCCAGATGATTTCCGCTATGACGAAAACGGTCAGCGTTCGACGGTCAACAAAACATGAGCAAGAATAAAATCCCAGCTTGGTATGGCAAGAGCGCTGCCGGCGAGGTGGAAGCGGCACTGCGTACCGGCGATATAGACAGTGTGGTGATGGCGGCCGGCGCGACAGCCTCGCTGTCGCAAGTGTCGCGTGAGCTGATCCGACGGTTGCGCGAGCTCGGCGCGCGAGTTGAGTTCTATCAAAAGGGTGATGTCGACGCCGCGATACACGCAGCCAACAAATTGCTGGCGGATGTGCCTGTAGATCAGTTGACGGCCGCACGCGCCGATGAAGCACCACGTCTCTTGTTGATCGATGGTGCGGAGCAGCTCGATGAGTCGGAGTTACTGGCGTTACAACGACTCAGTCGCGCTCTGCGCGGATCGACCTTTCGTACCGTTTACTTTCTCAAAGCGGATCGTGAGCAGGGGCTCGCTGAGCCCTTGCAGCGCTTGATCCAAGGTAGTTCGACTTGGTGGATCGAGGGGACTGCACCGGCCAAAACGGTTGTCGTCCACAATACGTCCGAACCAGCGTCCGAACCAGCGCCCGAGCGGGTGTCAGAACTCAAGGATAACGCTTCGATCGCGCGAGACGTTGTCGAACCCGATGTTGTCGAACGAGATGACGTCCTGACGGCATTGGCGGCCGAGCGCACTCGTGAGCGGGGCTTTGACGCCACGCATCGTCCCTGGTGGGCGCTTTACGGGCGCTCTGCAGCGATGCTCGTGATCGTGGTCTTGGTGGTCGCTGGTGGTTGGTTCGCCCAAAGCCAGCTCACCGAAGATAAGCGTCTTCGCGTTTATGATTGCGGCGTATATTCGGACGAGGCGACCTTGGACATTGTCCGCGAACGCTTGGGCAGAACCGTGCCGACGCGCGTGCTGCGCGAGCAGGATAAGTGGCGCCTGCAAGTCGGACCCTTCGAGGGCACGGCGGAGGCCGATCGTCACTTGAGTCAGATTTGGGGCATCGGCCCCTGTCGTGTGAATCCGTCGATTGTGCAGAACACCAAAAAAGGGTGATTCCGATGAACGATAAAAAACATTCCGATGACCACTTCCATCCGGATGAATCCGGAATTTTGAAATCGGCCACCAGTGCGCCGCAGCGTATGAATGAGTTCGTGAACTCTGCGGTCTCCGAGAGTGCGGTGAGTCGTGCCGAGATCGAAATTCACAAGAACCAAGTTCATGTGGGTGCAACACCCACGGCCGTTCCGAATGAGGTGTTCGTTGGCCAGACCCCGGATACGTCGACGGCTGAGGACACCAAGGTAGAGGCACTGCAAGACACGCTGGCGAAGGCAGATGCCTTGGTCGAGAGTTTCGAGCAGCGTCAGGCGAAGCTCGCAGAGGCTTACGACCAAGCCGAGAAAATGCTGGAAGAAGTCTCACGCATCAAAGAGGCGTTGACGTTCGATAACAAGCTGCGTGAGCGTATCGAAGCGACTATCGCGCGCACCAAAAATCTGCGTCGCGGCGTGCAGCGCTGAGTCCAATAGGAAGAGTCATCATGACCGAAGCAAAGAACGACCACGAGCCGTCGGCTACAGACAAATCGGACGGCAGTCCGCTCGAGACACTGACTTCACTCGTCCTCGATGCGGCGGATGCTGCCAACGACAGCGCACAAATGACGAGCGAAGCGCTCGCACGCTTGTCGCGTGTGGTCGAGGCCAACGAGGAAACCACCAAGGCGGTGCGTAATGCACCGGCGATTCTGGGTGCGGTGATTCTGGGCATCGGGATCGTGTTGGCGGTCGTGATCGCCATTGTCTTTCGCGATATTTCGGCCAAGAGTGATGCTCTGGTTGCCGTCATGAACAATCAGGCTGCGCAGATCGAGGCACTTGAGGGCTCTCTCAAGCGAGTCGCGCAGTTCGAAGAGGTACTCAAGAAATACGAGAAGGTCGCTGACGACACGACTCAGCGTGCCATGGTCGTACTTCGAGAGCAGACCAAGGCGGATCGTGCTGCCCTGATCGACCTCGAAAGCCGTCGACTCAAAGAAATTCTCGGCACGGCTCGTGACGACGCAGCGGCGCGACCCGCAGCGGCCAAGGCCGAAGAGGCGGCTCGCGCGGCCGTGATCGAGAGAACGATCGCCAAAGCCAACGAAGCGCAAAGTGCCAATCTCGACAAGGCAATCGCGCGTCTGGATGCGCGCATCAACGAGATCACGGTGGCGGTGAAGGGGATCAAGCCGGCGGCGCCCGCGACGGGCTCGAATCGGGCGGCCGCCTTGACTGACGCGCAGGCTCGCGAACTGAAGAAGACGGCAGAGGACGTGGCGACGCTCCGCAAGGAAATGGCGGAGCTGCGTTCGCTGCTCGAGAAGAAGTCGCCGGAGTTGCAGGGCGGCGTGCCCGCGTTTCGCAAGCAGACGGGCAACTAAGTCGATCGATCAACCGGTCGGCTGGTTATAGCGGAATCGCGATGCAACTCTCGGTAGCGCAGAGATCTGCGCTGCCGGAGATGACTTCCAACTCACCGTTGCGTGCCGGGTCGCTACCGGTGACCCGGGCCACTGGCCAGCTCTCGAGCTTGTTACCCGGCACGAGCGGCACGAGTAATAGTGTCTGATTCGTTTTGGCGCCGCGCACACCTTGAAGATCGAGTGCGAGTTTTGAACCCGCGCTTTTCACCAACGGCAAACGCAAGGGCGTACAGGCAAATTCGTCGAGTAGTTTGCGCGTGCCGCTCTCAAGACTGTCAAGCGTGGATCGTAACCACACCGCGTCGCTCGCCTCGCCTTGATACGGCCGTACCTGAATCGGAACGCGGGCCGTGATTGCATGCTGACTACCGTCTAAGCGTGCAGTGAGCGTGAGCTTGCGCGGTGCGCGGATCCAATCGGTCAACTCGCGATGTCCTTGGGTGACGCCGGCAAAGGCAGTCTCGATCTGCAGTGCCGCAGTCGTTTCATCGCTGGTGGTTTCGGCTAGATGCGTGCCGGCATGCGCCTCGATCAGTCGGCGAACACGCTGAGCTCCGAGATCGGTGAGGCGTGCTCGCTCGCTAGCAGACCAAGCCGGATGTGCTTCACCGGCGAGCCAGTGCAACCGCACCGGGCGGCTCCAACCGGCGTTGACGGTCGGCGATGGCGATGTGCAGGGCGTTGGCTGCGTACATCTCGCGAGTGCGGCAGCCGTCGTCTCGTCCTGTAAACAGCTCTGCCATTGCGCGGCACGATCGAGCAATTCATCTTGGGTTTCTGCCGCGAGCGGGGGAGTCGCGCCCAGCCCTGCGAGCGCCGCAACGACCGCCAGATGCAGTTGCAGCCGACGTTTCGAGGGCGCGTTCATCGAGCGGCGGTGACGCTGCGCAGGCGCGCGACTTCGACGCCGGGTAAGCGCAGCGTCGTCTGATAGGTGTCGTTGCCGAGCGGTTCGATACTGATGACTTCGACCCCTTGCAGACGACCGCTCACGCGCGTGCGGGTGACATCGTTCTGCAACCGATTATCGTCGGTCGCACTCTCGCTGCCGAAGGTCACGCCATAGACGAGTTCGGCCATGTTGCGATACGCATCGATCCGAGAGGCCCGAGCCGCCATCAAGCGACGTTGCGCCACATCGGTACTCGGTTGAGCGGTGATGGAGGCATAGCCAACGGCAATCAAATCCTCCGCCGGGTACACGGCAGGCGTGGACGGCGGAGCCGGAGGCTTGCGTGGCCGCGGGTTAAGTCGAGAGAGCAGCGCCTGTGCACGCTCGAGTCGACGCGGTTCGGCGCTAGCCGCAGTCGGCGTTGCGATCGTCGTCGCAGGGACGAGCTGTTTCGGGGCGAGTTGGGTCGTGGAGCTCACTCGGGTGCAGCCCGAGAGCGCCAATACGCCCAACCCCAACGCCAGGACGAATCGATGTGGTGCCATGGATACGCTCTTCAGAAAGGGTTCCCTCTCATAGTCGACCCCGCCGTGCTGTGCTTGAGGGGGACCGACATCGCATATTGGCATGTGGGTTGCATACCACAACGCGGGGATCGGCAAAGTCACCAAGACCTTGCCGGTCGAAAACGTAACTTATTGAGCAGATTGAATTTTACTATGGCGTCGATGCCGTTTGCACTGCCGTCGAATCTCCGACAATGGGTCGGAAGTGTGCCGCTACAGGCAGTCGCCATCCCATTGGGCTTTCTGTTGCTGCTCGGCATGCTCATCTTGCCGGTGCCGACGCCGCTGCTCGATCTGTTTTTCACGTTCAACATCGCGCTCTCGCTCGTCATCATCTTCCTGTCGATCTCGGCTGCTCGGCCGCTGTCGTTCTCGGTCTTTCCGACCGTGCTGCTGTTCGCAACCTTGCTGCGCCTCGCGCTGAACGTGGCCTCGACTCGGGTCGTGTTGAGTTCAGGCCACGAGGGCCCCGATGCGGCTGGTGCCGTGATCGAAGCCTTCGGCTCCGTGCTCGTCGGCGGTGATTACATCGTGGGTCTCGTGGTCTTCGCGATCCTCGTCATCATCAACTTTGTGGTCGTGACCAAGGGTGCAGGTCGCGTGTCGGAAGTGACCGCCCGCTTCACCCTCGATGCGATGCCCGGTAAGCAGATGGCGGTGGATGCGGACCTCGCCTCTGGACTCATCACCCAAGACCAAGCGCGTACACGTCGCAAGGAGATTACCTCCGAGGCGGATTTCTACGGCTCGATGGACGGCGCCAGTAAGTTCGTTCGTGGCGATGCGATCGCCGGTATTCTGATTCTGTTCATCAACATCATTGGCGGCGTCTTGGTCGGGACGATGCAGCATGGCTTGGCCGTAGGCGAAGCCATGGAGCGTTATTCGACGCTCGCTGTCGGCGACGGTCTCGTCGCGCAAGTGCCCGCGCTTTTGCTGTCGATTGCAACGGCCATCATCGTCACGCGTGTTTCCGGTGAGGAGACGCTGCACGATCAGACGACCAGTCAGTTCAACAATGTCGAGGCTTGGTGGTTGACGGCCGGAATTTTGGCGCTGCTCGGCGTCATCCCCGGGATGCCGCATTTGGCTTTCTTAGCCCTCGCAGCCGTAACGGCCGGTGGCGCGTGGTTGATGACTCAAAAGAAACAGCAGACGGTGGCGGCGGCTAAAAAAGCCGAAGACGCACCGGCCGCGCCGCGCGAGCTCACGTGGTCTGATGTCCAGCAAGCCGATGCGATCGGTCTTGAGGTCGGTTACGCCTTGGTGGCGCTGATCGATTCGCAGCAGGGCGGTGCGCTCGTGACGCGTATTCGCGGCATCCGCAAGAAGCTGACCTATGAGCTGGGTTTCCTGATTCCGCAGGTTCACATTCGCGATAACCTTGATCTGCGCCCTGAGGCTTATCAGATCATGATCAACGGTGTTGTCATTGGTCGCGGTGAGGTGAAGCCGACGCGCGAACTCGCGATCCACTCCGGTATGGTGCACGGCGAGTTGCAAGGGCTGCGCACCAAAGATCCAACCTTCGGTCTCGATGCAGTATGGATCGACCCGGCGCAGCGCGATTACGCCCGCTCACTCGGTTATACCGTGGTCGATGCCAGCACGACCATCGCGACTCATCTCAACAAAATTCTTCAGGATCAGTCGCATCTGCTGCTCGGTCATGACGAAACGCAGCAGCTTGTCGACAAGTTGGCGGCGGCTGCGCCAAAGCTCGTCGAAGAGTTGGTTCCGAAGAAGCTCCCCATCGGGACGCTCACGCAAGTGTTGCAAGGCTTGTTGGCCGAAGGCGTGGCGATCCGCGATTTGCGCGGTGTACTCGCCGCGCTCGCGCCCATCGTCGAGAAAGTGCAAGACGTCGAGGAGCTCACCGGTGTTGCGCGTATCGCACTTGGCCGCATGATCGTGCAGCAATACGTGGCGCATGGTGAAGAGTTGAATGTGATGACGCTTGCGCCGGAGCTCGAACAGGTGTTGCACGGCACGGTGCGTCGCGGACAAGGCGGCAGCGTGCCTATCGAACCCGAGTTGGCCGAGGGCCTATTGCGTTCGGTGAACACCGCCGCGCAGGAAGAGCTCAACCTCGATCGCCCGGCTGTGCTTGTGACCTCGCCGACGCTGCGGCCTTGGCTGTCACGTATTTTGCGTCCGCGCGTAGCGGGCCTCGCGGTCTTGTCGTATTCGGAACTGCCTGAAGATACGAATCTGAAAGTTACCCAAAGCATCACGGTGCAAGCGCGCCAAGGCGTGGCGGCCTGAGGATATTGAGACATGCGTATAGAGCGAGTCACAGCAGATACTTTCAGCGAAGCCAGTGAACAGGCGCGGCAGCGTTATGGCAGCGAGGCGCTGATCCTCTCGACCAACAAGATCGGCAATATCACCGAGCTGTTGGTGTGTGTGGAAGCCGAGGACGATGGCTTCGTACCCGCCCCGGGGTTTCGTGAAGAGCTCACCTCGCAGATCGCCAAAGTCATGCCAAAGCGCGCGAGCAGCGATGCACCGGTTGCAGCGGCTCCCTCGACGGTGATGTCGCCATCAACGGTGGACGGTTCAGCCTTGGTCAAGGCGATCCGACAGGAATTACAAGCGCTCGAGAAGCGGCTTGCGAGCAACGGTGGTACGAATGCCTTGCTGCGCGAGCGGATGGTCATGCTGGAGCAGGGCGTTTCCGCGCAGTATGCGATGCGCTTGCTCGATCATATGGATGATCTCGATGCGATGGCACAGCAGGTGATCGATGATCTTGCGCTTATCCATGGCGAGGAGATGTCCGGTTACCATCTCGTCGGACCCGCCGGTGCGGGTAAGACGACCCTCGCCATTCAGCTGGCGATCGACACAGGTTTGGTTCAGTCGTGGCGTGATACGCGCCCGGGTAGTCGCGAGCGTTTCTTTGCGATGGCCGATCGCGCGGGAGTCGAAGCCGGATGGGGCGCCAAAGCACCGGCTCAGGCAGTCGTCGATTCCGCGGGTGCGTCGCTTGGCGAACTACAAGAGAAGTTTCAAAACCCAGCAGCGGGTCAGCGGTTGATTCTCGTGCTGCCGACCACGATCTCACGTAGCGAGGCGCTGCGCTGGTTGCAGTCGTCGTTACCGATCGCGGGTGTGATGCTCACGCACTGGGACGTCGCGCGCATGCCGCTTGGCTTGTTGACTACGATTGCCGAGTGCGGCAAACCGCTCTGGGGAGTTTCCAGCTCGGCGGATCCGAGTGCTCGATTGCAGCCTATGGACGCTGCGGCGATCCAGCAGGGTCTAGGCCTTATACTCCAACTCGCGTTGTCAGAACCTCAACACGCGACGGAGTGACGAATCATCATGGAAAACACACGTACCAAGATCATCGCGGTCTCGAGCGGCAAGGGTGGAGTCGGCAAGACTTTCATCAGCTTGCAGCTCTCGGCTGCGCTGATCGGTTTGGGTAAACGTGTGGCTTTGTTCGATGGTGACTTAGGGTTAGCCAACGTCCACGTTTTGCTCGGCTTGAAGCCCGAGTTCGATATCTCCGACGTCGTAGCCGGTCGTAAAACTTTGCAGGACACCTTGCTGCAGGGGCCCCTCGGTCTGCAGATCATCCCGGGTGCCTCCGGACAACGCGATATGGCGGAGCTCGATGGGCGTGGGCTCGCACGCGTACTGCAAGGTCTCAATGATCTCTCGCCGAAACCCGACTTCCTGCTGATCGATACCGGAGCGGGCATCGGTACTCACGTGACGACGCTTGCGCGTTTGGCGGATTCACTCATGGTCGTGATCCGTAATGAACCTGCCTCGCTTGCGGATGCCTACGGACTCATCAAAGTAATGCATGGTGATTTCGGCTTCCAAAAATTCGAGATCATCGTCAACGACAGTACCAACGCAAAGGCGAGTGAGGCGGTGTTCACGCGGCTCAACGAAGTGGCGATTCGATTCTTGGGTTTGCCTTTGTCACTCGCGGGTGTCGTGCCGCGCGATGAAAGCGTCGCCATTGCCACGCGCCGCCGCCAGTTGCTTGCCGAAGCGTCAGAGATCACGCCCGCGGTTGCCGCACTGCGTAAGATTGCCGCTAACCTCGCTGCGTTGCCAGCGGAGCCGGATTCGCCCGATTTTCTGCTCGATCGACTCGGGCCTAGTACCAAGGCGACGCTCTCATGAAGCGTCGCGACTCCTACGAATCGGTAGCGGATTGCACTGACATCGAAGTGGCAGGCATGCCGGATGTCGCTGCGCACATGGGTCTCGTCAAGCGAGTCGCATCGCATTTTCGATCACGTTTGCCAGCGGCGATCGAACCGGCCGATCTGATTCAGGCCGGCATGGTCGGTTTGATCGAGGCACTCGCGGCCTATGACCCCGAACGCGGCAATGATTTTGAGACGTTTGCCAAGCTGCGGATTCGGGGTGCCATGCTCGATGAAATCCGCCGTGCGTCCTGGGCACCTCGCAGTACCGTCAAGGTGGCCGTCGAGGCGCGTGAAGCGGAGACGCGGCTGGCCAATGCGACGGGCAACGCGCCAACCCATCGCGAGATCGCGACTGAAATGGGTCTTGATATCGCGCGATACCACACACTTCGCGGGCGTAACCAAGGCTTGGCCGAGTCGACCACGCTGGAAGAGATCGACTTCGCAGCCGAAACGCCGCTGCCCGAGGACGAGGTCGAAGAGGAGCTGGTCTTTCGCGCGTTGAAGGCGGGTATCGCCGAACTCAACGAGCGCGAAAAACTCATCGTCGCGCTTTACTACGACGAAGAGCTCACGCTAAAAGAAATTGGCGCGGTACTCTCGGTCAGCGAATCACGTGTCAGTCAGTTGTTGACCGCCGTCGCGAAGAAACTTCGCGGTTGCATGGAGGCGGGCAAAACGCCACCGCCCGCACGGAACACAGCCGCTCAGCACGCGCGCGGCTGAATCATCGAGCCTTAGCGTTGTTTGACGGGAATGCCGCTCGCTGAAATCTTGGCAGCCCACTCAGCCGGCCCACTCTGATGCACCGAGGTGCCATTGGCATCCACCGCCACGGTGACCGGCATGTCTTTGACCTGAAATTCGTAGATAGCCTCCATACCGAGATCTTCGAATGCGACGACGCGTGAAGATTTGATCGCCTTGGAGACGAGATAGGCAGCGCCACCGACTGCCATCAAGTAAGCAGCCTTGTGCTTACGAATGGCTTCGATGCCGGTCGGTCCGCGTTCGGCTTTGCCGATCATGGCGATGAGACCCGTCTCGGCCAGCATCATTTCGGTGAATTTATCCATCCGCGTGGCTGTCGTCGGCCCTGCCGGTCCAACGACCTCATCGCGCACGGGATCGACGGGGCCGACGTAGTAGATCACGCGGTTCCGGAAGTCGACGCCTGCGGGAAGACCCTTGCCGCTTGAGATCAGATCAGCGATGCGTTTGTGCGCTGCATCGCGCCCCGTGAGCATCTTGCCATTGAGCAACAGTCGATCGCCTGGCTTCCATGCTGCAACCTCCGCCGGCGTCAACGTATCGAGATTCACGCGACGCGATTCGGCCGAAGGCGCCCAGTCCACTTTGGGCCAACGGGCGAGATCGGGTGGATCCAATTTTGCGGGACCCGAGCCATCGAGCGTGAAGTGCAGGTGGCGCGTCGCGGCGCAGTTCGGGATCATGGCGATGGGCTTTGAGGCAGCATGGGTCGGATAGTCGAGAATTTTGACATCCAGCACCGTCGACAGTCCGCCCAAGCCTTGGGCGCCGATCCCGAGCGCATTCACCTTGTCATGCAACTCGATGCGTAATTCCTCGAGAGGATTGTTTGGACCGCGTGCTTTGAGCTCGGACATATCGATCGGATCCATCAAGGATTCTTTGGCCAGTAGCATCGCCTTTTCGGCCGAGCCACCGATACCGATACCGAGCATGCCCGGTGGGCACCAGCCTGCACCCATCGTCGGAACGGTTTTCAAAACCCAATCGACGATCGAGTCACTCGGATTCAACATCACGAACTTCGCCTTGTTTTCCGAGCCGCCGCCTTTGGCTGACACGGTGATCTCGACGTCGTCACCCGGCACCAACTCGACATGCACGACAGCGGGTGTGTTATCGCGAGTGTTTTTACGCGTGAAAGCCGGGTCCGCCACGATCGAGGCGCGCAGAGTGTTGTCCGGGTTCAGATAGGCGCGCCGCACGCCCTCATTGACCATCTCATCGAGCGTCAGCGTGGCATCCCACCGAACGTTCATACCCGCTTTGACGAACACGACGACGATACCGGTGTCCTGGCAGATCGGGCGATGTCCCTCGGCACACATCCGCGAGTTGGTGAGGATCTGCGCGATGGCATCTTTCGCTGCCGGCGATTGTTCGAGCTCGTAGGCTCGGCCGAGCGCCTCGATGTAGTCCATCGGGTGGTAGTAGGAGATGTATTGCAGCGCATCGGCGACACTGTCGATGACATCTTGTTGCTTGATCGTGCTCATGGTGCAGCTCTCGATGGAATATCGCGCTATTTTAACCGGGCTCGCGATGGCCCGCGCAGTCGAGCTGCCAGCGTGTCCCATCGTCGAGGCAGGCGGCGGTCAGGGATCCGCCCCATACGCAACCCGTATCCAATGCGAGCACATCGGCGCGATCGACCAAACCGAGGGTCGACCAGTGCCCGAAGATCACGCGGCTATCTGCGCTGGCGCGCGGCGTGACATCGAACCAGGGTAGCCAGCCTGCCTTTTGCGAGCCGGGCGCCCCTTTCATTTTCAGATCGATGCGCCCGTCGGTCCGGCAGTAACGCATACGTGTGAGCGTGTTGATGACGAAGCGCCAGCGATCAAAACCTTTCAGCGACGATGACCACGAGCTCGGCTCGTCGCCGTACATGTGGTCGAACAAGGCTTGCGGGTCACGCTGTAGTTGGTGTTCGACCTCGGCCGCCAACTCGAGTATCTGCGGCAGCGACCACGTAGGCGCAAGGCCGGCATGCACCATGAGATCCGACCCTGCAGCGATCGCGAGTGGTCGGCTGATCAGCCAGCTCAGCAGGGCATCGCGATCCGCCGCCGTGAGAATGTCATCGAGCGTATCGCCGTCACGTCGCTTTCTCGAGCCAGAGCCGAAAGCGAGTGCCAGCAAATGCAGATCGTGGTTACCGAGGACCACCTTGGCAGCATCCCCGAGCGATCGAACAAAGCGCAGTACGCCCGAGGAATCGGGACCACGATTGACCAGATCGCCGACGAACCACAGTTGATCGTGTGCGCGATCGAACTCGCAGAGGTCAAGAAGTCGTGTCAGCTCCGCCGAGCAACCTTGGACGTCGCCGATCGCAATTCGGCGCATCAGTGCAGCATGCCGGGCTTGGCGAGCCGAAACGCGGCGATCGGTGCGTCGAACTCGACGCCGTCTTCGGCTTGCATTTGATAGCTGCCTTGCATCGTACCGACCGGCGTCTCGATGATCGCGCCGCTCGAGTAGCGAAACCCTTGGCCTGGTTCGAGTGAGGGCTGCTCGCCGACCACACCCTTGCCACGCACCTCCTGAACCTTGCCGTCACTGTCGGTGATGATCCAGTGACGTGAAATGAGCTTCGCGCTCACCGAGCCCTCATTTACGATGGTGACGGTGTAGGCGAACGCGTATCGGTGTTCATCGGGGTCGGATTGACCATCGATGTATTCCGTCACGACGTCGATTTTGATGCAATGTCGATCGTCCATGGGGCAACGCTAGCGAGCGGGGATGCGCTGCGCAAGAGCCGCGAACTGACTCGGCTGCAGTGTCTCGGGTCGGGCGGCCGGATCGACGCCGCAGGCTTCGATCGCCGCCACATCGAGCCATTGACGCACGGCATTTCGAAGTGTCTTCCGTCGCTGCGAAAAGGCAGCGGTGACGAGTTGACCGTAGCGCTCATCGACGGCGAAGGCGGGCTGCGCTCTCACCGTCAGTCGAGCCACCGCCGACCACACCTCCGGTGCTGGTCGAAAAGCCCCGGGGCCCACATCAAAAAGATGTTCTGCCTCGACCCAGGGCGCGAGCATCACCGTCAGTCGCCCATATTCGCTGCTACCGGCTTCGGCGCAGATACGCTCGATCACCTCCCGTTGCAGCATGATGTGCAGATCGAGGATGGCGGCAGGCGTTTTGAGCAGATGAAACAGCAGCGGCGTCGAAATGTTGTAGGGCAGGTTACCGATAACGCGTAAGCGTCGACCTTGGGTCTCGGCGAGTTTTGCAAAATCGAATCGCAGTGCATCCGTCACGTGCAGATGAAGACCAAGCGCACCAAAGCGCTGCTGCAGATCGGCCGCAAGATCGCGATCGATCTCGATCGCGTCCAATGCGCCCGCTGCTTGCAGCAGATCTTCGGTCAAGGCGCCACGACCGGGCCCGATTTCGACCAGCGGCTCGCCTCGCTTCGGATCGATGGCCTCGATGATGTGAGCGATGACGCTGCGATCGTGCAGAAAATTTTGACCAAAACGCTTGCGAGCAAACACCATTAGCGGCGTTCGACCAGTCGCACAGCGAGCTCGACGGCCGCGCTGAGACTGCCACTATCGGCGCGACCGGTACCCGCCAACGATAGTGCCGTGCCGTGATCGACCGAGGTTCGAATGATGGGTAGCCCCAGCGTGACATTCACCGCAGCACCGAAGCCCGCATGCTTGAGCACCGGCAAGCCTTGATCGTGGTACATCGCCAGAATAGCGTCATATTGCGCCATCTCGCGCGGTACGAACGCGGTGTCCGCAGGGATCGGCCCGAACGCATTGATCCCGAGATATTTTGCCTCTTGGATGGCAGGCGCGATGGTTTGGAGTTCTTCGTCGCCGAGCAAACCATTTTCGCCCGCGTGCGGATTCAAGCCGCACACGGCGATCCGCGGCTGGGCGATGTGCCAGAGTCGCTGCAGGTCGGCGTGCATCACCTTCACGATGTCGACGATCTTGCGGCGAGTGATGGCCTCGGGTACGCGCCGCAATGGCAAGTGAGTCGTCGCGAGCGCGACTCGCAGGCTGTCGGCAACGAGCATCATGATGGGCAGTGGGGTGCCCGTACGCTCCGCCAAGTATTCAGTGTGCCCAGAGAACGGCACACCAGACTCGGCGATCACGCTCTTTTGGACAGGCGCTGTCACCATCGCATCGAAACGACCCGCGCGAATGCCATCGAGTGCCGTATCGAGTAGCCCGATGACGTAGCTCGCGTTCCGTACATCGAGCTCACCGGCTCGGGATGGCACGCTCAGTGGTCGATGTTCGATCGTCATCGGCAACTTGGTCGCCTCGATTCCGATCGCACGGCTGCGTGCCTCGAACAGGGGGCGATCGACGAGACACGTCAGATCGATGCGACCCCTGAAATCATTGGCCAGATCATTGGCCAGATCATTGGTTAAATCTTTGGTGAGATCTCGGGCGACTTGCGCACACAGCTCCGGGCCGATACCCGCTGGCTCACCCGAGGTGATGACGATACGGGGGCGCGACGGCGGGTGTTGGGTCTCAGCTCTTGATATCGACATAGGCTTCGTCGCGCAGACGACGCAACCAGAGCTCGGTTTCCTCGTCGGCCTTGCTACCGCGCAGTTGCAGGAAGGCGCGCTGACGGCGCAGCTCGTCGGTACTGTCGTATTGACGCTTGCCGAGCAACTGCACGATGTGCCAGCCGAATTGCGTTCGGAAAGGCTCGCTGATCTCGTTCTCACGCAAGGAAGCCAACACGGCGTCGAACTCGGGGACGAACGTGCCCGGTGCCGTCCAACCCAGATCACCACCCTCGGCGCCCGAGCCGGGGTCTTCCGATAGGGTCTTGGCGAGCACAGCGAAGTCTTCGCCCTTCAGGATGCGCTCGCGAACTTCGCGTAGGCGCTGCTCGACGGTCGCGTCGTCTTGAATTTCGGTGGGTTTCAGCAGGATGTGACGAGCTCGAGTCTGCTCAATCACGACTTGCTGATCGGCACCACGAACTTCGTTCAAGCGCACGATGTGATATCCGGACGGCGTGCGCAGCGGAGCGCTAATTTCACCGGGCTTGAGACCGACCACCAGATCGGCGAGCACCGTCGGAATCTCGGGGCCGCGACGCCAACCGAGTGCACCGCCTTCGAGAGCCGTTTGGCTGTTCGAATAGGCTACTGCGAGACGTGCGAAGTCCTCGCCCTGCCGAGCGCGATTGACCACATCGTCAGCACGCCGGGTGGCGTCTTCGAGCTGCTGCGGCGTCGCCTCTTGAGGCACGGCGATGAGGATGTGCGAGAGGTTGTATTCGTTGAGCTCAGACGGCCGCGACTTCTGCTTCTCGAGAAATTGCTCGAGTTCACGCGGCGACACGTTGATGCGTTGAATGACGTCGCGCTGCTGCAGCACTTGAATGGTCATCTCTCGGCGTACGGTCTCGCGGTATGCGCCGTAGTCGATGCCTTGGGCAGCGAGTGCAGCCGGAAGTTGGGCGAGCCCGATGTTATTGCGCTGTGCAACCTCGGCTAGGGCCTGGTTCAAGTTTTCGTCGTTGACACGAATGCCCGCTCGCTGCGCGCGCTGGATCTGCAGCTCTTGCAGGATCAAACGCTCGAGCACTTGCTGACGCAACACATCCACCGGCGGCATCTCGAGGCCTTGGGCCTTCAGGCGCTCGCCCACTAGCGACATTTGTTCTTCGAGTTCGCTGCGCAGCACGACGCCGTCGTTCACCACGGCAGCGACACGATCGAGCATCACGCCTTTGTCCGAGAGGGTGCGGTTTTGTGCCGTTGCCGAATTGCCGCCGATGACGCAAAGCAAAGCTGCGAGGGCAAGCCACGAAGAAGGGCTGAAGGTCATGAGGGTGTTCCGCGAAAAATCAACGAGTTACGCCGGTCGAGGAGTATCCCCGAATTGCCTGCTCGAGGAAAGCGTCTGCTGAACTTCCGACACTCGCGAGGCCATTGAGTTCCAGCTGGAGATAAACGCCCGTATCGCGCTCGCCGGTGCGCGTCGAAACGAAGCGTCGACCAACGAGCCGCAGTCGCCAGCAACAGGCTTTGTATTCGGCGCCGGCGAAGGTCTCGAGGCTCGAGCGATCTTGCAGATCGTAGACCATGCGGCCAAAGGCGTTCCAGCGACGACTGACGGGCCAGGCACCGGAGAGCTCACCCTGCTCGAGCCGATCGTGCTGATAACGATAAGCGACGTTCACCGCGCGTTCGTCATCGGGCCGATACTGAAGGCGAATCTGACTGCGTTCCTGACGGCGATCGAGCGAGTTCCACTGCAAGCCCATGTTGACGTTCCAAGCGCGCCAAGCCGCCACCGACACCTGCGCGAATAAATCCGATTCGTTTCGACCCGTCAACGGCTCGTTCGGTAAACGCACTCGCGGTGTATCGAAATAAAAGGTCTGTCCGATGGTGGCAGCGAGTTTTTGGCGCCCGGATTTGCCATCGTAGATTCGCGCTGTCGTGCCAAGACTGATCTGGTTGGCATCGGAGACGCGATCCGCTCCAACGTATCTCTCGGTGCGGAAAAGCTGGACGAAATCGAGATCCGGGATACCCGTGTCGAAGATCGGCAGCTCGCTCTGAGCGCGCCACGGCGTCCAAAGATAGAGTAGTCTGGGTTCGAGAGTGATGCGATTATCTTTCGGTGTCGTCGCGCTGCGCTCCAGAATGAATCCGGCATCGAGTGCTGCAAAAGGCAGCGAGCGCGTCGGCGAGCGTGCGGCGTCGCCCGCCACGCCGTCGAGTTCGTACTGCGTATAACGCCAGCCGGCGGAGGGTTTGAGGTAATAGCCCGGCCCCGACCAATCGAGTCCGACACGAGGTGCAATATCGAGTCGCCAACCGGTCACGCCGACATCGCGATCGAAGTTGACGAGCTCACCATCGAGTGACCAGGCAAGTGGGAGATTTCCATTCTTTGAGGAGCCGGCGCCGCCGAGACTCAGTCGAGGCAGTTGTGCATACGGCAAGTCGGCAACGTCGAGTTGGCGATCGATGGTCTGGAACTGTTGGAATTCGCCACGAAGCTGCCATCGGTCATCGCTATAGCTCAGCTGGGCGATGCGCTGCAGGAACGCGGTGCTGGTGCCCTCGGCGCCCGCTGCGAAATCTTCAAAATATTCGGCATCGCTGACGCTCTGCGCATTGACGTCCAAGCGCCATCGATCACCGAAGTCACTACGATGTCGGGCTTGTACCCAGCTTCTGTCGATCCGTCTCAGCGAATCGGACGGCAAGTAGTTGAGTCGCAAGTCTCCTCGGTGCTGACGCGTGAGATATCGAAAGCGCGCATCGAGATCGAGTCCGCGGCGGCCATACAGCGTGGGCAACAACGTCAAATCGTAGTTAGGTGCGAGGTTTAGGTAATACGGTGCCGCCATCTCGATCCCACCACGCGTGTTGTAGCCGAGATTGGGGAACAGAAAACCGCTTTTGCGCTGATCGCCCAACGGAAACGACAGATACGGCAGGTAGAGGATGGGCACGCCGAGAAATTCGATCGAGGCGTTTCGACCTGTGCCGTTTCGGGCGATCGTGTCGAGCGTGATGTCACTGGCCTTGATTCGCCAATCCGGCACAGCGCCCTGCTGGTTTTCAGGACAGGTGCTGAACCAAACATCGGCGAGCGACACCTTGCCGTCAAGACCAATGCGAATGGCGTCCGCTGCGCCTCGGGCGGGTCTCGAGGGGAGAGCGAACGAGCCATTTTCGATGACGGCGCCGTCGACCGGTTGATAACTGCCCGCCTGACCGGTTGCCTGCAACGTTGGATCGGAATAACGAATTTGCCCGTTGACGCGGAACTGACGCGTTTTGGCGTCGTATTCAACATCCTCGGCGTGCAGTTTTCGTTCGCCTTGGCGCAAATCGACATCGCCTTTGAGCGAGGCGTCACCGTCGAGATCGAGTGTCGCTCCATCACTCAAAACTTCGATCGGGTCATCAACCTGTGCCGTGATCGGTGGTGTTGTGGCGGGGGCCATCGCCGGTTTGGCTTGACGCAGTGCCGAGGGCGCGGGACAGAGCGGCGGCGCAACGCTCTGCGCAAAGGCAGCCTGCAGCGTTGTCGCAACCAACAACGAACCGAGGCAGAGATGAGCGAGCAGCGGCGACATCAGGGGCACCATTATAATGATCGCCCCTGCATGGCCTACGGAAATCCCCTGAACGTGTCTGACCCTCGTCTTGCGCTGCTCTCCGATTGGGTGTGCCGTGATCTCGGTTTGGCCATCGAGCGGATCGAAGTCGCCTCGGCTGATGCGAGTTTCCGCCGATACTTTCGCATCCTTCGAACGGATAAGCCCCCATTGGTGGCGATGGATGCGCCGCCCGAGCATGAAGATGTCGGGCCTTATCTGCACGTTTCCGGGCTGCTGAGTTCCATTGGTGTGCATGTCCCGGCGATTCACGAGGTGAATCGATCGCAGGGCTTCCTGTTGATGGAAGATCTCGGTTCGACTCCCTATCTGGCGCAATTGCAGCATCGCGAGCAGGCGCCCGCTCTGTATGCGGACGCACTGGTGGCACTTCGTTGCATGCAGGTCGATGGTCGCCATTTGACCGCGGACCTCGCGCCATACGATGAAGCGGTGTTACAGCGCGAAATGGCGTTGTTGCCCGATTGGTTTCTGGCGCGTCACCTGCAGATCGAGCTGACGTCCGCGGAACAACGAGCGCTGGATGCCGCGCGCGCCTTGCTGGTTGCCGAGTCGCTTGCGCAGCCGACCGTCTTCGTCCACCGCGATTACCACTCGCGCAATTTGATGGTGTTGCCAGAGCGCGGGCCGGGTGTGATCGACTTTCAGGACGCCCTGGCAGGTCCGGTCGGTTACGACCTCGTTTCGCTGTTGAAGGATTGCTATATCCGTTGGTCGCGTGCGGAGGTTGAGCAGTGGCTGTGCGACTATCGACGTTCTTTGCTCGCCGTGCAGCAAACGGATCTTGCCGGCAGCGACGAACGTGAGTTCATCCGCTGGTTCGACATGATCGGTCTGCAGCGTCATATCAAGATCCTCGGTATCTTCGCCCGTCTCTGGTGGCGCGATGGCAAGGCCGGATATCTCAATGATTTGCCGCTCACCTTGCATTACGTGGTCGATGCTTGCGCGCGTTACCCGGAGCTGCATGATCTCGGCCGCTGGTTCGAGTCGCGGATTGCACCGCTGCTACCTTTGGCCAATGCGCGTGCACTCGCGCGATGAAAGCGATGATCCTGGCCGCCGGGCGAGGCGAGCGGATGCGACCCCTGACGGATGAGCTGCCGAAGCCCTTGTTGTGCGTCGGTGGTAAATCTTTGCTCGAGTGGCATCTCGGTGCTTTGGCGCGTGCAGGTTTCCGCGAGGTCATCATCAACCATGCTTATCTGGGGGCGAAGATTCCGGCGGCACTGGGCGACGGAGCGCGTTTCGGTCTGCAAATTCGCTACAGCGCAGAGGGCGAGATTCCGCTCGAAACCGCCGGCGGCATCTTCAACGCGCTGCCTCTGCTAGGTGGCGAGCCCTTTCTGGTGGTCAATGGCGATGTTTGGACTGATTTCGATTTCGCTCGATTGCCGTCGCTCGATGCGGAGGCGCTCGCGAGTCTGATCCTGGTGCCTAATCCGCCGCAGCATCCCAAAGGCGATTTCGCCTTGAAACCGAATTCCTTGGGCTCACTCGACATCATCGCCGACCCTGAGCGTCTGTCTGCGCCCGATTGCCCGACTCGCTATACCTACTCCGGTATCGGCATTTACCAGCCGGCGTTTTTCGAGGGGTGTACTCCCGGGCGTTTCCGGCTGCTGCCGCTGTTGCGACGGGCGGCGGCGATGGGGCGTTTGCGCGGGCGTATCTACGATGGATTTTGGTCGGACGTCGGGACCCCTGAACGGCTGCGGGATCTCGACGATCGACTCGGTGCGGGCGCAATCGGCTGACCGTAAGGGGCGACAGGGCGTAAACTTAGGTCCATGAGCCAGGAACGTTCCGCCTCCGAGAGTCTCGCTTCGATCGCCGTCGTCGAAGAGCCTCGCAGTGGTCAAAAATATCGCACGGCGCAAGGCTTCAGCGCGATCCGCGATGGGATCAAGGCGACCGCCGCTGCGCCGACCCGGGTGCCGGGCGGGAAACCGCGTTGGTTGAAAGCACCGCTTGCCACCGGCTCGAACTACGACTTCGTGCGTAAAACCGTGCGCGAGCATCGGTTGGCGACCGTCTGCGAAGAGGCCAAGTGCCCGAATATTGGTGAATGCTGGAATGCCGGCACGGCCACCATCATGCTGATGGGCGAGGTGTGTACTCGCGCCTGTCGGTTCTGCGCCGTCGATACCGGCAACCCGCGCGGCTGGCTCGATGCCGAAGAGCCGGAGAACACCGCGCAGACCGTTGCGCTGATGCGCTTGCGCTATGTCGTGCTGACCTCGGTCAACCGGGATGATCTGCCCGATGGCGGTGCCGCCCATTTTGCGGCGGCTGTGCGTGCGATTAAGCGAGTTTCGCCGGAAACGGCGGTTGAGGCGCTCACGCCGGATTTCCAGGGTGTAATGCGAGATGTCGAGACGGTCGTCGAATCGGGTCTCGATGTGTTTGCGCAGAACGTCGAAACGGTTGAGCGCTTGACGCACCCGGTACGAGACGCCCGCGCGAGCTACACCCAAACGCTCGAGGTGCTCGGGCACGCCAAAGGACATCGTCCGGATGTATTGACCAAGACCAGTTTGATGTTGGGTCTGGGTGAAACGGACGATGAGATTCGACAGTGCATGCGCGATCTACGTGCGCACGCTGTCGATCTGTTGACCGTGGGCCAATACCTCCAGCCGACGGCGCATCATTTGCCGATCGAACGGTTCGTCACTCCGGCCGAGTTCGATCGTTATCGCGAGTGGGCGTTGGCCGAGGGCTTCCGCGAGTGCGTATCGGGGCCGTTGGTGCGCTCGAGTTATCGCGCCGAGCTGGCGTTGCAGGGCAACAATGCGGGGCTTGTCAATCATCGACCGTAAGCCGCTCGTCCGACATCTCGGGCGCGTTCCTTACTTGTCGACATGGCAGGCGATGCAGCGCTTCACGGATGAGCGCACCAGCGAGACGCCCGATGAAATCTGGTTTCTAGAGCATGATCCGGTCTTCACGCTCGGTATGAATGCGGATCCGGCGCACGTGCTCGCGGCTCGCGATATGCCCATCGTCAAAGTCGATCGCGGTGGTCAAGTGACCTATCACGGGCCGGGCCAACTGGTCGTTTATCCGTTGCTCGATTTGCGTCGTGCAGCGCTTGGGGTTCGCGATATCGTCACGGCACTCGAGCAGGCGGTGATTCTTTGTGTGGCGCGCTACGGAATCTCAGCCACCACACGGCCAAAAGCCCCGGGCGTCTATGTGGACGAGGCGAAAATCGCGAGCGTAGGTATACGGGTGAGGCGTGGTGCGAGTTATCATGGGCTCGCGTTGAATGTCGACATGGATCTGGAGCCGTTTCAGCGCATCAACCCCTGCGGTTACGAGGGGCTCACGATGACTCAGTTGTCCGCTTTGGGTGGACCAACAGACTCATCGTGCGTGGCCGCAGATCTTTTGACCGACTTGACGTCAATGTTGTCGAGGGATCGAGTATGAACAAGCCCACTACCAAAGAATTGCAGATGGTCCGCGATCTGCTCATCTACATTGGCGAGGACCCCGATCGCGAGGGCCTGCTTGAGACGCCCGTGCGCTTTCTCAAGGCGTGGGCCGAATACACGCGCGGTTACCAGGAAAAGCCCGAAGAAATGCTCAAATCTTTCGAAGACGGTGCCGAGCACGTCGACGAAATGGTCATCGTGCGCGATATTCCCGTGTATTCCCTGTGCGAGCATCATCTGGCGCCGTTTTTTGGGCGGGCGCACGTGGGCTACGTGCCCGATAAGCGTATTCTCGGATTATCAAAAATTTCGCGACTCGTTGAGATATTTGCTCGGCGTCTGCAAGTGCAGGAACGTTTGACCAATCAGATCGCCGATGCACTCAATGAAAATCTGCAGCCGCTCGGTGTCGCCGTGGTGATCGAGTGTCGCCACATGTGTATGGAGTCGCGCGGAGTCCGTCACACCGGCACTTCGACGGTAAGCTCGGCACTGCGCGGGTCGATCAAGGCGAATGCCGATACCCGACGCGAGTTTTTGTCGTTAATCGGGCGTTGAGGCGACTAGATCACCATCAGCACACCCTCGGTGGCAACGAGTGCCGTGACGAGTGTGGTCACATGGTCGCGATCGCGCGCCACGATGGTGTAGGTGATCGAGGTGAAGTTGCCGGCTCCGCTCGCGCGTTCGCTGACGCGATCCTCGGTCAAATCCGGTGTGTGTGAGAAAACGATCGCATCGACGCGCGCTCGAAAGCTGCGCTCGGTTCTTCCCACCACCTTGATCGGATAATCGGTCGGAAACTGCAGCGGACTTCGATCCGCGGGCGTGTCACCAGGCGTCACGGGCGAGTTCCTGCTGCAGTTGCTGGAAGGCGGCCCACATGCGAGTCCAGACCGGTCCGGGTTTGCCCGAGCCCACCGGCTTGCCGTCGAGGCGGGTGACCGATGAAACGCAACGTGTGGCAGAAGCCAACCAGATTTCATCTGCCTGACGCAGTTCCGCCTCGGTTACGGCGCGGGTCACGCGCGCCATCTGGTGGCGATCGGCTAATTCCTCGACGACCGAACGAGTCGTCCCGGGGAGGATCGCGTTCGAATCGGGCGGTGTCACGATGACGCCGTCGATGACCACGTGCACCGTGGAGGCGCTCGCCTCCATCATGTAGCCGTTGCGTAGCAGAATCGTTTCTTGCGCACCCGCGTCGACGCTTTGCTGCCGCAGCAGGCAGTTGGCCAGCAGCGCCACGGACTTGATGTCGCAACGTCCCCAACGGGTATCTTCGGCGGTCGTGCAAGCGATGCCATGGGCGAGCTGGTGCTCGGTGATCGGCGGCAAAGGAGCGGCGAAGGCGAATACCGTCGGTTGCACATCCGGTAGGGGGGCGTGACTGCGGCCGTAGTCAGCGCCACGGGAGACTTGCACGTAAACGTACATGTCGCCGCCACCGTTACGCTGCATCAACTCCGTCATCAGCGCTCGCCATTCATCACGGCTGTGCGGATCGCGACAGCGAATCTCGCGCAAACTGCGCGACAAGCGATCGAAGTGCTCCGTGAAGCGGAATGGTCGACCGCGAAAAACGGGCACCACTTCGTAGGCACCATCACCGAAGAGAAAACTGCGATCGAGTGGCGAGATTCGAGCCTCGCGCAGCAGCGGCCATTCGCCGTTTAGATGACAGATGGGAAGGGGTTCAGCCATGGCTTCAGCGGAACCACAGCGCGAAGGTGTCGCGTGTGCCCGCCCACAAACCGCCCTCAGGCACGGCGGCATTGACGACGAGCGGAACGCGTTTGACCACGGCTTTCCCATCCATCACGCGCATTTCACCGACCGTTTGGCCGGCTTCGAGCGGAGCGACGAGCGGTTCGTTGAGCGTGGTGGAGGTCTTCAGTCGCGAACGGGTACCACGCGCGACGGTGACTTCCACGTTCGAGGCAGGACCGACGGATACGTATTGCTCCGAGCCTTTGTACACGCGCGGTTTGAAGACGGCGTCGCCGGGTTTTCGCAAGCTGACGGTCTCATAGAAAGCAAACCCGTAGTTCAGCAAGGCTGTGCTCGCCTGCTCGCGAATACGTGGCGATTGGGTGCCAAACACGACCGCGATCATGCGGGTGCCATTCCGTTTGGCTGAACTTGCAAGGCAGTAGCCGGCGCTGTCGGTGAAGCCCGTTTTGATGCCATCGGCTGTAGGGTCTGAATAGAGCAGGCCGTTTCGATTGCCCTGCTTGATGTTGTTCCAGACGAATTCGCGCTGCGAGTACCAGCGATAGTACTGTGGGAACTCATCGATCAGCGCGCGCGAGAGAATCGCGATGTCGCGAGGAGTCGTGTAGAGCGCGGGGTCAGGCAAGCCTGTCGCATTGGTGAAGTTGGAGTTCTTCATGCCGAGGCGCTTGGCCTCGCGGGTCATGAGTTGACCGAACACCTCCTCCGAACCGCCGAGGCGCTCGGCGAGTGCGGTGGCGGCATCATTCCCAGACTGCACGATCATGCCTTGCAGCAATACTTCGACTGGGACCCTGTCGCCTACGTTCAAAAAAGTGCGCGAACCCTCGGCGCGCCACGCACGCTCACTGATCGCAACGAGTTCATCGAGTTTCAGACGTCCTTCTTTCAGTGCGCGGAAGGTGACGTAGGCCGTCATCAGCTTGGTGATGCTGGCAGGTTCAGCGCGCTCGTCGGCTCGTTCGCTCGCCAGCGTGCGACCCGAGGCTTGATCGATAAGGATGTAGGCCGGTGCGTCGACTTTCGGTGGTGGCGGCACGTCGGCAGCGATCGCCACCGTGGCGAGTGAACTGAGCGAGCTCATGACGAGCGCAACAAGAAGGCGAGCGAATCGATGCATCAACAACTACCCCGTGAAAATCAGGCAGATAGTTTATCGGAACTTATTTCTCGGAACTCACTCGTGTGCGGGTCTTGCATCAGGCACGCCGGCACGCTGCAAGCGCTCGACTAAGGCATCGACAGCGGATGCTTGATCGACGGGCCCAGCCTGAACGCGAAACCACTGTCGCCCTGCGATGGTCACCTCACGGATCAGCGCGTTGTCGATGCCCGCGCTGCGCAGCCGCGTCAACATAGCCTCGGCATTGACGCGCGCGCCGAATGCGCCGGCTTGCACGTAGCGGGTGATGCCGATCGATGGGGGCGTGACGGATGCCGTGAGCGACGGCGCAGGGCTTGCCTCGCCCGGCTCGATCACACGAATTTCCACCGGCGCGGTACCGCTGCGAAGCATGCCGAGCTTGTGGGCGGCCGTGTAGGAGAGATCGATGATGCGATTGCCGACGAAGGGGCCGCGGTCGTTCACTTTGACGACGACCGATCGTCCGTTTTCCAAGTGCGTGACTCGGACGTACGCCGGGATCGGCAGCGTTTTGTGCGCGGCGGTCATGGCATACATGTCGTAAGGTTCGCCGCTCGAGGTGCGCTCGGCGTGAAAGCCCGGGCCGTACCAAGAGGCGAGCCCACGCTCGACATGACCACGCGCGCTTTTTTGCAGGCGATAGGTCTGGCCAAAAACCACGTAGCTCTCGGGGTTGCCGTAGCGGCTGCGCGGTTCGGCGCGCGGCACGGCGTCCGGTATCGAGTCGAGATCACGCGGCGGGGTCGGCAACGTGATCGGGGGTGTCGGCACGCCCCCACCGCGCCAGAGCGCGCAACCGGGCAAAACGAGGCAGGTGACGATCAGCAGCGTGTAGCGCTTCATCGCAGGGCGTTTCATCGCAGGGAATGGGCCAAATCGTTCACCGCCATCGCATAAAGCACACTGCGGTTGTATCGGGTGATGACCCGAAAGTTAGGCAACCCGATACGGGCAGCGGGCCCGGTTTGCGTTTCCGCCGGGATCAGCATGGCGCGCATCTCGTCGGGCAGAGTTGATTCGAAGGTGACGCCACTGGCGCGTAGCGCTGCCAAGGTTCGATCGAGCTCAAGATTGCGCCGATCGAGCCCGTCGAGCAGTTCAGCGGGCACGGCCGCATCGACCAACACCGGTTGACCGCTCTGCCAGCCGTGAGCGGTGAAGTAGTTGGCAACGCTGGCTGCGATGTCGTCCCAATCGGTGAACAAGTCGCGACGAGCCGGCACGCTGTGCGCGACGTTACCATCGACGTTGCCATCGACGGCGAACCGACGATAGCTCGAGGGCATGAATTGCGGCGCACCCATGGCACCGGCGTAGGAGCCGCGGATCGTGAGCGCATCCCATGACTCCTGACGTGCGAGCAGAATGAAATGCTCGAGTTCCGAGCGGAAGAATTCGGCGCGGCGTGGGTAATCGAAGCCCAAAGTCATCAGCGCATCGAGCACGCGCCACGAACCCATGTTGCGACCGTAGTTGGTCTCGACGCCGATGATCGCCACGATGATGGCCGCGTCGACCCCCGTCTTTTGCTCGATCGCACTGAGACGATCGCGGTGGGTGTTCCAGAACTCGCGTCCGCGAGCGACCCGCTCAGGACTGACGAGGCGATCTTTGTATTCCCACCACGCGAGTACGCGCTCGGCGGGTCGGTTCATCGCCACGATGATCTTGGGTTGGAACAGGCCTTGGCCGAGCAGAGCACGCAGCTCGTCGGCCGGGATCGCATGCTGCGTCGACACCGCATCGATGAACGCGACGATCTCCGGTCGCGTCAAGTCGAAGGGTTTGGGCGCTTCATCGGCGAGGCTGACCGGCGTCTTCGCCGCCTCCTCGCTGACGCTCATGCTTGAGGTTGTCGGCACCTCCGGTTGCGCAGTTGCCACGACGGGCTTGATCGAGCGCGGCTGGCCCGCACACGCGGTCAACAACAGGATGACTAAAAAGACGGACGAATGACGTAGCGACATCAACCTGCAAGCTTCCGATTGGCATACAACGACATGAGCATACCGAAGCCAGCCAGCAGGGTCACCATCGAGGTGCCACCGTAACTCACCAAGGGCAATGGCACGCCAACCACCGGTAACAATCCACTCACCATGCCGGCATTGATGAAGACGTAGACAAAGAAAATCGCAGCCAGACTACCTGAGAGCAATCGCGAGAACGTATCGCGCATCTGCGAGGTGAGGAACAACGCTCGAAACACGACGAAGAGATAGAGGCCCATCAATACGGCGATGCCGACGAAACCGAATTCTTCGCCGATGACGGCGAGCACGAAGTCCGTGGTGCGCTCGGGCAGAAACTCGAGTTGGCCTTGCGTGCCTTGCAGATAACCCTTGCCGAACAGCCCACCTGAGCCGATCGCAATCGTCGACTGGATGATGTGATAACCCGAACCGAGTGGATCAGCCTGCGGGTCGAGCAGCGTGAGCACGCGTTGGCGCTGATAGTCGTGCAGGAAATTCCAACCGATCGCAGCGCTTGCGACACCGAGCGTAGCCAGTACACTCATGATCTGCCACGACAGACCGCCAAGCACGACGACGAGAGTGCCTGCGAACAAGATCAACAAACCGGTGCCGAGGTCCGGTTGTACGATCGTGAGCGCGGTCGGAATCAGGATGATCGCCGCGAGCAGCCCGAGTGTACGCAGATCGGGCGGCAGTGCGCGCTCGCGCAACAGCAGTGCGCAAGCCATCGGCACTGCGAGCTTCATCAGTTCCGAGGGCTGGAAGCGGACGAAGCCGAGATCAAGCCAGCGCTGCGCGCCTTTGCCAAC
>CAMCBU010000016.1 GCA_945873095.1 Klebsiella pneumoniae | reverse complement strand
ATGAACGATCTCCTTCAATGCGTCGCTTAATCGCCGCGATACGCCTTGCGCATCCCCGAGAGCGCTCCTTCCGCGAAGCGCAGGGCGGCCAGGTAGCGGCCAGCAGCATCACCATAGGCAGCTTCTTCAACGTGAGTCTCCACCGTGTTGCCGTCGCGCGAGGGCGCGAGCGGAATACGAAACAACAAGGCATCTTTGGTGAGCTGCTCCGGCGTTTCGATATGCTTCAGGTGAGTCACGGACAGACGCGGCTGATCGCCGGTCTCCGCCATGACCTTGCGGAAATCAACGTCACGCGCGCGATAATTCGGCGTCGTGGCATTAGCGATGTTGCCCGCGATGACTTCCAATCGACGCGCCTGCACGGCAGCGGCGGTTGGGAAAGCCCCGAGAACTCGATCTAGATTCGGCATGGCCTGTTAACTCCCGAAGTTCCTGAAAAACCGACTAATGGTTCTTCGCGAAAGATGGGAAGCAACTTACGTGCCACTGTCGAGAATGCGCCGATCCACGAGCGGGAGCGGCAGAGAACGGCAACGGGCGACGTCGAACCGGCAACGGTTTGCCGCGACGGAGGCGACTCGGCTCCGTAAGTAAACAAGCGGGTAACCTTATATACGCACCCGTATATCTACCCATCGTGGGTCGCCGCTGTAATCTCAAATGACGCAATGGAGAGTCTGGCTCGGAAATTGCTGTATCAGAGCAACTGATTTTCAGGTGGCACCATGATTGGCATGGCGCTTGCTTGATTATCTCTGCCGGTCAGAGTGACCGACGAGATTTCGACGGAGATCCAAATGGCTCTTACGATCAATACGAACATGGCCTCGATCAAGACCGAACGGGCCCTGGCAATGAACAGAGGCGACATGGAGACCACCATGCAGCGCCTCGCCTCGGGCAAGCGCATCAACTCGTCGCTGGATGACGCCTCGGGTCTCGCGGTGGCGAACCGCATGCGCAACCAGATCGAAGGTTTGAATATGGCGATCCGAAATGCCAGCGACGGCATTTCGATGGCGCAAACGGCTGAGGGCTCGATGGAGGAGCTGCAGAATATTTTGCAGCGCATGCGTGAACTCGCGGTGCAGTCGTCGAACGGCACCTACACCGCGGAGGATCGTAGCTACATCGCGGCTGAATTCGACGAACTCATCAAAGAAATGCGTCGTGTCTCGACCCAAGCGGCATGGGACGGCGATGTTAAATTGATCTCCGAGGACGCCAAGCCGATGCAGGTGCAGGTTGGCATCAATGCCGCCGACTACATTCAGGTGCCGCTACGCTCGTTGACGATTGAAAATCTCAACATGGCTGAGCGCGTGAATATCACCGCGAGCTCAGGCACCGCCGTGCAGTCTATCAATTTCGCGACGGCAAACACGAATATCACTGCCTCGAGCGTACCGCGCACCAACATTCTCGATGCCGACAGCAGCATCCTCGACGTTCGCTTCACTGGAACGCCCCTTCCAAACTTCGAATTGAAGTTGTGGGACGGGTCGCGCGATACGCAAGGCAACCCCGACGGTGTGAACTACAACGTCCTTTCGGCGGTCGCCGCGACCTCAGTAACCGATTTGATCGATCAACTGAAAGCCCATCCGAAGTTTGATTCGACTGCTGTCGACCTGCAATTCAAGAACGGCGAGATGAAGGTCATCTGGAAGATCGCCGGACAACCGAACCCAGCCACCGAGTTCATCGGTACGAACATCGCCGACGATGCGGACCGCCGAGTCAACTTCTCTGCCGCGGTCACCGGCACCGTAACGGTCAGCGCGGGTAATAGCTACGTAGGCACCGCCAGCCCGCCCTTCTGGAAACAAGAGTTCGATCTGAGCAACCTGAGCTTCCATCGAGATACCACCCCAAAGAACGAGGGAAACAGCTTTGAGGTTCAGATCGGCAGTCGCGTCCTGACCGCCGACAACGTCACCGATATCACCGATCTCGTCAACAAACTCAAAGGTGATTCCGACTATCAATTCGTCCTGAAGGCGGCTGGCTTTGATCCGCAGTACGACATGTTCGATGTTCAGGATAGCGGCCCACTTGCGAACCCTCGAACACAGAAGCTGACGATCAAGTTCGGCGAGAACGCACTCGATCGCGCGTTCCTGCGCCAGTCGGTCAACAACGTCACGATCGCGGATCCGGAGAGCGCGATCACCGCTCTCGACTATGTCGACAAGGCGGCACAAGTGGTCAACGAATCGCGCGCTCGAATGGGTGCGACCATGAGCCGCATCGAGTACACGATCAATAACTTGATGAACTTGGTCGAGAATACCGAGGAAGCTAAATCGCGGGTTCTCGATACGGACTACGCGAAAGAGTCTGCGAATCTCGCCAAGGCCCAGGTTCTGGCTCAGGCCGGCACGGCGATGCTCGCTCAAGCGAACCAGTCGCAGCAGTACGTTCTCAACCTGCTGCGTCAGGGCTAAGGTTTCAAGGGCACCGGGTGCAAGACATGTCAAAGACGCTACTCGCGTTCGCGGCGTGTCTGGCACTCGCCCCTGCCCTCGCTCGCGGAGAATCGCTCGCCTCGGCCGCGGAGACCTTCGTCGAACAAAGCCTGTCCCTTCCCAAGGGCAGTGTTCGCGCGCATTCGGTCGACCCGAAACTCTCGCTCGGTGAATGCGAATCCGGTTGGCAGTGGTCGTTTCCCTATGAAGCTCGCACCACGGTGCAGGTCGTCTGCAGCGCGGCGCCCTTGCTACCGAAACGCTTCGTGGCAATCAATTTGCCCAATCTCGAGGGTGCGCCCCGGCCGGCGACCGCCGTACGACTAACCGATGCCGCCATCGTCGTGGCCGCCAAAGACCTGCCTTATGGGCACGTACTGGCTGAGCAAGATCTGACGGTCGCCGTCGCCCCGCGCCAGGGTCGACCCCTCTCGGCCACGTTGTCGGACCCGGCTGCGCTCGTGGGTTTGACCTTGACCCGCCCCCTACGTCAGGGCGAACCCGTCGGTCGCCCCGATGCGCGCTCACACACCCTCGTGAAACGCAGCGCCATGGTCACCGTCTGGTCTGAATTTGCCGGCGGACGGGTCAATTCCAAGCTGATCGCCCTGCAGAACGGCAAAGCCGGCGATTGGATCGAACTTGAAAATCCGCAGAGTGGACGGAAGCTCCGTGGACATATTCAAACCGACGGTACGGTACGACTAGGTATCCAGCGGGCTAGCGGGACAATCGCACTCGCAAGCACTAAAGTTCTCTCATCCACGGTCGACTAGACCGACATAAAAGTGGGTGAAACAACATGACCATCGACAAAATTCAGCCGAACGCTCTCTCCGTCGCCCGCGAAGCCAAGGCCGACGCCCTTGCCGCGCGCCAGCAACAAAATGCTGCCGTTCAGCAACAGACGACGCAGCGCAGCGCGGATGTCGCCGTGTTGCCGGTCAAGGTGTCGGCTGCAGCCAAAGAGATGGCACAGGCCGTGCGACAAGTTGCCGGTGATGACGCGTTCGACCAAAAAAAGGTCGATCGAATCCGCAAAGAGATTCTCGAAGGTCGTTTCCCGATGGATGAGGAGCGACTCGCCCGCAAGTTCATGGAATTGGAGAACGCGCTCGGCGAGTTAGGACGTTCATGACACCCAACCACCCCGCTACCGACAACTTCAGTGACCTCGAGTCACTCTGCAAGAAAATTTGTCACATCCTCGAAAAAGAGCACGCAGTCTTGCGCGGCCGTAACGGCCTGATCGGTGACGGGGTGCAGGAGCTCGAGCAGCTCCACGCTGAAAAAGATCGCGAAATCGAATCGCTCGAGCGCCTGAGCAAGGGGCTGGGAGCCATCGATCAAGTGCGCGGCAACCCGGACCGTGCGCAGCACGTACGCGAACAAATCGAGCGCTGCAAAACGCTACAGGCCAGAAATCATCAGGTCTTCAGCCGCGTTGTCACGGCGCAGCGCCGCATCATTTCTTTGTTGCGACAACCCGATGAAGACGTGAGCTTGTATGACCCCCGCGGTCGTAGCCGAGATTACACGTCGTTGCGACGCGCCGAACTCGCCTGATCGGGCTCTTTGCCCTGCATCCAATAAACCCAAGACAACACCACCGCGACGGCAAGATAAACGTCGCGAGGAATCGACGTACCCACCGGCAACTCCGCAAGCCTCGCTGCCAAGGCGGGATCGCGCATCACCGGTACGCCCTGCCGTTCGGCCTCAGCCACGATGGAGCGAGCCAACTCGTCATCACCACTGGCCACGATGATCGGCACGGGATTCTCGCCGTATTCGAGCGCGACCGCTCGATCAACCGGCGGGCTCATACCCGCACCGTACGCAATTGACCCGGTACCGATGAGGGCGGCGCCTTCTCGCCGCGAGGGTCGAGCACGGACCAGCGCGCGAGCTCGAGGCCTGCCTCTTCAAACCGACGAGCGAGCTCCTGACGAGCCGACTCCCAATGCGTCGCTCGATCCGCTCGCGGAGTCAGCAACGTGACCGACACGCCGGTCGTACCGACTTGCTCGAGACGGATGTCGATCGTACCCTCGGGTAGTTCGATGCCCGAGAGCCGAATACGCCACGGCGGCTCTTGATCGTCCCGCTGACCCCCTCGCGTCTCGTCATCACGAACACGCCGCGGATCTTGTTGAAACACGACCCACCACGCTCCGAGCCCATCGGGCGCCGGCAACACGAACGAATAGCAGCATCCGCCCGCTTGGTGCGCTACGTTGGCAGCGCTCTGAAAGCCGACGAGCTCATCGAGCGCCGCCCAAGCATCTTGGATCGATTGAGCTGCAGGCTGTCGATAGATCGAGTCGAGCAACTGCCGCTTCATGTCGTTGACAGGAACGCTGCGTTTATCTTTGAGCTTAGATTCGTAGAACAGCCCCGAGTGCGACAACGAGATGGTCAAAGCCTGAACCCAGCCGGTCACTCCGCGCGAGAGCGACGAGCCCGTGGTTTCGGCTTGAGGCATTCCGTCTAATGGGGTCGATGCTCCTGATCCACGCAGCGGTGACAACCTCAGCAGCCAGTCAGCCAGTGCCCGCGGAGGCTCCAGCTTGGCAGCCAAAGATTGCACGCCCAGCGTCGGCGGCGCCGACGGGCGTACCGTCGTCAACGCGGTAGCGCCATCGGCCGGTGCGATCTCATTGCCGCCCGCCAAGGCCACTGTCATATTGCGAACCACCGGCGGAGAGCCGCCGATCCGCGCCATGGATCGTCCCGCAAGCGGCAGCATCGGCACCAGCATCATCGAGCCCGCGGGGTCGCGTGCCACCTGCAACGACAATTGCGAGTTCTCCGATACACCCGGTATCGGCCGAGACGAGAAAAATCGATCGCCGACTTTCAAAATCATCTCGTCGTTCTGATAACGCACCGATGCCGACAGCATAGATCCTGCCTGCCAGGAGCCTGCGCCTGAGCCCGCATTCGGCAGCACGATCGCGCGGTCGAGCGCGGGCACCAGATCAGTATCCGGTGGCACGGGAGCTTGGGGAGGAAGACCAACCGGACTGAGCATCGCGTTTCCAGTCGCTGTTTGAACTCAAAACTTGAGTGGGCGCCGAGCGCCTAGGTGCTGGAGTATAGTTCGATTATTCCGTTTTGGAGGTTTTGTCATGACAGGCTGTCGGCCTTGGTTGATCGTGGGATTTGCCGTCTTGCTCGTCACGAACGCTGTATCGCGCGCGGCCCTCGCGTCGGATCCACCGGCAGCGACCAAAACGGCCAACTCCGCGCAACCGATCAAAACGCCCGATGCCCGATCACGGGCGATCCCGGAACTCGTTTGCTCAGCCGATCGTTTGCTGACGATCGACAATCAAGCGCTCGAGACCCAAACATCGGATGAGCCGTTTCGTTTGCGCTTGCGCGGCAATCTGCTCTATGTCGGGCAAACCGCCGGGACCGAAAAGTTCTCGAGCACGATCGCGCGAAACGACCGGCGACGCTGGGTCACCGCGACGTCGATTCTGACCCTCGATGAAGATCTGGTGATCGGTACTTTCACGGACGTGAAGGCGAACGTCGTCACCCTGCGTCCGCTGATCTGCGAACCCTTCGATAGTTCCAAGCGCTGAGCGATGCACCACGTTGATCGCAATCGCCCGCTCAACGCGACGCCGTTGACGGCGCTGGTCATCGCTGCGCTGCTGACGGCCTGCGGTGGCGGCGGTGGTGGTGGCTCGAGCTCGGGCGGCGGCTCGACCCCACCGCCCACGAGCGAAGCGCCGATCCAAACGGGCAGCTGGGTCGATATTGCCTTGGGTGGCTTGAGTTACGTGTCGGGCACGATCAACGGAACAACGAGCGCGACAGGCGGATATACCTATCGTTGCCCAAGCGGTTGCGACAGCATTCGTTTCGCTGTTGGTGGGATCGCCATCGGTCAAGCCACCGTCGTAGCCGCCACCCTCACCTTGCGTGAACTGCAAGGCGGCATGGAAGGCGGTGTGCTCTCGAGCGCAACGCTACGTCGTGGGCAATTTCTCTTTGCGCTCGATGGCGATGCGGATGTTAGCAACGGGGTCGCGATTCCAGCGGAAGTGGGCACGGTATTGTCGACACGCAGCTTGAATTTTTCGTCTTCGACGTTCGATGCGGATCTTGCGGCGATACTCGATGTGTTGCGCAACGACAGCCGCTTGACCGCCACCTATCGCGCATCGATCAGCGCTCCATCAATAGATTTCGTTCGCGCGATACTCGAACAGGGCGAGGCGATTGCGCGCGGTGTCTTCGTCGAAACACCGACGGCCGCCGGCGATGCCACCGAACTGCGTAAGTATGTCGTCAAACTGCCCGACAGCACGCTAGCGCCCTACTTCGGTACCAGCACAGCGATCGGAGCCGCCTTCGTCAAAGGTATCAAGCCCGCACTCGGTGGTGGTATCGCTATCGTCCCGGGAAGCGTCACCGGGTCGACTCTCGAATTCAGGGCGGTCAGTTCTCGCGGCATCACGGTGAGCGCGCCGCGATACTTCGACGGTGTGGAGACTCGCAGCGCCAACGTCATCGTCACCGCCGAGCCCAACGCACTGCCCTCCGTCGGGCAGTTTTCGCTCAACCTCACAACGGCTGAACTGAAATCTTTGACGACGCTCAAGACCAGCTCGAACGAAAGTTTCACTGGACGTCCGACACCCACTGGCGCCGCCGGCAGCGACGGCGCTCGAAATCTCGATGAAGCCCTGAAGCCGCGTAGTCCGGAGTTTGATCAACTCGGTCTCGATCCGGCCGGCTTGACGATCGCCGCCGACGGAACCAATTGGATCTGCGATCGACGCGGTCCGTTCCTGATGCAACTCGATGCACAAAATCGCACCACGCTGCGATTGGGGCCGGCAGGCAACGCGGGGTCACTACCCGGCGTCACGCGAAGCTTGCCGAGCGCTCTGGAGGCGAGACAAGCTGGGCTCGGCTGCGGCGGCTTGGCAATTCGACCCACCTCGGGCGAGGTCGTCTTGGCTCTCGGGGGCGCACTCGATGTGGGTGGGCGTACCTCGAGCACCGCCGCACTGCTTCGGCTAGTCAGTTACAACCCACGTTCGGGCTCAGTGCGTCAGTTCGCCCTACCCATCGCCGCCAACGAAATCTCGCTGCAAGTACTGGATCTCGATTCTTTGAGTGAAGATCGCCTGCTTGCCCTCGTCCGCTATCGCCCCGGCAATGCAAGTGCCAACTGGGAGTGGGAGGTTCGCGTCATTGATTTGAGTGCTGCGACAGACCTCACGAATCGCACCCTGACGAGTGGGCCCAACGCAGGGCTCGCTCTGGAATACGGCACTCTCGCTGCGATCGAAGCGAGCGGTGTGAAGTTGGCGTCGACGACACGGGTGTTGAGCTTGCGCCCGCTCGGTTGGCGGCTCGAGCGACCCGAGGGACTCGCTCGTATCGATAACCAGACACTGCTGATCATGGCCGAGGTCAACGGCGGTGTGACGAGCCGTATTCGTGGCGGCGACGCCAGCTTGCGAGTGGATCAACACCAAGTGGATCGCAATGGCCTCATTACGCCGCGAGCGAGCGGCTCCAGTACAGCGCCCGTGTACGAGGTGGTACCCGCCTCGGCCGATCAGCGGCAGTTGGTGCTCTGGAACGTGAAACTCAAAACGGCGCTCAACTGATCAAGCACGCCTGCCCGGCGGCTTGCAGCGTACGACAGAGTTTCTCGGCATCAGCGCGCGTCGCAACGCCCGCTTTCAACAAATGTAAACCCGTCGCGCCCTTGCCGCTGCGCCGGTAAACGGGCTGTAAGGTACGCAGTGCGGCGTGACGCGACTGCAATTCACTCCAGCCTTTTTGCGCACCTTCCGCACTCGAAAAAGCACCGAATTGCACGAATACTTTAGGAGCAGATGGCGGTGTAACTTTGGCGGGCGCAGCAAGCACGACAGGCGCGGGAGCTACGGGAGCAGCGACAGGTGGTTCTGACGATGCCGTCGGCGTCGGCGCCGGCACTCGCTCGATGCTCGGCGCCACCGTCAACGCGGCTACCCGCTCTTTGGCCTTTCCCGCCCATAACCCTTCGGGGTGCTTCTTCAGATACTCACTATATGCATCGACCGTGTCGGCATTACGGGCGACCGACCAATCGCGCTCGGCTAACAATGCTTCGCGTCGAGTACGCGCCTCAGCCGCATGCGGGCTGCGCGGATGACGCTCCTGATATGAAGCGTAACCATCAGGCGTGTCGAGTCGCCGAGCCTCGTCCCAGGCAGCATCGGATCGCGCGCAAGCGGCAAGCACGAGCGTTACGCACAAGGTGACCGCGACACGCGTCAAAATCTTTGTCTGTTCAACCACGATAATGGTCCCACCATTTGTAAGCAAAAAGCCCCGCGAGCGCAGTCACGATCAGCGCGGGCACAAGATATCGATCAGCGTCACCCGCCCATGCAAATAGATCTGGATTGAATCGCCATAGCGCGAGAATCACCACCACCAGAAATACGTGAATACGCGTAAGTCGACACACTCGGCAAGTAGGGCGCTTTGCCTTGGACTCCGTGTTCGAGACGGCGTTGTCACTCACGGTAGCGGCGCTGCGCTTTGACGTGTCGGCAGATCTTGGACCAAGCGGACGTAACGAGCCATATCCGGCGCGTTTCGACCGAAGGTATGCCCAGTATAAAAATTGACGGTCCAGTATCGACCGACCGACCACCGATTCTTGGAAGAGGTCCAGAAGGGAGCGGCAGGCGTACCCGGGTAGAGCCGCGGATCGATTTTCGGCAGGGGACATTTCATGCAAACCAGCGTTTGCAGCTCATCTAGTGTCGGCAAGCGCCACTGACCGCCGAGTTCCTTGCTAGCGAGAGCCTCGGCTTGCCGAGCCTCATCGAGCGAGAGCATTCGCGGGTTACCGATGCAGGTATAGCCGTTCCAGACCTGTCCGACCGAACAGCGCAACCATTCCAGCCGATTGGCTCGATCCTTGATCGTGAACTGCTGTAGCTGCAGCGGAGTGGCCTCGCCAGCGGGTTGGGCAAGCGTCATCGGAGACACGGTCAACCACGTCAGCAGCCAAAGCCCCAGCAGATGCGGGATAGCCCTCATAGGTCCGGTAGCCATAAAACAACCATTTTGGAGTATAACGAAACCGGTTTTCGTGTCGACTTAACTACGGATTTACGAGGCAGAGTTCGTTCGGATGGATATCGCGACGCTGATCGGCCTGTTGGGGGCCTCCGGCCTGATTGTTTGGGCAATGGGTTCGAGTGGTTCGTTGAGCGCCTTCGCCGACGTTCCCTCGCTCATCATCGTCGTGGGCGGCACGGTATTCGTTGTGCTGTCGCGCTGCACCATGGCGGAGTTCATCGGACACCTAACAGGTGCGGCCAAGGCTTTCATGCCCAAGTCGGAGAAACTCGAAGCGCTGATCGAGCTTATGCCAGAGCTCGGTACCCTCGCCCGCCGCGAGGGATTGCTGGCACTCGAACCTAAGGCAGCCGAAACGCAAGAGCGTTTCTTGAAGTCGGGCTTGATGCTGTTGGTGGATGGAACGGACGAAGGCAACCTGACGAGCCGTATGCGAACCGAGATGGAGGCGATGGAACGCCGACATAACGCCGTGATCGCCGCTTGGCAAAGCTGGGTGGACGTCGCTCCCGCCATGGGCATGATCGGCACGTTGGTTGGTCTCGTTCAGATGCTCGGCAATATGTCGGATCCGAAGTCGATCGGTCCCGCGATGGCGATCGCGCTGTTGACGACTCTCTATGGCGCATTCATCGCTAACGTGGTCGCAGGGCCCATCGTCAATAAACTCAAGACCTATCACGGCGAAGAGATGATCTATCGCGAAGCGGTGCTTACCGGCTTGCAAGGTATCGCGCGGGGTGACAATCCGCGTTTGATCGGCGATGCGATCACTGCCTTGTTGCCGCCTGCGGTTCAAGCGAAACTCGTCAAAGCCTAAGCCGTAACGCACATGAACGCTGCTGCCGACGCCGTCGAAGGCGCCCCGGAAGAAGCGGTAGCCGAACCGGCACCGCCGAAATCGCGCCCGCCCGATCCACCGAAGCCGAAGAAATGCCCCGAGTGCGTGCCGGGCGCACCGATGTGGATGGCCACCTTCTCAGATATGGCCACTCTATTGCTATGTTTCTTCGTGTTGATTCTCTCTTTCGCAGAGATGAACGTGCCGAAGTTCAAGCAGATCTCGGGCAGCATGCAGAACTCGTTCGGCGTACAGCGCGAGATTCCGGTAGTTGAACAACCCAAAGGTACGACGATCTTAAGCTTGAACTTTTCACCCTCGCCCACCGTTGCATTGGTCGATAACCTCAAGCAGGAAACGACCGATACCACACAACCTGAAATCGAAGTTCGGACTAAAGATGCCGACCCCGTCACTGAAGAGCCACTGACTGCGGGCGGACGACAACCTCAAGATAGTGAGCGTCCCGGCGGCAAAGGCGCAGCGGACGGCAACGCACCGGATAACATCGCCCAAGACGCCGAGCGCATCCGCCAGGCTCTCGCAGCAGAAGTTGCAGCAGGACGCGTCGACGTCGCCGCGACCAATACACGCGTAACAGTGCAATTCAATGCCGCGCAAAACGCAACGGCTGCAGAGCGCATCCAGGCGGCACAAGCCGTGGCCAGCGGCATGAAAAAACTGAATGAACTCACCCCGCAACTGACTAGTGAAGTAGCGGTGACGGGCGCCACGAGCACCCTCGTCGCCGCTATCGAAGCGAAGGCCGCCACGACCGGGGCCGACACCACAGGTGAACAAGGCGGTGGCGGCAACAAAGAAAAAACGGACCAAGCCGCTAATGATCTCGAGCAAGCCTTTACGAGCGAGATTAAAGAGGGTCTCGTCAAAGTAGAGCGTAAAGATGGCGCGGTTGTCGTGAAGATTGGTTCGGGTGGCGCGTTCCCCACCGGTGACGCGACGCTCACGCCGCTGGCCGTTGGCCTCGTCGACAAAATCGGCGATGTCGCCAACAAGACGGGTGCTCGTATCGTGATCGGCGGCCATACGGATAACGTGCCTATCCGAACAGTCAAATATCGCGATAACTGGGATCTATCGGCTGCGCGCGCCGTATCCGTGGTGCGAGAACTGGTGACAGGCCGAAAGTTCGATCCGGCACGAATCGAAGCGCAAGGCTTTGCCGATACCAAACCGGTTGCGGCCAATGACTCTCCCGCCAATAGGGCGCTGAACCGGCGCATCGAAATCGAAATCCAGATGCCGAAGGAGTAAGCCGTGGTACAGGTACTCACGTATGCCGAAGGTCGCGTCTCGGTCGCTCTGATCCCAGATCGCCTGCGCACACTGCTGGGTGAGGATATCGATGCCCAAAAACAAAAAGTCTCGGTGATCGCAGACTACTTCCCGCCGGCCGAAGTCAGCCCCCTAGCTGACGGCATCGGCGATCGGCTGACGTTACTCGCTCTGCCCAAACACGGCGGACGAGAAGAATTCCTAGTTCGATTCCAGCGCGGCCGCGCTGTCTGGATGGTGCTAGTTTACGGCGCCGACAACTTCTTCGACTTTGATCGTCGATATATTCAGTCGTTTCTCACCAGCATGCGCGTCTGTCATCCCGGCGCCGAACTGCAAGCTGCACACTTGCCTAGTCTGTCGTAGCCACAAGATCAGACGGCAACCAGCACTGAGACTGGTTACCGTCAGAACAATCCGTCTCACTTCACCGGCGCGGGCTGCTGATCCTTGGCGTAATGCTCGAGGCTCGAGAGACTGCGATCCGTGCTCCACACGGTCGGAGCATCGAAATATTTCTGGTAGTTCTTTTCGCAGTAATCGAGAACATTGCGAGAGAGGATCTCTTCGAGGTTCGGCGTCGTCCCCATGAAGCAGGCGTACTGACACAGACCCGGGCGCTGACCCATCAACATCCACGGCAACCACGGCGTGATGCGATTCCACGTGCCGGTGTAGTCGAGTGACGTGATCTTTTCGTTTTGCAGATCTTCCACCTTCACGTGGTGGGCGAAGAACTCCGACACTTGCGCGATGGGGCCTGCCGACTCGCGCGGCCATTTGGCGGGCTGCAAAGCGCTCGGATAAGCCAGATGCACGTGGATCTCCATCTCCGCCATACCGCCGTGCTGATACCACGGCAGGATGAAGGGGATCTTGGGCGGTTGTTCCTTGTTGAGACCGCCGAAATCGGACATCGCCGGGAAATGATCCTCGATCATGTAGTTGAACGGATCATTGGCCACATGCACCGCTTTGACCGTCTCGTTGGTCAAAGGATTTTTCCACTCGTCGAGCACTTCGCCACTGCGCAGATCGGTGTAGACGATGACTTCGCGACACATGCGACGAATACCGCCGTTCGCACCTTGCTCGAGTCGGATCACGCCAAAACCCGACGCACCCATCAGATCGACGACCTTTTTCTGCGGTTCGATGGCCATCACGTAGCCCTTGAACCAGAAATATTTCTGCTTGCCGAAATCGAGATCACCCTGGATACGCGCGTAGGCCAGTTGGTTACCGCGGCCGGTGGAAAGATCGAGATAAGGCCCCTTCAGGCCGGGACCGCGACCGTGTAGCGAATGCAATGCGGCCGAAGCACTGGCCAGCGGCCCGCCGAGGGTCATGCCGGCGACGCCCGCTGCGCCGATGGCCAAGACGCCACCCGCACTCGCAGTCGTCAGAAATTCACGTCGGTCAGGTCGTTGCAGATCGGAAGACTGAGCCATGAATGAACCCCTCGTGTCAGGAAGGCTCAGATGATGCCGTCAGTCACCCGCTCGTGACGGGACGGCATCATCTTTTGTCCATTTTCGGGGAACCGAGTGCGGGTAATCAGACGCCCTTCAGCCGCTTCAATTCGCTCAACACCATGACCGAGTGGCCCTTGGCGTCGACCTTTTCCCAATGTTTGGCGATGCGGCCCTCGGGATCGATGATGAAGGTGTCCCGCCGGGCGATTTCGAACATGCCGAGCATCTTTTGCAGCACGCCGTAGGCGGCGGTCGTCTGCTTACTGGGGTCAGCCAGTACCGAGAAGGGCAGGCTGTGTTCCTTGGCGAAGGCTTTCTTGGAATCCACGTCATCAACACTGACGCCGTAGATCACAGCTCCTTCGCGACGGAAGGCAAAGATATCGTCGCGGAATTCACAGGCCTGAGTGGTGCAACCCGGCGTGTTGTCCTTCGGGTAGAAGTAGAGCACGACCCACTTGCCACGCTGCTCTTTCAAAGAAACCCACTTGCCCGTCTGATCCTGCAAACGGAAATCGGGCGCCGGTGAGCCCATTTTGGGGGAGCTCGCCAAGGCTACCGTAGCGAGCAGCGCGAGGGCGAGACCGGAGAGCCAACGGGATATCGATCGCATGTTCATTCTCCTGTCCTTGGGGTGAGCGCTTATCATAGTGCCATGCGCAAGCGCACAGCTATCGTCTTGTCGGGTGGCGGAGCCCGCGCGGCCTATCAGGTCGGCGTACTGAAAGCCTTGGCCGAACTCACCCCGAGCGAGAATCCGCCTTTCGACATCATCGTCGGCACATCCGCCGGTGCGGTCTGCGCCGCCGTGCTCGCCACTCACGCACGTGATTGGCGCGAGGGTGTTCGTCGGCTCGAGCAGGTCTGGGGCCAGTTCACCGTCGGGCAGGTGTTTGAGGCCGATACTTCTGCAATGCTCCGCGCCGGCGCCCGTTGGTCGCTCTCGGCTGTTTCAAGCGGGCGACTCGCGAGCGCTCCGGATGCGCTGTTCGACAACTCGCCCTTGCGTAGACTCTTGGCTGATCGTATCGACTGGGATTTGATCCGCAGCAACGTGCAAGACGGGGCGCTGCATGCCCTCGCGCTGACGGCCACCTCCTACGTCGGCGGCCAACACCGGATTTTCTTCGAGGCGGATCCTGCCGTCAGTAACTGGCAAGGCGTGCGACGGATCGGAACACGCACACCTTTGAATCTCGATCACTTGATGGCGAGCGTCGCGATTCCGTTTTTGTTCCCGTCGGTGAAAATCGGTGATCGGTACTTCGGCGATGGTGCGATGCGGCAACTCGCGCCCTTGTCCCCTGCTATCCACCTAGGCGCAGAGCGCATCCTCGTCCTCGGCGTCCGCGCGCAGAATGCAGCGGGTATCGACGACGACTTGCGCTCGCTCGAATCGCCCTCCTCGGGCGATATCTTTGGTTTCATGCTCGACACGCTGTTCAGCGACCAAGTCGATGCCGATCTCGACCAACTCGAACGCACCAATCGATTCTTGAGCGAAGCGGAGAAAACGGTCGTGGGCCTACGCTCCATCGCCGCACTTCGTCTCGCCCCGACCGCCGATCCGCGCGATATCGCCGTGCGCCACCTGACGGCCTTACCGAGCGCCTTACGCACTCTGCTCTCGGTCATCGGTGCACGCGGCGCGTCAGGCGGACTGCTCGCGAGTTATCTGCTCTTCGAGGGCGTCTATACGCGCGAATTGATTGACCTTGGCTACCGAGACACACTCGGGCAACGCGGGGTTATCTTGGATTTTCTCGCTTGAACACGGCTTGAACGGACGCGTTACGAGAGCGCGTTGCGACGTAAAGCGACCATCGCGCGATCCAAACCATCGAGTGTGAGCGGAAACATTCGATCCGCCACCAACTCTTGAGTGAGACGAATCGACGGCGTCCAACCCCAATGCTCTTCGGGCGTTGGGTTCAACCAAATGAGCTTCGGGAAATGCGCCGTGAAGCGCCGCATCCACTCGACACCGGCCTCGGGGTTCCAGTGCTCGACACTGCCGCCCGGCTGCAGAATCTCGTAGGGACTCATCGCCGCATCTCCGACGAAGATCACCCGATAATCGGCATTGAAAGTGCGCAGCAGATCGAAGGTGGCGCTCTTCTCGCCGTGGCGACGCCGATTATCCTTCCACAGTGTTTCGTAGATGAAGTTGTGAAAGTAGAAATGCTCGAGATGCTTGAACTCGCTGCGCGCTGCTGAAAAGAGCTCCTCGCACAGACGAATGTGATCATCCATCGAGCCACCGACGTCGAGCAACAGCAGGACTTTCACCGCGTTGCGACGCTCGGGACGCAGCTTCAGATCGAGCCAACCGGCATTACGCGCCGTCGCATCGATGGTGCCATCGAGATCGAGCTCATCGGCTGCGCCTTGCCGCGCAAACTTGCGCAGCCGACGCAGCGCCATCTTGAGATTACGCGTGCCGAGTTCGCGTCGATCGTCGAAGTTGCGATATTCGCGCGCCTCCCAGACTTTGACGGCGCGGCGCTGACGCTGGCCCTGATCGCCGATGCGTATGCCCTCGGGGTTATAGCCACCCGAGCCAAAGGGCGATGTGCCTCCGGTGCCGATCCACTTGTTGCCGCCCGAGTGGCGCTCTTTCTGTTCTTTCAAGCGCTCGCGCAAGGTCTCGAGCAGCTTGTCCCAACTGCCCAACGCCTGCGCTTTGGCTCGCTCCTCCTCGGTGAAGAGGCGCTCAGCCATCATCTGCAACCATTCAGCCGGCACTTGCGCGACGATTTTCTCGAACAAGCGCTCGGCACCAGCGAAATGCTCTGCGAAGACGCGATCGAAGCGATCGAAGTGCCGCTCATCCTTCACGAGCGTCAGGCGCGCCAGCCAATAAAATTCTTCGGCAGAACAGTAAGCGACCCGCGCCTCCAACGCCTGCAGCAACGAGAGAAGTTCGGTGATCGACACCGGAACTCCGGCCGCTCGCAGATCGAAGAAGAAGCGGATCAGCATCAGCGTCAGCGCGCGCGGCGATTGAGGAAAATCAGCTGCTCGAAAAGGTGAACGTCTTGCTCATTCTTCAACAAGGCGCCATAGAGGGGCGGGATCGCCTTTTTCGGATCATCGCTGCGCAGCACTTCCGGTGGGATGTCCTCAGCCAGCAACAACTTGATCCAATCGAGCAACTCGGAAGTCGATGGTTTCTTCTTCAATGCCGGCGTCTCGCGCACCTGGTAGAACGCGCTCAACGCCTCCGCAAGCAGCTCTTTTTTCAGATTCGGATAATGCACGGCGACGATCTTCTCCATCGTCTCGGCATCGGGAAAACGAATGTAGTGGAAGAAGCAACGACGCAGAAAGGCATCGGGTAGTTCCTTCTCGTTGTTGCTCGTGATGATGATGATCGGACGATGTCGCGCCTGGACCAGCTCGCGAGTCTCGTAAACGTAGAATTCCATGCGATCGATCTCGCGCAGCAGATCGTTCGGGAATTCGATATCCGCCTTGTCGATTTCGTCGATCAGCAACACCGGTTGCGTCTCGGAATCAAACGCCTCCCACAGCTTGCCCCGCACGATGTAATTGCGAATATCAGCGACTTTGGGATCGCCCAGTTGTGAGTCTCGCAAGCGTGAGACAGCGTCGTATTCGTAAAGACCCTGCTGGGCTTTGCTGGTCGATTTGACGTGCCACTCGAAAATCGGCCGGCCGAGAGCGCCGGCCACCTCGAGTGCTAGCTGCGTCTTGCCCGTCCCCGGTTCACCCTTGATCAGGAGGGGTCTGCCCAAGGTGATGGCGGCATTGACCGCCATGCCCAGATCCGCTGTGGTGATATAACGATCGGTACCGATGAAACGCGTTTCAGTCATGGCTTGGCCACCAAGGTCAAAGAATACTGGGTTGGGCCTGGCAACAAAGCTCGCGGTCGCCCGCTGACCCAGTCATCAAAGCCCGCTTGATAGAAGGGCGACAGCGGATGCCCGCTTTGGCCGCCTGGAATCTGCAAGTACGCCTCCGACTCACGACCCGGCGAGATCGCAAAGCGCTCGGAGGCACCGAACGTTGGGCCCGTCACATGCGGCACATTCATATCTCCATCGAGTTGTCGCGCCGGCATGTCGAGATAGCGCGCGAGCGGACCCAGCGCGCCAGAGAGCGGGTGGCGAATGCGCGTGGTGTTATGTTGTCCCCAACGGCAATTGGCGAGTGCTCCGCAACTCTCCTCCAAACGCTCTATCACCAGATCCGCTTGCTGAAGCAGGAAACTGCGCCAATCAGTGTGGTTAGCCGTCAGCAGATGAGCCGGTTGCTCGGTGACGAGCCGCCATAGTGATCCCTCGAACAGCGCATACGGGTGAGAACCCTGCGCAGTCTGTAAGGACTCGGTGATCATGTTCCACACAGCCTTGCGTGTCGTGTCGCGATAGGCGCGCACCAAACGATAACTGACCGACTCCGCCGCGGCGACACCCTGCCATTCGCTCACCCAGCGACGCAGCTCAGCCCGCTTCGGATGATTCTTGAGTGCATCCTCATCGAGCACGCCTAGCAAGAGTTGCTGCCAACGATCCAGAAACTCCGCCCGCCCATCGAACTGGATCGACAGCATGTCAGCGGGCGTCGCTTTGCCATCGATCGCGAGCAAGCGATCACGGATGCGGCCTTGCCTCGTGCCCATGTCGTAACCCATGCCGCTTTCCGCCTCGTCGTTGCCGAGCACCGTCTCGAGTTCGCCATCGACATGACGCGAGTTGGCACTCCACAAACGACCGACCTGCGGGTCGACGATGCGCGGCGCTGCGGCCGCATCGCGCCAGGTCACCGGGCGCGCCGTCTCGGGCCCGAGCGAGCCTGCAGGGATACGCCCGATAATCGTCCAGGCGATCCGCCCGCTACGATCTCCCAAGGTAAAGTTTTGATGCGGAATTCCGACCCGTGGCGCCAGTTGCAGTGCAGCATCAAGATCACTCACCTGCTGCAACTCGAGACTCGCCAGATTGGTCGCTCCGCGCTCGGTGATCAACCAGCGTGCCGCCCAGCAGGTCTCGCCCGTCTTGGTATCGCCGTCGACCTTGATGATCGGTCCGGACGCGCTTTCCCAGATTTCGAACATCTCGGGCTCGGCTCCGGCGATCTCGATACGCTCTTGGCGAATCTCGAAAGCGGTCTCACCACCCGGCGCCAGATAACCACGCCGCCCCGACACACAGGACAAGCCGCGTACGTCCGCCCAGTCACCGTAGCTGTTGGTGAACGACCAAGCGATCCGACCGTTGCTGCCGGCTGCCACGGCTGGAAGACCCGGCAACGTCACACCGTTGAGCTCCATCGGCGAACCGTCGTTGTCCGTCACGATGAGTCGCGCACGGTACCAAACCGTGGGCACGCGCAAACCCAAGTGCATGTCGCCCGCCACCAAAGCAGCGCCGCTTTGCGTGTATTCGCCGGCGACCGCCCATGCATTACTGCCGGGAAAACCTCGCGCCTCCTCATCGAAAGCGGCGTCATCAAAAGCCGCGTGCGCGACGGCACCCGACACCCGGGAACCACGTAAATCGAGCCACTCCGGCGGCGGCACGGCCGGAGCTGAGAACGCGGCGCCGCCATTGGCAGCCTGCCGATCGGCTTCGGTCGCAAAGTTCGGTGCGTCCCATTCGTTGCCGCGCGGAAACAGAAACTGCTGCACGGCGCGCACCGCAGTCAAATCGATCTCGCCGTCGCCGGCGGCTGTCCGCATGCGCTCCTCGAGTCGCGCGCTGATCGCACGACGCGTCATCTCCGATTCGATGCTCTCGTGCTGCAACTGCCACCACATCGCATGCACAACGAGAATCGAATCTTCGACAAGCCATTCAGTTGGTTTTTGACGCAGGAGCAAATATTCCCACGGTCGAACCTCGAGCGAACCGAGACCCGCATTCACGCCTCGCGTATAAGCCTCGATCCAGACGCGTTGGTCGGCGGTGCTGTCTTTGATGACCTGCCTTGCGACCTCACGCAGTCGGAAGACTCGCGCCGATTTGTCTTGACCCACCAGAGTCGGACCAAGCAACGCCGCCAACTCCCCGGCCGCCAGACGCCGCGAGAGGTCCATTTGGAAATAGCGATCCTGCGCGTGCGCAAAGCCGAGACCAAAAGCGACGTCGGCAAAACTACGCCCCCGTATGGTCGGCGCACCATCGACATCGCGCTCGATACGCACATCCGCCGTCAAGGCACCCGCAGGAGTCTCGATACCACCTGCGAGGTCAGGCAGCGAACCGCGCAAAGCCCAGTACGCCGCCGCAATCGTCGCAACCAACACTGCGGCGAGGATCAGCAAGCCGCGACCGACCCAACGCTTGATCGGCCTTGCCGTCATGCTTGGCACTAGCGGTGTACGGTCAAGATCTGCAGAGAATTCGTGCCACCCTGCACACCCGAGAACTCGCCCTTGGTGAGAATGATTTGGTCACCCTCACTGACCAGTTGCAAGTCCAGCAATTGATGAAACACAGCTCGCAACAAGCCATCGCGCGTGTCACGCGGCAGATCGAAGGACACTGGATACACGCCGCGATACAGGGTCACTCGGCGCCGAGTTTTCTCGTGCCGCGTGAACGCATAGATGGGAATTCCCGAGCGGAAGCGCGACATCCACTGCGGCGTAGCGCCGCTCTCGGTCAAGGCCACGATCGCCTTTACCTCGAGGTGATTGGCCGTATACATCACCGCGTTCGCGATCGCCTCCTCGGTCTCGGTGAACATCGCACCGAATCGCTCCCGCGGTTTGTGTGCCGCGATTTGATAGCGCTCAGCGCCCGCGATCACCTCAGCCATCGCCGCTACGGCCTTGACCGGATACTTGCCGGCTGCCGTTTCTGCCGACAGCATCACGGCATCGGTACCGTCCATGACGGCATTGGCGACGTCGCTCACTTCGGCGCGTGTCGGGACCGGATTCTGGATCATCGACTCCATCATCTGCGTGGCCGTGATGACGACGCGGTTCGCATGCCGAGTCTTGTAGATCATGGTCTTTTGCAGACCGGTCAGCGCCGCGTGACCCATCTCCACACCGAGATCACCGCGCGCCACCATGATCACATCGGTAGCTGCGATGATTTCATCGAGATGGGCAACCGCTTCGTGCCGCTCGATCTTGGCGACGATACGCACGGACTCGCCGCCCGCTTGTTTAAGCAACTCGCGTGCTTTGTGGATATCCGCGGCATCACGCACGAACGACAACGCAAGATAATCAAGGCCCTGCGCTGAAGCGAAGCGGATATCCTCGAAATCTTTGTCGGTCAAAGCGGGCGCGGAAATGCCGCCACCTTTGCGATTCACCCCTTTACGGTTGGACAGTTCGCCGCCTGCGATCACCCTGGTCTCGATCCGAGTGCCGTGAACGGCCGTGACTTCGAGTACGATGAGACCATCGTTGAGCAGCAACGTATCGCCCGCTTTCACGTCGTTGACGAGTTCTTTGTAGGCGACTCCGACGACCGACTCATTCCCGACTTTGGAGTCGAGCGCAGTATCGAGCGCAAAAGCTTGCCCGTCCTGCAAATCGACTTTACCGTTCTGGAAACTCTCGATCCGAATCTTGGGTCCGGCAAGGTCGCCCAGAATGGCGACATAACGCCCTGCGCGCATCGACGCTTCACGCAACAGCATGATGCGCCGCAGGTGATCGTCGTGGTTACCGTGGGAAAAATTCACCCGAGCCACATCGAGACCGGCCCGGCACATATCGAAAAGGACGTCGATATCGTCTGTCGCCGGCCCGAGGGTGGCGACGATCTTGGTTCTACGCAACATAGGCCTTCATTGTGAGGTGCACGCAAGCCCCTTGCCAGCACGTTATGCGTCGAACCGGGCCTCCAGCGCCGCTACTGCCGGGAGCGTCTTGCCCTCGACGAACTCGAGGAAGGCACCGCCACCGGTGGAGATATACGAAATTCCTGATTCGACACCGAACTTTTCGATCGCGGCGAGCGTGTCGCCGCCGCCCGCGAGGGAGAACGCGGAACTGGCGGCGATCGCCTCAGCGATCACCCGCGTACCACCTGCAAACGAGTCGAACTCGAACACACCAACCGGACCGTTCCAGAGTATCGTGCCCGCCGATTGCAACAGCGTTGCAAGCGATCGCGCCGTGGAAGGACCGATATCAAGGATCAGCTCGTCTGCTTCGACTGCGTCGACCGTGCGTGTCGTCGCGACGGCCGTGGCCGAGAATTCCTTGGCGACTACGACATCGGTCGGCAGCGGAATCGCAGTGCCTTTGGCTTTTGCCTGCGCGAGCAACGCACGCGCCGTATCGAGCATCGCGGGCTCGTGCAACGACTTGCCGACAGCAACGCCGGTCGCCGCCAGAAAAGTATTGGCGATACCACCACCCACGATCAGCTGATCGACTTTCGAGAGCAACGACTCGAGCACGGTGAGCTTGGTCGACACTTTCGAACCCGCGACGATCGCCACCAGCGGACGCGCGGGCTTGGCCAGCGCGCGCTCGAGCGCCTCGAGCTCGCCCACCAACAGCGGCCCGGCACAGGCAAGCGGCGCAAAGCGCGCGACACCGTGTGTGCTGGCCTCGGCGCGATGCGCCGTGCCGAAGGCGTCCATCACGAAGATGTCGCACAGCGCCGCCATACGACGCGAGAGCGCCTCGTCGTCTTGCTTTTCGCCTTTATTGAAACGCACGTTTTCGCAGAGCACCACTTCGCCTGGCGCACACTCGATGCCACCCAACCAGTCGTTGACCAACCGCACGGGGGTGCCGAGCAGCTCGCCCAATCGAACGGCGACCGGCGCCAAGGAATTCTCGGCAGAGAACTCGCCCTCCTTGGGGCGACCGAGGTGCGATAGCAGCAGCACGCGCGCGCCGGCCTCGCGAGCCGCTCGAATCGTGGGCAGCGCTGCGCGTATGCGCGCATCGCTCGTGATCACGCCCGCTTCGACCGGGACGTTCAAATCCTCGCGGATCAGCACGCGCTGACCCTTGAGCTCGAGATCGAGCATCCGACGAACCGGCATGACGATCAGTTCGCCTTCGACCAAGCGAGCGTTGTGTCGAGCATCCGGTTGGAGAAGCCCCACTCGTTGTCGTACCACGCGCAGACCTTGACCAGATTGCCACCGATGACCTTGGTCATCGTGCCATCGAAGGTCGATGAATGCGCATCGTGGTTGTAGTCGATCGAGACGAGCGGCGCTTCGGTGTAGGCCAAAACGCCTTTGAGCGGGCCGTGGGCGGCAGCTTTCATCAATTGATTGACCTCGGCCACCGAGGTCGCCCGTTTCGGAGTCAGGGTGAGATCGACCAGCGAGACGTTGATCGTCGGTACTCGCACGGCGAAACCGTCGAACTTACCTTTCAGTTCGGGCAGCACGAGACCCACGGCCGCGGCGGCGCCGGTTTTGGTCGGGATCATGGACATCGTGGCCGAGCGCGCGCGGCGCAGATCCGAGTGATAGACGTCGGTGAGCACTTGATCGTTCGTATACGCGTGCACGGTGGTCATAAGCCCACTTTCGATGCCGATGTTCGCGTGCAGCACCTGCGCGACCGGCGCCAAACAGTTGGTCGTGCACGACGCGTTGGAGATCACGGTGTGCGAGGCACGCAAGATCTGATGGTTCACGCCGAAGACCACGGTCGCATCGACATCGTCACCGCCGGGCGCCGAGATGACGACCTTTTTGGCGCCGCCCGCCAAATGCGCAGAGGCCTTGGCCTTACTCGTGAAAAGGCCGGTGCACTCGAGCACGAAATCAACGCCGAGTTCGCCCCAAGGCAGCTTCGCCGGGTCGCGCTGGGCAAGCACTCGGATTCGATCGCCGTTGACGACCATCGAATCGCCATCGACCTGCACTTCTCCGGGAAAGCGGCCATGTGCGGAGTCGTAGCGCGTGAGGTGGGCGTTGGTCTCGGCATCACCCAAATCGTTGATCGCAACGATCTGAATCTCTTGGTTGCGGCCGCTCTCGTAGAGCGCGCGCAGCACGTTACGTCCGATACGTCCATATCCGTTGATGCCAACCTTGATCGCCATGTGTCCTGACCTCTCAATGAAATAGCGTTTGGTATCCGTTCAGTTCGCGAGCAGCTCGTCGATCGCACGACCGATGTGCGCGCTCGTCAATCCATAATGTTCAAAGAGCTCCGCAGCCTTACCTGAGGCGCCGAACTGATCGATGCCGAGCACTCGTCCCTCGCTGCCAACGTACTTCCACCAGCTTTGAGTCGCTGCCGCTTCGACCGCGACCCGACGCGTCACCCGCTTGGGCAACACCGCTTCGCGCCAAGCGGCGTTCTGCCTATCGAACGTGTCGGTGGAGGGCATCGACACGAGTCGGATCCGACGACCGGCCGCATTCTTGGCGCGCACCGCTTCGACAGCCGGCGCGACTTCCGAGCCGGTCGCCATCACGATCGCTTCAGGCTCGCCACCGACGGGCTCGATGAGTACATAGCCGCCGTTGGCGATTGCTGCGAGCTGCGCGGCATCGCGCGGCTGCTGCGCCAAGGCCTGACGCGTCAGCACGAGTGAAGTGGGACCGGTGACGCGCTCGATGCCGGCCAGCCAAGCCACTGCCGTCTCGGTGGCATCGCACGGGCGCCACAGCGACAGATTCGGCATCGCTCGAAGCGAAGCCAGATGCTCGATCGGCTGGTGCGTCGGACCATCCTCACCAAGACCGATGGAGTCATGCGTATACACCAGCAGAATTCTTTGATGCATCAGCGCGGCCAAACGCACGGCGTTGCGCGCATAATCGGAGAATACGAGGAACGTGCCCGCATACGGCGCAAAACCGCCATGCAATGCGAGCCCGTTCATCATCGCCGTCATCGCGAATTCGCGTACGCCGTAATAGACGTAGTTGCCGCTGGCATCCTCTGGCGTGATCGCCTTGGAGTCTTTGCGAAAGGTGTTCACCGAGCCGGTCAAATCGGCTGAACCGCCGAGCAATTCGCCCATGCCGGGGCCGATCGCGTTCAAGATGGTTTGCGAGGATGCGCGGGTGGCCTGCGGCGCGGTCACGGCAGCCGCCGCGCTCATGGCAGCGTCGCGCAGTGCCGGCCAATCGCCCGGCAACTCACCCTTCATCCGGCGCATGAACTCCGCAGCGAGTTCCGGGAACTCGCGCTTGTAGCGATTGAAGCGGCGCTTCCAAGATTTCTCGGCTTTGTCGCCGCGAGCGCGCTGATCCCATGCGGCTCGTACATCCTCAGGAATCACGAAGGGCTCATGCGACCAACCGAGAGCGGCGCGCGTCGCTGCGATCTCCTCGGCACCGAGTGGTTCGCCGTGGGTCGACTTGCTGCCCTGCTTGTTCGGCGCGCCCTTGCCGATCACGGTGCGCGCACAAATCAGCGTGGGCTGCCGACGATTAGCCTTCGCCTTGCGCAGCGCCTTCGAGACCGACTCGGCGTCGTGACCATCGATATCTTTGATGACCTGCCAACCATAAGCGACAAAGCGCTTGGCGGTGTCGTCCGACATCCAGCCCTTGACGTTACCGTCGATCGAGATGCCATTGTCGTCATAGACGCAGATCAGTTTGCCGAGACCCAAGGTGCCCGCGAGCGAAGCCGCCTCGTGCGAGATCCCTTCCATCATGCAACCGTCACCGAGGAAGACCCAGGTGTGGTGATCGACGATGTCGTGGCCTGCGCGATTGAACTCGGCGGCGAGCAACTTCTCAGCCAGCGCCATGCCAACGGCGGTGGCAATGCCCTGACCGAGCGGGCCGGTCGTGGTTTCGATGCCGAGCGCCGGCTCGTGCTCGGGATGACCTGCCGTGCGCGCACCCAACTGACGGAAATTTTTGATGTCGTCCATCGAGAGCGGATGACCCGTCAAGTGCAGCACGGAATAGAGCAACATCGATGCGTGCCCGTTCGAGAGCACGAAACGATCTCGATCAACCCAACGCGGGTTGGCCGGGTTGTAATCCATGGCCTCACGCCAGAGCACTTCGGCGATATCCGCCATACCCATCGGAGCGCCGGGATGGCCGGAGGCTGCCCTCTGCACCGCATCCATGGAGAGCGCCCGAATGGCGTTGGCGAGAGTGCGGCGATCAGTCATGGGGCGGGCTCATCCTGCTTGCGTGAAACTGCAATTCTCGCTCACCGAGCGTCTTTTTTTCAATGAACCATGGCGATTAACCGCTATACTTTTCCGGCTGTGTAACCGCTGGACGATGCCCATGGCCAATCACTATCTGTTCACTTCGGAATCCGTTTCCGAGGGTCACCCCGACAAAGTCGCCGACCAAATTTCCGACGCGATTCTCGATGCCATCCTCGCCGAGGATAAGCGCTGTCGAGTGGCCGTCGAAACACTCGTGAAGACGGGTGTGGCCATCGTCGCAGGCGAAGTCACCACCAATGCGTGGGTCGATATCGAAGCCATCGTGCGTCGTACCGTGCTCGGCATCGGCTACAACTCCTCTGACATGGGTTTCGACGGGGCGTCGTGCGGCGTACTCAACGTCATCGGCAAGCAATCCGCCGACATCGCTCAAGGCGTCGATCGCAGTGATCCGCGCAAGCAGGGCGCGGGCGATCAGGGCTTGATGTTCGGCTTCGCCACCAACGAAACCGAAGTTTTGATGCCAGCGGCGATCACGTTGTCGCATCGGTTGGTGGAGCGCCAAGCGAAAGTGCGTAAGCAAGGCAAACTGCCTTGGCTGCGTCCGGATGCCAAGAGCCAAGTCACTCTGCGCTACGAGAGCGACAAGCCGGTCGCGATCGAAGCGGTGGTGCTCTCGACTCAGCACAGCGACGACATCTCGACCAAGAAGCTGCGCGATGCCGTGATGGACGAAATTCTCCTGCCCGTGCTGCCGAAGAAGTGGCTGCACAAGGGAACCAAGTTCCATATCAACCCGACCGGTCGCTTCGTGATCGGTGGGCCGGTGGGCGATTGCGGTCTCACGGGCCGCAAGATCATCGTCGACACCTACGGCGGCTTCGCGCGTCACGGTGGCGGCGCTTTCTCGGGCAAGGATCCCTCGAAAGTGGATCGCTCGGCGGCCTATGCCGCGCGATATGTCGCCAAGAACATCGTCGCTGCCGGGCTTGCCGACCGCTGCGAAGTGCAAGTGTCGTATGCCATCGGCGTGGCGGAACCGACCTCGGTGATGGTCGAAACCTTTGGCACCGGCAAAGTACCGCGCGAGAAACTCACGCAGCTCGTCGGCCGGCATTTCGATCTCACCCCCTATGGCTTGCGCGAAATGTTGAAGCTCGCGCGGCCCATCTATCAAAAAACGGCGGCGTACGGCCATTTTGGGCGTGAGGATCGGGATTTCACCTGGGAGCGCACCGACCGCGCTGCCGCCTTGGCGGCCGACGCTGGAATCAAGCGTCGTCGCTGAAAAAGTCGCTGCCGCGAGGCCGCGCAGGTAAACTACGCACCGCGACGAGGGGCGCTGCAGCATCGGGTTGGCCGATGCCAGGCTCGTTGCGAGTCAGGATGACGTTCAACGGCGCCCGTTAATCTTCAACCAAGATCAACGGAGTCAGACCATGAACGCTGTCGTTAAATCGATCGGTAAGACCGACTTCCACGTCGCCGATCTCTCCCTTGCCGATTGGGGCCGCAAGGAAATCCGTATCGCCGAGACCGAAATGCCGGGCTTGATGGCGATCCGCGAGGAGTTCGCCCCGACGCAACCTCTGCGCGGCGCCCGCATCACCGGCTCGCTGCACATGACCATCCAGACGGCCGTGCTCATCGAGACGCTGCAAGCGCTCGGTGCGCAGGTTCGCTGGGCCTCGTGCAATATCTTCTCGACACAGGATCACGCGGCCGCTGCGATCGCCGTCAACGGCACACCCGTCTTCGCCTACAAAGGCGAGTCGCTGAAGGAATACTGGGATTTCACCCATCGTATCTTCGAGTGGACCGATGGTGGCTACTCGAACATGATCCTCGACGACGGTGGCGATGCCACGCTGTTGCTGCACCTCGGCACCAAGGCCGAGAGCGATCTGTCGGTGCTCTCGCATCCGGGCAGCGAGGAAGAGGAATACCTCTTCGCGAGCATCAAAGAAACCTTGCAGCGCGATCCGAAGTGGTACTCGACGCGTATCAAGCACATCCGCGGTGTGACGGAAGAAACCACCACCGGCGTGAAACGTCTCTACCAGATGGCCAAGGATGGCGCCCTCGCCTTTCCGGCCATCAACGTGAACGATGCCGTCACCAAGTCGAAGTTCGACAACCTCTACGGTTGCCGCGAGTCACTGGTGGATGCCATCAAGCGCGCCACCGACGTCATGATCGCGGGCAAAGTCGCCGTGGTTTGTGGCTATGGCGATGTGGGCAAGGGCTCAGCGCAGGCACTGCGCGCGCTCTCCGCTCAAGTGTGGGTCACCGAGTGCGATCCGATCTGCGCACTGCAGGCGGCGATGGAAGGCTACCGCGTCGTCACCATGGAATATGCCGCCGACAAGGCCGACATCTTCGTGACGGCTACGGGCAACTTCCACGTGATCACGTTCGACCACATGAAGCGCATGAAGGATCAAGCGATCGTCTGCAACATCGGTCACTTCGACAACGAAATCGATTGCGCTTCGTTGAAGCAGTGCCAGTGGGAGAACATCAAGCCGCAGGTCGATCACGTGATCTTCCCCGACGGCAAGCGCATCACGCTGCTCGCCGAGGGGCGCCTCGTGAACCTCGGCTGCGGCACGGGCCACCCAAGTTTCGTGATGTCCTCGTCGTTCGCGAACCAGACGATCGCGCAGATCGAACTGTGGGCGAACCACGAGAAGTATCCGGTTGGCGTCTATGTGCTGCCGAAGCACCTCGACGAGAAGGTCGCGCGACTGCATCTGCAGAAGCTCGGCGCCCAACTGACGGAACTCACCGATCAGCAAGCCAACTACATCGGTGTGACCAAGCAGGGTCCGTACAAGCCCGAGACCTACCGCTACTGAGTTCGCGCTGACAGAGCGGCAGTCATGGCGTTAGCATGGACGCCATGGCTGCCGTACGTCTGCTGCAACTGACCGACACCCACCTCGTCGGTGATCCGGCAGGAGGCATGCGCGGCGTCGTCACACTCGACACGCTCCGCGCGACCCTCGATCTCGCAAGACGCCGCTGCGGTGGCTTCCAGCAACTCGATGCGATCCTCGCCACCGGTGATCTCGTCCACGACGACCCCGATGGTTACGAGTGGATCGCGCGCGAACTCGGGGGGCTCGGCCCACCGGTCTTATGCTTGCCCGGCAACCATGACGACCCGGCGTTGATGAGCGACGTGTTCGCCGAGGCGCCGTTCCAATATTGCGGTCATCGAAATTTTGGTGATTGGCGCATCGTGATGCTCGACTCGATGCTGCCCGGCAGTGCCGCGGGACGCCTCAGCGACACCGAGTTGCAGCGCCTCGATAACGCACTAGCCGATGCAGGGTATCGACACGCGCTGATCGTGCTGCATCACCACCCGATCCCATCGAACAGCGTGTGGCTCGACACGGTGGCTCTCGAAGCGCCGCAACGCTTCTTCGATATCCTCGCCAAACACCCGCGTGTTCGGGGCGTGCTCTGGGGACATGTGCATCAAGCGTTCGACGGTCTGCACGAGGGTATCCAGATGATGGCAACGCCCTCGACTTGCGTGCAATTCAAGCCGCTCGTCGTCGACTTCGAGCTCGATACACGCCCACCGGGATTCCGACTGCTGAGCTTGCAAGAGGACGGTCGCATCGACAGTCAGGTCGAGTGGCTCGTGCCGAGCGATGACTCCAAGACCGGCGCAGCCGTGTCGGGATTTCTTTGATGCGCAGCTTCGGGCTCTTCTTGGCGCTGTTCGTAGCGGGCTTTGCCGTCATGGCTCTCTTCGCTTGGCCGCTCTACGATGCCCTGACGCCGACGTTCGACCTCAAATTTCATCGCGTCGCGAATCGCCTCGGCATGCTGGCACTGCTCATCGGCTTCATCTGGATGGCGCGCCGTCTCGGCGTCGCCGATCGCGCGAGCCTCGGCTGGGGCCTCACGCGTCCAAATTTCTTGCGCGAAGCCGGCTTGGGCTTGCTGCTCGGCGTGGCGACGATGCTGCCGATCGGTGTTGCGATGTTCGCATTCGATTTACGCATCCTGCAGGCTGATCTCGCCATCGACGGCAGCTTGCTCGTGGGTATCGCCTTCGGCGGTTTGCTGACCGGTATCACCGTGGCTTTGATCGAGGAGACATTCATGCGCGGCGCGATGCACACCGCGATCGAACGTGAATCCGGCACGACCCTCGCCGTCTTGCTCACCGCCGTACTCTACGCAGCGGTGCATTTCGTCGGCCGCTATCGCATCCCCGTCGCAGAACTCGGTTGGGATAGTGGTTGGCGACATGTTGCAGGCACCCTCGCACAACTCGCCGAACCGCTGGCGATACTCGATGCCTTTCTCGCGCTCGCGGCGGTCGGTGTCCTGCTAGGCGTGGTGCGCGCGCTCACGGGCAACATCGCTGCCTGCATCGGCTTGCATGCCGGTTGGGTGTGGGTCATTGCGTTTCTACGCGAAACATCGCAACCGAACGCGAGCCATTCGGCGCGCTTCCTGCTCTCCGACTTCGATGGCGTGGTTGGCTGGTTGGTGCTCGGTGCGACCGTGCTGATCGCTGCTTTGCTACTGCCTTTCTACGCTCGACGACGCTCAGGCGTCGTTGCCGACATCGCGCCGAATCAACGGTGACAACAACGCGAGACGACGCAGCGGATCGAGCAGCTCGAGACAGGCCTGCTTGTCAGCGAGACTGATCGGCAATATCTCGACCAAGCGCGAACCGACCCAGTCGGCGTCGTCGAAACGTGGTTCGATGCCCTCATAAATATCGCCAAGCTCGGGCAAGACCCGGCGCAACAGATCAGCGAGGTGCCGATACTCCTCGGGCACGGTCAGGGCCGTGCGGGCACTCACTACCGGTGGATCGATCCATTCGACCTCACCGAGGTTCAGGCCGTCGTCCTGACGCCAAGCACGCAACACCCGGAAGCGACGCTCGCCGCGACAACTGATGCCGAGCAGACCGTCCGGCAAAAGATTGAAATCGACGATACGAGCGGTCGTACCGATCTCGCAAAAACCGGATTTCGCACCGGTTTCGCCGCCCTCGGTGATCAACACGACGCCGAAGCAACTGCCCTCGCGCATGCAGCGCTTGATCATGTCGACATACCGCGGCTCAAAGATACGCAGCGGCAACGGACCGCGCGGGAACAGCACGGTGCTGAGCGGGAAGAGCGGTATTTCGCTGGTCACGCTCATCGAGATCAGGGCTCCCGGCCCCAGCGCTGCATCAACTGATGCTCCACTCCAAGCTGATCGAGGATACGCGCCACGATGAAATCGACCATCGCGGCGACATCGGTCGGTCGGTTGTAGAAGCCGGGGTTCGCCGGGAGGATCGTCACGTCGAGCCGCGCCAGCTTCAACATATTCTCGAGATGAATCGGCGAAAACGGCGTCTCGCGCGGCACGATGATCAGATTGCCACGCTCTTTGATCACGACATCCGCCGCTCGCTCGAGCAAATTTTCGCTAGCCCCCGTGGCGATGGCCGATACCGTCGCCATGCTAGCCGGACACACCACCATTTGCCGCGGCGCACCCGAACCACTGGCCACCGGCGACGTCCACTCCTCGTCACCGAAGACACGCAGCTGACCCTCGCGCGCTTTGTAGAGCTGACTAAGATATCGGGTCTGCTCGGCTGTGCGCCCGGGTAATTTGCAGTCGGTCTCGGAGCCCACCACGATCTGGGCGGCCTTGGTGAACATCAGAAAAACCTGATAGTCCGCTTGGATCAGGCACTCGACCAGACGCAAGCCGTACTGGGTACCCGAGGCGCCGGTCATGCCGACCGTGACGATGCGTTCATCCCTGCGTGCCATGCCCTGCCTCCCCGAGCGCTGCGAGTAACTTGCCGTGCAAGCCACCAAAACCACCGTTGGACATGATCAGCGCGTGGTCTCCCGGGCGCAAGCGTTGCGCCAGTCGCCGCGCCAGCAAGTCCACATCATCACAATGGTGCCCACGGCCACCGAGCTCGGTGAGTACGGGCGAAGGATCCCAGCCGAGCGCAGGTGGCGTGTGTAACCAGACTTCATCGGCCGCAGTCAACGATGACGCCAGCGCATCGCGATGTACGCCCATGCGCATCGTGTTCGAGCGAGGCTCGAGGATGGCGACGATACGCTCCGAACCGACCCGAGCGCGCAGACCCTCGACAGTGGTCGTGATCGCCGTTGGGTGGTGCGCGAAATCGTCGTACACGCGCACACCGCCGACTTCACCACGCAGCTCCATGCGACGCTTGATACCACGGAATTCTTTGAGCGCTGCACAGGACACCTCGGGCGGTACACCCGCATGACGCGCCGCAGCGATGGCAGCTAACGCGTTATCGACGTTGTGCCCGCCGATCAACGACCAGCTCACCTCACCCGCAAGAACATCGCCGCAATAGACCTCGAAGGCCGACCCGTCGGCTGCCAAGTGGCGCGCCTTCCAAAACGCATCGTTCGCGCCCAAGCGCGCAAAAGATTCGCGCGGCGTCCAACAACCCATCTCCAGCGTCTCGAGCAGATACGGCTCGCTCGCGTGATGCACGATCAAGCCCGAACCGGGAACCGTACGAACCAGATGATGGAACTGCCTCTGGATCGCCGCGACATCCGGGTAGATGTCGGCGTGGTCGTATTCGAGATTGTTGAGGATGAGCGTTCGTGGTCGGTAATGGACGAATTTCGCGCGCTTGTCGAAGAAGGCCGTGTCGTACTCATCCGCCTCGATCACGAAGAACGGGCGCTCACCCAAGCGAGCGCTCACACCGAAATCTTCGGGCACGCCACCGATCAGAAAGCCCGGCGAAAGACCGGCGAATTCGAGGATCCAGGCGAGCATGCTGCTGGTCGTGGTCTTGCCATGGGTGCCGGCGACCGCCAACACCCAGCGCTCGCGCAACACTTCCCGTGAGAGCCATTCAGGGCCCGATACGAACGGCATGTCGCGCTCGAGCAAAGCCTCGATCACCGGATGCCCGCGACTCATCACGTTGCCCACGACGACCACATCGGGTTGCGCATCGAGTTGCTCGGGATCGAAACCCTCGACGACCTCAATGCCCAGCGCCGCGAGCTGCGTGCTCATCGGGGGATAGACGTTGCGATCAGAACCGGTGACGCGATGGCCAGCCGCTTGAGCGATGGCCGCGATGCCACCCATGAAGGTGCCGCAGATACCGAGGATATGCAGATGCATCAGCCGGCGGCCGGTGCATCCGCGCCGAGCCCGAGCGCGACCAGCACGAAAAACGTGAACAACTCACCTGCCATGAAGAGCAAGACGCACTGCAACATCGAGCGCTCGGTGGCAGCACGCAGAATTCTGGCGTTGACGTAGATCAAAAAAATACTGAGAACAAACGCCACGAGCGCGAGCGGCGTCATCGCCACCGGCTGCCCCACCTCGGGTCGGATGGTGGACACCAGCGGAATACTCACCGGTGCGAAGAGACAGGCGACACCGAGCAGAGCCGTTGCTGTTTGCACGAATCGCTCGAGTCGTCCCGACAGTTGCAGGATCAACGCGACCCAGGCGAGCGTGATCAGCGTCGAGAGGATCGCCTGCGGCACGATGGAGTCTTCAGCCGGAATCAGCCACGTCCCGAGCACCGCTTGCAACACCACGAGCGTGGCGAAACAGATACCGAGCAACTGCTTGGAGGTCGGCAGGTCTTGCGGACCCGCGCGCGACAACAAGATGTCAATGAAGATTTTGATGATGCCGGTCATTTTCCGAAATTCGTTCCCCTGAGCGCTGAATTCTTGCATAGTCCATCGATGCCGTCGTCCACTGCCTTGATTGCCTCGCGACCCGCACTCGAGGATCTGCTAGCCGAACTGCAAGGTGAGACTGCCATCGGCATCGACACCGAATTTCTGCGGGAGCGCACCTACCGCGCAGAGCTGTGTCTCGTGCAGATGACGACTCGCCAAGAACCGGTCTGTATCGATCCGCTCGCGCTCGGCGACCTCGATCCTCTGCGTGCAACTTTCAATCACGGCGGACCGCTGAAGGTCTTGCACTCGGGCCGTCAGGACCTCGAAGTGTTGATGCCGCTGGTGGGTCAGGTGGCGCCACTGTTCGACACCCAAATTGCAGCCTCTTTGGCAGGGTTCCCAGCCCAAGTCGGTTACGCCGAATTGGTGCGGCGACTCCTCGGCACCGAGTTGCCCAAAGGCCAAACACGAACCGACTGGTCGCGCCGGCCGCTCTCACCGGAGCAGGTGGAGTACGCACGCGACGACGTCCGCTACCTTTTGCCCTTGCGCGAGGCGCTGCTGGGCGATATCGATCGGCTCGGGCGTCGCGCGTGGCTCGAGGAAGATCAGCTCGCCTTGCAGGATCCGGCCGCGCTGCAAGTGGATCCCGATCGCGCGTGGCAGCGTTTCAAAGGTGTCGCAGCGTGGGATGCGGGTCGTCAAGCCTTGCTGCGCAGTCTCGCCGCGTGGCGAGAGCGTCGCGCGATCACACGTAATCGTCCCCGCGGCTGGATCCTCGATGACGGCGTGCTGCGCGAGATCGTGCAGAGCGTGCCCCGTTCGATGGATGAGCTCGCGCGCCTACCGGAGATGCCCGAGGGTGTGGTGAAACACTCGGGCGAGGAGCTCCTCGCGATGATCGAGGCTGCGCAGATCGACCATCCACCACCGCCGCTGCCGAAACGCGAGCGCCCCGACCCTGCATTTGTTGCGACGGTGAAGGCATTGTCGAGCGTCGCCCAAGCGGTTGCCAAAGAACTCGACATCGCGAGCGAAGTATTGGCGACGCGCAAAGATCTGGAGGATATCGCCGCGGGTCGCGATGCGGCGAATGTGCTCGGTGGTTGGCGGGCAGGCGTCTTGGCTGATCGCCTGCGAGCCGCGATCTGACGGTTATCGAGCGAGCGCCGTCTCGACGCGAGCGGTGACCGTTGCGAGCGGCGCATCCGCATCGACGCGACGCAGCTGCCCCTTGCCCTCGTAGAACCCGACGAGTGGCGCCGTCTGCGCCTCATAAACCTCGATGCGTTTCGCGACGGTGTCTTCCTTGTCGTCGGGGCGTTGCACCAACTTCGGGGTTGCGCAACGACCACCACAGGGCGGCGGTGACGGTGGCGGAGCCGTGTGCACATTGAACACGAGACCACAGGTCTCGCAGGTGCGACGGCCCGAAATTCGCTTCACGAGTAGTCCGGAATCGACCTCGAAGAGGAGCACGGCATCGAGCGGCTGACCGATCTCGCCCAACATTTTCTCCAAGCCCTCGGCCTGCGGGATCGTGCGCGGAAATCCGTCGAGGATATAGCCACGATTGGCATCCGCCTCAGCGAGCCGCTCGCGCACCATCCCAAGGATGGTGGCATCGTCGACCAACTGACCCGCATCCATGACGGCCTTGGCACGACGCCCAAGCTCCGTGCCTTCACGCACGTGGGCACGCAACAGATCCCCCGTGGAAATCTGCGGGATGCCGTGACGTTCGACCAGACGCTGCGCCTGGGTGCCTTTGCCGGAACCCGGCGCGCCGAGAAAAACGATACGCATGATGAACGGCACAGTACCCGGCCGGTTCCGACAGGTCAAACCGTCCGGTATGCTCCCGACCCATGAAAAAGCCCGCCGCAAAGACCTCCCGCCGTAAATCCGCCGCCCCGGCCCGCAGCCGCAGCGCGATCAGCGCGCCGCGCAACGCTTTTTACGCCCAGTCGGGCGGCGTCACCGCCGTCATCAATGCCTCGGCTGCCGGGGTCATCGAGACCGCCCGTCGCCACCCCAAGCAGATCGGCAAGGTGTATGCCGGTCGGCACGGCATCGTTGGCGCGCTGCACGAGGACCTCATCGACTGCTCGAAGGAATCAGCCGCGACGATACGCGGCCTTCGGCATACACCCTCGGGCGCCTTCGGCTCGGCGCGTTTCAAACTCAAAGGACTCGAGCAGAACCGCGCCGAGTACGAGCGACTCATCGAGGTCTTCAAGGCCCACAACATCGGCTATTTCTTTTACAACGGCGGCAACGACTCGATGGATACCGCTCACAAGGTCGCCGAGATGGGCAAGGCCTTGGGATATCCGATTACCTGCATCGGTGTACCGAAGACGGTCGATAACGATTTACCGTACACCGATTGCTGCCCCGGCTTCGGCTCCGTCGCCAAGTATGTCGCCATCTCCACTCTCGAGGCGTCGTTCGATGTGGCCTCGATGGCCAAGACCTCGACCAAAGTATTCGTCATGGAAGTCATGGGTCGACACGCCGGCTGGATCGCAGCGGCAGGCGGCCTTGCGGGTAAGGGGCGCGACGAGCCACCGCACATCATTTTATTCCCGGAGATTCCTTTCAATCGCGACGCTTTCCTCAAACGCGTCAAAGAATGTGTCGATCGCTGTGGCTACTGCGTGATCGTCGTATCCGAAGGCACGGCTGACGCAGAGGGCACCTTCTTGGCCGATGCGGGCACCAAGGATGCTTTCGGTCACACGCAGTTGGGTGGCGTTGGCCCCGTGATCGCCAACATGGTCCGTGAGGCGCACGGCTACAAATATCACTGGGCCGTGGCCGACTATCTGCAGCGCGCCGCCCGACACATCGCCTCGAAGGTGGATGTCGATCAGGCTTATGCCATGGGTCAAGCGGCGGTGGAGCTCGCAGTTCGCGGACACAACGCGGTCATGCCGATAGTCGTGCGTAAATCCTCGCAGCCTTATCGATGGACGGTGGGCAGCGTGCCGCTCGCGAAGGTCGCCAACGTCGAGAAAAAGCTGCCGCGTGATTTCATCACCGCCGACGGCTTCGGAATCACGGAGAAATGCCGTCGCTATTTACTGCCGCTGATCGGCGGCGGCGACCCGCCACCTTACAAGAATGGTCTGCCGGTTTACGTGAAGATCAAGGGCGTGGCGGTGCAGAAAAAACTGGCGCCGTTCACGCGCTGACGCGAGCGCCGCGACGCGGGTCGCTCGAGGCCGTGCCCAAGCGCTGTGCTATATTGCAGCGCCTTTTTTTCGCTGATCTGCTTCAGGGGGAACAATTAGAATGGATGCCCATTTGATCAATTGGCTGTGGATAGCCATCGGTTCGGGGTTGCTCGCAGTTCTGTACGGTGCGGTCTCCGCTGCATCAATCAATCGACTTGATCCCGGCAACGCTCGCATGCAGGAAATCGCGGCAGCGATTCAGGCGGGTGCACAGGCTTATCTCAATCGTCAGTACTCGACGATCGCCGTCGTCGGCGTCGTGCTCTGCGTCGTGCTCGGTTTGGCGCTCGACTGGGCGACGGCTGGCGGATTCGCCGTCGGCGCGATCCTCTCGGGCATCGCAGGCTACATCGGCATGAACGTGTCGGTGCGAGCGAACGTCCGCACGGCCCAAGCGGCCAACGAGGGTTTGAACGCGGCACTGCAGGTCGCCTTCAAGGGCGGCGCGATCACCGGCATGCTGGTCGTCGGCTTAGGTCTGCTCGGCGTGGCCGGCTACTATTTCTGGATGCGCGGCGTGGTGGGTGACGATCACGCGTTGCACTCCTTGGTGGGCCTCGCCTTCGGCGGCTCGCTGATCTCCATCTTTGCGCGTCTCGGCGGCGGTATCTTCACCAAAGGTGCCGATGTCGGTGCCGACCTCGTCGGCAAGGTCGAAGCGGGAATTCCCGAAGACGACCCGCGCAATCCGGCCGTCATCGCCGACAACGTCGGTGACAACGTCGGTGACTGCGCCGGCATGGCTGCCGACCTGTTCGAGACCTACGCGGTCACCTTGGTCGCGACCATGCTCTTGGGCGGTCTGATGCTCGCGGACACCAACGGCGCGTCGATCATCTACCCGCTCGCGCTCGGTGCGGCCTCGATCGTGGCCTCCATCGTCGGCACCTTCTTCGTGAAGGTCAGTGAGGGTGGCAAGATCATGAACGCGCTCTACAAGGGCGTGATCGTCTCGGGGCTGGTCTCGGCCATCGCCTTCTGGTTCATCACCGGATCGCTGATGCCGGATAACCATCTGACGATGTTCGGCTGCACACTCATTGGTCTTGCCCTCACGGCTGCCATGATCGTGATCACCGAGTACTACACCGCGACGGAGTTCAGCCCGGTGCGGAAAGTGGCTGAAGCCTCGCAAACCGGCCACGCCACCAACATGATCGCGGGTCTTGGCGTGTCGATGAAATCGACCGCCCTGCCCGTCATCGCGGTGTGTCTGGCGATCTGGGGTGCCTACTCGCTCGAAGGTCTCTACGGGATCGCCATCGCGGCCACTGCGATGTTGTCGCTCACCGGCATGATCGTCGCGCTCGATGCCTACGGTCCGATCACGGACAACGCCGGTGGCATCGCCGAAATGTCCGGGCTCGACAAGAAGGTGCGCAACATCACCGATCCTTTGGATGCCGTCGGTAACACCACCAAGGCCGTCACCAAGGGTTATGCGATCGGTTCGGCGGGGCTCGCCGCGCTCGTGCTGTTCGCCGACTACACGCACAACCTCGAAGCCGTGGGCAAACTCGAAGAGTTCTCGCTCTCCGATCCGGCGGTGATCATCGGCCTCTTCATCGGCGGTCTCGTACCGTACCTCTTCGCCGCGATGGCGATGGAGGCGGTCGGTCGTGCCGCAGGCTCTGTGGTGACCGAGGTGCGCCGTCAGTTCCGCGAGATCAAGGGCATCATGGAAGGAACGGCGAAGCCCGACTACTCCAAGGCCGTCGATCTGCTGACCAAGTCGGCGATCAAAGAAATGGTCATACCGTCGTTGTTGCCGATCTTGGTGCCGGTGGTCATTGCTTTTGGCATGAACGCCATGATGGGCCCGGGCGCCGGTATCCGCGCTCTCGGTGGTCTGTTGATCGGCACGATCGTCACGGGTCTCTTCGTCGCCATCTCGATGTGCACCGGCGGCGGCGCCTGGGACAACGCGAAGAAGTACATCGAGGAGGGTCACTTCGGTGGCAAGGGCTCCGACGCCCACAAGGCCGCTGTCACCGGCGATACCGTGGGTGATCCGTACAAGGACACCGCGGGCCCGGCGATCAACCCGCTGATCAAGATCATCAACATCGTCGCTCTGCTGCTCGTGCCCTTGCTCTGAGCCAGAGACGACTCTCGCGCTCTGCGAACCCCGCCCTCGTGGCGGGGTTTTTTTTAGAAGATCTTGCCCGGCTCGCCGATGCGACTGCGATAAGCACCCGGCGGCTCCTTAGGGTCGTCGCGACTGCGATCCGGTATCTTCGGCTGGTTCGGATCGGGCACCAGCAGACGCCAGGCCTCCGTCGGACGGGTGGCCGCCCAAAACAAGCCTCCCAAGCCCTGAGGAACCGTCTTGCGCTCGGGGATGTCGGGCGCCTTCTTACGCGAGCGGACGATCACCTCGTCGATATCGGCGGGCAAGGGCTCAGCCCACTCGGCGGGCGGCAATAAACTTCGAATGTCGCCCACTCGCAAATCGAGTGACGGCGCGCCGGCTGGGCGAGGCGGCGCCAGCGGCGACGGTTGCTCCGCAGCCAAGGTCGGCGCCGACAACACGATCCAGCCCGCGAGCGCAAGGCTTGCATATTGGTTCCACCGGGCTACATTGACCGCATCGTGTTTCATATCGGAGCCGCTCCCTTGCGACATTTCCTGCCTCGCCTCGCCGGCGTCATCGCCGCGCTGAGCCTCACCCTGCTCGCCCCCACCCTGACCGCAGCGACGGCCAAATCCGTCAAGCTGCCGCCGCCCGAGAAAGTCACCTCGGTGGAGGGCATTACCGAGTATCGCTTGGCGAACGGTATGAAGGTACTGCTGTTCCCCGATCCTTCCAAGTCGACGATCACGGTCAACGTGACCTACCTCGTCGGTTCGCGTCACGAGGGCTACGGTGAAAGCGGCATGGCGCACCTGCTCGAGCATCTCGTGTTCAAAGGAACGCCGCGCTTTCCGAACATCCCGCAGGAACTGACGGCACGCGGCGCGCGACCGAACGGCACCACGTGGTACGACCGTACCAACTATTTCGAAACCTTCGCCGCCACTGACGACAATCTGCGCTGGGCACTCGATCTCGAGAGCGATCGCATGATCAACTCGTTCATCGCGGAAAAAGACCTGCAGAGCGAGTTCTCGGTGGTGCGTAACGAATTCGAGCGCGGCGAGAACGACCCGTCACGTGTGCTGCTGCAGCGCGTGATGTCGACGGCTTATCTTTGGCATAACTACGGCAAGTCGACGATCGGCTCGCGCGAAGATATCGAGCGCGTGCCCATCGAGAACCTGCGCGACTTTTACAAGAAGTACTACCAGCCCGACAACGCGGTGTTGACCATCGCGGGTAAGATCGACGAGGCCAAGACGATCGGCTGGGTCAATGAATTCTTTGGCCAGATCCCGCGCCCGACGCGGATCTTGCAGCCGACCTATACGGTCGAGCCCGTGCAAGACGGCGAGCGCCACGTCGTGTTGCGTCGCGTCGGCGAAGTTCAGGTGACCTCGGCCGGGTATCACATCCCGGCGAGCGCACATCCGGACTTTGCCCCCGTGGAAATCCTCGCCGACATCCTCACCAACGAACCCTCGGGACGTCTCTACAAAGCCCTGGTCGAAACCGGCAAGGCGACGAGCGTCGGCGGTCTCGCCTTCAGCCTCAAAGATCCGGGTTATGCCTATTTCACGGCCGAGGTACTGAAAGACAAGCCGGTGGACGATGCCACCAAGACCATGCTCGGCGTGCTCGACAACATGGCGGCAACTCCCATCACCGAGGAGGAGGTGCAACGCGCCAAGAATCGCTTTCTCAAGGGCTTCGAGCAGGCCTACAACAACAGCGATCGAGTGGGTCTCGGTCTTTCGGAGTACATCGCCAAAGGCGACTGGCGTCTGTGGTTCTTGTCACGCGATCTGATGGAGAAGGTGACGGCTGCCGATGTGAATCGCGTGGCAGCGCGCTACCTGAAGCCCGCGAATCGTACGACCGGTCTCTTCGTCCCCGAAGCCAATCCGGATCGCGCGATCATCCCACCCGCACCGAACCCAGCCGAACTGCTCAAAGATTACAAGGGCAAGGCCGCCTTGAAACAAGCGGAGGTGTTCGACCCCTCGCCGGCGAACATCGTCGCGCGTACCCGCAGCGAAACGCTGCCGGGCGGAGCGGAGTACAGCTTCCTCACCAAGTCGACTCGGGGTGGCTCGGTCAACGCCACCATCACGCTGCGAGTGGGCAACCTCGGCGCGCTGGCGGGCAAAGCGACGGTCTCGGAGTTGACCGCAGCGATGTTGCGCCGTGGCACGACCACGCGCAGCCTGCAGCAGATCAACGACGAGCTAGACAAGCTCAAGACGTCGGTCGGCATCGGCGGTGGCGGCCAGACCGTGACGATCAACATGACCTCGACGCGCGAGAATCTCGTGCCAGCGATGGAGATCGTCGCCGACATCCTGCGCTCCCCCTCATTCCCCGAGGCGGAGTTCACCAAACTGCGCGACGAGCTGCTCGCCGGCATCGATCAAGCGCGCTCAGATCCGCAATCGATCGCGGCACGCGAGATCAATCGGGTCACCTCGCCCTATCCTGCCACCGACTTCCGGCACACACTGGACTTCGACGGCGAAATCGCCGCGCTGAAGGCCATCACGATCAAAGATTTGCGCAACTTCCATGCGCAGTTCTATGGCGCCTCGAACGCCACGGCCTCCGTCGTCGGCGACTTCGACGAAACGACGGTGCGCGCGGCACTCGGCGCCACGCTCGCGGGTTGGCAAGCCAAAGTGCCTTATCAGCGGGCCGAGGCGAAGTTCTTCGAAATCGCACCGAGCGCTCGCAAGATCAACACGCCGGACAAGGCCAATGCCGTGATGATCGCGGGATTGAATCTGCCGCTGCGCGACGACGACGCCGATTATCCGGCACTCGTGATGGCGAACTACATGCTAGGCGGCGGGTTCCTCAATTCGCGTCTCGCCGTCCGTATCCGTCAAAAGGAAGGGATCAGCTACGGCGTCTCCTCGTTCCTGTCGGCAGACTCGCTCGACAAGAACGGCGACTTCGGCACCTTCGCCATCTACAACCCGCAGAACTCGGCTCGTCTGCTTGCGGCCTATCGCGAAGAACTCGACAAGGTTCTCACCGAGGGCTTCTCCGAGACAGAGCTGAAGGACGCCAAGAGTGGCTGGCTGCAGGGGCGCAACGTGAGCCGCTCGCAGGATCGCGAGCTCGTGGGTCGTCTCTCGAGCTATTTGTTCCTAGATCGCACGCTCGAGTGGGATGCCGACTTCGAACGCAAGGTCGCGGCGCTCAGCGCCTCTGACGTCAACGCGACGGTCAAGCGCTGGCTCAAGCCGGCTCAACTGACCATCATCGAAGCGGGCGATTTCGAGAAAGCCGCAAACGCAGGAGATAAGTGAACATGGACAAGAGAAGCGCGCTGATCATCGCTGCCGTAGGCAGCCTCGTGGCACTCGGTGTGGCGGATGCCATGGGGCCGAAGGAAGGCTCTGAGAAATGCTACGGCATGGTGAAAGCCGGCAAGAACGACTGCGCTGCCAACGCCCACAGTTGTGCAGGACAGGCGAAAGTCGACTCCGACCCCAATGAGTGGATCGTGGTTCCGCAGGGTGTCTGCGACAAGATCGTGGGCGGTCGGACCACGCCGGGCGGTTGAGTCCGAGAGCTTGGCATACCGGCTCGGCACCTAGCCGAGCCGGTATCGGCCTGCGCGCGGCGCACCACATCGACTGGATCGCGCAACGGCCCGACGTCGGCTGGTTCGAGATCCACGCCGAAAATTATTTTGCCGAAGGCGGCCTGCTACCCGACATCCTGGACACACTGCGTCGCGATCTGCCGCTGTCCATCCACGGCGTTGGACTTGGTCTCGCAAGCACCGATCCGTTCGATGCGAGGCACCTTCAGCAACTCGCGAGACTCCACGATCGTTACGAGCCCGCCGTCGTCTCGGAGCATTTGTGTTGGGGCAGTGCCCACGGTATCCACTACAACGATCTTTTGCCGTTCCCGTTCACGCACCACATGCTCGAGCACGTTGTGGCACGCGTTCAACTCGTGCAAGAACGGTTGCGAAGACCGATCTTGCTCGAGCACCTCTCGAGTTACGTGACATTCGAGGAATCCGAACTCTCTGAAACGGAGTTTTTGCTCGAGCTCATCGGTCGTACCGGTTGCGGCTTGCTGCTCGATCTGAACAATCTCGTGGTCAACGCGGAGAACCACGGCATCGATCCTGAGGTCTACATCGCGAACTTGCCGATCGATGCCATCGGCGAGATCCATCTCGCCGGACACCGACATGATCGATACGGCGATCGAACCCTGTGCATCGACACGCACGATCGGCCGGTGTCCGATCGAGTTTGGGATCTTTATCGCTACACCGTTCGTCGGCTCGGTGCGAGACCGACCCTGATTGAATGGGATGCAGAGCTGCCGACGCTATCCGCCCTCGCCGCTGAAGCGCACAAAGCCGATGCGTGTATCGCGGAGTTCGCATGAGCCTGCAGAGTTGGCAACGACGATTCGCCGCGCAACTCGATGCGGCCGAACCACCGCAAGACCCCGGAATACAGGTTTATCACCACAATGTGCGCGCGCAGTTTCGGAAAGCCTTGGCGGTGTCTTTTCCGGTGGTTGCCGAGCGACTCGGTCCCGCGGTCTTCGCTGCCTTGGCCGAAACATTTCGTCAAAGAAATCCCTCGCGCAGTGGCGATCTACACCCGAGCGGCGCCGCCTTTGCCGAGTTCCTGTCGGCCGATGCACACACCGCAGTCGGCGCAAGCGGGGAATCCACGCGAGCGGCGCAGAGCATCGACCTCGCGGAACTCGCGCGTCTGGAGTGGGCTTGGCAGAGCGCACTGATCGCAGCGGATCAACCGGCCATCGACGCTGCCTCGCTCGCGAGATTTTCTCCGGAGCACTGGCCATCGCTAGTGCTGCAATTGCAGCCCTCTTTCACCGTGCTGCGCTCGTGCACCGCTGTGATCAGCTATTGGGAGGCGCATCGTGAGCGAACCGCTGCCGTGATGGCCGCTACGACCCGAAGCGGCGCGGAACAAGCCTGGCTGGTCGGCAGCCCGCGAGGCCCGACTCTGCAACGCTGCAACGCGGCCACGGCCGAGTGGCTCGAGGCGCTCGGCGCCGGCGCGAGCCTCGCGACCGCTCTGGATGTCATCACCGGCGTCGCTGAGCTCGACATGACAAGCACGCTACAGCGCCTTTTCAGCCACGGTGCCGTGGTGTCCGTCGAGCTGCGCGCGGACGACCACGCATAGGTGATGATCCGGCTTGGCAGTCCGCGGGAAAACACGTATTTTCTGCGGCCCTTTCGGCGAGAATTTTGTCATGTCGTTTGATGCCGCTCGTGAACAGATGATCCAACAGCAATTGCGGACCTGGGAGGTTCTGGACCAGGACGTTCTCGATGTGTTCGAGGGTATTCCGCGCGAGCGATTCGTCCCCGCGGGCTACGAGTCACTCGCCTACGCCGACATCGAGCTGCCCTTGGGGCAGAGCGATCACATGCTGGCGCCCAAGGTTGCCGGTCGCATCCTACAAGCGCTGACAATCCAGCCCGCAGATCAAGTTCTCGAAGTTGGCACCGGCTCGGGTTACCTGACCGCGGGTTTTGCCGCCCGCGCCCGCAGCGTGCGCTCGCTCGAGATCCGCGCTGATCTGGCCGCTCAGGCCACCAAAAATCTCACAGCCATCGGCGTGAACAATGCCTCAGTCGAACACCGCGATGCCTACGCCAACGAGGCCCTTGGTAGCACGGCATACGATGTCATCGCCCTCACGGGCTCGCTGCCGATCGACGATGCGCGCTATGCAAGGCAACTCGCCATCGGGGGGCGCTTGTTCGCCGTCATCGGTCAGGGCTCAGTGATGGAAGCCACTCTGGTCGAGCGCATTTCCGCCGATCAGTTCCGGCGCACCGTGTTGTTCGAGACCAGCCTCAAGGCACTCGTCGGCGCGGCGGAACCCGCTCGCTTTCAGTTCTGATTTTGACCGTTCAAAATTTGGAGTTTTAGCCCATGGTGCAGGAATTGTCGGTCGAGGATCTCAAAGCCCGGCTCGATGCCGGCGAGCAGCCGCTCGTGATCGACGTACGCGAGAGCTGGGAACTCGACATCTCTAAAGTTCCCTTCGCGCAGCACGTGCCCATGGCGCAGGTGGCGAATCGCGTCGACGAATTCGATGCGGATACCCCGATCATCGTGATGTGTCGCTCGGGCGGACGCAGCCTGCAGGTTGCCCGCTTCCTCGAGAGTCACGGATTTCGGTCAGTCAGCAATTTGACCGGCGGAATCCTAGCCTGGGGGGAACGGATCGAGCCCTCGTTACGTCCATACTGAGCTGGATCACGTCTGGTCAGACATGGCGTCGACTGTTATAGTGATATATAACACCCTCTGAGGATTCCTATGAAGCGCGTACTCGGGCTGTCGCTCGGATTCATTCTGGCCGTCTCGACGGCCGCAGCTGAAGACCTGAAGGCCGTCTACGATCGCGCCTTGGCCAACGATCCGCAAATTCGCGAAGCAGAAGCGCTGCGTCGTGCAACGCGTGAAGCGAAACCTCAGGCGTGGGCAGCCGTTCTGCCGCAGATCTCAGGCAATGCGAGCCGCAGCAAAGCCGAATCCGAGGTGGAAGGTCAGTTCCCGCAAGAGATCGTCCAGAACGGTCAAACCGTCGTGTTCAATTTTCTCTCCTCGAGCAACTCCAAGCCGGAAACCGATCGTTGGAGTCTCGATCTGCGCCAGAGTCTGATCTCTTGGGATAACTGGGTGGCGATCAAACGGGCCGATCGTCAGGTTGCGCAGTCGGAGGCGGATTACCAGGCGGCCGAGCAGCAATTGATCCTGCGGGTCTCGGAGGCCTACTTCAACGTGCTGGCCGCGCAGGATACCGTCGATGCGCAAGCCTCCTCGCTCGAGGCCATCTCGCGTCAGCTCGAGCAGGCCGAGAAGCGCTTCGAAGTTGGTCTCATCGCCATCACCGATGTCCAGGAGGCGCGTGCCGCGCGTGATAGTGCGGCGGCCGCAGTCATCGCATCCAAGCGTCAACTGGCTTCGACCGAGGAGTTGCTGCGCGAAATCACCGCCGAAAAATATCGCGAACTCGCCAAGCCCGGCGACTCGATGCCGCTCAAGTCACCGGAACCGCAAGACGAGACGCAATGGGTTGAGCGCTCGATGGAGCAGAATCTGACGCTCGTCTCGAGTCGGCTCGCTGCCGAGATCGCTCGCGACAACGTGCGTATCGCCTTCGGTGGGCATCTGCCAAAACTCGACCTCGTCGCGAGCAAGAGCAACACGGACCAGACGAGCCCGATCAACTTCTCCAGTGGCAACGTGGGCACGCGTACCAACAACAGCGACGATACGAGCTACGCACTGCAAGTGACCATGCCGCTCTTCAGCGGTGGTGCGACGCAGTCGCGAGTCCGTCAGACCGAGTATCAATGGCAGGCCGCCCGTGAACGCCTCTCGCGCGTCTCGCGCCAAACGGAACGTCAAGCTCGTGACGCTTACCTCGGCGTCATCAGCGAAATCTCGCGCGTCAACGCACTGCGACAAGCACTCGAGTCGAGTCGGACGGCATTGAAAGCGACCGAAGCCGGTTATGAAGTGGGCACGCGCACGGCCGTCGATGTGCTCGAGTCGCGTCGCGCGCTCGCGGTCGCCGAGACCAATTACTCACGCAGCCGCTACGACTACATCCTCAACGTGATGCGCTTGCGGCTCGCCTCGGGCACGCTCGATCGCAGCACGCTCGAGGAAGTGAACACCTGGCTGACGGAGACCTCGCAGCCGCGCTAACGCGGCATCGACCCGAGTCGGGTCTCGACGAGCACCAGCACGCGCTGCAGCGCGCCGCGCGAAGAATCCAGCTCGGCACGCGCGCGGGCGCGTCGGTGTTCGCGTTCGTCGGTGTCGTGCGCGAGTAGCGACAGTTGTTGCTCCAACTCGTGCGCGTCTGCGACGATTTTCACAGCGCCGGACTCCACCAAGTTTCGAGCGACTTCCGGACTATTGAACAACTGCGGTCCGGTGAGCGTTGCGGCGCCCATCGCCAACGGCTCGAGCAGGTTGTGACCGCCCACGGCAACCCAGCTACCCCCGACGAAAGCGGCTTGCGCCAAACCGTAGTGCGCCAGCAGATCACCGAGTGTGTCGAGCAAAATGACGGAGGTCTCACGGCCGATGGGTCTGTCGAGCGAGCCGGCGCGCCACCGCGACACTCGAGTAGAGGATAATCCCGACGTTTCGATCAACTTCGCCACCACATCGAAACGCCGCGGATGCCGTGGGGCAATAATCAACAGGGCATCGAGACCCGCCGCTCCGAGACGCCGCTGGGTCTCGAGCACGCCACTCTCCTCGCCCTCGTGGGTGCTCGCTGCGATCCAGACGAAGCGCTGCGCGATCGAATACCTGCGTTGCAGCTCCTGTCGTTGCTCGATTGCAGCGGCAGGCGGCGAGAAATCGAATTTGAGATTGCCCGATGTCGAAACGCGATCCGACGGCACACCGAGAGACCGAAAACGCTCGGCGTCGAGGTCGGATTGCGCTGCGATCGTGACGTGCTCGCCTAAGCTCTGCTGTAGCAAGCCGACCAATCGTCGATAGCGAGCCACCGATCGCTCCGACAGTCGGGCACTCGCGAGAACGATCGGTATGCCGCGCTGGCCACATTCAAAAAACAACCGCGGCCAGATCTCCGTTTCGAGTACGATACCCACTTGCGGTCGAACGCGATCGAGAAAGCGTCGTACTGCGCCCGGCAGATCGAGCGGCAGAAAACGCAAGATCACGTTTTGCTCGGCGAATAAACGTCGTGCATGCGCCATCCCCGTCGGCGTGATGCAGGTCACGACGATCGGCTCATGCGGATGCCGCTTGCGCAAGGCCAGCACGAGAGGCGCAGCCGCTTGCACCTCGCCGACCGACACCGCATGGATCCAGATAGAGCGACCCTGAATCTTTGAGCCAAAACCCAAACGCGCGGCGAGATTGATCGCACCACTGCGCTCGATTCGAGCGCGCCAAGCCAACTGCAGCAAAAATAGCGGCGCCAGCAGCCAAGTGACGAGTCGATACAGCCCTAGACTCATGGATACATGCTCATGGATACATGCTCATGGATACATGCTCATGACCTCGCACTCAACGTATCGCGATAACCCGTGAGCAGATGCGACCAGTCTCGCTCGTCGAGCGGGTGCTGTGGCAGCGCATCGCCGACTTTGAGTATCGAGCGACGCAGGCGCACGAGATTGGCGTCGCACCACAACCCGGGCTTGCGCAAGCGACCCCGATCGAAGTCGATCATCCACCA
>CAMCBU010000015.1 GCA_945873095.1 Klebsiella pneumoniae | reverse complement strand
ACGGGCAGCGCTGCGGCATCCTCAACGGACTCGACGAGCCGGATCTGCCCACCGAAACTCGCATCAAAACGACCGAGTGTCCCCTCCACTTCCGGGTGCCCATCGTGGCCGATCAAGATCACATCGCGCGCCTCGCGCGCATAGCGCCGCACTTCCATGTGCACCTTGGTCACGAGCGGACAAGTCGCATCGAACACGTTAAGACCTCGGCGCTTTGCTTCGTCCTCGACGGCCTTCGAGACGCCATGCGCCGAGAAGATCACGGTGGCGTTGTCGGGAACCTCGTGTAATTCATCGACGAATACCGCGCCCATGTCGCGCAAACGATCCACGACGTGGCGGTTATGTACGACTTCATGACGCACGAATATGGGCTTACCGAAGAGCGTGATGGCACGCTCGACGATATCGATCGCGCGATCAACTCCGGCACAGAAGCCGCGCGGATTAGCGAGCTGAATCTTCACCGGTTGCGCCGCCAATCGGCAAAGGCGTCCCACAACAGCAGGATCGCGCCGATCGTGATCGCCGAATCGGCAATGTTGAAAGCCGGGAAATACGCCTGCTGCCAATGCACGTGGATGAAGTCCACGACATAGCCGTGCTCGATGCGATCGATCACGTTGCCGACGGCACCTGAGAGCACGAGCGCAAGCGCAATGGCGAGTATCGGCTCGGTCTTCAGACGCACCTTGCGCAGCCACACGACGAGCATCACGCTCACGCCGACGGCAAAGATCGTGAAGAACCAGCGCTGCCAACCACCCGCATCGGCCAAGAAGCTAAACGCCGCGCCCGGGTTGTGCAGACGGACGATGTCGAGCCAAAAAAATACCGGTGTGTATTCGCCAAGCGCGTAATGCCGCTCGATCCAGCCCTTGGTCCACTGATCGAGGGCAACCAACGCGACCGACAAGGGCAGCCAACGCCAACCGCTTTGCCTCCAAGGCACATTGCGCACCGCCTGCTCACTCATGCGTAGTGACGCTCCTCGCCCGCCGTCGTGACGTTGGTCACGCAGCGATCACACAACTCCGGATGATCGGCATGCGAGCCAACCTCGGGCCGACGGTGCCAGCACCGCACACACTTCGGTGCGCTCGTCGCGCGCACATCGATGACGTACCCATCACCCTCGCCTGCTTCGATGACTTTTGCCGACGACGTGATCAGGAAGAATCGTAGCTCGCTGCTAAGTGCGTTCAATCTTTGAAAGGTCACGCCCGCACAACGCACTTCCACCTCAGCCTCCAGCGGTGCACCAATCTCACCCGCCTCACGCAGTCGCTCGAGTTCGCGGGCGACATCGGCACGCAGCGCTAGCAACGCATCCCAATCGATGCTGCTCGAGGCTAGCGGTGGGAATCGATGCCACACACTGTGGAACACCGACTTCTCCCGCGAACCTGGCAGATACGACCAGATCTCTTCGGCGGTGAAACTCAAAATCGGTGCGAGCCAGCGGACCATCGCCTCGATGATATGGAACATCGCCGTTTGCGCCGAGCGGCGCGCCGCACTCTTGGCGGGCGTCGTGTAGAGACGATCCTTCAACACATCGAGATAACAACCACCGAGATCGACCACGCAGAATTGGTGCACGCGCTGGTAGATCACATGGAATTGATAGTTTCGATACGCGGTGGTCACCTCTTCTTGCAGCGCGGCAGCTCGGCCGACAGCCCAGCGATCGAGCTCGACCATCTGCTCGATCGGTACCAGATCGCTCTGCGGATCGAAGCCCGCCAAATTACCGAGCAGGAAGCGCGCCGTGTTGCGGATGCGACGATACGAATCCGAAGTGCGCTTCAAGATCTCGTCGGAGACGCTCATTTCATTGGCATAGTCGGTGGCGGAAACCCACAGACGCAGCACGTCAGCGCCCAAGCTCTGCATGACCTTCTGCGGCGCCACCACGTTGCCGAGCGACTTGGACATCTTGCGACCCTTGTCGTCGACCGTGAAGCCATGGGTGAGCACGCCCTTGTAGGGCGCCCGCTCGTGCAACGCTTCGGACATCAGCAGCGAGGAGTGGAACCAACCGCGATGTTGATCTGAGCCCTCGAGGTAGAGATCGACCGGCCCTGCGATCTCGGGCCTCGCTGCCGAGACGCACTCGAACGAGAGGCCCGAGTCAGCCCACACGTCCATCACGTCGTTCACCTTGTCGTAGTCGGCCGCTGCCGCACCCAGCAACTCTTCCGGCGCGAGTGCGAACCAGGCCTCGATGCCGCCCTGCTCGACTCGATCAGCGACCTGATCGATCAGCTCCAGTGTGCGCGGATGCAGCTCACCGGTGACTTTGTGAACGAAAAGCGGGATCGGCACTCCCCAAGTCCGTTGACGCGAGATACACCAGTCGGGACGATTTTCGATCATGCCGGTGATGCGCTGCTCGCCCCAAGCCGGCGTCCACGCCACCTGCTTGATGTCCTCGAGTGCATGTGCCCGCAGGCCCTTTTGATCCATGCTGATGAACCACTGCGGTGTTGCCCGGAAGATCACCGGGGTTTTGTGGCGCCAGCAATGCGGATAGCTGTGCTTGAATGGCACGTGCTGCACAAGGCGACCACTCTCCCGCAGGAGCGCGATGAGCACGGCACCAGCCTCGTCGATTTTTTGACCTTCGACGAGCGGTGTTCCCGGCAAAAAACGCCCATCGCCACCGACCGGGTTCTTCACAGGCAGGCCATAGCGCTGCCCGACGGCAAAGTCTTCTTGGCCATGTGCCGGTGCCGTGTGCACCGCACCCGTACCAGCATCGAGCGTGACGTGATCGCCTAAGATCACCGGAACGTGCTTATCGAGAAACGGATGACGCAGCAGCAACTTCTCGATCGCCTGCCCCGTGAATCGACCCAACACGCTCACGCTCGCCGCATCGAGCCCATAGCGCGCGAGGATCGACGGCACGAGCGTATCGGCCAGGATCAATCGACGCGCGGGCGTTGCGTCGCCATGTTGGCTCTCACCCGCCGAGATGTCGACGAGTGCGTAGAGTATCTCAGCGCCGAGAGCCACCGCCTCGTTTGCGGGCAGAGTCCACGGCGTCGTCGTCCAAATGACGAGCGAAGGCTTGACGGGCGAGCTGTCAACATCGAGACCGGTGCGGGCTGCAAAATCAGCCAGATCGGCCACTTCGAAGGCCACATCGATAGCCGGCGACGTTTTCTCCTCGTACTCGACTTCGGCCTCAGCGAGCGCCGAGCGACAATCGAGACACCAATGCACCGGCTTTGCGCCCTTGTAAAGGTGCCCGTTGCGCACGATGCGACCGAAGGCACGCAGTTGCTGCGCCTCGTACGCCGGATCCATGGTGCGATACGGGCGATCCCAATCCCCCATCACCCCGAGGCGCTTGAAATCGAGGCGCTGCTGTTCGATCTGCTCGGCAGCGAAGTCACGACAAGCCTTGCGAAAGGCGTTGACGTCGAGCTTTTGACCCGGCCGACCCTGTTTCTTCTCGACGGCGAGTTCGATCGGCAAGCCATGACAATCCCAACCCGGGATGTAAGGCGCATCGTAACCATCGAGGCTGCGCGATTTGACGATGATATCTTTGAGGATTTTGTTGACGGCGTGCCCGATGTGGATCGTGCCGTTGGCGTACGGCGGACCGTCGTGCAGTACGAAACGCGGGCGACCAGCCGCAATCCGTCGCAGCTCACCATAGACATCCTCGCTCTCGAAGCGCGCGAGCATCTGTGGTTCGCGCTGCGCGAGATCGGCCTTCATGGGGAAGTCCGTCTGCGGCAGGTTGATGGTGTGCTTGTAATCGGTCACGTTATCTCGTCCTCAAAGAAAATTCCGCGCTCGACTCTCGTCGATCCGCATCTGCGTCACGAGCGCATCGAGACTCTCGAAGCGCTCTTCGTTGCGCAGGTGCGCGACAAACTCGATCTCGAGCTCCCGTCCGTAGAGATCGCCCGAAAAATCGAATACGAAGGTCTCTAGCAACGGCTCGACACCATCGACGGTGGGGCGTGTCCCGAGACTCGCCACGCCACCCATCGCTCGTGGCGTGATGCCATGCACCCGAACGGCATAGATGCCACCGAGCGGGAGCTTGCGCCGCCGCACCCGAATGTTAGCTGTCGGGAAGCCGAGTTGCCGCCCCAGTTGGGCGCCGGGTACCACGCGGCCTCGGATGGAGTACGGCCGGCCAAGCAGCACCCTCGCCTGATCGAATCGCCCCGCCGCGAGCGCCTCGCGAATAACGGTGCTGCTGACACGCTCACCCGCCGCTGCCACCGGCTCCACCACGGTCACTGCGAAGCCATGTCGCCGACCCGCCTCGGCTAGAAATGCCGCATCGGCTTGCCCGGCCTTACCGAAACGAAAGTCGTGACCGACGACGAGACCCTGCACTGCGAGATCACGTGTGAGAATCTCGACGAACTGCTCGCCCGTCAGTGAGCGAAGACGATCGTTGAATCGCAGCACGATGAGCGCATCGAGCCCAGCCGACTCGAGCAATCGCCAACGCTCTCGAAAGTTGGTCAACCGCGCCGGTGGATTGCTCGCTTGCAGAAACTCGCGCGGCATCGGCTCGAAAGTCAGCATGGCGGCCGGCACCGCGAGTTGCCGCGCCCATTGCACGGTCTGCTCTAGCAAGACCTGATGGCCGAGATGCAAGCCATCGAAACTTCCCAAGGTGACGATGCCGCCACGCTGCGAGTCGCGAAGTAGAGTGGTTCCGCGGAAGAGTTCCATGATGCTGCGTTGACTACAGTCGAAGTGAATGTGGCCGCAGCCCCAATGCCAAGAGCGCAAGCGCATAAACGAGAAAACCGGCGCTCACGCAAACTGACAACTGCCAGACCCGAGTGAGCGCCGACGCATCCAGCCAATCGCCGAAGATCGAGGCCAGCCCCATCAGACACACCGCCATCACGATGTTCGCCGCCATCACACGCCAAATCAGCCCACCCCAGCCCGACAGAGGACGATAGACGCCGTCTCGACGCAGACCGCGCCAGAGCAAGGTCGCATTGATTGCGGCCGAGATACACGTCGAGGTCGCGAGCAACACGAAGGGAGTTCCGAAGCCGGCGTAATGCGCCGGCAAGACCACCGCGACGTTGATACCCATGTTGATACCGAGCGCGATCAAACCCACACGCACCGGCGTGCGGGTGTCTTGCCGCGCGAAGTATCCCGGCGCAAGTACCTTGACGAGACTGAACCCGATGAGCCCCCACGAGTAAGCCATCAAGCCGTACTGCGTCATTCGCACGTCGTTATCGGTGAAGGCGCCATAACCAAAGATCGTGGCTGTGATGGGGCCCGCGAGTACGAACAGCCCAACCGACGCGGGCACGACGATCAACACCACGAGGCGCAGCGCCCAATCGAGCGTGGTCGAGAATCGCTCACCATCCCCCTTGGCGTGGTGGGCAGAAAGCCCAGGCAAAATCACCGTCGCAAGCGCGATGCTGAAGACACCGAGCGCAAATTCCATCAGCCGATCGGCGTAGTAGAGCCACGCGATGCTGCCGGTGACGAGGAACGAAGCGATGAGCGTATCGAGCAGCAGACTCACCTGCGCCATCGACGAGCCGAAGATACCGGGCAACATCAACTTGCCGATCCGTCGCACGCCCTCGGCCGCCGGCCGCCACCGCGGCCACGACAAGAGATCGAGTCGCGCGACCGCCGGCAATTGGAAAACGAGTTGCGCCGCACCCGAGACGAACACCCCGATTGCCAGGGCCACACCGGGATTGCTGGCGTTGGTGGCAACGACGAGCGCAAAGAAAATCATCACGAGGTTCATGATGACCTGCGTGAACGCCGGGACGGCAAAGCGACCGTAACTGTTGAGCACGCCGCTGAACAGCGCGGTGAGCGAGACAAAGAAAATGTAGGGGAAGGTCCAACGCAACATGTCGACCGCGAGCTCGTACTTGCCATCGGCCTGTGTGAAGCCCGGCGCGAAGAGCAGGATGATCAGTGGCGCTGCGACGACGCCAATCAGCGATACGACGAACAGCACAACCCCGAGCGTGCCCGTCACATCACTGACGAGCTCCTTCACGGCCGTCTGCTCGCGCCGCACCTTGTATTCGGAAATGACAGGCACGAATGACTGCGAGAACGCCCCTTCGGCGAACAGCCGACGCAAGAAGTTCGGGATCTTGAACGCGACGAGGAAAGCGTCCATCAAGGTGCCAGCGCCGAAGGCCTGCGAATAGACCATATCGCGTAGCAAACCGGTCACTCGGGAGAGCAAGGTGGTCAACCCGACGACGGAGGTGTTCTTGAAGATCGCGCGACTCATGACGGAAGGCGGACTATACCGGAGCCAGACCCCGGAAAACGTTGACAAGTGAGAGGGTCACCGCAAGAATACGCACCTTTTTTCAGACCCTTAGAGCACAGCAGTGGCCAACACCAAGTCCGCAGAGAAAGCCGCCCGTCAAGCCGTCAAGCACCGCGCCCGCAATGTCGCGTTGCGTTCGCGATCGCGCTCGGCCATCCGCAAAGCGATCGAAACCATCTCCGGCGGTAAGAAGGACGATGCCACTGTCGCCTACCGCGAAGCCGCCGCGTCGGTCGATTCGCTGGTCAACAAAGGCCTCGTGCACAAGAACAAAGCCTCGCGTCACAAGGCGCGTCTCGCTGCTCGGCTCAAGAAGCTCGTTTGAGCGAGCTCGTGCGAGCCTCCGCGGGCTCGCGTCGCATTACGAAGAACCGGCCTTAGCGCCGGTTTTTCTTTTTCGGCTGGCGCTTGCCACCACCGCCGGTTTCGAACGGCATACCCGGAACCCAGTCGTCGCGCGTCGTCGCGCCGCCGGCGATCTCGGAAACGGCTGCTCGCTGCACGGCGAGACGCGCTTGATCACGCGCTTCGACCTCGAGCATCAACGACAAGCGCGCCTCACCACGCGACACCTCGCGCCAGTCGGTACCCTCGGGCCATGGATCGAGCGCACCGACCAGTGCCCACAGCATGTTGAGGGTTTTCATCGAGCCGCGACGTCGTAGCTCAAGATACGCCTCGAGTGCGCCGCGCTGACGCAGCACCTCGACAGAGTGGATGCCGATCTCGGCCAACAGCGCCTCGGCACGAGGACCCAAGTTACGCAGATCGCGTACGCGCAGCCGCAACTTGCCGGCGGCGATCCGCCGACGCACCTTGCTGTTGCGATCAGTCACGCGGGACGGGAGCGCTCTCCTCAAGGAAGCGCATCACCGCCTCGGTCAAATCGCGTGTCCCGGTGTTCGTCGCACCGGAAATCAAGAACCACGGCCCCTTGTGCCGCAATGAACGGACGATCGCCTTGGCCTTTTTCTCCGCTTCATCCGGCGGTAGCAGATCGCTTTTGTTGATCACCAGCCATCGCGGCTTGGTGGCCAGATCCTTCGAGAATTTTTTGAGCTCCGCCACGATCGAACGCGCGTCCTTGACGGGATCCGCCTCGGGGTCGAGTGGCGCCATATCCACCAGATGCAGCAACACGCGCGTGCGCTGCAAATGCTTCAAGAAGCGAATACCGAGGCCCGCTCCCTCGGCGGCGCCCTCGATCAAACCGGGAATATCGGCCATCACGAAACTACGATGTTCGCCGCAATAAACCACACCCAGATTCGGATGCAGCGTGGTGAAGGGATAATCGGCGACCTTCGGGCGCGCCGAGGAGACGGCGCGAATCAGCGTAGATTTGCCGGCGTTGGGCAAACCGAGCAAACCCACGTCGGCGATGACCTTCAACTCGAGCTCGAGCAGACGCTTCTCGCCCAGTAGCCCCGTTCCGAACTGACGCGGTGCGCGATTGGTGCTGGTCTTGAAACGCGCGTTACCCCAACCGCCCTTGCCACCGCGGGCCACGAGCAACGTGTCGCCCTCTTTGACGAGATCACCGAGCTGCTCGCCCGTTTCGCTGTCGCGCACGATGGTGCCGATCGGCACGGGCACAAATAAATCGTCGCCACCCTTGCCGAAACAGTCGTTGCCGCTGCCGGCCTCACCGGACTGTGCTTTGAAGCTGCGCTCGACACGGAAGTCAGCGAGCGTGTTGATGCCCTCTGCCGCCTTCAGGTAAACACTGCCACCGAGCCCGCCATCGCCGCCATCGGGTCCCCCGAAAGGCATGAACTTCTCGCGACGAAAGCTCAAGCAGCCGCGGCCGCCATTACCCGCTTGGACGCGAAGTTTTGCCTCATCGACGAATTTCATGGGGACACTCTAAACAAAAACCCCGGCACGAGGCCGGGGTTCGTGGATCGTAGATCGGGCGAGGCTCAATCGGCGAGCACGTCGACGAACATCTTTTGGGCAGCGCCGCGACGCTTGAAGGCGACCTTGCCGTTCTTCAGCGCGAACAGCGTGTGATCCGTGCCGATACCTACATTGGCGCCCGGGCGGTACTGGGTGCCGCGCTGACGGATGATGATATTGCCGGCCAACACGGCTTCGCCGCCGAAAGCCTTCACACCGAGACGTTTGCTGTGTGACTCGCGGCCGTTCTTGGTACTGCCGCCTGCCTTTTTATGTGCCATGGTTCTTCAGCTCCGAATGGATCAGCCGGCCTGGATGCCAGTGACCTTGATTTCCGTGAACAACTGACGGTGGTTCTTCATGCGCAGGTAGTGCTTGCGACGACGAAACTTGACGATGCTCACCTTGTCGCCTTGGCCGTGCTTTTGCACGGTGGCCGAGACGACGGCACCCGCCAGCTTCGGCGTGCCCACTTTGACCGAATCACCCGCTCCCACGAGCAGGACTTCGTCGAACTTCACTTCCGCACCCGGCTCAGCCGCGAGCTTCTCGACGCGCAGCACACTGCCTTCTTGGACTCGATACTGCTTGCCGCCCGTGGCGATAACCGCGTACATGTAGACCTCCGGAAAAGGTCGCGCATTCTACTTGCGCCCCCCCGGTCGGTCAAACCTCTTTTTGGGCGTGTGCGGCTAATCCATTCAAGGGCTTAGACTCGAGGGCCTAGACCCCTTGCGGTTATGGTCATACCCGGCCTGCTCGGCTACCATCCCGCCCCGTGAACAGCTTGGCGCAAGTCCGGGACCTGGTTCGCCCCGACCTCGGGGCCGTCGATGCCGTCATCCGGGCCAGTATGAAAAGTTCCGTGGATCTGGTCGACCAGATTGCCGAGCACATCATTTCTGGCGGTGGCAAGCGCATGCGCCCGCTGATCGTCCTGCTCGCAGCGCGCGCCTGCGGCTATCGCGGTTCCGGTCATATCGATGCGGCCGCCTTCATCGAGTTCATCCACACGGCGACCCTGTTGCACGACGATGTGGTCGACGGCTCATCGCGTCGTCGCGGTCGCGCGACGGCCAATGCCGTTTTCGGCAACCAAGCCAGCGTGCTGGTCGGCGATTTCGTCTATTCGCGCGCCTTTCAAATGATGGCCGCGATCGGCTCGCAGCGCGTCATGGAGATCATGTCCGAGGCGACCAACGTCATCGCCGAGGGTGAAGTGCTGCAATTGATGAATGCCGGCGACCCGGAAACCACGCAGCAACGCTATCTGGAAGTGGTCTATCGCAAGACCGCCAAACTCTTCGAAGCGGGCGCAGAAGTCGCTGCGGTCATCGCCGCGGCGAGCCCCAGCCAACAACGCGCGCTCGGCGACTACGGACGACATCTCGGCACGGCCTATCAGCTCATCGACGATGTGCTCGATTACCGCTCTAACCCCGAGGAACTCGGCAAGAACCTAGGCGATGACCTCGCCGAGGGCAAGCCGACCTTGCCGTTGATCCAGGCTCTCAAGCGGGCACCCGATGCGAATGTTCGGGCGGTCATCCGCGGCGCCATCGAAAACGGCGGCCTCGAGCACCTTGAAGTCATCGTGGCCGCAATTGAATCGACAGGGGCACTTGAGTACACTCGCGCCCTCGCTCAGGACGAGGCCGACAAGGCGTTAACAGCGTTACACGCGCTGCCCGAATCGCCGCACAAACAAGGCCTCGCCGCCCTCGCCCGTTTCGCGGTCGAGCGCAGTTCTTGAGGTCGACGGGATCGGGATGTAGCTCAGCCTGGTAGAGCACTACGTTCGGGACGTAGGAGTCGGAGGTTCAAATCCTCTCATCCCGACCATCTCCTGCCAAAGAATGCGAGCAGTTTGCGTGGCGACGAGCCCGAGCAGGGCTCTGACCATCTCGAACGCTGTGCAATCTTCTAGTGGCACACCTCTACTAGTGGCGCGCCTCTACGCTGCATGCCCTCGATTACTCATTTCGCGGCGTTCCTCAGCGACGACAATTCGCCCCGGCTTCGACGTGACGCCGCGCGGCGCCTTGATGCGAATTTCGATGTCGCTGCCGAGCGCCGTGAGAAACGTCATTAGCCGCTCCACGGAAAATCCGTCGATCCGGAAATTCTTCAACGCCGACACTTTGGGCTGATTGACCCCGAGCAACGATGCAGCACTCGCCTGGGTCAGCTTACGGGCCGCCAGCGACTGGTTGATCGCGGCCGCGAGCCGTACCTTCGTGTCGAGCTCGGCGGCGTCCGGCAGACCGAGGTCCGCAAAAACGTTACCGGAGCTCGGCACGATCCGTTCAGCCCTGTTCGCCGCCTTTCCCATACTTTGCCTCGTAATCCAACTGGGCGGCCTTCAGGCGCCGCTCGATAAGGTCTACGTCCGTCCGCGCGGTACTACGTCCGCTCGGTGACTTCTTCTGAAAGCAATGCAGCACGTACACCGCCTTCTCGAAGCGCACGACGTACGCCGCGCGATAGGTGTCGGTCCGATGGTCGCTGACGACCTCGAATACGCCAGGGCCCTGCCCTTTCCAAGGCTTGGCATTGGGATGCTTCCCGCCGTATTGCGCTACGCTCAGGGCAGTTCCTAGGTGCCGGACGACGGCAGGCGGCATGGCCAAGAGATCGCGCTTGCTCGAGCTGACCCAGTACAGCGGCTTTTCACCTGAAACCATGCGCTTTCGCATGCGGATTATACCTGTTTAGGGATACTATCTCAATTCTGGGATGTGCTCGTCCTGGCAGAGCGGTCCGTCAAGCCGCTTTTGATCCCTCGCCTACCGCCGCCACCGAGTCCGCTGACTGCGATGCGACAGGTGTCTTTTCGCGATCGGGACGTAGGAGTCGGAGGTTCAAATCCTCTCATCCCGACCATCTCCTGCGGCATACACTCTGGCGGCATGAAAACCCGACGACGCTCCGCCCTGCTCTGCCTCGCCCTCGGATTGCTGACCCCGCCACTCGCCGCTCCGGTAGCGACGGCGGCCAATGCCGCTGTCGTCCGCCATTGGAGCGGTGAGTACCGCAACGAGTCCATCGCCACCGGCGAGCGCCGCGGCAGCGAAAAGTTCGATCTCCTGGTGCACCCCGACGGTTCGCACACCCTGTCGATTACCAGTGACATGACCGCACGCCATGCTTGGTTCACGGTCGTGCTGCGCCAGGATTCGAATTTCCGACCCCTCGAGGCGAGCGCGTTTTACTGGAACGGCGGTCGATACAAGGGCAGCGGGCACTTCCTCGTGACCGACGAGACGGTGCAGGCCCAATCGAACGGACCGGTAAGCGGCCGACACCACCAGCAATCGAAAGTACCGGCGCGATTCTCACTCGGTCTTCATCCGGTGTCAGCCGATGGTTGGCACACCGCACTACACGACCCGAAGGGCACCGCACGGCAGACGATCTCGCTCTATAGCGTGGAAGCCAGCGCGGATCTCACCAAACCGGTTCTCGGTGCCTTACTGCCGCTGCAAATAGAATTCGTGGGCGATGAGACGATCGAGGTGCCCGCCGGCCGCTACGCGACGAAGCGGTATCGGCTTGCCGGCATGAATGATCTTTGGGTGCATGGCGAGGAGCGCATCGTGATCCGCTCGGACTTACCTGCGCGCGGCTTGCGCTATGTTTTGACCCGCTTGAGTGACTCAGCGCAACCACCGCGGGACTAGTGGGTAGCGAAAGGTCTCACCCCGAGACTCGACCACGGCCGCCCAAACGGGCATGGCGATACTGACGAGACCAAGAATCGGGACGATCAAAAACCCGATCAGGATCGCGAAGCTGATGATCGTCGCAACCCAAGCGAGCAGCAACGTGATTTGGAAGTTCAGCGCCTCTCGCGCGGCATCGCGCAGACGGTCCGCATCAGTACCGACATCAGCACGGGCGCCACGGCTGAGATAAACGACGAGCGGCCCGACGAACAAGGTGAAAATACCCGAAAGATGTACCAGCGCGGCCAGTGAGTTCGCGGAATGGGCGGTGGAAGAAACACAAGGGTCGGTGTTTTGCATGGCGCTACCTCAAGTTGGGTGAATGTGCGTGAGCACTCGCGGGGCACGCTAACACTCATCCAACTTTTGTCGGAGCGCCAAAACTCGCCGAAGCACCCGACTATTTGCTGCAGCGCCTCAAATCGCGAAGCTCTCGCGAAAGATATCGGCTTGAGTCACCAACGCCGAATGACGAGTCTGCAGCTCCTGCCGCGTTTCCTCGGGTGTGAGCGCAAAGCCCGCTCGCGCGAGCGCGATTCCAAGTCCTGCTGCCTGTGCCAAGACCCGATCGATGACCGCATCCGCGCGCGTCTCGCGACGCATCGCCGCAAGCAGCGCCAACGTCCACCAACCGAGCTCGACACCGCTGCCGGTCAGATGACTCGCCAAAACGCTGATCTCGGACTCCTCTGCGACGCGCTCCAAGAGCCGGCGATTGATCTTGGCGACGCTGTCGCGGCTCGCCTCACTTGCCGCAGGTTCGCGAGCGAGCTCCACCCAACCTCGGCCAAGCGCATAACTCAGCGCTGCGTGGTCTGCCGTCGTTTCGAGCGAGCGCGTGACGATGGCACCGGCTGTGCCGAGCGACGCCACCCACGCCTTCACCTCCGTAGGCATCTCCATAGGCGCCTCGACCGGTGTCTCTTCACGCGCACCAGCTCCCGGCGAGCTGATCGTGGGCGGAAGCCACAGGCGCGCCTCGCGCAGCTTGCAGGCCGAGCGCGTCACGGCAACCTCGCTACGCAGCCAATAATCGCGGCGAAAACGTCGATCCAGAATGACGTCGCGCGCGGTCTCCCGCAGCACGAGATCATCGATCGCGCCGAGCAACGCACGCTGCGTCTCGCTTAGGCGCCATTGATCATAGCTATCGCTGAAGTCAGCCTGTCCGAGGTAGCGCAAACCGATTGGCATCAACTCGGTCGCAACCTGCGAGAAGTGCATGGGGTGCCAATCACGGTTGAAATATTCGTGTGCGAGATAGGATTTTTTCTTTGAGCGAATCTCGCGCAGCTGCTTCTCGAATTGCGGCTGGGAATCGAGGATGCGCGGATCGGCGGCGACCAACTGCGCGACGAACACCATCGCCGCCTCTATTCGATCCTCCAAGCGCGCTGACTGGACTTGCGCTGCACTCGCCACCAGCAGTTCGCGCAGGCTCAGCGCCGGACCCCAGCCGGGCAGCGCGTTGTAGCCAACATAGACGATGCCATTCGGTGCGAGTCGTCGCTCGATGAACGCCGTGATCCGAGCGCGATTTTGCGGTGAAACCCAGCTCCAGACACCGTGCAGGGCGATGAAATCGAACGGTGGCAGATCCTCGCGCGCATCGAATTCATCGAAACTCGCACAGACGAGACGCGCTCGCGCTGACGGATCATCGAGCAGCGAGCGCGCAAACTCGACGTGTTCGGGGATCAGATCGACACCCCACCACTGCATCTCGCCCGCGCTTGCATGGATGGCGAGACTCAAACCCTGCCCGAAGCCAAGCTCGCAGGCATATCGCATCGCAGGTGTTGCGCCCCCCGCTTTCTTGGCGACCCACACGGCCTTGCCGGGATCGAGTGCCGCATGGTGATGCCGCGTGTAAGCCATCTCGGTGACATAGCCATCGAAAGGGGAGCCCACGCGCGTTGCACTCGGCCGAGTCACGTTGAGCGCAACGGATTTTTCATGGAACGGCACGCTAGCACAGCGCTACACTTACCCTCCATGCCCCTGCGAAGACACGTACTGCAAGCGGCGATGGTCGGAGTCGGCCTCGTCCTCGCGCCGCGATCCCTCCAAGCGGCCCGGCTGCGCCTGCGCAAGTTTGCGACCAACCCGTTCACCCTCGGCGTTGCCTCCGGTTATCCCACCGACGACGGTATGGTTCTCTGGACCCGTCTCGCACCGAGCGTCGATGCAGCCAACGAGCTCGCTGATGCGGATTTCATCCTGACTTACGAGATCGCAACCGATCCGAATTTCTCGCGTCGTGTGCAATCGGGCACCGTCATCGCCACGGCCGCGGACGGTCACAGCGTGCACCTTGAAATCAGCGGCTTGCCCGCTGGCCGCGAGTTCTACTACCGATTCCGCGCCGGCGAGCATGCGAGTCCGATCGGTCGAACGTGGACAGCCGATGCGGCCGGATCCATGCGATCGACGCTTCGGGTGAGCGTCGCGAGCTGTCAACATTACGAACAGGGTTACTACCATGCCTACCGCGATATGGTGTCGCGCGGCAGCGATCTGATCATCCATCTCGGCGACTATATCTACGAGGGCAACACGGCAAATCCGATCCGTGCGCACGATTCGAACGTGGAGTGCAAGACGCTCGCCGACTATCGCCGTCGCTACGCGTGGTACCGGGCGGATCCATTGCTGCAAGAGGCGCACGCTCACTGTCCGTGGCTCGTCACCCACGACGACCACGAACTCGACAACGACTACGCCGGTCTGCAATCGGAAAACCCTGCCGAGCAGGCCGAGTTTGCTGCCCGTCGCGCCGCGGCCTATCAAGCCTATTGGGAGAACATGCCGCTACCGCTGTCGGCCAAACCACAAGGCACCGACATGTCGCTGTATATGTCGCGACAGTTCGGCGATCTATTGGCGATCCACATGCTCGACGAGCGCCAACACCGCTCGCCTCAAGCGTGCCCACAAGCGCCTCGTCGCGGCGGGGCGCGCGTGATCGTCGAGCAGTGCGCCGATTGGCGCGATCCGGATCGAACGCTGCTCGGAGCGACGCAAGAACAATGGTTGGCCGAGCAACTATCAACCTCGAAAGCGCGCTGGAATCTGCTCGGCCAAGGCGTCGTGTTCACTTGGATCGACGAAGATCCGGGTCCGAAAACGCTCAACTGGAACGACAGTTGGGCGGGTTATCCCGTGGCGCGGCGCCGAATGCTCGAGACCATCGCGGCAAGTGGCGCGAGCAACCCGGTGATCTTGGGCGGTGATATCCACGCCTTCATCGCGGGCGATCAAAGAATTGAGCCGCGCGACCCGAAGTCGCCGATCGTGACGAGCGAATTCGTGACGAGCTCGATCACCTCGGGTCCGCCACCGAAAAAGGTGATCGAAGCCTACAGCCGCAGCGATGCGGTCGGCGTGCACTTTGCGGAACGCGATTACCGCGGCTATCTGCGGCTTGAAGTAAGCCCCGAGCGCCTGAGTGCCGAGATGATCGGCTTCGCCTCGGTGCGCGAGAGCGATGCCAACGCCACGACGCTGGCCAAGTTCGTCATCGCCGACGGTCAGCGCGGAATTCAGCCCTCATAACGCCCTGCGCTTGCGACGCGCGGGCGTCGTCGCCGATCTTGCACACAGGGCCCGAAAACCCGCCGCCACGTAGGGGACGAGACGTTGGTGCACGCTGTCGAGATCATTCGATCGACAGGCGCCTTGCGAGAGATTGTCGATGCGACCGGTCTCGGCGAAGGTCAAGGTGAGTGCGCCGGAGAGAAAGTGGTAACTCCAATAGAGCTCACGCTCGTCACAGCCGGGGAATGCCCGGCGTAACGCCGCGATGAAAGCGTGCACTACCGGGTCGAAGTAACGCGTCATCATCAAGCCGCCGAACTCGGTCGAGTTATTGACCTGGGCGATCAGGGCAAAATACGCCTTCCACCCCGGGCCACCGCGCGCCGAACGGTCCAGCAAGGGGTGGGTGAAGGCGTCGATGATCTCCTCGACCTTCGGTGCCCGCGGTTTGGCGCGCTGCACCACCGCTTCGAGGCGCCGCAAGCGCTCGGCGTTCAGCAACTCGGCACGGCGCATGAACACCGTCTCGAACAACAGTTGCTTGCTACCGAAGTGATAATGAACGAGCGCCACATCGACCCCGGCTGCGGCCGTGATGTCGCGGACCGAAACCGAGTGAAAGCCGCGCTCTGCAAAGAGAATTTCGGCGGTATCGAGGATCTTTTGTCGAGTTGCCTCGGGACCGGCTTTGCGGGGACCGCGCAGGGGTGCGGACTTCATTGTTTTCGCCATACGCCGAGTCTGACCCGAGCGATGGCTTGCAGGCAAACCCTACCGACGGCTTGTTTTTCAACAAACGCTGAATTAGATTTCATCGATCGTTGAATTAATGAACCATAATTTCATCAACAGGGGACCAGGATGAACGGACTCAACAACACCGCTAAACGCCGCATCGCGCTATCTGTCGCGCTGGCACTCGGAACCACCATGATCACCCTGCTGCCGGCACCGGTGCGGGCACAAGATGGCGCCGCTGCTCTGGAGGAAATCACCGTCACGGCACGTCGACGCGAAGAATCGCTGCAAGACGTGCCGGTTGCCGTCAGCACCTTTTCGGGTTCCGATCTCGAGCAATTCGGTGCGACGGATATCACCATCCTCCAGCAAACGGTGCCGAATCTCACACTGCAAGTCGCCCGCGGCAGCAACTCGACTCTCATCGCGTTCATTCGTGGCGTCGGCCAGCAAGATCCGCTGTGGGGTTTCGAACCGGGCGTGGGTCTGTATGTCGATGATGTTTACGTCGCCAGACCGCAAGGCGCCGTTCTCGAGCTCTACGACGTCGAGCGCATCGAAGTGCTGCGTGGTCCGCAAGGCACACTGTACGGTCGCAACTCTGTGGGTGGTGCGGTCAAATATGTCACCAAGCGCCTCGGCGATGAGGCCGCGTTCGACACCAAAGTCACGCTGGGCTCGTACTCGCAGCGCGACCTGACGGTCAAGGCCGCACTGCCCCTCACCGACACCCTCTCGCTCGGTGCAGCGCTCTCCAGTCTCAATCGCGACGGTTTCGGTAAGAACCTGGTCACCGGCGCTGAGCATTACGACAAAGATATCCTCGCCTATCGAGTGGCGATGGAATGGAAGCCGAGCGAGAACCTGTTCGTTCGCCTCGCGGCAGACGATCTGCAGGATGACTCGAACGCGCGGCACGGTCACCGCGAAGTGGCTGGTTCGGGTCTGACGACCGGCGAAACCGTGCTGCCGAATCTGTACGACACGCGCGCTGGCTTGGGCGATGACAACTCGGTCGCCACCGAGGGCGTCTCACTGTTGGGCGAATACACCCTGAGTGATCAGTACATGCTGCGCTACATCGCGGCACGCCGCGAAGGGCGCACCGACACACTGATCGATTTCGACACCGCACCGGCCGCCGCACTCGATGTGCCGGCTTTCTACGAGGACGATCAAACCACTCACGAACTACAGCTCGTTTACTCGGGCGAGCGAGCCTCGGCCGTCGCCGGTGTGTTCTTGATGGACGGCACCGCCGCCGGCGCTTTTGACACCATCGTCGGTATCGCCAATCTCACCACCGCAACCGCAGGTCAAGTCGAAACCGACAGCTTTGCGGCCTTCGCCGATCTCAGCTACCGATTCACGGACCAATGGTCCGTCTCGGTCGGCGGTCGCTACACGAAAGACGAAAAGAAAGGCACCGTCTATCGTCAGAACTTCACGGGCATCCGGAGCAGTTTGTTCGGCAACGCTGCCGCGATTCCCGGACTGCTGCGCACGAACTACACCAACGAGCGTGAGTTCTCGGAGTTCACGCCGCGTATCAGCGTCTCGTATGAGCCGAGCGATGCGCTGACCGTGTATGGCTCTTGGGGCAAAGGCTTCAAGTCCGGTGGCTTCGACATGCGTGGCGATGCGATTTTCTACGCCGATACGGTCAAGGGTTACGAGCCGGAAATCGTGGAAACGCTCGAGCTCGGTGTGAAGAGTTCACTGCTCGGCGGTCGCGCACGACTCAACGCAGCGATCTTCACCTCGGACTACACCGATCAACAAATCACCTCGCAGTTTGCCATTGGCACCACGGTCGTCAGCTTCGTGGACAACGCGGGCAGTTCGTCGATCGAGGGTCTTGAGTTGGAGGGCTCTCTGTCACTGTCGCAGAACCTCTCGGCAGCCTTCCAAGTGGGCTACATCGACGCGAAATTCGACGAGTTCGTCACCTACGATGCTGCGACGGCGACCCGTCGTAATCTCGCTAGTCAGCGCGCGTTTCAGAACACGCCGGAATGGACGGCTGCTCTCTCACTGAACTGGAGTCAGGATCTTGGCGACAACGGCTCACTGACCGTCGTCCCCGCGCTCTCCTATCGTGACGACTATCAGCTCTTTGAAGTCGCGAACCCTGCCATCGACCAAAAGTCGTATTCGATCGTTGATCTCGCAGCGACGTGGACGGCCGCGAGCGGACGCCTGAGCGTAACCGCCGCAGGCCGTAATCTCACCGATGAGCGCTATCGCATCGGTGGCTATGTGTTCGCCGGCCCCGTGTTTGGCAACGTCCAGAACGCGTTCTACGCACCGCCTCGCCAGTATTCGGTCAGCATCGCCTACTCCTTTCGCTAAGCGGTGATGACGATGGCGCACTTCGACGCGCCCGAGCCGCTGCTGCCGGATCTGATCGACCGGCAGTCGCGGTGGTTGGGCGAGAAGCCGGCCATGGTCTGCGACGATCTCATCTGGTCGTGGCAGACCTTTGGTCAGCGCTTGCGGCACTGCGCAGCACGTCTGCGCTGTTCGGGCGTCCAGCCCGGCGACCGAGTCGTCGTCGTGATGAACAACGGCCCCGAGATGCTGGAGGCGCTCTTTGGCGTCATCCGCGCCGGCGCCTGCGTGGTACCGCTCAACGTATCGGTATCGGCCGAGGCGATGGCGGCAATGATCGATGATTGCGAAGCCTCGGCCGTCATCGCAAGTGCCAGCTACATCGACGCGCTCGAGCCGACGAAACACCCGCAAGTGCGACTGTGGCTCGCCGCTGCAGAGGCACCGACGGGCGTGCTTGCAGCGCCGTGGCGTGATTACGCGAGTTGGCTGAATGCATCCGTCGATGTGGCGCTGCAAGACGACATCGACCACTACCAAGTTGCGCCCGATGCGCTCTGCAACATCATCTACAGTTCGGGGACGACCGGCGTGCCTAAGGGCATCACGCACGATCACCGCCGCCGTATCGACTGGGCGCGCTCCATCGCACTTGCGCTGCGCTACGACTCGCGCGCCATCACGCTCTGCCCGATCGGCCTGTACTCGAACATCAGCTGGGTCAGCATGCTCAGCACCTTCGTCGTCGGCGGCACTCTCGTCATCGAACGACGCTTCGAGCCCGAACGCGTCTGGCGTACCATCGAAGCCCGACGGATTACGCACGGATCGCTCGTACCGATCATCGTTCAACGCCTGCTCGAGAGCCCCCTGTTCGGCAAAACCGAGAGGCACTCGCTCCGGGCCTTGATGTGCTGCGGCTCACCATTGCCACTGCCGATCAAGCAACGTGCACTGCGCGATTTTGGTTGCGCTTTCATCGAGCTCTATGGACTGACCGAGGGCGTCATCACGACACTCGATCCGGAGGACGCCGAGGGCCGCGAGATGTCCGTCGGTAAGCCGCTACCCGGCACGGACATTCAACTGCTCGACGAATTCGATCACCCGGTCAAGTTGGGCGAGAGTGGCGAGATCGTCTCGCGCGGTCACATCACCATGACGGGCTATTACCGTCGTCCCGAGGCGAATGCCGAGAGCAGTTGGATCGATTCGACCGGGGCCACTTGGCTGCGAACCGGCGATATCGGGCGCTTCGACGAGCACGGCTACCTCTTCATCGTCGATCGCAAGAAAGACATGATCATCTCCGGCGGGCAGAACGTGTATCCCGCCGATATCGAATCCGTCGCCGCGACCCATCCTTCCGTTGCCGAGATTGCCGTGATCGGCATCAAGAGTGCCAAGTGGGGAGAAACTCCGTATGCGATTGTCGTCCCTCGCGAGGGCAAGGCACTGAGCGAGTCTCTTGCGATCGAGTTGCGCGAATGGATCAACGCCCGAGTGGGTCGTCAGCAACGTGTCGCGGGCGTCGCCTTGGTCGATGCCCTACCCCGTAACCCGAACGGTAAAATCCTCAAAAGGGAGCTGCGCAAAACTCATGCTCATCTCGAATCTCATGTCGCCTAAGTCGGCCTCGGGCGCGCTCGTCGCGATGCTGCTCGTGTGCGGATCGGTCGATGCCAAGGCGCAGCCGAGCCCTTACCACGAACCGCCGGAACGGCACGTCTTCGACGGTGTCACGGATGATCTACTCACCGCGGGCCTCGGTGTTACCGGACTAACCCAACAACCGGGCATCGCCGAGCCTTCCAAGCTCAGCGAGTGGCGCGATCGGCGGCGGCGTGCGATTTGGCAGAGTTGGCGCGCGCTCGTCGATCTGCGACGTTGGGCGTATGGCAGCGAGGCACGCATCGCAGGCGTCGAGTACGTCGCTCACGTCAAAGCGAGTGAGCGACTTCCCGAGTCGTCGTTCCTCCTGCAGATTCCCGCGAGCTTCGACCCGAACAAGCCTTGCCTACTCGTAACGGCGGCCTCCGGATCGCGCGGGATTTTTGGTAGTTTGCCGACCGTCGGTCAGTGGGGCCTGCGTCAAGGCTGCGCCGTGGTCAGTGACGACAAGGGACTGGGCATGCGAGTCACCGACCCCACGGGTGGCTGGCGACTCACGGCCTCGGGTCATATCGAACCGATCGCCCGGGCCGCAAGTCCGTTCCCGCATGCGCTGCAAATGGCGCACGCGCACGCGAGCTTCGAGAGCGAACCCCACTGGGGTCGCCTGTTGTTACGCGCCGGTAAACTCGCCTTGCAACTCCTCGCTGCCGAATATCCCGAGCGTGCCGCATTCACCGCCGAGAATACTTTGATCATCGCCGCCGGCATCTCGAATGGCGGGGCTGCCGTACTGCAAGCGCTCGAGGCCGATGACGCACAGTTTATCGATGCGGCTGTGGCCTCGGAGCCCAACGTCCACCTCGCCGGCGCGCCGGCGTTGTACGACTACGCAACATTGCACGCCATGCTACAACCTTGCGCGATACTCGCCGAAAATCTGACCGAAGCACCCTTGGGTATCGTGGTCGGTATGAATCTCGCGCGACATACCGCTTGGTGCGAGCGGCTTGCGCAAGACGGGCTCGTCAGCGGCAGCGATGTGACCAGTCGTGCCAGCGACGCGCGACAGCGCTTGCTGCAGAGCGGGATCGAGCCGGCCGCGCTGCGGCTCGGCGCGGTCAATCTGCAATTTGGACTCTGGACATCGGTCGCCGCGACTTATGCGCAGACGTATCTGCGTCGCGGGTTGAACGAACCGGCGTGCGGTATTTCCTTCACGGCAACCGATGCCGGTGGTCAACCGCGCGAATTACAGGTCAGTGAGCGCGCCGCACTTTTCAGCGATGGGACGGGTATCGCACCGACCGCCGGGATCAATATCGTGGCGCGAGATGCCGCCGGCGGTTTATCGAACGCAAACGCGAGCTCGTACGACACGGCGCGTTGCCTGCGCAGCCTCTCGACCGACATCAGTAACCTCACCCAATCACTGATCGTCCGGGGACGAACGGGCCAGCGCCCCGTCATCGTGCTGCACGGCGGCGGCGATGCGCTGATTCCCATCGCACACACCTCACGTCGGTATGCCTCATTGGCCACCGCTCGCAACCCGAAATTCCGATTCCTCGAAATCGCCAACGGCCAACACTTCGACGCCTTTCTCGCCATACCGGGTATGGAACCGGCTTTCGTACCCATGCAGCCTTTCGTCGATCGTTCGTTGGACGACGTGCAGGCGTTTTTGACCGAAGGCAAAGCGCTGCCCGCCTCGGGCATACTGCGCTGATATGCTGAGCCTGCTCGGTCTGATCGTCGGTCTCGCCCTGCTCGTCTACCTGACGATCCGCGGCGTCGAGTTACTCATTGCAGCGCCACTGTGCGCCTTGTTCGTCGCGGCCACGAGTGGCATCGTCCCTTTCCCCTCCTTAGCCGCAAGCGATGCGCCCGCATTCACCAGCGCTTACATGGGCGGCTTCGTCGGCTTCATCCAAACTTGGTTCTTCATGTTTTTGCTGGGATCTCTCTTCGGCAAGGTCATGGAAGCGAGCGGTGCAGCGGACTCGGTCGCTGCCTGGATCGTCGATCGCACCGGTGCCAAACACGCACCGCTGGCGGTCGTGCTGGCCTGCGCCGTGCTCACCTACGGAGGCGTCTCGCTCTTCGTGGTCGCCTTCTCCGTGTTCCCCATGGCGCTCTCGCTCTTCAAGGTGGCGAATCTTCCCCGTCGCTTCATACCCGCCGCGCTCGCGTTCGGATCGGTGACTTTCACCATGACCTCAGCGGGATCACCCGAAATCCAGAACTGGATCCCGATCAAGTTTTTGGGAACGACACCCTATGCGGCAGCCGAAACCAGTTTGATCGTCGCGGTCTCGATGGCGATCGGAGGCTATATCTGGCTGCGCGTGCTGATTCGTCGCGCAGTGGCCAACGGTGAAATATTCGAAGCGCGAGCAAATGACCCGTCCTCGACCGTCACGCGCGAACTACCGGCGCTCTGGCGCGGGGCTGTGCCGCTACTGGTCGTCTTGACGGTCTCGTTCCTATGGCACGACACGCTCAAAGAATCCGCTCTCATTCTGGCCCTCGGGCTCGGAGTCATCGCCGCGATCACGCTGCATCTGCCGCAATTGACCGGTCGCTACGGCGAAGCGGCGGCGAGCGGCGCGCTCGGCGCGTTGATCGCCATCGCCAACACGGCAGCCGTCGTGGGCTTCGGTTCGGTCGCCAAGCTCACGCCGGGTTTTCAAGCAGCAGTCGCCACCATGACCTCGTTACCCGGCGAGCCTTTGATCGGCGCAGCGATTGCCGTCTCGGTCATCGCCGGATTGACCGGCTCTGCCTCCGGCGGTCAAAGTATTGCGCTGCCTTTGATCGCACCACACTACTTAGACCTCGGTGTCGATCCGGAAGGGCTGCATCGGGTGGTATCCATCTCGTCGGGCGCGCTCGACTCATTGCCACACAACGGCTATGTCGTCACCACCTTGCGTGGCATCTGCAAGGAAACTTATGCGGCGGCCTACCCGGCTGTCGGCGCGCTCACCGTCATCGTGCCTGCAATCGGTACCGCACTTGCCGTAGCGCTACTCAGTTTTTAGACAGCGGTATCAAGAAACCGAGCGATGGTCTCGACCCAGGCTCGCGGTTGTTCATCGACGATGTCGTGAGTGCCGCCCTGCAGCTCTGCATAGGCGAAAAAATCGGGCCGCAACTGCCATGCGCGACGTGTCGACTCGTAGAGATCTTCACCGGTGTTGGTGAACATCAGCGTCGGCACGGTGAGCTCACGCAACACGCTCTCGAGATCCGCACCGATCACGAGGGGAAACGCCTTCCAGTTGGTGGCGCCGCGATGCAGCGCCTCGATGGTGTAACGATGCATCAGATGGATGTCGGTCCAACCGGGCGTGGCGCGCAGTCGCGTTTCCCACGCCTTGAGCAGATGCGAGCCGTCGAGCTGCGGCTCTTTCGGTCCAAAATAGAAACTCGCAAAGTGCTCGCGCTCGGCTGCACCCAACAAGGGAAATCCGTTCAGCACCAGTTTCTCGACGGCCTCGGGACGACGACGCGCATAGATCGAGCCCAACACCGCACCGGTGTGATGACCGACGATGCTCGCTTTCGACCATTGCATCCCGTCGAGCACGGCATCGATGATGCTCGCGAAGTCATCGAGAGTGGCAGCTTCAGACGGCACGTCTGACATGCCAAACCCCGGCATATCCGGAGCGACGACACAAAACCCCAGCCTCGCCAGCAACGGCATTGCTGCATCGAACTGGGTTCCCGACAAGGGCGACTGGTGCAAGAGCAACAAAGGTCGCCCGCCACGTGCACCGATGAGTCGATAATGCACTTGTCCGGTGTGTCCATCGAAGTAGCCGCGACGGATGCGTGATTCGATCTTCATCGTCTGAGTCTACCGCCCACCGGTTGCCGGTTCGCCCTACAATCGGCTGAGGTTACCTCTGTGTGAACATGAGCCCGAATCCATCCCCTCCCACAACACCGATGTCGCGCGTCGTCGTCGCCGCCTCCACGGGAACGGTCTTCGAGTACTACGATTTCCTCCTCTACGGCAGTCTCGCCACGTTCTTCGGCGCGCTGTTCTTTCCGCCGGGCAACGAGACCGCGGCACTGCTCGCGAGTCTCGCGACTTTCGGCGCCGGATTTGCCATCCGCCCCTTGGGAGCCTTGATTTTCGGACGCTTGGGCGATCGCGTGGGACGCAAAAAGACCTTCCTCATCACCATCGTGCTGATGGGGCTCTCGACTGCGTTAGTGGGGGTTCTGCCCGACTTCGAAACCATCGGCTGGTGGGCGCCTGCGCTACTCGTCAGCTTGCGGCTCATTCAGGGTCTCGCACTCGGAGGTGAGTATGGTGGCGCCGCGATCTACATCGCCGAACATTGTCGAAGCGATCGACGCGGCTTCTTCACAAGTTGGATCCAGACGACGGCGACGATCGGACTCGTACTCTCGTTGCTCGTGATCGTGGCCTGCCGACTCGTGTTGGGCGATGAGGAATTTCGTGCGTGGGGCTGGCGCTTGCCATTCTTGCTATCGGTCGTCTTACTCGCGCTGTCGGTGTACATCCGCGTGCACATCGCCGAATCGCCACTCTTTGAAGAGCTCAAGCGCAAAGGTGAGCTCGCCGAATCACCGATCAAAGAAAGTCTGCTCTCGAGCGAACATCGCGCCAGCATGCTCGGCGCCGTCATCGTCGCAGCGGCCATGGCGCTCAGTTGGTACACCGCGCAGTTCTACTCGCTCGTCTTCCTGCAGACGGCACTGCTGATCGATACTGCCACCGCCTCAGCGCTCATCGTGCTCGCGCTCGTGCTCGGTATCGCCGTCTATGTGGCCGCCGGCGCCCTGTCGGATCGTATCGGTCGGCGGCCCGTGATCCTCACCGGCATGCTGCTCACCGCACTCACCATCATGCCGGCTTATCGCGGCATGCTCACTCTCGGCAATCCGGCGCTCGAGAATGCGCAGCGCGAGGCGCCCATTGTGGTCGTAGCACCACCGACGCGTTTTGATCCCCTCGCCGATCCCAAAGATCTCGATGAGGCAACCAAGGCGCGTGATTATCTCGCCAAACGTGGTATCTCCTATTCGAACGAAGCACCTGTTTGGGCGGGCGACGATCGACCCGCATTGATCATCCGCATCGCCGATCGGGAACTCGCGGGCTTCGATCGCGAAGCTCTCGCCGCCGCACTCGCCGCGGCGGGCTACCCCGAGCGTTCCGCCGTCCAACCTCTGCGAAGCCTGAGCGATCTGGACGCCACCCATTGGAGTCTCGTCGGACTCATTCTGGTGATGATCATCGGCGCGGGGCTCACCTGCGGCCCTGGCGCCGGGTGGTTGGCCGAGGCATTCCCAACCCGCATCCGATACACGGCGTTGTCGGTGCCTTATCACCTCACGAGCGCGTGGTTTGGTGGTTTCATGCCGCTGACGGCAGCTTGGCTGGTCGCCCGCTCGGGCGATGTGCTCGCGGGTCTCTGGTATCCCGTCGCGGTCATGGCGATCGCCTTCGTGCTGGCGCTGAAATTTGTGCCGGAGACTCGAGGGCGCGAGTGGTGAATCGACTCGGAGTCCGCAGCCCCAAAGAAAAAGGCCCATGTTTCCATGGGCCTCTTTCGCTGCTGACTGGCTTATTACCAGCGACCGCCGCCGCTGTCGCCGCCGCGGAATCCACCGCCGCCGCCACCGCCGCCACCGCCGCGATAACCACCGCCGCCGCCGTCGCCGCCGCGGAATCCACCGCCGCCGCTACCACCGCGGAAACCGCCACCCGGACGACCGCCGCCGCCACCGGTGCGGGGACGATCCTGGGCCTCGTTCACGCGCAACGGGCGACCGCCCATCGAGTAGCCGTTCAAGGACTGGATCGCGCGAGCCGCATCGTCCTGCGGCATTTCGACGAAGCCGAAACCGCGGGGACGACCGGTGTCACGATCGACCGGCAAAGAAACCGACTCAACCGTACCGTGCTGCGAGAACAGGGTGCGAACCGCCGCCTCGTCTGCCGAAAACGGCAGGTTGCCTACATAAATTTTCGCCATCTCTGGAAACACTCACTAATTAATCAAACAAACCGGCCTCAGCCAGCTGTCCGGGTTTTTGTTGGACCGGGCAGACTCCTTTGGCCACCTGATCGAAGTCGATTCAGCAATGCAGACCGGCGTTTGGAACACCCAGAGATGCAGACGGAAAGGCAACGATCCCGCGCGAGTCTAACACAGTTCTGTGAAAGTCAAGCCTTTTAGCTGAAACGGGTATAGTTCGCGCCGTCGTGAGCATCTCGCCTTCCCAAAACGATTCTGGCTCCAACCGTTCTGGACCTGATAGCGCGCGCCCGAACCGTCTGCCGGGCCTCGCCCTCGCCGCTGCCGTCGCGGCAAGCGCTTTCGCCCTCAAGGCCACGAGCGTGCCGATCTTCGAGAGCCTCAGCCCCTTGATGCTTGCGATTTTGATCGGCATGTGCGTGCGCAACCTTTGGGGTCGCCCCGAGGCGGCGCGCGCCGGCTTGGCAGCCGCATTGCGCGCACCATTACGCTTAGGGATCGTGCTGCTCGGCTTGCAAGTGACGCTGGCGGAAATTCTCGCGATCGGCTGGGCGGGGCTCGCGATCTTGACCTTCGCGGTGGCGGCCACCTTCGTGGTTACGATCTGGATGGGACGGCGGCTCGGTGTGCCGCGCGGGCTCACCACCTTGATCGCCGCGGGCACTTCGGTCTGCGGTGCCTCTGCGATCGTGGCTGCCAACACCGTGGTGCGCGACGAAGATGAGTCGGTGGCCTATGCGCTCGCGACGGTCACCCTGTTCGGCACGATCGCGATGTTCGGCTATCCCCTGCTCGCGAGCGCACTGCCGATGGGTGATCTCGCCTATGGGCTCTGGAGTGGCGCGTCGGTGCATGAGGTGGCGCAGGTCGTTGCCGCTGGCTTCGCGCGCGGCGAGACCAGCGGCGAGTTTGCAACGGTCACCAAACTCGCGCGGGTGCTGATGCTGGCACCGCTGGTCTTGTTGATGGGACTCTGGGCACAGCGTCTATCGAGTCGCAGTGACGCGGGCAGCGGCCGCACACCAATGCCCTGGTTCGTCTTCGGATTCTTAGGCATGGTGCTAATTGCGGGCACAGGCTGGGTCGCAGCCGAATGGCGCTCCGGTGCGAACCTGGCCACGCAGGCGCTGCTCGCTTTCGCCCTCGCTGCCGTCGGACTCGAAACCGACTTGCGCAAACTCGTCGCGCAAGGGTGGCGGCCGCTCGCGCTCGGCGCGACGGCGACCGTTTTCATCGCCAGCACCACCTTGATGCTGACGTGGCTTTGGCAAGGACGCTAGGCGCTCGCGTCCGACGAATTCAACAGCCGGCTGACACGAGGGGTGATCCACCCTTCGAGATCGTCGACGACCGAGAACACGGCAGGCACGATGACCAGGGTCAACACCGTCGAGGTGATCAGACCACCGATGACGGCAATGCCCATCGGCGCACGGAACTCGCCACCCACCACGGCCAACGCCACCGGCAACATGCCGGCGACCATCGCGACGGTCGTCATGATGATCGGTCGTGCGCGCTTGTGGCCCGCTTCGATGAGCGCCTCGGTACGGGTCTTGCCCGCGCGCATTTCTTCGATCGCGAAGTCGACGAGCAAGATCGAGTTCTTGCCGACGATCCCCATCAGCATCAGGAAGCCGATGACGACCGGCATCGAGAAGGGTTTTCCGAAGAGCATCAGCGCAATCGCCGCACCACCGACCGACAGCGGCAAAGCCGACAAGATCGTGATGGGCTGGAACACGCGCGCAAACAGCAACACGAGCACGGCGAACACGAGCAGCACCCCGGCGCCGATCGCCAGGGTGAAGTTTTCGAACACATCTTTGATGAACTCGGCCTGTCCGACCTCGACCAGACTGACACCGCTCGGAAGATTCTTCAGCTCCGGTAATTCTTTGACTTTCGCGAGCGCCGGTCCGATCTCGACACCGTTGAGTTCGGAGTCGATGACGATTCGACGGCTCTGGTTGTAGCGCCGGACGACCGACGGACCCTCACCAAAACGAATTGCCGCGACCGACTTGAGCGGCACGGTGCCACCCGCAGAGGTGCGCACCGGTAAATTCTCGAGCGTGGTCAGATCCTGCCGTGAACTCTCGAGCAGGCTGACGCGGATCGGCACCTGTCGATCCGACAGCGAGAACTTCGCCGCGTTCTGCGGTAGATCACCCAAGGTTGCGATACGGATGGTCTGACTGATCGCCGCCACCGAAACACCGAGTTCCGCGGCGAGATCCAATCTTGGCTCGACGATGACCTCGGGGCGCTTGAGATCGCCGCTGATACGCGGATCACGCAACTCGGGCAGCTTGCGCATCGCATCGACCGCCGCACGCGCGGCGAGTTCGAGCTTGGCTGGATCGTCGCTCATCAAGTACAGCGTCAGCGGCCGCCCGCCACCCGAGGGGTCGCCACCGGCGAAGTTGATCCGCGCATCGGGGATCGCAGCGAAACTCGGTCGGACCCGCTCTTCCCATTCTTTCTGCGTGACATTACGATCCTGATGCGAGACCAGCGAGACGTAGAGCTCGCCCGTGCGAACTTCATCACCACCGATCGACTCGATGACGTCGGTCACCTCGGGCTGCGCGGCGACGAGATCGCGCACCTTGGCCGATACCGCCGCCGTTTGTTCCAGCTGCACGCCCGGCGGCAGTTCGATCGTGATTTGCGAGGCCGAGAAATCTTGCGGGGGTATCAAAGATTTCGGCAGTGCCACCAGCAACAGCACCGACAGAATGAAGAACGTCGTCCCGCCGGCGATGGTCGTCCATCGATGCTGCAAACCCCAGCGCAGCACCTCGAGATAATTATTCATCATCGGGCCATCCGCGGAACGAATCTCGTCATGCGGCTTGAGCGTGTAAGCCGCGATCAGCGGGGTGATCAGGCGCGCGACCAACAGCGAGAAGAAGACAGCCGCAGCGACGGTCAAGCCGAATTGCTTAAAGTATTGACCGACGAAACCGCCCATGAAGCCAACGGGCGCGAACACCGCGATGATGGTCGCCGAGGTCGCCACTACCGCAAGCCCGATCTCATCCGCGGCGTCGAGCGCCGCCTGATAGCCGGTCTTGCCCATCCGCATGTGGCGGACGATATTTTCGATCTCGACGATCGCATCGTCGACCAGTACACCCGCCACCAGCGACAGCGCCAGCATGCTCATACCATTGAGCGTGAAGTCCATCGCATACATAAAGGCGAATGTGGGGATCGCCGACAGGGGGATCGCCAGCGCCGAAATAGCCGTTGCTCGCCAGTCACGCAAGAAGAGGAACACGACCAGCACCGCGAGGATCGAGCCCTCGATCATCGCCGTCAGAGCGGCCTGATAGGACTCGCGGGTGTTCTCGACCGTCGTGAAGACCCGAGTGATCTTCAGGTCAGGCGATTCTTTGAGCAGCGTGTCGATCTCCTCCTCGACCCGATCGAGCACGGTGACATCCGAGGCACCGCGCGCTTTGAACACCCCGAAGGTGGTCGCCACTCGACCGTTCAAACGGGTCAACGAGCGCTGTTCGCCAACGTCGTCGCGCACCTCGGCGATATCCAGCAGGCGCACGTTGGTGCCGTTGCTCAAGCGAATCTGCGTGTTGGAGAGCTCCAACGCCGTCGCAGCCGAACCCAACACGCGGATCGCCTGCTCGCCGCCACCAACCTGGGCGCGACCGCCCGGTGCATTCAGATTGAGCGTGCGCAGTTGTTGGTTCACCTCCGTCGCGGTGATGCCGAGCGCCTGCATCCGCGCCGGATCGAGATTGACGCGAATTTCGCGGGTGAAGCCGCCGCCGCGCGAGGCCTGCGCGACACCCGGTATGGCCAGCAAACGCTTGCTGACCGTGTTGTCCACGAACCAACTCAGCTGCTCGGGCGATCGCTCGGTCGTCACCACGGCGTAGTAAGCGATCGCGCCGCCTTCGACGTCGATGCGAGTGACCTGCGGCTCATCGACGCCGTCGGGAAGATCAGCCCGCACCTTGCTGACCGCGTCGCGCACGTCGTTCAGCGCGCGATCGATCGGGGTGCCGATCTGGAACTCCACCATGGTCGAGCTATAACCCTCGGAGGCGCGCGAGCTAATCGTGCGCACATCGGCAACACTGCGAACGGCACCCTCGATTTTCTGGGTGATCTGGGTTTCGATCTCCGACGGTGCCGCACCCGGTTGCGACACCGACACCGACACCAACGGGAAGGTGATGTCAGGTGCAAGGTTGATCGGCAGTCGGATGAAGCTGACGATGCCGACGAAGGTGAGCACCGTGAACAGAACGATCGGCATGATCGGATGCCGAATCGCCCATGCGGAGATGTTCTTCATTTGACGATCCGAACCTTCTCACCAACGCGCAGATACGGCCCCGCGGTCGTAATCAGCTGCTCGCCGCCAGTGAGCCCGGCTTCGACCACCAAACCTTCGATGCGTGAACCGGCGATGCGCACATCACGGCGCTCGACCTGATCGCCGGCACCGACGAGATAGACATAGTTGCCCTTACCATCGCTCATGACCGCCGTCTGCGGAATGACGGGACGCGAGCCGCGACCGGTTTCGACCTCACCGCGCGCAAACGCACCCGGACGCAGATCGCGATGCTCGCGCAATTCGATGCGCACCGAGCCCAAGCGCGTGGTCGGCTCGATCACGGCGCCGATCAGTCGAACCTGACCCTCGAAGGCCTGATCGACCCCGGTCACGCGCACGCGTGCCGCTTGCCCGATCTTCAAACGCGGGAGATCTCGCTCGGCCACATTGCCACGCATTTCGATACTGCCGCGTCGGCCAATCCGAAACAACGGACCCGCACCCGGCGAACCCAACTGACCCACCTCTGCGCTACGCGTCAACACGATGCCATCGAACGGCGCGCGAACCTCGGTGCGTCCGAGACGCGCGCGTGCTTCAGACAATTGCGATGAAACCACTTTGACTTTGGAGGCAGCCGCGACGGCAGCGGCGCCGCGACGCTCGATCTCCTGTTGCGACAAGGCGCCGATCGTGGCGACGGCCTGGGCACGTCGGTATTCCGCCTCGGCGACGGCGGCATTGGCTTTCGATTCTTCGAGCGAGGCCTCGAGGCTCGCCACCTGCGGTGCAGTCAAAGAATTATCGAGCTTGGCCAGCACCTGACCGCGACTGACTCGATCACCCACATCGACGAAGAGTGCCGCGACTCGACCGCCCTCACCCTCGGCGCTGATCGCTGCCTCATCGCGCGCTGCAATCGCACCGGTGAAGGTGACGCTGTCGGCAAGCTCCGTCGGACGCACCTCGCGCACGCTCACGAGCGGCGGCTGACTCCCGCCGTCGGCAGCCGGACCACTGTTCCAAAAGGTGCGGATCAGGCCAAGCACCGTCAGCACGCCGAGTACGCCCAGAACCCAATAAACACTGCGAGGTGCCGATGACAAAGCAAGTCGAGCCATGATGTTTTCCGTAAAAAGCAGTCCGTGAGGCCACGCCCCAGGAGTGTTATATGCGACTACAACACTATAACAGATTTAGCGGGAATCAGGCCCATTGGGGGCGGCTCCCGCGCGGGCGCGAAGGATACCTCGGAGCACGGTATTCGGCAGTACCGTGTTATCCCATTCCTTACCCTCGCCGCGTGGCGGGTTGTCCCCCATCCGCAGGATCACGAGCCGCTCGGAGGGGATGATGTAGACGACTTGGTTCGCGTTGCCGTCGAACATGAAGAGATCCGCGGCGAGATACGGCTCCGAATGCAGCACCTTGCGCGAGTCGGCTTCGCGCTCGGGATGGGCAAAGCCCCGGCGCGGCGTGTACTCGCCCGCCACGTAAACGCCGAGGCCGTAGTAAGGATTCTCGCGGGTCGGCCTACGCATCTCGGCGACATACCCCGCAGGCATCAGGCGCCGACCCTGCCAGATGCCATCGCTCGCGAGCAAAATTCCGAGACGCAGCCAAGCTTCAGCGGGCAGCATCAAACAACAACCGGAGTGAGCCACGCCACCCGGACGATTCACCCAAACGTTGCCACCGGGCGCACCGATCGGCTGCAGCACTTCGCTCGAGATGAACTCGGCATAGCGCCGACCCGTGGCGCGCTCGATCAACACCGCCACCAGTTCCGATGCGGCGTTGTTGTATTCGTAGCGGGAGCCCGGCGCGTCAACCACGGGATATTCGCGGATGATGATCTCGTCGTGGCGCGGATGCAGATAGGCGCGATTGAGAATGTGCGTCGGATCCGGCGACATGGCTTGGGGTAGAAAGCCCGATCGCATATCGAGCATGTGTCTCACCAGAATCGAACGGCGACGCGCATCGTCACGCCACTCGGGAATGAAGTCGGCCACCGCTTGATCGAGAGATCGAATCTTGCCGAGTGCGATCGCCCGACCGATCGCAATGGCGGTCATCGGTTTGGCGAGCGAACGCGAGGTCAGCAAGGTCTCGGCCCGGGTGTCGCCGAAATAGCTCGACTCCTCGAGGACGCCGTCGCGCCAAACGAGAAATGCCGACGAACGGTTCGCCGCGGCGTACTCGCGCGCCCTTTGCAAGGCGGAAGTATCGATGCTCGCATGGCTAGCCGATCGCAGGGGCTGATGATCGCTCGCGCCCGGCACCGGCTCGAGTGGCTCGTAGGACTCGAGGCCGAGTCCAGCACGAAACGACGCGAACAATTGCGCAAACCTCGCCTGATACACCGCCTCGTCATCCGGCGGTGCAGCCAGAGCGGCGAGCGAAGTCAACACAATGAGCGCCACGGTGAGCATCGTCTTCATGCAGGCGAGCCTAGCGAGTTATGCTTCAGCCCTGCAATGCGTATCGCAAAACCCGTTCTACTGGTGAGCACGCCGATTGGCGTCGCTTGGGGTCTCTACGAGGCCTGGAAGGTCCGATGGTGGCTCGGCCTGTTGATGGCCGTGCTGGTGGGCGTGATCGGGTTGTTTTCTTGGATGACCGTTCGCCGTATCCGACTCGATCGCGCGGCTGAGCAGCAAATCGCTAGCTGAGCAGACCGGTCGTCGCCGACCCGGTCTTCGTCGGCCCGGCGGTTGACGATGCGCCCCCGCGAGGCACGATCAAAACATCGCATTCGACCAGGCTCAGCAGCCGCTCCGTGATGGAAGGCTCCGTCCCGCGCCAAGAGCCGGCTTCCGGTCCGCCGATGACCAACACATCGATCGATTGGCGTTCGATCAAACACGGTATCTCGTCCACCGACGTCTCCCAGATCAAAGAATACTCACCGCCACAACCCTGCGCCAAGAACCGTGCCGACTCGATCAGCTTGGCGATCAACTGTGGGTCATGACCGTCCCACTCGATAGCGGCGGCAAACTTGGTGGTCGGACGCCAAGAACGACCCCGTGTCACGAGCAGCGGCACCGCGCAGCCGCGCATCAACTGCAGCTCGAGCGCACGCGGTGGCATCGGTGTCGTGTCTGAAACGGACATCAATGTTTTGATGACGAGATCCGGCTGCAACGCGCGGATACGAGCGTCGATCCCCTCCTCGATCGAATTTGCGCAAACAGCCCGCGTGGTGATCAGCAGGTCATTGCCGGCGACCGAGCCGCGCAGCGCCTCCAGATAGCGCTCCGTGGCAGCGAGGCAGACGGTGATCGCCGTGCGCGCAGCCGGCGACGGATCGTCGATCGCCCAAGCGTGATCGGTATCGCAGGCAAAGAGCTCGATACTCGCCTTGAAGTGGCGTGCCATCACCGCCGCTTTGCGCACGGCGGCTTGGGCCTCACTCGCGCGATCGGCCAGAACCAGAATGGAAGCGAGGGCGTTCACGGCGCTCGGCGACTCGGCTGCATGCAAGCGGTCATCCTCCTGATGGATGGCTGATAACGATCACATTTCACCGCGACAGCAGCCATAGCGATTAATACCTAGGCGTATCGCGCAACGAGCCCGAGTTCGTCAGAATCGGGCTATCTATGCGCCCCACTCCCGAGGTCAGCCCGCCACGCCCGCCCGAGATGCAGGCCTTGCTCGATGCCACCGTCGATGCCGTGATCATCATCGACGCGCGCGGGATCATCGAAAGCTTCAATCGCTCCGGCGAACGCCTCTTCGGGTATCGCGCGGACGAGCTCATCGGACGCAACGTCAGTGTTTTGATGACGCGGACCGATTCCGAATCACACGATCACTACATGGGTCGCTACCTATCCACTGGCGTTGCGCACATCATCGGTATCGGCCGAGAGGTCGACGCGCGGCGCAAAGATGGCTCCGTGTTCCCTGTTTTCCTCTCGGTGGGACAGATCCACGGTGCAAACCCGCCTAGGTTTGTCGGACTGCTACACGACATCACGCTACGTCGCGAGGCGATGTCAGCCATTCGACGCGAGCGCGACCGCGCCAACATGTATCTCGAGATGGCGCAGGTCATCCTGCTGGCGCTCTCGCCCGACCGACGTGTGCAACTGATCAATCGTCGCGGCTGTGAGTCGCTCGGTCGACGCGAGATGGATCTACTCGGCCGCGATTGGCTAGAGCTCGCCGTCCCCGCCGATCAACATCAAGACGTTGCGCGCGCCTTCGGCGATGTCGCGACCAACTCCACCGGCGATGAACGCTATTTCGAACACGATGTGCTCTCGGCGACCGGCGATCGACGACTGATCGCTTGGCGCTGCATTGCGATCCGCAACGCGGGTGGCCATCTCACCGGCTTCTTCTCCTCGGGCGAAGACATCACCGACTCACGCAAAGCCGAGGAAGAGGCCCGAGCTTCGCAGGCACGCATGACCCAAGTCTCGCGGCTTGCCACCATGGGTGAAATGGCCGCGGGAATCGCGCACGAGCTGAATCAACCGCTCGCCGCGATCGCCAACTACGCCAATGCGGCCTTGCGCTTGGCAGCGCAAGCGGATCTGTCGATCGCCGATCCCGATGGCGATGTGCGCATGGCGCTCGATCAGATCAGTCAACAGGCGCTGCGTGCAGGCGAGATCATCCGACGCTTGCGCGCACTCGTGCAAAATCGGCAGACGCGGCATGAACCGTCGGATCTCAACGAGGCGATCGCCGAGGTCATCGGCTTCGTGGCGGGCGATGCCAAATTGAACGAGGTACGTATCGTGCCGCAGTTCGATCCGAGCATGCCGACCACGCTGCTCGATCGAATTCAGATCCAGCAGATCGTTTTGAACCTATTGCGCAATTCGATCGAAGCGTTAGCGGAGCGACCGCGCGGTCAACGTGAAATCCATCTGCAAACGAGCTGGTCTGATCAAACCGTCCAGCTGGTCATCGAGGATACCGGCCCCGGTGTTCCCGCCGATCTCGTCGGTCGAATATTCGATCCCTTCTGCACGACCAAGGCGACCGGCACGGGTCTCGGCCTTGCCATCAGTCGTACCATCGCCGAAGCGCATCGGGGTAAATTGAGTTATGACGCATCCTCTGCGGGCGGTGCACGATTTACCTTGAGCCTTCCTTACTCCGGAGAGCCACCCCGATGACGCGCCCTGCCACCGTGCATGTTGTGGATGACGATGATGCCGTTCGCAGCTCGTTGCGGCTGCTGTTGAAGTCGGTCGGACTCCCGACCGTTGCGTATGCGTCCGCCCAAGAATTCCTCGCCACATGGGATGGCGAACAACCCGGCTGTCTCGTCCTCGATGTGCGCATGCCGGGGATGAGCGGCATCGAACTACAGACCGAGCTCAATCAACGCGGCGCGATCATTCCGGTGATTTTCATCAGCGGACATGGCGATATCCCAATGGCCGTCGAAGCCATCCAACACGGCGCCTTCGACTTCTTGCAGAAGCCCTTTGGCGATCAAGAGCTGATCGATCGGGTGCAGCGCGCGCTGACGAGTGACGCCGAGCATCGTCAGTTGTTGCAACAACGGGCAACGCTACGCCACCGTTTCGACTCCCTGACCCCGCGCGAACAGGAAGTCCTGCAACTGGTCACGCAGGGTAAGGCCAACAAGGTCATGGCCGGCGATCTCGGCGTCAGTCAACGCACCGTCGAAATCCACCGCGCGCGGGTGATGGAAAAGATGGGGGCGCAATCGCTCGCGCAACTCGTGCGTATGGTGCTCGAGCTCGACAAAACCGTCTGATCTCGCGCGGGCGCGCTTACGCCTGCGTGATCTACTTATTCAACGACGGCGCGCCGCCGGAGAAAATTCCCGCGTTCAACACTCGGGGGGCTCTCCAGAATGACTGCAAATACCGCGGCCGTGTCCTACAACGACAAGGTGGTGAGGCAATTCGCCATCATGACCGTCGTCTGGGGCGTCGTCGGCATGCTCGTGGGCGTCATCATCGCCGCCCAGTTGATGTTCCCCGAACTCAACTTCGACACGCCTTGGCTGACCTTCAGTCGCCTGCGACCACTGCATACGAACGCCGTGATTTTCGCCTTCGGCGGTTCGGCCATCTTCGCCACCTCCTACTACATCGTGCAGCGCACCTGTCACACGCGACTCTACTCGGATGGTCTCGCCGCGTTCACGTTCTGGGGTTGGCAACTGGTGATCTTATCGGCTGCGATCACCTTGCCGCTCGGTATGACGAGCAGCAAAGAATATGCGGAACTCGAATGGCCGATCGACATCCTGATCGCGGTGGTGTGGGTCGCCTATGCGATCGTGTTTCTCGGAACACTTGCCAAGCGCAAGGTGTCGCACATCTACGTCGCCAACTGGTTCTTCGCGGCCTTCATCATCACGGTCGCCGTCTTACACATCGTCAACAGCGCCGCCATTCCGGTGACGCTCACGAAGAGCTACTCGGCCTATGCCGGTGTGGTCGATGCGATGGTGCAATGGTGGTATGGACACAATGCGGTCGGCTTTTTCCTGACTGCCGCATTCCTCGGCATGATGTATTACTTCGTGCCAAAACAGGCGGGTCGTCCGATCTACTCTTATCGTCTCTCAATCGTGCACTTTTGGTCGCTGATCTCCATTTACATGTGGGCCGGTCCGCACCATTTGCACTACACCACGCTGCCCGATTGGGCGCAAAGCATCGGTATGGTGTTTTCATTGATGCTGCTCGCCCCGTCGTGGGGCGGCATGATCAACGGCATCATGACGCTCTCGGGCGCGTGGCATAAGTTGCGTACCGACCCTATCTTGAAGTTCTTGATCGTGTCGCTGTCGTTCTACGGCATGTCGACTTTCGAAGGACCGATGATGTCGATCAAGACTATCAACGCTCTCTCGCACTATACGGACTGGACGATCGGGCACGTGCACTCGGGTGCGCTCGGTTGGGTCGCGATGGTCTCGGTCGGTTCGCTCTACATGTTGATCCCGCGCCTGTTTGGTCAGACGCAAATGTGGAGCACGAAGCTGATCGACGTGCACTTCTGGACGACCACCATCGGTATCGTGCTCTACACCGTCTCGATGTGGATTGCGGGCGTCATGCAGGGTCTCATGTGGCGCGCAACGAATCCCGACGGCACGCTGACCTACACCTTCGTCGAAGCGCTCAACGCCACCTATCCGTACTACGGGATTCGCTTACTAGGCGGCGTGTTGGTGCTGTTTGGCATGTTCCTCATGGTCTACAACGTCGCCAAAACGATCGGGCAAGGCCAGGTAACGCCCGTCCTCATCCCGAATCCGGCATCAGCTCACGCCTGAGCACAAGGGAGCAACACCATGAAACATGACGTCATCGAGAAAAACGTCGGGCTGCTCGGCATCCTAGTCGCCATCGTGATCAGCATCGGCGGTCTCGTCGAGATCGTGCCGCTGACCATGACCGCAGAGATCACCAACCCCGCGCCGGGCATCAAGCCCTACCCCGCTCTGCAACTCGAGGGTCGCGACATCTACGTCCGCGAGGGCTGCTACACCTGCCACTCGCAGATGATTCGCCTCTTGCGCGGCGAGGTCGAGCGCTATGGTCACTACTCACTCGCGGGTGAATCGGTATACGACCGTCCGTTCCAGTTTGGCTCGAAGCGAACCGGACCTGACCTGGCCCGTGTCGGCGGTAAGTACAGCGACGAGTGGCAGCGCCTGCACTTGATGAATCCGCGCGATCTCGTGCCCGAATCCAACATGCCGGGTTTTCCGTGGCTGGCCGAGGCCGAGATCGATGCCAGTCTCACACCGAAGAAAATGACGACGTTGCGCACACTCGGGCATCCGTATTCGGATGCACAGATCGCTGCAGCGAGCGCCGATGTCGAAGGCAAAACGGAGATGGATGCCTTGATCGCCTACCTGCAAGGTCTGGGCATCGCCTCGAAGGAGTGGCAATGAGTCTTTCGCCCGAAGCCGTCGGTATCGTGCGTGGTATCGCCACGCTCTTGGCCATGCTGGCTTTCGTCGCCGTGTGTCTGTGGGCTTATAGCCGGCGCCGACGTGAACAGTTCGATGCAGCGTCGCACTTGCCGCTCGAGGAAGATTAACCATGCTCAGCTCCGCCATGAACCTCTTCGTCGTCGCACTCACGGTTCTAAACACCGCTGCAGCCGTGTGGTTGTTGGTGTGGATGCGCAAGCGTCGCGGCGAATCGCAGCGCACGGAAGACACCACCGGGCATGTGTGGGATGAAGACCTGCGCGAGTACAACAATCCGCTGCCCCGCTGGTGGCTGTGGCTGTTCGTGCTCTCGGTGCTCTTTGCGGTGGCCTATGCCGTGCTCTACCCCACCCTCGGCAACTCCAAGGGTGCTTTGGGTTGGACACAACTCAAACAATGGGAGCGGATGCAGGCCGAGCAAGAGACGCAGGCGCGAGTGATACTCGCCAAATTCGCCGATCGCGAGCCCGACGATCTCGCCGAGGACGAGCAAGCGGTCGCCATCGGTCGCAACCTCTTCGCCAACCATTGCGCTGCTTGTCACGGCTCCGATGGTCGCGGTGGCTCGGGCTTTCCGAACCTAACGGATGGCGACTGGTTGTGGGGTGGTGAACCGGCACTGATCCAGACGTCGATTGCATACGGACGCATGGGTGTGATGGCGCCATGGGCCGAGGTCCTGGGCGAACGAGGTCTGGATGATACGGCCGCCTACGTCATGTCGCTCTCGGGTCGTAAAGCACCCAAAGGAGATGTCGCCGCAGGTCAACAGCACTTTGCGCAGTTCTGTGCGGCCTGTCACGGCACCGATGCCAAGGGCATGACCGCGATCGGCGCTCCCAATTTGACCGACAACATCTGGTTGCATGGCGGCTCGATGGAAGCGATCCGCTACACCATCGCAAACGGGCGTCAAAATATGATGCCGGTGCAGGAGCACCTCGGTGACACCCGCATCCGGCTGCTGGCAGCCTACGTGATCAGCATGGGAGCCACACGTGTCGCCCAAGTCGAGCCCTGAGACGGGCAGCGGCTCTGCAGTAGACGAGCTCGGCCCACGTGGCCGACTCGCTTTCACCGTTGCCTGGTGTTCTTTCCTCTCCGCGAGCGTTGCGACGCTCGTTTTCTTTGCCTTCGTCGACCCCGCTCCCATCGTCGCCGTATTGCAACCGACCGAGGCATTACCGAGTCGCACGACGCTCTACAGTTTAGGCTTTTTCTTTTTTTGGATGGTCAGTGCCGTCTCGGCTGGCTTGACCGCCAGCCTGCTCTGCGCGCCGCCGTCGGCACGTCGATCATGAGCCGCGCCGAACAACCATCCGCCGACGAGCCCTACTACCAAGCGCACCAAAAAGTATATCCGCGCGAGGTGAAAGGTCGTTTCGCGACGCGACGCGCGATCGCCGTCTGGGTGTTGCTCGGCCTTTTCTACGGTCTACCGTGGCTGCGCTGGGACGATCGGCAAGCCATCCTCTTCGATCTGCCGGCGCGCAAATTCCATCTGCTCGGACTCACGCTGTGGCCGCAAGATTTCATCTTTCTCGCGTGGTTGCTCGTCATCGCGGCTTTGAGTCTTTTTTTCTTCACTGCAGTGGGTGGTCGTCTCTGGTGCGGTTATGCCTGTCCGCAAACAGTGTGGACCGAAGTGTTTATTTGGATGGAGCGCATCACCGAGGGGGACCGCGCCAAGCGGATCAAGCTCGATGCCGCCCCTTGGTCGAACAACAAGCTCGTGCGCAAAGCGGCCAAGCAAACGCTGTGGATCGTCTTCTCACTCTGGACGGGCTTGACGTTCGTCGGCTTTTTTACACCGGTCGATAGCCTCGTCGAAAAAGTGCTGACCCTATCACTCGGCTCGTGGGAGACCTTCTGGGTTCTGTTCTATGGCTTTGCCACTTACGGCAACGCCGGCTTCCTGCGCGAGCAGGTCTGCAAATACATGTGCCCCTATGCGCGCTTTCAGAGCGCGATGTTCGATCGGGACACTCTGATCATCACCTACGATGTCGACCGTGGTGAGCCCCGCGGCGGGCGACGCAAAGGAAAGGATCCACGCGCTCTGGGTCTCGGTGACTGCACTGATTGCACACTCTGCGTGCAGGTCTGCCCCACCGGCATCGACATCCGTAACGGACTGCAATACGAATGCATCGCTTGCGCCGCTTGCATCGATGCTTGCGACGGCGTGATGGACAAGCTGGGCTATGCTCGCGGGCTCGTTCGCTACGACACTCAAAACGCCGTGGATCACAAGCGAACACAAGTGCTGCGACCCCGTGTCATCGTGTACGGCGTTCTATTGCTCGCATTGAGTATCGGCTTCATCGTCGCCTTGGCGATGCGCCAGCCGCTAGCACTCGATGTGCTACATGATCGCAATGCCTTGTATCGATCCATTGAGACCGGAGAGATCGAAAATGTGTATCTTTTGAAGCTCATGAACAAGGACGGTATCTCGCGTCGCTTCGTGGTGAGTGTCGCGAGCGAGCGCAGCGAGAGTGGCAATGAGACCGGCGGTTATCGGCTCGACCCGGCGCGGCCGGTGTTCACCGTCCCCGCAGGTGAGGTTTTCAACGCGGCCGTTCGGGTCAGAAAACGTGCTTGGGACGATTCGGCCGTCGCGGATGATCAGCGCGAGCCAGAGGAGCGCGACGAGACGGGCGTGTCCGAAGTCCGCTTCGAGATACGCGCCGAGGATGACCCGAACTTGCGGGCCTCGGCAGAATCCCGTTTCTTCGCGCCGCGTCGCTAGCGCGCCACCGGATCGAAGGAGCATGAGCATGTCGGCCACGCGTCACCATCCGATTTTCTGGGCCATGATCGGGATACCAGCAGCCGCCGTGCTCGCCAGCTTCTACACGCTCTATTTAGCGGTGTCGGGCTCCGAGCCGGAGCTGCCGCCGCAATATGTATCGGAAGGTGCCGCGCTCGATGCCGACCTCGCACGGGCGCAACGCGCCATCGACGCAGGCATCACGGTGCGCCTCGATTGGTTGCCGCCAACCCGACCGGCAGTGATCGAAGCCACTTATAACGCCCGTTCCGGCCTCCCCGCTCCACGACGATTGAGCGTGCGCCTGACCCATGCCACGCTTCCCTCGCTCGATCAAACGCTCGAACTCACGCGGATCGAGGGCACCGATCGCTATCGGGCCGATATCGATTCGTCACCGCCCGGTGCGTGGCTGATCGAGGTTGCGGCGGCTGACTGGCGCTTGCGCGGTCGACTCGAATCGACCCGAGGCAGCATCGCTTTGGGATCTCGTGATGACGGCTAGCGCCTCGCTATCGCTCGATGGGCACTGGGCGAGCGAGTCCGACGGCGAAGGCCACGTGGTCTTCAATGCCGAAGGGATTCATTGCGCCAACTGCGCTCGATCGATCAAAAATACCTTGAGTACCCTACCGGGTGTCAAACAAGCCGATGTCAACGTCGTGAGCAGCCGAGTCTCGGTGAGTTGGGATCCCGGGGTCGTCAATCTCGGCACGATCTTGGGGAGCGTTGCCAAGATCGGGTTCAGACCGGTGCCTCTGGTCGGTGACGCCGCCGCTCAATCCCAAAAGCTCGAACGTCGCACCGCACTCAAACGCATCGGTCTCGCTGCGATCGGTTCGATGCAAGTCATGATGTACGCTGGTGGCTTGTATGCGGGCGCCTTTCAAGGCATCGATAGCGAGCTGTCGAACGCACTGCGCTGGACCTGCCTCGTCGTCGCCACGCCGGTGCTCCTCTACTCGGGCGCGCCGATTCTACGCGGCGCCGTAGCCGATCTGCGCCGCCGCGTGCTCGGCATGGATGTCACCGTCTCGATTGCACTGGTGCTCGCCTATCTTGCGAGCGTATACAACACGGTCACGGCTACCGGCGAGGTGTACTTCGACTCGGTGACCATGTTCATTCTGTTTCTGCTGCTCGGTCGCTATGTCGAGATGCGTGGTCGACATCAAACCGCCAACGTCACCGACGCGCTCGCTCGCGCACTCCCCGCGACGGCTCAAAGAATCGATGCCCACTCTGGCGCAGTGAGCAAAGTCGCCCTAGCTGAGCTGCGTCGCGGCGACCAGATCCGGGTCGGAACGGGGCAGATCATTCCGGTCGATGGGACGGTGCTGAGTACCACCGCGCTCGTCGATGAGTCACTCGTGACGGGCGAGTCGCTGCCCAACCGGCGTGCCCAAGGCGAGGCTCTGCTCGGTGGCTCCATCAACGCCGGTGCGGCGATCACGCTGGCAGTGACTCACCTGCCGACGGAGTCGACGCTGCACAGTCTCGTGCGATTGCTCGAGCGCGCACAAAGCGAGCGTCCACGCTTGGGACTTGCCGCCGAGCGTATGGCCTCCTGGTTCATCGTACGTATTTTGCTACTGACGGGCTTGGTCGCTCTGGTTTGGTACCTGATTGATCCGACGCGCGCATTCCCCGCCGTGCTCGCCGTGCTCGTGGCCACCTGCCCTTGCGCGCTCTCCATCGCAACGCCGGTCGCCTTGGCGGCCGCGAGCTCGCGTCTGGCCAAACTCGGTGTGCTGGTCATGCGATCCGATGCGATCGAGGGTCTCGCCGGTGTCGATACCGTCATGCTCGATAAGACAGGAACCCTAACCGAGGGGCGCCCGCGACTGATCTCGACCGAGACGACGGGTGATCTCGCGCCAGCGCAGGCGCGTTCGATCGCCGCGGCACTCGAAGCGAGCTCACAACATCCGCTCGCAGCCGCGTTCAAAGAATTCGCTGACCCTGGTATCACCTCGAGCGATGCGCATGATATCGCCGGAGTTGGCGTCGAAGGTCATGTCGATGGCGTGCTGTGGCGCATCGGTAAACCCGACTTCGCGCTCGCCGATGCCCGAGGCGACAACTCGCAGATCGTCCTCGCCGATCGCGAGGGTCGCAGCGCTCGCTTTCGAATCGCCGATGCCTTACGGAGCGACGCACCCGAGGCAGTACGAGCGTTACAGTCGCGCGGCCTTGCCGTTCACCTTGCCAGCGGCGATCGTCGGACGGCCGTCACCGAGGCGGCTGCGGAACTGCATATCGACCACGCAAGCGCCGAGTTGCGCCCCGCAGACAAACTCGCCACCTTGCAACGCCTGCAGGGTGCAGGTCACCGAGTGCTGATGATCGGCGATGGCATCAACGATGGGCCCGTACTCGCCGCCGCCGACGTATCGATGGCGATGGGCCGCGGCTCAAGCATCGCCCATGCAGCCGGCGATCTATTGTTGCTGCGCGAGTCGCTGGCCTCGCTACCGCTCGCGCGTGATGTGGCCGTTCGCACCCTCGTGATCGTGCGGCAGAACCTGCGCTGGGCCGTGATCTACAACATGACCGCGCTGCCGCTGGCTGCCATCGGTCTCATGCCGCCGTGGGTGGCGGCTCTCGGCATGTCCCTCTCGTCATTGTTGGTGGTCTTCAATGCGCGCCGGATCCTGCGCGCATCACAACCCGAACACGGAGCGGCCTGATGTTGCAGAGTATTTATCTATTGATCCCGCTGTCGATCGTGTTGGTGACGGCGGCCATCTGGGCATTTTTTTGGGCGGTCAATCGCGGTCAGTTCGACGACGTGGACGAATCTGCTCGGGCGGCTTTGGAGGAAGACCCCCTGCCGCGCAGTGATGGCGTCAGCGAGGGCGCCAACTCACCCCGAGCGTGACGCTCGTGAAATCGGCGAAAGCGTAAACCTCATCGTTATCGGCGCCGCCATCGAGATAGCGCGCACCGGCGTACACGCTCCAAGTCGAAGACACCGTGCGCGCGACACGCAACCCCGCATCGACGGCATAGCCCGGGCCACCTGCCAGCGCGTCGACATCTGCCTCCAAACGCCAATTCGCCGACAGAGGTCGCTCCAACGCGACATGCAACAACGGCACGAAACCGGTGTCGTCCTTACTCGCTGCGAGGCTACCGGATCTCAACCGGATGCTCGCATCGCGAATCTTGGCCGTCGCACCCACCTTGACGATGAGATCTTCGCGATCGATCCAGCGATAGCGCCACGTGGCTCGCCAAGAGTTGAACTGGTAGCGCATCGACACCACGCCAGCGGCGAATCGTTGCCCTTGAAATTGGATCGGCGCGACACTGACATCGCTTCCGGAGAGTGACAAGGGTGCGGCTAACAAACGCCACTCCTGTTTCTCGCCGCGACGCCAACTGACTTGCAGCCGAGGCGCATCGATGGGACCAGATCCTGAGAGTGCATCGAGCGAAAAACGCGTGCCGTTGACGTCGTTCGGAACTTGGACGACGTTGCGACCCTGCGAGGCGCGCACCCATTCGAGATCGAACTGCGGCTGCGAGGAGACGGCGGCGGGCGCCCACAGCGCCGACGCGGTGCCGACTGCCCAGACTGACAAGGTCCACTTGGTCATGTCGCGCTCACCCTGTGCTTTGCAGTCCGAGGGCGATACCGCTCACACTCGCGAGCAGCGCCTCAAACAAATCTTGATCCTCGCGGCCACTCTGGCGCCATCGACGTAACAAATCAACCTGCATCAAATTCATCGGATCGACATAGGGGTTGCGCAGCTGCAGAGCACGCTGTGCGGTTCGATCGGTATCGAGTAGATCCTGCTGATCTTTGATCGCCAAAATCGCCGCGATCGCCAGGCGCTGCTCGTTGAGCACTTGCTCGAAGAAATCCACGGGTGCCGCGTGCAAGCTCAAATAGTGCTGCGCGATCTCCAGATCGCTACGCGCCAACATGACCTCGATATCATCGAGCAATCGACCGAGGAAAGGCCAGGCGCGATAGCTCGTCTGCACTTCCGCCAAGCCAAAATCCTCGATGATCGTCTGCAGCCCGAGCCCGGCACCGAGCCAACCCGGCAGCATCATCCGATTTTGCGTCCAAGCGAAGACCCAGGGCACCGCACGCAACGCGGCGAGTCCCTCGAACCCCTCGCGGCTGATGGGTCTTGCGCCGATCTGCATGCGCTCGATCACATCGATCGGTGTGACGTCACGGAACCACGCATTCAACGCCGGCGTGTCTGCAAAGAAATTTTTGTAGAGACGCCCACTCACCTCGGCAAGCCGCGTGGCGATGACGAGACCGCGTTGCTCGCCCGATTGCAGCTGCGACTTCGCAGATTCCGCCGATGCCAGCGTCAACGCACCGAAGGCACGCTCGAGTGTTCTGAGCGCAATCGGGCTGAGCCCGTAGTTTTGCGTGATGCCCTCGCCTTGTTCGGTCAGCCTCAACCCGCCTCTGATCGTGCGCGGCGGCATCGAAGTCACCATCGTGTCGATACGACCACCGCCACGGGCGATGCTGCCGCCGCGGGCATGCACGAGGATAGACTGCTCACCCGCTCGGGTCAGCACAGCCTCGATCGCGTCTTGCGCGCGATAGGCGGCGACACGCGATGCACAAACACCCGCCTGCTTGCCGCTTTCGGAATAACCCACGAATACCATCTGCCGACGCTGCCGCCCATCGAGGTGCTTGCGATAGACCGGGTCAGCGAGCGCCGCTTCTAGCGCTGCGCCGGCACCCTCCAGTGCTTCCATCGAATCGAACATCGGCGCGATGTCGATCGCCAAGGCGTTGGAGCGTTTATCGAAAGCCTCCGCCCACTGCGCGAGCAACAGCGGCGCGACGATATCGTCGGGTCCTTGCACGCCGTTGACGATATAGGCTCCGATCGAATCGGGCCCGAAGCGCCGACGACATTGCAACATGGCTTCGAAAACCGCCAGCGTTCGCTTGCCCACCGGATCCATCTCGCAACGCGGGCTTGCATCACGCGAGACCATCTCGACGAGACGGGAATGCCGGCTGCGCGAGTCGAGTCCGATCCACTGCGGGTCATCGAGCGCCTGCGCGATCACGCGATGGTGCACTCGGGTGTGCTGACGGATATCGAGTGTCGCCAAATGAAATCCGAAGGTGGCGATCCGACGCTGCAATCGATGCAAGGCGAAGAGACCGGCATGTCGACCGCGATTGTGTGCGAGGCTGTCGGCGATCAGCTCCACATCACGTTGAAACTGCTGCACCGACTCGTAAGCCCCCGACACACCGTCATAGGTGGCTCGCAGCCGCTCCGCCACCTGCGCGCAAAAAACGCGGTAAGGCATACGGTCGTGCCGTGCCGGTGCGCTCGATCGAGCTGCGGGAATCAACGTGATGTATTCATCGATCCGCTTCTGCAACGCGACCGAAATGGTCACGCGCCCGCCACTCTGGGAGAGCAATTGCCCGAGCGACTGCATCTCGAGAAAGTAGGCGTTGACGATGGTCTTTTGCTGACGAGCGAGCGTCTCGCGCAAGGTCTTGGCGTGCACATCGAGGTTACCGTCCATGTCACCGCCCACCCAACTGCCAAAGCGGAGCATCGTGGGCAACGTGACCGCTTCGGTCTCCACACCGTAGCTTTGCGTCAAGGCCTCGGCGATCTCCTCGTAGAACCCGGGCACTACGCGATACAGAATCTCGGCCAAAAAGAACAAGACGTGTTCGCGCTCATCCGCAACGGTGAGGCGCTGACGCGGATGATCTTCGGTCTGCCAAGCCGTCGTGATCTCGGTGCGAATCCGCTCCAACGAGGCACGCTGCTCGTTCGGCGCGAGCGTCGGATTCAAACGATCGTAGAGCAAGGTCGCCAAACGCTGCTGTTTACGCAGGATGGTTCGTCGCGTCGACTCGGTCGGGTGCGACATGAAGATCGGTTGGATCTGCACCCCCGCGAGCAACTCGAGCACCTGCTCGCGCGATAGGCCACGGTCTTTCAGCTTGGCGATGGCGTCGCCGACGCCGCCTGGTTGTGGGCGCTCGGCGTCATCCTGAAAATACGCCCGACGCCTCCGGATACGATGTACCTGCTCGGCGAGGTTGACGGACTGGAACCAGCTGGAGAACGCGCGCTCCAGATCGCGGGCGATCGACGGAGTGCGGTTGGCGACGCGCGACTCGAGTTCAGTGGCCGCGGCTGCATCGCCGTTACGGCGCGCGATGGCCAAGGTTCGATCACGCTCGACGAGTTCGAACAACTCGGGCCCGCCCTGCTCGCGCAAGACTTCGCCGACCAGCGAACCCAACATGTGCACATCGTCACGCAGCGCGGCGTGCTTGGACGGGAACTCGATTTCCGTGCGTTTCACAGCCGCAATTGTACTCCTCGACCGCATGCGCGAGCTCACGCGAGCCCGTCACCAACTCGCAACCGCAAAAA
>CAMCBU010000014.1 GCA_945873095.1 Klebsiella pneumoniae | reverse complement strand
GATCTCGACGCGCTCGATGAGCGCGGCAGGAATCGTATTGATGTCCACGGTGCCGGCGCTGGTCGAACCCATCGCGCGACGTCCGTCGACGAGGACGAGGTTACGGCCAGAGCCCAAGCCACGCAGATCGATGACCGCACGGCCACCGTTGCTCGGGTTGTTCGACTGCGAGCTCGAGCTCGGCACGATCTGCGGCAGCGTGTTGAGGTATTGCTCAACCGTCGTGTAACCGCTCTCGACGATCGCATCCTGATCAACCGACAAGATCGGGCTCTCGGCTACGGCATCGCGCTTGGCGATACGCGAACCAGTGACGACGACCTCATCGAGACCCGCATCCGCCTCTTGAGCCTGAACGGGCGCAGTGGCCGTGATGGCCATGGCACCGATGGCGCTCGTCAGAATGCCCTGACGAACTGCCGATGAAACTCGCAATTGCTGAGACATGCAGTCCCCTCCGCAAATGATTGGAATAAGTCTGAATGGAAAATAGCGAACCTGGATTATCCGCAACTCGGACGGAGAATCAACGAAATTGTTGCACTATAGTTGTTTATGTTGTTTTTATACAACGCTACACCACCCCATCGGTATCCAACCCGCGGTTTATCCACCAATCCCTGCGCGTCACCGGCGAGTTGCCTGCTAGTTTCGAGTCATCTTGCTCGTCTGACTATCCGGAGCCTGCCTGTGACCCAGAAGACCCGTCGTCAATTCATGACGTCCACCATGGGAGCCGGTGCTGCAGGTATCGCAGCCGGCGTCTCGCTCGTCGGGAGCGCCTCGGCGGCCCACCCGCCCCAGCGCGGCTATCGCCTCTCGACCGATGAACTGAAGGCTCGATTCAACGACCCCATCTGGAATCGAGAAACGTCGGCCAAGATCGAAGGCGACACGGCGCCCGGAAAATATGTGAACGGGTATGTCACCGGCACGGTCATGGGCGTGCGCGACAACGAAGCGGTTCGCGCCCTGTTCGGCTTCGAGGTGTTCTCGTCGATCCGCGTTCTCAAGCAGGACAATGGCGACTACCAACGCCTGTGCCGCGAGCTCATTTTCTACCGCGATTTGAACACCGGTGAGCTGATGGACTCCTGGCTCAACCCCTACACCAACGAACAAGTGGCCGTCGTCGATGTCGCAAATGATCCGTTCAACTACATCATCTCGGATCACTTTCCGGATCCGCCAACCTATGGCGGCCTGAACACCGTAAAACCGCCGCGTCGTCCGCTCATCCGCAATTGGATCTTGCTCAACGACGATACGGTCGTACTCACCAGCGACATCCATCTCTACTACCGTAACAAGCTCGATCCAGCCATTTGGGTGCGTGAGTCGGCAGGGCCCATGAATCGGGTGTCGGAACTGTTCCGCTACTCGATTCGACGCGAGGACATCGAGAACGATGCGCTCACCCACATGCCGCATACCGGTGTGTGGAATCGAATCACGCCTTGGTTGCCCTGGATGCTGATGGGTGCAACGCCCGGACACATCGTTTACGCCGGCACGTTCAGCTCGGTGCCGAGCGTCGATTCGGTCCCGGCGCCAGTCGCGAAACGCGTCCGCGAGCGTTTCCCTCAATACACCGTCGCGCCCGAGAAATGGGTTGACCCGAGTTATTCGAGTCTCGAGAACTACGCGCGTACCCAAAAGCCGGCTAAGCCCAAATAATGAACCTGCGCAGCGCCCGTGCTGCGCCGCCGATAACGCTGAAGGCAGTCAGCTCGAGGGCAGCCAGCTCAAGGGCAGCCACGCTCGGAATCAGGGCGTGACGGCCTCCATATACGTTTCTAAGATTTTCGCGAAGCGCGCGGGCGACTCGAGCGGCGGATAGTGACCGACGTCCGGCATCACCACCATCGATACATCCGTACCGCTGAGGTAGCCCGCGAGCGCTTTGCCTGCCGGCACCGGCAACAACACATCTTTGGCGCCCCAGATCAGCAGGGTCGGCGACTTGACGGCTTGCATCGCCGCCTTGGCTTTTTGCTGATCAGCCACTTTTGCCACCAGACCGATCAGATGCGGTTCGGCGGCACGCCGATTGAAGTCGTAGTACTGCTCACGGATATCCGCGGACAACCTCGCCGGATCGCCGCTGAAATAATCGAGAAAGGCACTCCAATAATTTCGATTGCGCAAGCCGGTTTCTTTGGCGATACGCTGCTGCTCTTGAAAGGCTGCGGACGGCGGCAAATGCCCAGTCGTCACCGTATCGGCGGGTGTGTTCGACAAAATGAGTCGCTCAACCATCTCGGGTCGTTTTGCCGCCAAATACACACCGAGTGTCCCGCCGCTCGAAACACCGACGAAAGTCAGCTTCTCGACGCCGAGCTGTGCAAGCAAGCCCTCGGCGATATCGACAGGCTGCAAGCGCTGCATGTGATCGTCCGTCACCGTTCCCGAGAGCCCTTGCGCCGGAACGTCATAACGAATCACTCGATATCGGTCCGTGAGGCGAGGCGCGATGTAGTCCCAAGTCTTCAAGGTGCTCTGCGAGCCGTGCACCATCAAAATGACCGGGCCCTCGCCTTCATCTTTGTAGTACACCTCGACTCCGCCGACGACGGCGATTTTACCAGCGGGATCGGCGTACTTGGTGCGCAACTCCCGCAAGGTCAATGGCTCGCCCTCGGCAGCGAAGGCTGCTGTACCCATCAACAAAAACAAACAACAGATCATCGATAACGAACGCATACGATCTCCAAGCAACGCTATTTACGCGTGAGTCTCACGGCGCCTTCCGAGGCGAGCCTCTTTCCCAACTCAGACCTTGCAATCAACGCGGTCGCACCATCGCCAAGCGCGTGGGCTGCAATGAAAAGCTCGACGAACTCCACCGTGCTCGACAACATAGCGAGCTGTGGCGGCACGGGCAGTTCCGGCCGGCAGATCGCGCTGCCAAAGTAATGGTCAACACCCTCCAATACGAGTGCATAACGGGAGCCGTTGGCACTTGCGGCGTCGTAAGCAACAAGATGATCCTGCCAACGTGCGCCTGCCAGCCCGAGCGGAATATCCCGATCTCCCGTCTGAATCAGTGCCGGCACGTCGAGCGATGAATACGCCGCCGCATCCACGAACCCGGTAATCGGCCCGGGCGGCGACAACGCCACGACCGCACTCACCCGCGAATCTCTCAGGCGATCGGCGAATTCCGGCGGTGCGCTCGGTTTCGCCCCGCCCAAGGTCAGCGAAACCAACGCGCCGTAGCTATGCCCCATCGCGATATAACGCGATCCGGTCATCGTCGACAGCGCTTGCATGTCCTGCAAACGTGCTGCCCAACTGGCCATACCTTTGAATTGGGCCGTCGCTGGGTGCTCGGTCGAATCGACGTGCAACGGCGCCCAAATTTCATAGCCGACGTCACACAGCGGCTCGAGCAAGCGCGCGTATTTCCAAGGTGAAGACGCCGCCCCGTGCGAAAAATGAATACGCCCTATGACTTTCCCACTCGGGCGCCAAACATCGACTTGGATCGAGCGGCCATCGGCTGCGCGTAGCGTCTCGCGCGATGACGGCCGCGCCGGCAGTGACCTACTCGATAAAAGGCCGCCTAAGATCAAACTAAATCCTTGGCGTCGGTTAATCCTCACGTATAGCCTCCGTCAAATTCATTGCCCGCGTAAGTGCGCAGTTCTTTGCGGTACCGTTGCAACTGCCGTTCGGCGTAGGCGGCGATTTCTTGCTCGCGACTACGCAGCTCGGGAACTTGCATACCGACTGCGATCACACCCGAACGCTGCTGATCAGCGCTCATCGGAACGGGCCAAGCGATGATGCCCCAGCCATCCGAACGCAGATTGAAACCGACCGCATAGCCGCGTTGTGCAACCTGCTGCACCGCGCTCGTAATGTCGCGCATGGTTCGAAAGCGCCGTCCCAGCGGCACTCCGCGTCGACGCGCTGCTTGCGTCAACTGACTCAGTTGCTCGCGCGAATAGGTCGTCGCCATCGCGAGCCCGGGTGTCGAGAATGGCTCGCGTAACTCGCCGAGCGTATTAACACTGGTACCCGGCACACGACCGAGCAAAATAGCGGCGAGACGCATGTGCACACCCGCCGGCAACCAAACGCTGACCGTACCGCCCGTATGTGCTCGCAGCGCCGACATGGTCGTCCGCAGCGGCGGCAGATACCCACCGATATCGGCGAGGCGCCGACCGAGACCGCTCAACGTCGGGCTAATGGCGTATCGCGCCGAGTCAGCATCGAGGTCGACAAAACCGAGTTGAGTCAACTTTTGCATCAGCCGGTGCATGCTCGAGGCGGGCACACGCAAACGTGCGGCTAATTCGCCGTTCGTCAGCGGATGCGGCGACACGCTGAATTGCTCGAGCACTTGCAGAACTCTGCCCACCGTTCTCGATGACCCCTCCATCAACCTACCCCCGAGTCGCGTCCAAAGAAGAGATGTATCACCTTTTGAATTCCAATATTGGAATGATTGGCTGCTTTGCCGATCCTCGACGGAGTGAGCTCCACCGAGCGGGTGTTAGTTTCATGGCACTGTCATCCCGACTCGTCCGCTCGGAGGGGGAGTCGAGAGATGGTCAACCTTAAGAAAAACCGGAGGGAACGGGCGACATGCTTATCAGAAAAATCTCCTGCTCAGCACTGGCGGCGACCGCTCTGTGCCTCGGCGGAATGGGCACTTCGGTAGCCCAAGACTCGGCCTCGATGGCCGGACTCGAAGAAATCATCGTCACGGCCCGCAAGAAAGCTGAAACGCTGATCGAAACGCCAGTCGCGGTTTCGGTGCTGACCAGCGAAGACATTGAAGCCAAAGGCGTACGCGATCTCTACGACGTCGCGCTGTTCACGCCGGGCCTCACCTACTTCGATGCCATCCAGAACCAGCTTGGCACCCCGGTCATCCGCGGCATCTCACAAACCAACCTGAATAGCCCCGATCGGAACGTCGCCATCTTTTACGGCGGCGTTTACCTCTCGAACACGAGCGCATCCAACCTCGAAATCCTCGACCTCGACCGCATCGAAGTCGTCAAAGGTCCGCAATCGGCACTTTATGGTCGCAATGCCTTCAACGGCGCGATCAACTTCGTGCCCGCAGCGCCGACTCGCGAGTTCAAGGCCAAAATCACCGGCACGCTCGGAACCGACGCGCGGCGCGAAATGCGCATCATGCTGTCAGGGCCGCTTAGCGAGACGCTGCGCGGGCGCATCGCAGCCAGCACCAACTCCTTTGACGGCAGCTGGGATAACCAGGCCGAGCCCAGCGCAGGCCTCGGTGGCTATGACACCAAGAACCTCTCCGGCTCACTGGAGTTCACCCCGAACGATCAATTTACCGCTCGCGCCTTCGCGTACTACACGGACGACGTTCGTGATTCCACCGCGATGTACATCGTGCCGGCGCTCAATTGCGGGCCGACCGGTCGACCGCTTTCCGCCTACTGCGGCGACCTTCCAGTCAAGAGCGATCTTGCGGCCAATCCCAACGCTTTGGCGTTCGCCCGCGAAGTCACCTTGGCAGCACTCGATCTCGAATACGATTTCGGCGGCGTCACGCTGACCAGTCAAACCTCCATCTATGAGGCCGAGAACGACAACGCGTCGGATAATTCTTTGGGCGCCAACAACGGCCAAGGCAACATCTTCAACATCGTGAGATCGACGGCACCGACCGTCGTACTGCGTCAGCAGGCGTTGCCGGTCTTCACCGGCTCCGGTAAAGGCGAAACCGAAACACTCACCGAAGAACTGCGCCTCGAGGGCAAGGTCGGCGACAGCCTCAACTGGGGTATTGGTGGCTTCTACAGCAAGAACGAGTTCGTCTCGCGCAGCCGTATTGCCTACGACGGTCGCGGTCTTGCTGCGGGTGAGCGTCCACAATCGGACAACTTCTTTTTCATCGCGCTGAATCCCACCACGGCGCTGTCGCAAAACCCGACCGTCGACATGGTCGACCTGTCACGCTTCATCGGCGAGGACAAGCAGACGGCATTCTTTGGTGTCGTCGAATATCAACTCAACAGTGCTTGGACCGTCGGTGCTGAATTGCGTCGCGACAAAGAAGAGCGTCAGCGTTACAACCAAGTCATCGGTCTTGCCACTTTGCAAAAGGGTGAGTTCAGCTATACGACTTGGCGTGGCCACGCCGACTTCAAGCTGAGCGATGATCAGCATTTTTATGCATCTGCTGCGAAGGGCGTGATCTCCGGCTACTTCAATGGTCAAACCGATGCAATCGCCGGTAACGCAGCGGTTCCGGCCGATCTGCAGACCTACGATCCGGCCGAGAACAAGACGTACGAGCTCGGCTGGAAGGCCCAGTGGCTCGATCGTCGCTTGAGCTCGGAAGTGGTGTTGTTCTTCATCGACTACACGGGCATCCAGATCCCGGCGACACCGCCGGCTCCGCTCGTCAGCAACCTCGTGCAAAACGTCGGAGACGCCACGGCCAAAGGCGTCGAGCTCTCGCTTAACTACCGAGCATCCGATAAATGGCAAGTGGGTATGACCTACTCCTACACGCCAACCAAGTTCGACAAGGGCACGGTCGATGCGGGCGTACTGCGCTATTGCGGCGGCAGCTCGACCGCGATTCCCGCTGCGGCCATCGGCTTCTGTCCGAGTCTCGAGTTCCGCGGCAAAATCCTGCCTGACGTTTCGGGCAAGCCACTGCCCCGCTCACCCAATCGTCTCGCGAGCATCTACGCGGCGTATGACACGCCGCTCACCGGCGACTGGTCGTTCTACGCTCGTGCGGATGGCAGCTACACGGCCGAGACCAACATCCTGACCATCGGCTTGACGACGATCCCCTCGCGTACGCTGTTCAACGCGCGCATGGGCCTACGTCACGGCCCGCTGGATGTCGCTCTGTGGGGTCGAAATATTTTTGATGAAAAATATGTCTCGACTGCGATCAACCAGCCTCCGCTGGTTGCGACCACGGCGGCCTTCACGCCGAACGTATCGCAGGGCGATCGCGCGATGTTCGGTCTGACGGCGACCTACTCCTTCGGCGGCAAGTAATCCGCGACTGAATCCCCCTCCGATGCGTCTGCGTCGGAGGGGGGACGGCTCCGAAAATTCTCCTCGGAGTGGGCGCCACGTAAGACCGCGCGCCCTAGCGTATGAAAGTCATGCTAGTTTTCATACGTGTTTCGCGCTCTTCTCATTTTGGCGTTGTCGTTGCCGCAGCTGGCGTACGCGCACGGATTGCTTCTATCGCTCACCGACGGTAGCGATGCAGTCACGGGCGATGTGACCTTCGCCGACGGCGCGCCGCTGAGTGGGGCCTCTGTTTCCTTGCAGCGAGCAGCGGGAAACGGTGCTGCAGCCGAACCTGCGGTGACCCGCACCGATGCAGAAGGACGCTACGCCTTCCCCGCGCCGAGACGCGCCGGCGAATATCGCGTGATCGCCGCGGATGGCTTGGGTCATCGCACCGAAATCGTGTTTGTCGCCCGTGGAGATCACCGAGAGCTGGCTGCGGCGCCCATCCCTTCAGCTTGGTCTCGATGGTTAAGCGGCATTGGTTATCTTGCGGGTTTGTTCGGCGTCGTGGCTTGGTGGTTGTCGCGGCGTAATCGAACACACGTCGAGACATCGTGACATGCACCTAGCCGAGGGCGTGCTCAACGTTCCGACTTTGCTCGCGACGGCAGGCTGTACGGCCCTTGGCATTGCGATGGGTTTGCGTCGCCTGTCACCGCAAACGCTACCGACTGCTGCTTTGTTTGCTGCCGTGTTTTTTCTGATCGGCACAATCCACATTCCGATCGGCGTGGGCAGCGTGCACCTCATCCTCAACGGCTTGATCGGTCTGTTGCTCGGATGGCTCGCGTTCCCGGTCATCTTCGTCGCTTTGGCATTGCAGGCGTTACTGTTCTCTTTCGGTGGCTTCACGTCACTCGGCGCCAATACGCTACTGATGGCGCTACCGGCCGTTATCGCCGGTCTGACCTTGCGCCCCTTGCTGCAACAGCCGTCATCGCAACCCAAATTATTGATTGTCGGTGCTGCCGCCGCGACGCTCGGCATATTCGGTTCGACGCTCTTGGCCGCAATCATGCTGTGGTCCACCGGTGGCTCTATGCTCAGCGGCCTCATTGGCTTGTTCGTGGCGGCGCAGACTCCGGTTTGGTTGATCGAAGCGATCGTCACAGCGCTGACGGTCGGCATGCTGGGACGAGCACGTCCGACCGCATTCACGCTCGGGACGTAGCGCAGGCGATGAGTCACGTTCACCTCCCGGATGGCCGATTGCGTCTTGCTGCCACACTGCTCGTCAGTGTTGCGGCTGCGCTGACTCAGTCGCTTGCATCGCTTTGCGCCATGCTCGTCATGACCTTGCTTGCGATGGTGGTCAGCGCCGCCGCCGGCAAAGTCTTTTTCGAGACTGTCGGACGACGCTTGCTTCGCGTCAACGGATTCCTCGCCATCGTTTGGATCACCTCAGCAATGAACTGGCGCGATTTGATCATCGACGAGACCGGTATGCGGCTGGCTACGCAGATGAGTCTGCGCGTCAACCTCGTCACGCTTGCAGCCAGTTTGCTGCTGCTGCGGATGAGCGCAGTCGATTTGAGTCGCGCGGCGATCGGCTTGGGTTTGCCCGCAGCCCTTGGCGCCCTACTCGCGCAGATGTCCCGACAGGTATCCCTGCTGTCGGAAACCAAGACGCGCCTCGAACGTGCGATGCGGGCGCGAGCGTATCGGCCCGTTCTCGGATTCCGATCACTGCACGTGAGCGCGCAGATGGTGGCATGGCTGATCATCCATGCGCTAGCGAGATCGGAACGTATTTCCTTGGGCTTACGCTCGCGCGGCATGACGACCCGGTGGTTGCTTCGCGAATCCACCGCTTGGCGAGCGCTGCCAACAGCCGATTGGTCGATTCTCGGTGCAGTCATCGCACTCATCGGCCTCTGCTTGTGGTTACCGACGTTGGAGATTCAATCATGACGACCCTGCTGCGAATGCAAGCAGTCGCGGTCACACGCTCGGCCCGCGTCGTGCTGAATGGCGCTACCCTGGCACTGCACGCCGGCGAACGCCTTGCAGTTCATGGCGGCATCGGCGCGGGGAAGAGCACCCTTTTGCTCACGGCGCTCGGTCTGCTGGAGTACCAATCAGGCAGCATTGAATTACTCGGCCACGCTTGCAGAACCGAGGACGATTTTGCACCGCTACGCGGCAAAGTGGGTTTGCTCTTTCAAGATCCGGACGATCAGCTCATCGGACCCACCGTTCTCGAAGATGTCGAGTTCGGCCCGCTCAACTTGGGGTGGGATGCACACCGAGCGCATCACGCGGCCGATGACGCCCTCGACCAAGTCGGACTCCCTCATCTTGCTCAGCGCCCTGTGCACGAACTCTCCGGCGGCGAGAAGCGTCTCGTAGCACTCGCTGGCTTACTCGTGATGCAGCCGACCGTTCTGCTGTTAGATGAACCGACCGTCTCGCTGGATATCGAAACGACGGATCGCATCTTCCAAATTCTGTTGGCGAGCAAACTCTCGATGTTGATTGCGACGCACGATCCGCTGTGCCTTGATCGATTGGCTACACGAAGCGTGCGACTCGAGCACGGCATCATCACCGACTGAGCAAAGCCGAGGCACTCGCGTCTCCGCGCGATGACCCGATGTGACTTCTGGCGGATAAATTAAATGTAATTCAGTCGGTATTTCGGATGACGGTTGTCACCGTTAGACTGTGTGCGATGAAATCACCATTTTTGGCCTCTCTTCCGCGCCTACACACCCTCATCTGGGGCGGCGCAGCGCTTACCTTGCTGACCCTTGCGTTGGTCATGCAGCTGACCGGGCAGGGCAACTGGACAGCCTTCGATTATGTCGTTGCCGCTTTGCTGTTAGCTGCGGTCTGCGCCGGACTCGAACTTGCCATGCGCTTATCCACGACTTGGACCTACCGACTCGCCGCGATCCTGTCCGTCGGTGGTGGTTTTCTGATGGTGTGGGCGAACCTCGCTGTGGGAATCATCGGCAACGAAGGGAACCCGCAGAATTTGATTTTCTATGCTGTCTTGCTGATCGGGCTAGCCGGAGCCCTCTACACCCGGTTCGATCCACGGGGTTTGAAGTGGACCCTGCGAACGATGGCAGCGGCTCAACTCGCGGTATTTTTGATCGCAGTGTCGCTTGGCTGGGCGTTGTTGCCGGTCTTCACCGTCTTCTACTTTTCACTGTGGCTCATCGCCGGTGTGCTCTTCAGCAAGTCGGCCTCTGCGTCGGCTTGATCACCGACACTCTAAATCTAAGCCGACCGTCACCTATTTTCGAGTGCGCTTGGCCTTGGTTGGCACGTTTGAAGCTGAACGCTCAAGACGAATCTTTAGGTCTGACTTGAGCTGTTTGAACATCAAGGAGAGCGGCATCTCGGAGTTAGCGAGCCACTGATAAATGATTCCGGCCATCGACGCGGCATACTGCTCTGCAACACGCAACGGATCCAAGCTTGGATCGACAGTGCCGGCTGTTTGACCCGCCTTGACCCATTGAGCCACGTCGCGCCGTTGTGCCTTGTGCACGATCGCGATGTTGGATTTGTAGTCTGCCGATGGATCTATGCTGAGAAACCAAAGCAGATACATTGCTCGAACTTCCTCGGGTCGGTCACGGATGAACTTTTCGGCAGCGTCCGTCGCAGCAGCAAGCGCATCCACCCCTACACGATCGCCCACGGCAACTTGGACACGGTCCAGCCAATCGACGCTAGCGACTTGCAACACCTTACCGAATAGCCCCGCCTTGGAGCCGAATCGATGAGTAGCGAGGCCGCGACTGTAGCCAGCTCGCTCCCCGACCGCCTGTAAAGTGGTGCCGTTGATACCGATCTTGACGATCAACTCAATGGCCGCCTCCATCAACAATCGATCCGACAACGCGGCGCGGTCCGCCTGTCGACGACGGACGGGCGCAGTAGTGGCAACTTCAGCCTTGGTCATCTCGCAACTATAACGCAGACCTTCAAATTGCGGCACGAACCCGGGGCAGAACATGCTTGGCGACATACTCGATTCGCCGCTGCCCGGCCGCAACGCTCTCTCCGGGCAATCGCGCCCAAATATGCAAGTCTTTAACTTGCGGATAGGCACGCAAGAACTGAATGAACTCTTGCACCGCCGTCTCTGCGTCCCACAGCTTGTAGAGGCCCAACGACAGCGCTGTTTGCGCGTCTGGGAATCTGGGAGTCGAATCGGGTGGTCCGAAGGCGCCCCACTCGATGTACTGGTTGCTTTGATAGAGCGCATATGGCCCCACCGCCGCGGCCTCCCGCTCCGGATCATCGGAAATGATTGCCCAGTGCCCGGCGATGATGACCCCGTCTGCGGGATCTCGTCCGTGCTTTTTGAGACACTCCAAATAAATGTCTTGACCGATACCGCCAGTCGATAAAAAACCGTCGGCAATGCGAGCGACTCGATCGATCGCCGGCTCCGCCATGGCACCCAAATAAAGTTTGGGTACATGCTCTGGTGCGGGTGTGACTCGCAAGTCGCCGACCTGAAATCGCTTGCCTTCGAAATTGATGGGCTCGCCAGACCATGCCCGACGAATGATCTCCATCGACTCTTCAACCAAACTCGGGCGTTGCTTCAACTCTCGCCCGAACTGTCGGAACTCCAGTTCGCGATAACCGATACCGACGCCAAGATCGAAACGGCCTTTGGTGAGCAGCGACAACGTCGCCGCGTCCTCCGCGATTCGAATCGGGTTGTGCAGTGGCAACACCATCAGATTGGTGCCTATACGCATCCGCTTTGTGCGCGCGCCAATCGCGCCGCCAATCACCAACGGCGAGGGCGTATAACCATCGTCACAAAAGTGATGTTCGGTCATCCAGACCGAATCAAAACCCAGTCGCTCCGCCTCCACTATCTGTTCCAGACACTCCTCGTACAGCGTCTCGAATGGGACGCGCCAAGGATCAGGATTGCGAAAGTCGTACCACAAACCAAAATTGACCTGACGCGTCATGGAATTAATCTCGTATTAGTGAATTGACGCAAGGAACCCCAGTAGGGCCTCGCGATATCGAGCGCCATCTTCGACAAACGGAGCATGTCCACAATTTTCGAGCTCGACCAACTTGCAGTTCTGTGCGTACTTCGCCACCGATCGACAGACCTCAGGCGCAACGACGACATCTTTCGTGCCGACGAAGGAGAGGACAGGTGCCTGCAGTTTCTCGAGGAGGGCGCGCTGATCGATGATATCGAGCTCCGCCAAAGATTCATCTGCGCAAGGCGAGGTCTGCATGAACTGTGACCACATCCAAACATGCATCGCTTGCGACTGGGGCTCTGCGCAGACGGCCTTGGTCAAGGCATCGAAAAAGTTCGCGCGGTCTTGCCGCATGACCGCAACTGTTGCAGCTGTGCTTCCCGGAGCGCCCCCGTACGGGTAATCAGGCGCCTGTACATATCGCGGGCTCGCCGCTGCCGTCAGAACGAGACCGGCACAGTCAGTCTCCATACGGCTAGCCGCCGCCACGGCGATCGCCCCACCCAAAGACCAACCATTGAAGACGGCCCGCTGGATGCCGAGATGCTTGAGGATCGCAATCGCGTCATCAGCTCCTGCATCGATCGAATTGAGGACGAAATCTTTGTCCGACTGCCCACATCCTCGCTGATCGAACATCACGACAGCATGTCCGGCGGCGCGGAGTGCGACTAGTGTCGTATCCCAAATCCGGCAACTTGTTCCCCACCCGTGGATCAAGACGATGGCGGTTTTACTACCGGAATAGTGCTCAAAGTAAATCTTTCGATCGTTTTCTCGCAGGATATGCGACATATTTACTCCTGTCTCTCAGCCGCCGTAGTGCATCAACTTTTGGGCGCAGTCATCTGCGCGCCGGGTATCGGATTGAAATAGTGAATCACGACATCGCGACGCTGGATCTTCCACGTCGCGTTGCGGCGTACAAAATGATCTCGGTAAGTTGCGCTGATCATTTGGACCGTGTTGTCCGTCAAGGCGCCCATGCAATCCACGTCGCACTCGCCGTACGCGCTATCAACGCCGTCGAAAGTGATCTGAAGATTGCTCGTTAGATGGTGTGTCTCTCGCCACACTGGCCAGAGAACATCTTTTACCGCCGTGTTGATGCCGGCATGGCCTTCAAAAACTCCAAACGGAGGCCCGATGTTCCAAACACAATCTTCCCACCATATGTTCAGAAAACGATCGAAGTTTCTTTGGTCGAAACCACGGCAGTAGTCCGTCACGAGGTCACGCATGACGTGACGACTCTCAAGGCGATCGATGCGCAACAGCAAGTCGGTTAAATTTACGTCCATCGTCAACAGCCCTCTACGACGTTATTTCACTCAATTGAATTAGTGGTTTCCCACCTCCAACTCGAGCGCCCAATTTAGCTTTTTCTTTGCTGCCTCAATCGCATCCGGCAGGTAGTACTCCGGAAACAAGGTGTCGCAGCCCTTGCGATCACGTAGCACTTCCTTGGCAACACTGATTTTGTGGACCTCGGTCGGCCCGTCGACGATACCCATCTCCGGCACGGTCGCCCACATCGCCATCAAAGGCGTTTCGTTGGTCATACCGAGCGAACCGTGCAGGTGTAAAGCTCGATAAACCACGTCTCGTAGCACACCAGGCATCGCAGCTTTGACCGCCGCAATCTCCCGACGCACTTCTCGCGTGTAGGCCTTGTGCTTGTCGATCAGCCATGCGGCATAGAGCACATGCAAGCGGAATTGGGTGATTTGAGTGTACGAGTCTGCAATTTTTTCTTGGGTCAGTTGTTTCTGCGACAACGACTCACCTTTGGTGGTTCGACTCAACGACCGCTCGCACATCATGTCGAGCGCTTTGTTTAGCAAGCCTACCGTTCGCATGGCATGGTGAATCCGTCCGCCACCAAGGCGCGACTGCGCCACTTCGAAGCCCTGCCCGGGGTTACCGAGAATATGAGACTTCGGAACTCGGCAATTGTTGAACCGAAGGTAGCCGTGAACACCGACGCCGATTTCACTCACCATGCCGACCGCACAGTTACGAACGACCTCGAGCCCCGGCGAATCGCGATCGACGATGAGAATAGATGCCCCCTGGTGTATCGGCACCGAAGGATCCGTGACCACGACCACAAGCAAAAATCGGGCAAAATCTGCGTGTGATGCGAACCACTTCTCGCCGTTGATAACCCACTCGTCACCGATCAATTCCGCTCTGCAGGTAAATTGAGCGGGGTCGGCACCGGCCTGCGGCTCGGTCATCGAATAACAAGAAGCGATCTCTCCCGCCAACAACGGGTCTAAATATCGTTGCTTCTGCTCCGGCGTGCCGAAGCGAGCCAAGATTTCCATATTGCCGGTATCGGGCGCCTGACACCCGAAGACCGTAGGGCCGAAACGGCTACGACCGAGAATCTCATTCATCAGCCCCAGCTTGACCTGACCGAACCCTTGACCCCCAAGGTGCGCATCCAAATGGCAAGCCCACAGCCCCCGCTGCTTAACGATCTTTTTGAGGGGCGCCATGGCGGCGGCCGGTCCGGGTCGAGCCGGATCGAAAGGGTCAGCCGGGCCGCGAAATACCAAATCCAACGGCTCTACTTCCGAACGAACGAAATCGCTCATCCAGTCGAGTTTTTCTTGAAACTCTGGCTCGGTCTCAAAATCCCAGGTCACCTTTTCCCCCTGCAATAACCGCTGCGCGTGTCCATCGCGAGTGCGAAAAAACCACAGACGCAATGACCGCCATCGGCCTTCGAAGACTATCGAAATCGAGTATACGGATTCACTTGCTAGTCGACAACAAGAGGATTATCGTCGGTGTTGCTACGGGTCGTCTTGCTAGGGTTGGCCCTTTGAGAATCGGCCCGTCAGACATCTAAATTTGGAGGGGACAAATGACCATGTCGAAGTCGAGCTTGCTGATTGCCGCATCGGTCGCGATGGCCTGCGGCTCATTCAGCGTTACAGCGTTTTCAGCGGACGAAGCCTCGAGCCAAGGAGTACTCGAGGAAATCACCGTCACCGCACGAAAGCGTGTGGAAAACCTGCAGGATTTGGGCACTTCGATCAGCGCACTCGGTGCAGCTGACCTCGAGCGCCGCGCCGACGTCGATCTGCAGTCCTTCGCTAACGCTGCACCCAACGTCATCATCAACGATCTGCAACAAGGACCGGGTAGTCCAGCCGCTATCTCGATCCGCGGGATCGGCACCACGGACGTCGAGAAAAACTTTGATCCGACCGCCGGTGTCGTCGTCGATGGAATTTTCATCGGCGTGAATTCGGGCGCCATGATCAAGGCCCTTGACCTGCAAGGTATTGAGATCTTGCGTGGGCCTCAGGGCACACTCTTCGGCCGTAACTCGATCGCCGGCGTTATCAACGTAACGCGTAAAAAGGCGAGCACCGAAGGTGTCGCGGGCGCGGTTCGTGCAAGCGGCGGTAACTACGGCGAATTGGCTCTCGACGGCTACATCAACTTGCCGCTTTCAGACAAGTTTGCGTTCAAACTCGGTGCAGCTAAACGCGATAATGACGGTTGGTTCTACAACCAAACCCGAAAAGCCGACACGGGCAAGCTCGAGTTCACCAGTTTTAGCCCGAGCTTCACCTTCAAACCGACGGACAACTTCGAGTTTACGTACCGTTACGACAAAACCGAACAAGATCAAGATGCTAATACGGTCCTGAACGTTGCCCAAAGCAATCAGATCTTTTGCTTGGCATATCGCGAGTGCGCCAAAGGCATTCAAACTCCGCAATCGGGCGATCGCTATACAGTCCTTCAAAATGGTCTTGGCGGATATCAAACTTACTTTGACAGCGAACTGCACACGGCAACCGCCCGCTTTGACGTAAACGAAGGCAATGCGCTGGAATATGTTTACGGTAAGTTTTCGACCGATGAAAAAGTCTTCCAAGATTGGGACGGAACCGCCCGTACGCTCTACCACACCGATCGTCCCGCCGTGTGGAATCAGGCGAGCCACGAGCTACGCTGGGTTCACACTGGCGAGCGTCTCGACGTAACAGCCGGTTTGTACATCTGGGAGTCAGATTACCGAATCGATCTGCGGAGCTATATCGGCTTCGGTGACGTGCTCTTTGGCTTGCCAGCCGGGACAGTTTTGACCATCGACCAGACGGTCGTGCAAAACACCGAGTCGAAGGCAGCGTTCTTTGAAGCTGACTACAAACTGACGGATGCACTCACACTGACCGTCGGCGGTCGCTATACCGAGGACGATAAAGACAGCGGTCTCATCGATGCTTCCATGCCGGGTCTAGCCAAGCTCGGCAGCCTCGCCAATCCGTTCAAAAAGTCGTGGAGCGAATTCACGCCGAAGTTGAACCTGCGATATCGACTCAACGACGACGCCATGGTTTACGGTCTCTACTCGAAGGGCTTCCGGGCCGGTGGCTTCAGTGGCCGACCGGGCACCTATGAGGCTGCTTCGATCGCCTACGATCCAGAGACCGTTGATAACTATGAGCTCGGTTGGAAATCCGAATGGATGGATGGTCGCGTTCGCTTTAATGGCTCGGTCTTCATGATGAAGTACGATGACAAGCAGGAGGAGCAGAGCGTGCCGACCGCCGGTGGTACAGGCCAGCAGACGCTGGTGCTCAACGCTGCGCAGGCTGAGATCAACGGTATCGAACTTGATCTGGCTGCTCGCGTTACCGAAAACTTTACGCTCAGCGGCAATATCGGCATCATGGACTCTAAGTTCAAGAAGCTGATCGATACCGATCCAGCGACGCCAGTCAGCAAGCGCGACTTATCGTACTTGAAGCTGCGTCGTGCACCTGAGTACACCGCAACGATCTCGCCTAACTACACCTGGAATCTCGCCAACGGTGCGGTCTGGGTGCAAGCGGATCTTCGCTTGGTAGACGACCAAGAGCTCACCTTTCTGAACTCACCTCAGAGTCAGGTCAAGGGGCACGAGGTGATTGATGCCTCGATCGGTTATCGTATGGACAACACGACCTTCACTTTGTGGGGTATGAATCTCACCAACGACGACTCCTGGACGCAGGCGTACGATGTTGGCACGAGCGTCACCTTCCCCGGACTTTGGACCTACGCCGCTGCGCGCCCGCCGCGCACCTACGGCTTGCGGATCACCCACAACTTCGGGAAGTAATCCGTCGCGTAGTCATCCGGAGCGATGCTCGCCGAATAGGCGAGTATCGCTCCGGAACGACTGTTCCGCTCTCTTGTCGAGATGATCAAAGATTCATGCCTTCCAAAAGATGGGTGATCACCGGCGCCTCCCGCGGCATCGGTCTCGCTACCGCAAAAAAAGCTCTCTCGCAGGGTGATCACGTTGCCGTCCTCGCACGGCACATAAACTTACCCGCGCTTCGCGCGGAGCTCGGGCCAAATGCCTTGATGCTGGCAACCGATGTGGCAGATCCCAATTCGGTTCAAACCTCCCTTGGCCGTATTCGTGAAACGTGGGGCAGCATTGACGTCTTGGTCAACAACGCCGGTTTACATCGCGGACGTAAGCTCGCCCGACTCGATACGGCCGACTGGGATGCGGTGCTCGCAACCAACCTCTCTGGTCCGATGCATTGCATCAAGGCTGCGCTCAACCTGATGGGGGATGGAGGCGCTATCGTCAATATCGGTGCTGTCGTGGGCTTTCGCGGTTTTCCGGGAGACAGTCCGTACGGTGCTAGCAAAGCCGGTCTTGCCGGGCTCACGCAAGTGCTCGCTGTCGAGCTCGCACCGCGAAATATTCGAGTGAATCTGGTCGTTCCCGGCTTGGTAATGAGCGAAATGACCTCGGCGGTCGACGAGAAAGCCATGAGCAAATTGCTCGAACGCATCCCGCTAGGGCGTATCGGACGGGCAGAAGAGATAGCCGCCGTCATTTGCTGGGTCGCAAACTCAACCTATATGACAGGCGCCGTGATCCCGACTGATGGCGGCTTGATGGCCCAATTCTGAGTCTCGGAGCCACACGGTGATACCGCAAGCGACACTCGAGCGATGGCTAAAGACCGAGCTAGGCTTGCGAAATGCGCGAATTGAGCAACGCCTCGGCGGCGGCAACTCCAATATCACTCAGCTGATTCGTCATGATGACGGATTGACGGTGCTGCGCAGACCGCCCGACAACACGATTTCTTCAAGTGCCGGCACCGGCGTGCTGCGCGAGTACGGCATGCTGCAGGCTCTCTACGGACGCGTCAAAGTTCCGAAGCCCCTCGCCTACTGCGCCGATCCATCGATCGTCGGGCAGCCGTTTAGCGTCATCGAACACGTGGACGGCGTAGCCATCGCCGAGGCTCTACCGGATAACTATTTGCCTCGCGCGGCGACCATTTCCCGACTTGGAACCGAACTAGTAGACGCTTTAGCAGAAGTGCATATGGTCGATTGGCGAGCCCTCGGCATGAGAAGCCCGAGTTCGCCCGAGGATTACGTCACGAAGCAGATCGCACGTCTGCGCAAACTTCGCCAAGAGGAATGCGGACGCGAACTCCCCTTAATCGAGGATCTAGCAGTTTGGCTATCAGAAAATCTTCCTGCCCCGCCGCCTCCGACCGTGATGCACGGTGACTTTCACCTTGACAATACTTTGTTCTCGCGCAGCACTCCTGATCTAAAGGTCATCATCGATTGGGAACTGGCAACGATTGGTAACCCTTACGCGGATCTGGGGCTGATGCTTGCCTTTTGGGGGCCACGGCATGTCGAACCTCCAGGATTTTCATTCGTTCAGCGCGTCTCGCGAATCGAGGAGCCGGTGATTTCTCGCCTGCAACTCGCAAAACGTTGGTCCGAACGCACTCGATTGGATCTGGAGCACCTCGATACCTATATTGTTTTTGCGCTCTGGCGACTCGCGTCAATTGTCGAAGGCGCCTATCTCTTGTATCAACAAGGACGTGTCGACAGCGATTACGCGCGAAAACTGGAATATGACGTGCCGGCCTTGCTCGAAGAAGCCGCCAACGTCGCTCACAGCCGCTGACCCGTCGAGCCAGGAGCACTAAAAATGCTGACGACCATGATGGACTTCCCGCTGTCGATCCCGATGATCCTTCAGCACGGGTTACGGATCCATGCCGAGAGCCAGATAGGCACTTTCAATGGTGAATCCTACGAATTCAGCTCATTTGCGGATGTTGGAAATCGCGTACACCGACTGGCGTCGGCACTCAAACAATTAGGTATCTGCAACGGGGCGCGCGTCGCTACGTATTGCTGGAATCATCAACAGCACCTCGAAGCCTATCTTGCCGTGCCCTCCATGGGCGCAGTGCTGCACACGCTGAACGTCCGCCTCTTCCCCGAACAAGTCATTGGCATCATGAATCATGCAGCCGATGACGTGCTGATCATCGACGGCGCCCTCTTGGCGCAAATGACCACCGTTTTGCCGCAGGTCAATTCTCTGCGTCATGTCATCGTCGTCGGATCGACGGCCGCCAGGATGACATCTGAGACCATTCAATTCCACGACTACGAGGGACTGCTGAGGAACGCTCCATCCTCCTTCGATTGGCCCGAGATCATCGAGCGGGATGCCGCTGTTGTCTGCTATACCAGCGGCACCACCGGCGCGCCCAAAGGCGTGGTCTACAGCCACCGATCGGTTTTTTTGCACACGCTTGCAACACTCGGTAAAGACACCTTCGGAATTTGCCAATCGGATCGAGTCTTGTTGTTGCCGTCGATGTTCCACGCTAACGCCTGGGGACTACCATTCTCTGCATGGCTGTCCGGTGCTGATCTGTTATTACCCGGTCCACACCTCAAAGCAACCGATATCCGCGCGGCGATTGAGCAGCAACGTCCGACCTTCACGGCACTGGTACCCACATTGATCAATGATCTGCTGATCGCTGATCGAGCAGCGCCCATCGACATGACCAGTTTTCGTGTACTGGTTTCAGGCGGCTCAGCCGTCTCACCAGTACTGATCCGAAAAGTGCGCGAACAATGGGGAGTCCCAGTGTTGCAAGGCTGGGGTATGACGGAGACGAGCCCGATGTGTTGCTTATCGATCCCGCCGAGATCGGTTTCTGCCGACGAAGAGGCGGACTGGCGCGCTAAAAGCGGCCGTCCCGTGCCAGGCATGCAAGTACGTATCGTGAATGCGCAGAACGCACCCTTACCGAACGACGGCGCGACCATCGGCGATCTTCAATTGCGCGGACCGTGGGTAACCGGGAGCTATCACGACAACCCAGCATCCGATAGTTTTTCGGCAGATGGGTGGTTACGTACCGGCGATGTCGGCACTATCGATCCGCGAGGGTACGTTCAAATCACCGACCGAACCAAAGATGTGATCAAGTCCGGTGGAGAATGGGTTTCCTCCGTCGAGCTCGAAAACAAAATAGCGGGATGCCCAGGCGTTATCGAAGTTGGTGTGATCGGCATTCCCGATCCGCGATGGGAAGAACGTCCGTTGGTATTTTTAGTTTGCGACACGCAGCAACCCGCAGCGAGCCCTCAAACGATCCGCGATTATCTCGCCCCACTCGTCGCTCGTTTTGCTCTACCGGAAAACTTCACGTTTGTGACGGCACTACCGAAAACGAGCGTTGGCAAAGTCGACAAAGTCGCACTGCGTCAGTTGTTTGCTAGCGGGAAAGTCGAAGTCGTCAAAGCGAAGTGAATCTCAACGCGCGGTCAATACTTGCTCGATCTGAGCCGAAGATAAACCGAGCTCTTTCAGGATTTCGAGGGTGTTTGCATCGACCGCCCGGGCCGCTTGCGGATGCGTCGGCCGAGACCGACTGAAACGCGGCACAGGTGCGTTTTGCGTCACTCCATCGACCTCGATGAACGCTTGTCTTGCCACGTTATGCGGATGCTCGAGCGCTTCCTGCATGGACAAAATAGGTGAAACACACGCATCTGATCCGTCGAAAATGGCTTCCAGTTCGGCGCGGCTGTGACAACGAATGGCAGCAGCCAATTTTCTGCGCAGGGCTGGCCAAATGTCCTCAACCAATTCCGAGTAGAGACCCTGCTGAAAACCGACGCCAAGCGCGAACTCGGTCGGGTCAAGACCGAGCTTCTCGAGCAACAGTCGATGAAACTGCGGCTCGATAGCTCCTACTGCTAGCCATTTCCCATCACGAGTTTCGTAGGTGTCGTAAAAATGCGCGGCACCTGAGAGAAAGTTGGCCGCTGGACGATCTATCCAGTAACCCTGATTACGCAATCCCATCAAGGGCGCCGTGAAAGAAATCACGCTGTCGATCATCGCGCTATCGACGACCTGTCCTCTCCCGCTGCGTGTGCGCTCGAACAACGCGCACACGATACCGAACGCTACCATCAGACCACCGCCACCATAATCGCCGATGACATTGAGCGGAGGTACTGGCCGCCCTTGTTTGTCGCCGATCTGATGCAACAAACCAGTTAAAGCGATGTAATTGATGTCGTGCCCGGCGGTACGCGACAGCGGTCCATCCTGACCCCAGCCCGTGATTCGTGCATAAATTAGGCGCGGGTTTCTTTGGCAACAAATCTCGGGGCCGAGGCCAAGACGCTCGGTCACACCGGGTCGGAACCCCTCGAGAAGAACATCGCTGCGCTCAACCAAGCGCAATACGACATCCACCGCTGCCGGACTCTTGAGATCAAGCGCCATGTTCCGTCGATTTCTCAGTGTCGGATCGGTATTTCCTGTCGACTCTGCGCCGCGTCGTTCAATCCGGATGACTTCGGCTCCGAGATCTCCGAGCAGCATGCCAGCGTAAGGCCCCGGACCAATACCAGCCAACTCGAGCACGCGAAGCCCTGCCAGCGGGCCACTCGAAGTACCCACCTCGGCGACAGCAGCGGTCGGCTCATTAGCGGATAGATCGTCGTTCACGATCGAATCACGCGATATCTCGGAAGCGAGTATTTTTCTTGGCCATATCAATCAGCAAGGAGCAAGGCTCGTACCGCGGACCAGCAGAAACCGCCATACGCTTGCACACTTCAACGAAGTTTCTGACGCCGAGCGTGTCGATGTAAGACAGTGCGCCGCCGGTATACGCAGGGTATCCCCAACCGAGGATGGAGCCAAGATCACCGTCCGAGTAACTCGTCAGCACTCCTTCTTGCAGACAACGTGCAGTTTCCAGTGATTGAATCACTAGCAAGCGCTGCTTGACCTCATCAAGAGAGCGCTGCACTTTCGCAACGGGATACTCCTTTGCAAGACCAGGCCAGAGATACTTCTTGCCAGCAACGGGATACTCGTAAAAGCCGGCGCCGGCTTTTCGTCCCAGACGTTTGAGGTCCTCGACGAAATATCGCAGGACATTCCAGCTCGCTGGATAGACAAAGTCTGCACCGAGGTCCTCGCGCGTCTGCTGGACGACGTTGTATTGCAACTCCAAGGAGACTTCATCCATCACCGCTAACGGCCCGACCGGCATGCCGGCAAAACGTCCGGCGTTTTCGATCAACGCGGGACTGACTCCCTCCTGCAGCAACATCTGACCTTCATAGCAATATGTGCCAAAGACGCGGCTCGTGAAAAAACCACGGCTATCGTTGACGACGATCGGCGTTTTTCCAAGGCGGCGAGCTAAGTCGAGCGTCCACGCGAGCGTAGTATCGTCAGTTGTTTTGCTGCGAATAATCTCGACCAGCGGCATACGCTCTACAGGTGAAAAGAAATGCATTCCAATGAAACGGTTTGGCCTAGATGAAGCTGCCGCTAGACCGGTAACGGGTAGAGTCGAGGTGTTGGTAGCAAAAACCGCCTCGCGATCGATGACCGCCTCGGCCCGTCGAATCGCTTCCGCTTTGACAGCTCGGCTCTCGAACACCGCTTCGATGACGAACTCGCTACCCGCAAGATCTTCATAGCGTGTGGTAGGACAGATACGCGACAGGATCTCTTTTGCGGTCGATTCACTCAACCTGCCAGCTTGTCGATCTTTTTGCAAAAGCTTGTCTGCATGCATCGACGCCCGCTGCGCCAACTCCAGACTTTGATCAAGTACACCAACGACGCAGCCAGCTCTTGCTAGGACATGACTTAGTCCCGCGCCCATCATGCCGGCTCCAAGGATCGCCACCTTAGCGACCGGCTTTGCTTGGATCTCTACGGGACGCCGACTGAGCTTCTCGGCTCTGCCTTTGTTGATGAACATGGTGCGAATTAGATTTTTCGCTTCCGGTTTTGATGCTAGCAAGGCAAATTGCTGCCGCTCGATATCTAGACCGCGATCAAACGGTAACTGCAGACCCTCATAGACGCACGAGAGTATGGCAAGCGGCGCAGGATGATTCCGCATCGACTTACGTGTGACTTCAGGAACCGCAAGCATGAATAGTTGCAGCAAGTTATTCTGCAAAGGCGACAGAGCACCGCCAGCGGGCTTGGTGTCTGTAACATCCCAAGGCTGCGCCACCCGCTCCACCGAAAGCAACCACGCGCGCGCCCTGGCAGCCACTGCCTCTGCGGATGCCACCTCGTGAACGATACCTAACTGAAGGGCCTCTTGCGGCGTAACAGAACTACCGTCCAACATCAATCGTACAGCGGGTTCGACTCCGATGAGTCGCGGCAATCGCTGGGTGCCGCCAGCACCGGGCAGTAAGCCAACCTTCACCTCGGGCAGACCGACCTTCGCAGCAGGGTGATCGGCTAAAACACGATAATGGCAAGCGAGCGCCAATTCGAGCCCACCACCCAGTGCCAGTCCGTTGATGGCCGCAGCTACGGGCTTACCACAGGTTTCGAGTCGACGAAGCGCCCGAGACAACCCGCCTGTCGTCGCGTAAAGCGAAGCGGCATCGTCCGAGGACTCGAGTTGAGTCAGCAGCGACTTGAGATTCCAGCCCGCCGCGAATGCCGTCGATTTAGCGGAGCTGACAAGAATGCCGCGCACATCGGAGCGTCCAGCCAACAGCTCAACGGCTGAGTCGAGCTCGGTGACGAACTCGTCGGATAACGGATTCAAAGGCCCATTCGGCACATCAAGCAGCAAAGATGCGATCCCATCGTGATCGACAATCAACGAAAAGTGTTTGGTGATCACGTTCTCAAACCCGCTCAATGATGGTGGCCGTGCCCATGCCCGCGCCAACGCAAAGCGTGACGAGCGCGGTATTCAAATCCTGACGCTCCAGTTCATCCAGCACGGTGCCGAGTATCATCGCCCCCGTTGCGCCAAGTGGATGTCCCATCGCGATCGCGCCGCCGTTGACGTTGACCCGATCAGGTGGCAAGTCAAAATGGGTGATGAATCGCAGTGCGACTGCAGCAAATGCTTCATTGATTTCGAAAAGATCGATATCGCCGATCGTCATACCGGCCCGCCTCAGCAATTTCTCGGTGACCAACGCCGGGCCCGTCAGCATGATGGCGGGCTCGCTACCTATTGATGTGAAGGCTCGAATCCGAGCGCGTGGCTTCAATCCGGAGACACTGGCGAAATAGGTGCCACCGACTAGCACCGCTGCTGCGCCATCGACGATGCCACTGGAATTTCCAGCGGTATGTATATGGTTGATCGATTCGACTTGGGGATAACGCAATTGAGCTACGACGTCAAAGCCCAGCTTTTCGCCCGGGATCGCAAATGCTGGCTTGAGTTGGCCTAGCGAATCGATCGTAGTATCCGCGCGGATATGCTCATCACGGGCGAGAACGATCTCTCCGACGATATTTCGAACAGGTATGACCGATTTGGCAAACCGGCCTTCGTTCCACGCAAGTGTTGCACGACGCTGGCTTTCGGCGGCAAAACCATCCAGTCGCGCACGATCGTAGCCATCCATGGTCGCGATCAGATCGGCGCCGATCCCTTGCGGCACGTAGTAAGCAGGATAGGAGACAGCGGGATCTGAGTACCACGCACCGCCGTCAGAACCCATCGCGACGCGGGACATCGATTCGACGCCGCCTCCGATCGCGGCGATCGATTGTCCACTCATGACCTGTCCGGCTGCAATATTGATTGCTTCCAGGCCAGAAGCGCAAAACCGGTTAACCTGTTGTCCGGCAACGCACTCGTCGTAACCGGCGATCAGCGTCGCAACTCGCGCGATATTTGCGCCCTGCTCGCCGACGGGCGATACACAGCCGAGTACGATATCATCCACGAAACGGGTGTCGAGGCTATTGCGATTACGCAATTCCGCCAGCGTCTGAGCCATCAAACTCATCGGTGTAATGGAGTGTAAGGAACCGTCGGACTTGCCGCGTCCGCGAGGCGTCCGAACATGATCAAAAATAAATGCATCAGACATGATGATGTGGTGTCACTTTATTCCGGTAATTCGAAAACGTAGATGGCGTTACCACCCGAGGGTTGATAAATGTCCGGCGCCTCGCGCGCAGTCATCAGCTTGAAGACACCCATACCTGTGGGGACTGCGACATACTGCTTGCCTGCGACGGAATAAGTCACGGCATATCCATGTAGAGGCGAGCCCAAACGAGCTTGCCACCGAACTTCGCCCGTTTGGGTATCAAAGGCCTTGAAGTAGCGGTCTAAATCACCGACGAAGGTCAAGCCGCCTGCCGTGTTCAAAACTCCGGTCAAGAACATAGCCCGTTGGGTATGCGACCACTTGACCGATAAATCTCGCAAATCAACCGACGTGAGTCGCCCGAGCATGCCGTTCGCCCCGGGCATCGGCTGAATAGTCGACTCCCCACCGTAACCACCGCCACCCTCGGCGAACTCGACTTTTCGCCCCGTAAACTCCATGCAAGTTTGATGCAATGGAACGATCAGCGTCGCAAGCTTTGGATTGAAAGCACTCGCCTGCCAGTTGTGCCCACCGTAGATACTGGGGCAGGCTCTGACGGTATCGCCAATCCTCGCATTAGCAATATCGTCACGGTACTCGAGACGACCGGTTGTCTTATCGAGCGGCTTTTTGAAAATATCTTGCGGCAGCAACTCCGCAAAGTCGACGAACTTGCCCGAGCGTCGATCGAGCTTCCAAAGAATTCCATCCTTGCCGACGGTCACTAAGTATGGCTTGCCCGCGAGATCGACCAGTACGCGCTCGAAGCCGGTTTCCATGTCGAGCGTCTCGCCCGGCATATGTTGGAAGAACCATCGTAACTTTCCCGTTTTTGGCTCGATTGCCAGCGTCGAGTTGGTATAAAGCGCATCAGATCGAACGCTCATACCGCGACTTGCTGCCACCCAAGGCTTCGGCTGTGACGTGCCGAGAAAGACCAAGTTGAGCTTCGGGTCGTACGAACCAGCGATCCAGTTATCGCCACCTCCACGTAACTCGGGCGACACGCCACCCCAGCTCGCATCGTTTGGATCGCCGGGTAGCGCAATCGTCGAGGTCCGCCATAGCTCCTCACCCGTATCGGGGTCGTGCCCGGTGATGAAGCACCCCTCTTTCTTGAAGCGCTCACAACCATTGATACCGCTGACGACGACGCCATCGGCAATGATCGGTCCGGCTGAATGGGTGTATCCCTTGGTGTAGTCGGCTTTGGTTGTCCGCCAAAGCAACTTGCCGGTGCGTGTATCCAATGCGATCAGCGCAGCATCGTATGTCGCAACGAATAGCCGATCTTTATAAATTGCGATGTTACGGGTCGGGCCACCCAGTGTTTTCGACTCAGGCGGATGCGGATATGCATACTCCCAGATCAGCGAGCCCGTTGCTGCATCGATTGCTTGTATGAGATTCGCCGGGTGCGTCAGGAACATGACACCGTCATGCACCAACGGCGTGACTTGATTGCTGCCTTCACGCATGGTCAAAGTCCATGCGAGCTTCAAACCACGAACATTGCCAGTATTGATTTGCGACAACGGTGAATAAGCCTGCCCGTCTTGGGTGCGGCGCCAATTCAGCCAAGCTGAGTCCGGCGGGTTTCGCAGCAGTTCATCGGTGACCATACTCAAGGGGGGCGTGGCCTGGTTGATCCAGCGGCCCGCGCGCTCTGCCGCTTCCATGACCCCACTCGCACCTTCCCAAGCGCGTGCGCCTGACTCCGACCCGCCGCCGGCAGCGTCGGCAGCAACGCCGGCTCCAGCGCCCTTCGGCACGGACGTCGCTGTAGCCCCATCGGGCTGAGCGATCAGCATGGCGCTGGCCGAGGTCATGTCGCGAGCCCCCGCCGCCACGCCGTTGGCGTGCAACACGTGAGCCGTCATGTCCGCAAATACGCCCTCACCAGTTGTCGCTGGTACCGTGGTGGACATCGAGGTTCGAATGTATTGCAGGAGCTCGTTAGCAGGGCGCCCGCTCCACTTACCAAAAAAACTTGCGCCCACCAGCGGAGGACCATGTCCCGTACCACGCAGGCTGACATGGTGACACTCCGTACAGTGACGCGCGTAGGCTGCTTTGCCACGCGCCACTTGCGTCTCGGAAAACAGCCCGGCAGCGAAGAGATGAGTAGGTGCCGTCGCAACAACGAACAGCGTCAGGCACCGGACCACAAGTCCGATCGAAATGGACATGACGAGCCCCCCGGAAAAACTTGATTTTGGATGAGAAAAGGTTGCCTTGTTTGACGACAACAAGTCAAGTTGAACGGGACAGCAGAGGCTCGATTTTACTCGGACTTGCTAGTTACCAACAAGAAAACTAGTATCGATCAGAGGATCTCACGAACGCTCTTGGAGGGCTTTTACAGTGGCTACGGAGCAACTCAAGAACCAAGCTGATTTCGACGTCATCGCGATCGGAGCGGGCTTCGCCGGTCTCGGACTCATCCACTACGTACGCGAGGCCGGCCTTTCCATCCGGGTCTTCGACAAAGCATCGGACATCGGCGGCACCTGGACGTGGAACCGTTATCCCGGAGCGGCCAGCGATAGCGAGTGTTACTACTACTGCCTAACCTTCTCCAAAGAGCTTTTGCAAGAGTGGAAGTGGTCGGTCCGCTACCCGGGCTGGGAAGAAAACCTTCGGTACATGCATTTTGTAGCTGATCGATGCAACATGTGGCCGCACATCACGCTCAACACCAAGATTGTCAGCGCTGACTACCAAGAACAGACCGGACTCTGGCTGGTTCGCACCGACGCCGGCGAGAGCTTCACCTGTCGCTACTTCATCAGTGCGATGGGGATGATCTCCGAGCCTGTGATGCCCGAATTCAAGAACATGAACACGTTCAAGGGCCCGTGTTTTCACTCGGCGCGTTGGCCTGAAGGTCTCGACTACGCCGGTAAGCGAATCGGCATCATCGGCAGCGGCGCAACGACCGTGCAGATGCTACCCGTAGTTGCGCAGACCGCGGCGCAAGTCACCGTCTTCCAGCGTACCGCCAACTTCGTCATGCCGGCCGTCCAGAAACCGATCACGACGGAGTGGGATCAGGAAATCAAAGCTAACTACGACCAGATCATCCAGAAGTGTCGAAACCACTCCTTCGGCATGGCTTTCGACAGCCCGGTGGGGCGCAATCTCTCAGACACACCACCAGATGAAGTGCAGAAGATTCTTGAGGAACATTGGCCTCGCGGAAGTTTTCGATTCGTCTTCGAAACCTTCGATGATCTCGTCGTGAACGCCGAGTCGAACAAGGTCGTCGGCGATTTCATCATTCGCAAGATGAAAGAGAAGGTCAAAGATGCTGAAGTTGCAGACCTGCTGACCCCGAAGGGTTATCCGTTTTTCGCTAAGCGTCCGCCTCTCGACCATGGTTATTTCGAGACGTTCAATCGAGATAACGTCAAGCTGGTGGACATCAACGAACGAGAACCGATCGTCGAATTCACAGAGACGGGAATCCGTACGACAAAGCAGTCTTACGAATTCGACATCATCGTTCTCGCGACAGGTTTTCAGGCCTACACAGGCGCCCAGGAGGCGCTGCCTATTCGCGGGCGAGATGGCTTGCTGCTCAAAGACAAATGGAAGGACGAGTCGAGCTCAATTATGGGAGTGTTCGTATCTGGCTTCCCTAACCTGTTCATGATCACCGGCCCGCAAGCGCCGTTCGCAAATCTACCCACGTCGATCGAGCAAAATATTCACTATATCGTCGACTGCATTCAAAAAATGGAACGCGAAAGTCTCGATGTCTGTGATCCGAAACCAGACGCTGAGGCTGCATGGACGGCGCACACTGCCGAGATCCATCAGATGACTCTGATGGCTCAAGGCGACAAGGTGAACTCTTGGATGATGGGCGCGAATTTGAAAGACAAGAAACCGCGTGTGCTCATTTATTTCGGTGGTGCCAACAACTACTACGACAAGATGCGCGAATCTGTGCGTTCAGGATTTCCGGAGGTCGAATTCAAGCGTCGTGCGTAACCGAGTGGCAATCCCCCGAGGACCCGACGCATGAACGACGCAGTGGCCATCATTGGCGCGACCGGCGGCTTAGGCGAAGCGGTGACTTTGCAACTTGGCAGAAACCGCCCAACTTTGCTGGGCTACAACCGGAACAAGAATAAAGCCGATGAACTGGTCGCGAAGATTTGTGCATCTGGGCAATCTGCTTAGGCGCTGCACATCGACATCACCGAGCCGAAATCGGTCGAAGACTTTTTCGCACGAGCACGGCATCTTCTACCAAAAATAGGTCACGTCGTGTCGGTTACCGGTCCAGCGATTCCGCTGTGTCCGCTACTCGAAGTGCAGTCAAAGGACTTTCGTCGTATTCTCGAAACCGATGTTATCGGCACCTTCAATGTGCTTCAGCATGCCGTGCCACTGCTCAAAGCGAATGGCGGTGGAACGGTGACATCGTTCGTCACCACAGCGGTATTGAGGACTCTCGAGAACGATGGCATGTCCTCGGTACCGAAAACGGCGGTCGCCGGCCTCATTCGTCTCGCTGCGCGTGAAGCGGGCCCATGGAATGTCCGCTGCAATGCAATTGCACCGGGCGTAATCGACGCCGGGATCGTGCATAGCTCCTTCGTCGTAAGTGAGGTCGCTCAGGGCGTTATAGCGGACTGCCTCAAAAAAACGCCGCTTCCGCGACTGGGACGACCGCAGGAAGTCGCTGCTCTTGTCGAATTCTTGTGCTCAGAGGCTGCCGGATACATCAACGGCCAGATCATCGGCATCGACGGCGGCTACAGCGCCTGACCTTCCGATGTCTCGGCTTGTTGCGTCCGTCAAAGCGCTATCGATGGAGGTGTCGCGAACACTGTTCGTCAGCGACTTCTTACTGTCAGGAGTGAATTCAATCGGCTATCGCACCATCAAAGCCGATAAAGCGCCAACAAGATACGGCACGCCCACGACGCCGAGCCAGCCGAGACAGGCGTAGCGGTGATAACTCGGTCGTTGGTGATTCCAGAGTCCGAGTGCCCCAAACGCCCCCATCGCGCCGGCACCGGGGATCCAAAAGCCGGCTAGTCCGAGTAGACCCCCTAGTCCGAATAGCCTGACGAGTCCACCCGATCGGTCTGCGGCGACGGGGTGCCGCAGACTCAACAGACCCGACAAGCCGATCAGTCCGAGCAAACCCGCCCACGGCGCCATGGCGTCAACTGCTTCCATACCCACCCTCGCGATTACGCCAACCCGTCGGGATGGCTCTGCGATATTGTCTGAACATCATCTCGCCTGCATCGCCTCGGACGCAATATGAAACTAGGTCTGCACTTGGGCTATTGGGGCGCCAAGCCCATTGACCGCTTCGTTGAGCTAGCGCAGCGAGCCGAGGCGCTTGGATTCGATATCGTCTGCACTGCAGAAGCGTATGGGTCGGATGTCTTCACGCCACTCGCTGCAATCGCAACGCATACGCAACGTATTCGACTCGGCACAGCGATCATGCAGATCTCGGCACGAACGCCAGCGGCGGCAGCGATGACCGCGATAACGCTAGACCATATCAGTGGTGGTCGACTTTGCTTGGGAGTCGGCGTTTCGGGGCCGCAAGTCGTCGAGGGTTGGTATGGACGGCCGTTCAAACGTCCACTCGAGCGGACCCGCGAATGGCTGGCGATCTTCAGGAAAATTCTCGCGCGTGACGCCCCGGTTATCTTTGACGGAGCACAATACCAACTTCCCTATCGCGGCGCGGATTCAACTGGCTTGGGTAAAAGCCTGATGAGTATCACCCACCCGCTTCGTCGCGATATCCCAGTGTTCCTCGGTGCGGAAGGTCCAAAGAATGTCGCTCTGGCCATCGATGAGTTCGATGGCTGGTTCCCTCTGATGCTTCCCCCCGATCGATTCGACATTTACGAGCCTGCCTTGCAGTCGGCAAGAGCAGGGTTCGAGATCCTGCAATCGATCGCGTTCTCCACCGATAGTGATCCGGCCGTGGCGCTAGCGCCGGTCAAAAAAATGCTCGCACTCTATGTCGGCGGCATGGGCGCAAAAGACGATAACTTTCACAAGCGTGTCTTGGAACGTGCCGGTTACGCGGAAGTCGCTCAGCGTATCCAGGATTTATGGCTCTCGGGTCGACAACGAGAAGCTGTCGACGCGGTGCCTGACGAATTGGCCGATGCGCTGTCCGTCACCGGCTCTCTCGATAACATTCGACAACGTCTCGCTGCATGGCAAGCATCTCCCGTCAGCGTGCTGATGATCGGTGTCGCAGAGACTTTCGAGAAAACGGTGGCTCATATGGAAACGCTCGCCAACGAAGCGCTATAGACTGACGAAAATAGTCGAGACTCCGAGAACGACAAATGCAACCCGCCGCACAATCTGCCGGAATAGACCCTCGTCATCGACGCGTGATTTTCGCCTCGTCACTCGGCACGGTCTTCGAGTGGTATGACTTTTATCTCTACGGCGCGCTGTCGGCGATCATCTCGCGTCAGTTCTTCTCGGGTGTCGACGAAACGACGGGTTATGTTTTTGCACTGTTAGCGTTCGCCGCAGGGTTTTTCGTCCGCCCCTTCGGCGCAATCGTCTTCGGTCGCCTCGGCGATCTCATGGGTCGCAAACATACTTTTCTGATCACGATTGTGCTGATGGGTGTCTCGACAGCTCTGGTCGGGGTATTGCCCTCCTACGAGTCGATCGGCGTTGCCGCACCGATCATCCTCATCGCATTGCGACTCTTGCAGGGGCTCGCGCTCGGGGGCGAGTACGGCGGTGCCGCCGTGTATGTGGCCGAACATGCACCGGATGGAAGGCGCGGTCTCTACACCAGCTGGATCCAAACGACAGCGACACTCGGCCTGTTCTTGTCGCTACTGGTGATCCTCGGGTGTCGATGGGTGTTCGGCGAAGCCTTCGATCGCTGGGCGTGGCGCATACCCTTTCTGTTATCAACCGTGCTACTCGGCATCTCCGTCTATATCCGCTTACAGTTGCAGGAGTCGCCGGCCTTCTTGCGAATGAAAGAGGAGGGTCGCTTGGCGAAGCGACCTCTACACGAGGCTTTTGGTGATCGTGCCAATCGGCGGCTCGTGTTGCTCGCGCTCGTCGGCGCAACCGCCGGGCAAGCGGTGATTTGGTACGGAGGTCAGTTCTATGCGCTGTTCTTCCTCGAGAAAACTCTGCAGCTCGAGGCTGCCAGTGCCAATTTGATCATCGCGGCGGCCTTGCTCATCGGAACGCCGTTCTTCGTGATCTTTGGTGCGCTCTCGGATCGTATCGGACGCAAAACGATCATCATGGCCGGCTGCGCACTCGCCGCCATCACGTATTTTCCGACCTTCAAGGCGATCACGCATGCGGCAAATCCCGCCCTCGAACGGGCGGTCAGCCTTGCGCCCGTTTCAGTCGTGGCAGACCCCGCCGCCTGCAGTTGGCAGTTCGATCCGGTCGGCAAGCAGACCTTTCGGCGCTCGTGCGATATCGCCAAGGCGGCACTCGCAAAAGCGGGCGTCCCGTATTCGAACATCGACGCGCCCGAGGGCGCCATCGCCGAAGTGCGTATCGGCACTGGTGTCGATGCGATCGTGCTGACGGCTTTCGACGGTAACGCTTTGACGACGAACGACTTCCGTAGTTCGAGTGCGGCGTTCAGCACCCGCTTGCGTGCAGCCCTCGAAACGGCCGGATACCCACCAAAGGCCGATATGAGCGCGGTCGATTATCCACGCGTAATCGGCCTTTGCGTGTGGCTCATCGTCCTGGTCACGATGGTCTATGGACCGATCGCCGCGTGGCTAGTGGAGTTGTTTCCGGCCCGCGTTCGATACACGTCGATGTCACTGCCTTACCACCTCGGTAACGGCTGGTTCGGCGGATTTCTCCCGGTGACATCGTTCGCCATCGTCGCCGCGACCGGCGATATCTACGCAGGGCTGTGGTACCCGGTCGCCGTTGCATTGAGCACGCTCGTGATCGGATGCCTGTTCTTGCCGGAGACGTCTCGAACCCGGATCGGGTAGCACATAATTGTTACAGTTTGTTGACACCAGTCGAGGGCGGCGTACATTCGAGTCATTCCTCCCACCAAATCAACGAGTGAGGGTGACGATCATGAAGGGACGAGTCGTATTTTTGTGCGCGTTAGCGGCGTTTGGAACGGCGGTCACCGCCAAAGCCGAGGGATCCGGTTGGGTTTTGAACCTAGAGCGATCAGCCTTGGTCCAGCAGACCGCGAGTCAACCTCTGGCGGCAAAAGCGCAGCTCATGCTGGTGACAACCGGGGTGGCCCCGAAGGGTCGTGAGGGGCAGCTGGCGCTGCACGGCGATGAGCTCTCCTACAACGCCGAACTGCAATTCACCGCGAAACTCGACGGTCGCGACTATCCGATCCACGGGTCCTCGCTCGGCGATTCGATCGCCATCGAGGTCGCAGATGGCGAATCGGTTCGCTCGACGATCAAGTCGAACGGCAACAAAGTCGCGAGCTTCAACCGGTCGTTCAGCGCCGACGCGCGTACCATGGTCGTCACGGCTCGATATTTCGGGAACGAGGGGCAAGTCGCCGCGCGGGAGCGTTTGATCTTCGAGCGGCGTTGACTCCGTAACCGGCACTGGACACGGCGCCTCCTTGCGCGCAATCTCATCAAAAATGAGATGCGCCCGGTTGGAGTGAACGCCCAATGATCCGTGTTACCTACGTCTCGCGAGAAGTCGCCGGTCTGAGTTCCGATCGTCTACTGGCGCTGATTTCCCAGTGTCATCGGAATAATCCGAGTAAGGGCCTGACCGGCATGCTCCTGCATGGCAACGGCACGTTTCTGCAAGTCCTCGAGGGCGATGAGTCCGTCGTCGACTCGCTCATGACCGCCATCGCCCAAGACCCTCGGCATACCGGCATGACCATCGTCCGGCGCGAATCGGTCACAGAGCGCCAGTTCGACGGTTGGAGCATGGGGTTCGAACGCGTTACCGATGAAAGCTTGAAATCGGTTCCGGGACTTCACAACTTCGGACTACGAAACTTCACTCCCGAGTACCTCAGCGGTCATGATGACGTCGTCGAATCCTTGCTTGAGCGGCATCGAGCGCCGCATTGGGATCCGTTAATTCGGGAGCTCGATGCTCGAGACAAGCTGATTAGCGAGCTGCGTCGAGAGCTCCTGCAGATGCGCAACGATAAAGCGATGGCCGCACTGGTCCTCGAAACCATGATCGACGTGGCTGGCGCAGGGCACCTCAACGACGCGCACCTCGATATTTGTCGGACCGCACTACGCGGTCTACGCTAAATCGTGCCCGTGAAGGAATCCACGCGAGAAATCGTCATTTTTGTCCTGACGGGCGTCGCCGCCGTGCTGCTGTTCTCAGGTTATAAAATCATCGCCCTCCTCGGCGACTGAGGTCGCCAAGGATGCGCGTTCACCCGGACGAAGTCAGTGACTATCCTCGGCTGATCAAAAAAATCGCCTATCTCGCGCCCCTACTGATCGCCCTCTTACCCGCGCTCGGGTTCGTCGCTGCCCAGCTGAGTAACAATTCTTTGATCATGATCGGCCTCACGCCGTTCGTGCTGTTTGTCGTCGTTCCGATTCTCGACTGGGCCATCGGACGTGATTCGTCCAATCCGTCCGCCTCCGACGCTGCCTCGCCAGCGGCGCAACGTTATTACCGGCTTCTGCCCATGCTGTGTCTGCCGGCCTATGCTGGCACGCTATTGTTCGGCGCGTGGGTGCTCGCCAATGAACCGATGTCCCCGCCCATCATGCTCGGATGGATCATCTCGATCGGACTGATCGGCGGCATCGTCGCCATCAATCCCGCACATGAACTGATCCACAAGCCCACGGCAGTCGAACGATGGATCGGCGGCACTCTGCTCGCCATGGTCTCGTATGGCACTTTCAAGGTCGAACATATCGCGGGTCACCACGTCGATGTCGCGACACCAAAAGATCTCACGACTGCGCGGATGGGCCAAACCGTGTTTGGTTTCATCGCGAGATCCGTTACGCACAATCCCATCCGGGCGCTCGAACTCGAGCAAGCAGCCTGTGCGCAGCGCGGTAAGTCTTGGCACTGGTACACCAGCGAAAGCATCGGTTGGGCAATCATGTCGATCGGATTCGGTTTCCTTTGCGCCTGGATCGTCGGTAGATCCGCTGTACACGCATCTTGGTTCGGCGGCGTCTACTTCGTGGCGCAATCACTCATCGCCATCACACTGCTGGAGATCGTCAATTACATCGAGCATTATGGTTTGACTCGACGCACAGAACGTGCGGCCGATGGCTCGATTCAATTCGAGCGCGTCAATCATCTGCACTCCTGGAACGCCAACTTTGCTTTGACCAACGCACTGCTTTTCCAGCTGCAACGGCACAGCGATCACCACGCTCACGGCTTCCGGCGCTATCAAGCATTGCGGCATCACCCCGACAGTCCGCAGTTGCCGGCAGGCTACGCCACCATGATTTTGATCGCGCTGATTCCACCGCTGTGGTTTCGCATGATGGATCCACGGGTTCCGAAACTGATCTGATCGGCCATGCAAAAATCAAAACCGCTGATCAATCTGGCAGATGTCGAATTCGACGACATCGAAAACAACGGGCTCTACACCTCACGCCGAGCGACCATCAGTGATCTCATCGGTGCGCGCAAGCTCGGTTACAACTTGACCGAGCTTCCGCCCGGCAAGGGATGAGTAGATCGTCTGCTACTCGGATTTTTGCTGAGTGCTCGCGTGCAGCGCCTCAAAGTCGCGAACCGTCGCCCACGCCACTTGCTGAAGAAAGGCGGCATCCGCCGCGGATAAACCAGCCGTGTAGCTGTTTGCTCGAGGATCCACGCGGTAAACCGAGGCCAGAACCGTGCAGGCAGCGAGGTAAGTGCCCGCCAAGTCCGGGTGACGGCGATCGGCGGTGTGTAGTCGCAAATCCGGTCGCTCACGCAACGCTCGATCGAAGGCAAGTCCCGCCGGGACGACTCGCATGTTGTTGTCAGCCCCGGCGCGCATGTATTCGCGAGCCAGGGTGTCGATCATATCGGGCTTGTCGGAATACGCCCAAGTCATGAACAGCCACGGCGTCACGCCCCGCTCACGGATTGCTTCACCCTGTCGCTTGACCTCCCGATGGAATGTCGTGCGCGTCGCCTCATCGTAAGGGCACCGACTGCAATCCATCATCATCACTGCATCGAGGCGCTTAGAGTCTGCGGCTGCAACAACCTCGTTGTTCTCGTTAAACGAGCTGTCGCCGATACCCGCATCCAAGTAGGCGCCGATGTTGTGCCACTTCAGATGTCCGCCGCTGATGGTGATCGAGTAACTCTGCAGTGCATCACGCTCGCGCTTGGGCAGCGCAGCGGCCAAAAGCCGATTGACATGACCGTGCAGAGAATTGTTGTAGTAGTAGAAACTATTCCCGACATACAGCAAGCGAGACGGCCGCTCCACTGGCGAAGCGGCCGTAAACGACGGCCATGTCCCACTCGCTATGGCAACCGCCAATAGCAACAGTGGTCTTCGGCAACTCATCCTCGTTCTCGCTTGCATATGGCAACGAACTCAGTCGAACGTCTTACTGACGCTCGCGTAATAGTAACGCCCATACGGACGATGCAGGAATCCGTCGTATCCCGAGGAGGTCAACGGCGGCCCTTCGTTGGTGAGATCTCGGGCACCGAGACGGATCCGTGTATCGGACCAGAGCCCAGCCGACTTGCTCATTTTGTACTGCACATACAGATTGTGCGTGAACAACGACTCCACCAGCCAGGGATTACCGGCCGCATCGAGAAACCCAATCTCGTCGTAATCCCCGATGTACTGATGGAAGGTTCCAACCTGCACCGGCCCCTTCGTCCAAGTTAAGGAAGCCGACCCGCGCCACTCCGGACGTCCCCCCTGGCGAATGAGATCCCTGCCCTCGGGCAGAGCCGTTGCCGCGTTGATTTGGCCTTTGGCACGGGCGTCCAGCAATTCTTCGATAACCGGGCCGGGATCTCGTTGGAACTCCAGCATCCGAGATACATTGAACTTCGCGCCGAAATCGCCAAGTCGCGTGTCTTCCAAGCTCCAAACCATCGCAAGATCGACGCCACGCACCTTTTGAGGCTGAAGATTCACGTAGACATCGTCGATGGCGAGAATCCGACCGGCCGCCGTGATACCCGACGAAGCAAAAAACGCCACGTCATCCGCATTCACCGGAGCGCGAACCACATTCGGATTACTCGAACCGTTCAGACGCGCCAGGTAATCCAGCGCAATCGTCCCCTCGGGGCCGAGAATTCCCACGATCCCCTCTTGCTGGATATCCCAGTAATCGGCGGTGAGCGTCCAGTCACCGAGCGATGGCGGCAAGAAGTTGGGCTCGAAAACAAGACCCACTGATTTGCTCTCGCTCTCTTCGGGCTCGAGATCCGGATTGCCGGCGATGCGTCGCTGAAAGCTCAGCGACTGCCCACAGTTGGCAAATGAGGTAATCCGCTTCGCGCGCAGATCGGCTTCGCACCGGACATAGTCTTGATTCGTCGTGTTACGCGAGACGAGCGGCACGGTGGTGGTCTCGAGATTCGGCGCGCGGAATCCCTGAGAAAATGATGCGCGCACCCGCAACCCCTCGGCTACATCCCACGCAATCGCCACTTTCGGCTTCGCCACATCGCCAAAATCACTGTAACTCTCGTACCGACCCGCGATCTGCATCTCCAGCTGCTTGACGAGCGGCACCGACATCTCCGGCGCGATCAACGGCAGAGCGAACTCAAGATACGCAGCGCCCACCGTACGCGAACCGCCCGAGTCGGGATTCGGACTCACGGCGGCGACGTTACTCAAATTAACGGCACTTGAGACGATATCGACAAATGGAATAGTGCCATCGACGTTCGCGTCACGATCGTCTTTCTGAGTCTCTCGGCGCAACTCCGCACCAAAAGCGATTCCGACATCACCGGCAGGCCAACGCGCAAGGTCAGCGCGTGACGCCTTAAGATCGACCATTGCGAAGGTCGTTCGTGTATCTCTGCGCAGATCCATCATGATCGCATCAATGGATGTCTGCGAGCTCGGTGTGCAATCACCAAACGAGGGGTCATTCACGCAACCGCCATTGAAAACGTTGTACGCGTCGGGCGTGGCGAGCGCGAGTTGCTTCTGCCACGCCGTCGTGTTGACGTTGTTCGAGACGTCACTCGCCTCCGCTTCCGCATAGACGATGGCGGTGTTCCAGTCGAAGTCAAACTTGGTCCCTTTGAGACCAACTAGAAAGCGTGCCTGATAATTATCGACGTTGACATACTGCGGTCCTGCGTCAGCAAAACGGTAGTTATCCAGACGCACCGGAATACCGGCCGCAGGCACATTGGTCAGACCCGCAAGGCGATTCGGGTTGGGCTGCCCGTTCGGTAAGGTCGTTGCGCCAAACGGATTCCAGTAATTGCTGGCCGGTACCCAAACTTGGAACAAGTTGATCACGGCAGGTTGCAGACGCAAGGTGCTCGCTTCGTAGTACCCCAACTCGCCGAACAAGGTGAGTTCGTCGGTAAGCGCTCGCTCGCCGGTCAAGAAAAGATTCGCTCGTTGCACATCGGGTACGACCGAGGTTCCGCGGCTCGTATCGTAGCGAACCGATCTGAACGCTCCGGTCGTCGTCAAGGCTGAGTTGACCAGACAGATACCGTTACCTAAATCACGCGTGCAGGGGCCGAGATTGCTCGGGCGGATCTGAAAGGCGCCAGCTGAGCTGGTCAACGCGGTCGAGCCGGCATTGACTCGCCCGTTCGTAAACAGGTTGGGCCAGACACCGCGCGTATTGCGGGTATCGGCCCCGGTCAGATTGGCAAATGCCGGATAATCAGCAAACAACGGTCTTAGATCACCACTCGCAGTCAACGGCGAGTCCTCTGCGAGCATGGCTTCACGATCGGTGAACTCAAAAATGCCCGAGATGTTGCCCCACGCAAAGTTCTTCCCACCGGAGAGATTCACTTGCGTCTCGCGCAAATGTGTCGACTCCGCGCCACCGAGCTGCACCGATACAGAGAGTCCGTCCTGCTTACTTTTCGTGACGGTATTGACGACACCGGCAACAGCATCTGAGCCATAAAGCGCGGCACCACCGTCGAGCAGGACTTCGATGCGGCCGAGTCCTGCCCCCGGGATCGCGTTGGTGTTGTACGTCAGCACCGGGACTGAATTGGTGTTGGTCAGCGCCTGACTCGTCGGATGATTGACGGTCCGTCGCCCGTTGATGAGGACCAAAGTATTGCCGATACCGAGCGTACGAAGATCAGCTGAGCCAACATCGCCACGCGCAGCGTTGGTCGTTTGTGCGCTGTTCGACGGATTGAAGTTCGTATCGGCGAACTGCGGAATGCTTCTGAAAATCTCATCACCACTGACAGCACCGATCGCCTCTAGGTCGCTCTCGGTGATGAGCGCCACGGGCACGGCGGCCGTGATCTTTCCCTTAATCTGCGAACCGACCACGACGACTTCCTGCAAATCATCGACGGTCGCTTGACTTCCGCCTGCTGATTGCTGCGCGAGCGCAGCCGATGCACTGACCGTGACGATCGAGGCCATGCAGGTGGCAAAAAATCGTCGATCAAGACAAACGATGTCGATCCAATCACGTTTGATCATGACAACTCCTCAGAAAAAATTGCGATAAACCTTACGAATTCAATACCGATAACAATTTCTCGCGATCCAAAGCACGCTCCCAGCGGGCAATGACGATCGTGGCGACGGCGTTACCGATGAAGTTGGTGACCGCGCGACACTCCGACATGAACCGATCGATCCCGAGAATAAGCGCCATGCCGGCAACCGGAACGCTGGGCACGACCGCGAGTGTTGCCGCTAAGGTGATGAATCCGGCACCGGTCACCCCGGCTGCACCCTTTGAACTCACGATGGCCACCAGCAACAACAACACCTGTTGCTGGAGCGTAAGGTCGATTCCCGTAGCCTGCGCGATAAACAACGCGGCCAGCGTCATATAGATGTTCGTTCCATCGAGATTGAAGGAATAACCCGTTGGCACGACCAGCCCGACGACAGACTTTGCACATCCGGCGCTTTCGAGTTTGCGCATCAAAGTCGGCAGAGCCGCCTCTGACGAGCTGGTGCCAATCACGAGCCAGATTTCCTCTCTTAGGTAGCGCAGCAAGTTCCAGAGAGAGAAGCCACTCGCGTAAGCGATGATGCCGAGGACACCAGCGATGAACAGTGCCGAGGTGAGGTAGAAGGTCGCAATCAGTACCGCCAGGTTGGCGACGCTATCGATGCCGTACTTCCCGATCGTGAAGGCAAAGGCACCGAACGCCCCGATCGGTGCAAATTTCATCAAGATCGACACCATCCTGAAGAACACCTCACTGAGATCATGTAGAACAGCGCTGATCCGATGACGTGCTTCAGTCAGCGACGCGACGCTCACTCCAAAAATGATCGCGATGAACAACACGGGTAAAATTTGTCCGCCAGTCAACGCGCCGGCGAACGTGTCGGGGATGATCGACAGCAAAAATCCGACGAGGGTCTGCTCCTCGGCTTTACCGACAAAGGCACCCACGGCCGCCGGATCAAGAGTGGCCGGATCCACGTTCATCCCAGCGCCTGGCCTCACCACGTTGGCGACGACAAGCCCGATGACGAGCGCAAAGGTCGACACGGTGAGGAAATAGATCATCGCCTTCCCGGTCGTGCTTCCAAGGCGTCCGAGAGAGCCCATCCCAGCGAGGCCACCGGCGACCGTCAAAAAAATCACCGGACCGATCACCATTTTCACGAGTTTGATGAACATGTCGCCGAGGGGCTTCAGCTGAACGGCGAGGTCCGGCGAGAAGTGCCCAAGTGCAGCGCCAATCAGGATGGCGGCTATCACTTGCGCGTATAGCGAACGCCACCACGGGAGACGTGGGATCGAGACGACTTGTGGACTGGCACTCATGGCAGCCGATTAGATACCGTACCGCTACTGACCACCAGCTAAGTCCAAACGGATCTAACCCGTTGATTATATTGGTTTTACATGGTCTACGTGTGCGGTTTTCCGCTCACTCAATACGGTACTTGTGCAGATTCTCGCCAAACAGCCTATTCTGCGGTGGGATGCCCAAATTCAGACCGCCGCCATCTCTCATCTGGACGATCGCTGCGATCCTAGTCGCGGCGACGGCCGGCTGGGTTGGTCACCTCGTCGGCGCGCGGTACGAATTGCGCCAACAAACGCAACAGCTGCGCGTCGACGCCGCCCTGCGCCGCGAACTATTGCGTAGTGAAATCGAACGACATCGTCTTCTGCCAACGACTCTGGCGGGGAATCCGCAGTTAGCGATCGCGGTCGACCCGCGCACGTCCCCCGACTCGCGCGCAACTGTGGTTCAAATCCTAAATGACGACTTCGAACAGCTGGCCCGAGCGGACGGTGCTGCGACGCTGTATCTCGTCAATGCCGATGGAATCACGCTCGTCGCGAGCAACCATCGGTTATCGACGACCTTCATCGGTCAAGACTACTCGTTTCGTTCGTACTTTCGCGATGCGATGAGCTCCGGCGTCGGCGCGTTGTTCGCTCAGGGCACGGTCAGTGGTATCCCAGGTCTCTATTTGGCGCATCGCCTTCGCGATGCGACCGGTGTGGTTGTCGCCAAAGTCGAGTTTGCAGATCTGGAGCGGAACTGGCGGCGAGAGCAGGAAGAAACGCTGATCACTGACAAAGAAAACACGGTCTTACTGACTTCGGTTCCGAGCAAACGATTTTCGACCTACACCCCTTCGTCTGCAATCCGCGACGGCTGGATATCGAGCTCACTCCCAACGCTCTATCAGGATTGGATCTTGGTTGTCCGTCGCGACGTCAGCACACCCGTGCTGGCATCGAGTTTGCTCGGAGCCTCGATCGGCGTGTTGCTCGGACTCGTCAGTCTCATGATGATTTATCTCATTGTGGGATCACGACGCCGACGGGCAAGACAACGGGCGGAACTGGAGCACCTGGTTATCCAGCGAACGACCGAACTCGAAAATTCCAACCAACGACTGCTACGCGAAATCGAGGAGCGATCACGGTCGGAAGCAACCGTACAAAAACTTCGCGAAAATCTCACCCAAGCTAATCGACTCGCGATTCTCGGGCAGATTTCTGCAGGCGTTGCGCACGAAATCAATCAACCGACCGCAGCGATTCGTACCTATACCGATAACGCGAAAAAGCTGTTTGAGCGTGGCGATGCGAATTCTGCAATGCGCGCACTCGAAACCATCGTCTCACTGACCGACCGTATCGGTCTGATCACCGATGAGCTTCGTGAGTTCTCGCGGCGATCGCCCGGAACTAAAGAGCGATTACCCATTCGCGATGCCATCGACGGATCTCAGCTACTGCTCGAGCAATCGCTGAAGCTTCGCCGTATCCGGCTTCAACGCATGACCTTCCCCGAGCCGCAGATCGCCTTGGCCAACCGGACACGTCTCGAACAAATCCTCGTCAATCTCATCCAAAACGCCATGGATGCGCTCATCGACATTCAGGACCCCATCATCACGCTGGAGACGGGCGCGGCAGACGGCTATGTGTGGATTCGCGTATTCGATAACGGGCCTGGAATACCACCGGAGCGCCGCTCCGAGCTGTTCTTGCCTTTCTCGTCATCAAAACCTATGGGGCTCGGCCTCGGCCTTGTGATCAGTCGCGATATCGCGTCCGACCTCGGAGGCTCACTCGAATTCGATCCGGAGACCCTCGGTGCTGCCTTCGTTCTAACGATTCCCGCCTTCCAGACATGAACATATGGAAAACATCCGGAGCCGTTTTTCTGTTCGAGGACGATTCGTCTCTGCGCGACGCCATCCGGCAATCTTTGGAACTTGAGGGTTTCGTCGTTTCGGCTCACGAATCGGTCGAGAGTTGTACAGCGAAGTTGGGCCCTGAAACGGACGCAATCGTGGTGACCGACATTCGTCTGCCTGGCGCGGATGGTCGGCAGCTATTTCGCCGGTTGCTGCAGAGTGACCCGGAACTGCCGGTCATTCTGATCACCGGACACGGCGAACTCCAGGAGGCAGTCGATCTAATGCGCGAAGGCGCTTACGATTTCATCTCGAAACCGTTTTCGCCACCCAGACTGTTAACTAGTGTCCGAAACGCGATCGAGCATCGTCGTCTCGTGCTCGACAACCGAAAAATTCGATCTGGTAATCGCGAGGACGATACTCCCTTGCCGTTACGGGGTGAGAGCGAGCGCATCGTGCAGCTGCGGGCACTCGTTCGTGAGCTTGCGAATACCGATGTCAGCGTTCTTCTGCTCGGTGAGACGGGCACCGGCAAAGAGTCGGTTGCAGCGACACTGCACACTTTGTCGAATCGTAGCGCGAGACCGCTCGCGATCGTCGATTGTGCCTCACTTCCCGAATCGCTCATCGAGGTAGAGTTGTTCGGGGTGGAAGAGACGATCTCGGGAATGCGTCGACAAAAGCCTGGGCGAATCACCTTGGCGGACAAAGGTACGCTGTTTCTCGATGGAATCGATACGCTTCCGCTCTCCGCGCAGGCGCGTCTGCTTAGAGCCGTCGAGAAAAAACAAGTCACCGCAGTCGGCGCGACCGTCAGTCGCGATATTTCGTGTCGAGTCATATCGGCCGCCACTCAGGACCTCGGACGCATGGTCAAGGAGAGTCGGTTTCGATCCGATTTGTTCTTCCGGCTCAACACGATCACGCTACACCTACCGCCGCTGCGCGAGCGGCGCGAGGATATCGCTACGCTATTCATCGAACTACTCGCACGCTCTGCACAGCGTCTCAAACGAGACCCGCCCAACCTGACCAAGAGCGTCAGAGCCATGTTGATGGAGCACCCATGGCCGGGCAACATCCGCGAATTGAGCCACTACGCAGACCGGGTGGTGCTTGGTGTCGATCGTTTCGGCGGCGATCAAGGCGAGCGAACGAGTGATCCGCTACCCAACTTGGTCGATCGATTCGAGGCCAGTCTGATTCGCGACGCTCTTCGCTCGAATGGCGGCAGCGTCAAACAGACACTCGAAATACTGAAAATTCCGCGCAAAACGTTTTACGACAAAATTCATCGGCACCATATCGAGCTAGATGATTTTCGCGAATGACCTGATGATCACGTCCGCCAGATTCACTCTTCATGGTCTTGGCGCAATTTAATTTTTTCAAGACTCATCTTGTCTTTGTAGCTCATCAACAAGGCTGCTGCCGACAAGATCAAGATTCCACCGGCCTCGTAGATGATATTGACGGGGTCGATATCTTTGCTTTGCAGAATGATCATGCGACACAGCGCTGTCATCGCGATGATGATCGGCAGCGTGACCGGGATTCGGTGGCTTTTATAAAATGCACCGACCATTCCGAGCACCTCGGCATAGATGAACAGCAGGAACAGATCACTCAGATTCACCGTCCCGGTGTCGAAGAGCCGCCTCACTTCCACGGCGGCTGCAAACAGCGTCGCAAGCCCGATGACCAGAAGTATCGCGTTTTCGCTGACCTGCACCACGCGAGAGCTCAATGTTCTGACGTCTTTTGGCATTTTCTTCTCCCTCACCAGAAAGCTGCTGTGAATTTCACATACAGTACCCGATCTTCCAAACTAAATGATGGTCGGCCGATATCCCGAGCGGGTCGGACGAGGTCCTCGTAATGCAAACTTCAGGAGAACTTTGATGCAGAGCCAAGGCAACAGCTTGCAAGATAAGGTCGCAATCGTCACCGGTGCAGCCAGCGGTATCGGCGAGGCGATCGCCGCACTCTACCTGCGGGAGGGAGCTCGCGTGGTCGTCAGCGACCTTGCTGATCACGGATTGAGCGATCGGTTTCCGCACAACCCGCAGGTTCGTGCGATCGAGGTGGACATCACTGCCGATGATGCGCCGCAACGTCTTGTCGATACGGCGGTAGGCGAGTTCGGTGGGCTCGATATCCTCGTGAATAATGCGGGGATCGCACTCGGTAAGCAGTTTGAGGAGACGACCGACAGCGAGTTCGATCGAATCATGAACGTCAACGTACGATCGGTGTTTCGGCTGACACGCGCCGCTGTGCCGCACCTACGAGCGCGCGGAGGCGGCAGTGTGATCAACCTGGCCTCAATCATGTCCTCCACCGGCGGGCCGCAACTCTCCGCCTATGCAACCTCTAAGCACGCAGTGCTCGGCTTGTCGCGTGGCATGGCCGTCGATCTTGGAAAATATGGGATCCGCGTCAATGCCCTTCAGCCGGGTTCGATCTGGACCGGTATGTCACGCCCGTTCTTCGATGACCCCAACTTCCGAAATTACTGGGAAACCAAGGCACCGTTGGGCCGTATTGGCGATCCGGTGGATGTCGCCGCCGTCGCGTTGTTCCTCGCGACCGACGCGGCCAAGTTCGTCTCCGGTGCGGGGATCGCGATCGACGGTGCGGCCGGAGTTAATTTTTGAGGGAACCGAAATCCTGGAACTTATCCTCCGAATCTAGGGTCTATCTATCGTTACGGCACCATTTCGTGTCGGTAGGACATCAAACGTTCGTGGAGGATCCTCAATGTTTCAGTTTCATTTCTCGGGGAGTCGGTCATCGCGCTCCCTCGTTGCCGTTTTTGCACTTGCAGCGGCTGCGCTGATCGCTGCTCCTGCAGCGCTCGCAAGCGGGCATGGTGATAAGTCGAAGGCGAACAAAGATATCGTCGATACCGCTGTCGCAGCGGGAAGCTTTGGCACGCTCGCCAAGGCTCTCACAGCTGCCGGGCTGGTCGAGACGCTCAAGGGCAAAGGTCCGTTCACGGTGTTCGCGCCGACGGATGCGGCTTTTGCGAAGCTGCCAGCAGGCACGCTGGATAACCTTCTCAAGCCGGAGAACAAGGCTCGTCTGACCGCGGTGTTGACTTACCACGTCGTCCCGGGTGCCGTGAAAGCGGCGGATGTCGTGCAACTCAAAGAGGCCACGACCGTGCAGGGTCAGTCGGTGAAGATCGCCGTGAAGGACGGTAAAGTCAGCGTTGATGGCGCCAACGTGACCGCCACCGACATCGCCGCCTCGAACGGCGTGATCCATGTCATTGACTCGGTGATGCTGCCGAAGTAATTGACTTTCCCCACCGATGACGCCGTCGCGGGTCTGCCGCTGCGGCGGTATCCCGATGAAAGCCCCCGGGTCGCTGTCAGGCGCCCGGGGTTTTTTTATCTACTACGCCTCTGACATTTCCCTGAGATCGGGGCTGGCAAATGACCGTCGTTTCCAAGCCCTCAAGATTTTTGCCCGAGACAGCGGCCGCGGGCTGTGGATACACTCGGCGCTATGAACACTCAACTCTCCGTGATCGTTGAGGCCTGCCGCGAGGCAGGGTTGACCCTGGAAGGGTCGGTTCCCGAGGACTGCGAGGTGACCGGCATCGCCGCGGTCCAAGACTGCGGCCCAGGCGATTTAGTCTTCGCCGACAAACCCGCGCTGCTGAACTACGTGCTAGAGCGAGGTCCACGGGTAATGGTGATGGCCCGAGGCCTGCGGGAGCAGCTACCGGCGGGAGCCCTGACGACAGTAGTGTTGTTGACCAACCAAGTGTCGCTTGCACACGCGTTCATCAAACAGCGCTACGCAGCACGTGATTTTGACGCGGCAGGCTGGGAGGGCCCGGTGCACCTATCAGCCGTCGTGCATCCCTCAGCGACGCTCGGCGCAGATACAGTCGTTGAGCCGCGCGCCGTGGTGGGTCGAAACGTCGTTATTGGCGCGCGCTGTCGCATCATGTCGGGTGCCGTTATTGAGCACGACGCCATCATCGGTGACGGTAGCGTCGTGCACCCCAACGCGGTGATCGGTTACCGATGCCGTCTCGGCAAAGAGGTGGTGGTTGGCGCTGGAAGCGTGATCGGATCCGAGGGCTTCGGCTTCGCCCAAGATTCGAACCGTCGCAGCCACCCTATTCCGCAAACCGGGATCGTGGTCATCGGCGATTGCGTACGTATCGGCGCCAACAACACGATTGACCGTGCAACCTACGCAGAGACCCGTATCGGCAGCGGCACCAAGTTCGACAATCTGTGTCATGTCGCACACAACGTCGAAATCGGCGAAGACTGTCTGCTAACGGCGATGTTCTGTATCGCCGGTTCGAGCCGCATTGGCAAACGGGTCATTGCGAGTGGCCAGACTGGTGTCATCGATCACGTGAGTGTGGGTGAAGATGTAGTTCTCGTACATCGTGCGGGCGTCGTCAAAGATATTGACAAGTCTGGCGTTTATGCGTCGCTACCCACGCAGCCCATGGATGAATATCTGCGCAATACGGCTGCCGCACGCAAGGGCGCCGAATTGCGCCGCCGGATCGCCGATCTGGAAAGGACACGAACTTAAAAAAGATCAGTCGCTAATCGGTGCGAATCCCGCGCGGCTTTCGACAGATGCACTCAAAGGCGGTGGAGCGGATACCACTCCATCCGGATCAACGATCAGTGGAGAATCGTGTTCCGGTGGCAATCTGGTCATGCTTTTGACGTCACCGTGCTTGATTATCACTAGTAGCGTAACAACCATGACTAAGCGTACCCAAAAGCAACCGGCTAATCCGTTTCACCCAGGAGAAATTCTTCTGGAAGAGTTTCTTGAGCCCAGGGGGGGGCACCCAGGCCGCGTTCGCCGCAAAGGTAGGTTGGACGAAGGCAAGACTGAATGAACTCGTCAAGGGCAAGCGCGGTATCACGGCAGATGCAGCGCTCGACCTCGCAGAGACACTGGGCACCTCTGCCCGCCTCTGGATGAACCTGCAGAGCACTTTCGATCTGGCACAAGCAGAGAAAAAGCGCCGCGCGACGTAAGAATAGACTGGCCCCGCTTGGATTCGGACCAAGGCCAAAGGATTATGAGAAGACTGGACT
>CAMCBU010000013.1 GCA_945873095.1 Klebsiella pneumoniae | reverse complement strand
TTCTTCAAGTGACCGATGACGTTGCGGATCTTCTCGGCATAGGGACGCGAGAGGCGCATGCGATCCTGGGCGCGGCGCATCTTGCTCGCAGCGACCATCTCCATCGCCTTGGTGATCTTCTGAGTGCTCTTCACACTCGAGATCTTGTTGCGTATTTCCTTTGTGCCGGGCATGCGTTGTCAGCCGATCAGTAGGAGCCGGTGGCCACGAAGTCGACGCAGATTGTCTTCAGCGTACCTTCGTGCTTTTTGAGCACGGGCTCGGCATTGATCGCATCGAGCGACGCCTTGTGCTGTGAGTTCGCGAACGACTGCAGCGCCGCCTCGAACGCGACCACCTTGCTGCGATCGACCTTGTCCATGTAGCCGTTGTTGACGGCGTAGATCGACAGCGCCATTTCAGCGACCGACATCGGCGCGTACTGCTTCTGCTTCATGACTTCGGTCACGCGCACGCCGCGCTCGAGCTGCTTGCGCGTGGCGTCGTCGAGATCCGAAGCGAACTGCGCAAAGGCCGCGAGTTCACGGTACTGCGCGAGGGCGAGACGGATGCCGCCGCCCAAGCGCTTGATGATGTCCGTCTGAGCAGCACCACCGACGCGCGACACCGAGATACCGGCGTTCATCGCAGGGCGGATACCCGAGTTGAACAGATCGGTTTCGAGGAAGATCTGGCCGTCGGTGATCGAGATCACGTTGGTCGGAACGAAGGCGGTCACGTCACCCGCTTGGGTCTCGATGATCGGCAGACCCGTGAGCGATCCGGTCTTGCCCTTCACGGCACCCTTGGTGACCATCTCGACATACTCTTCGTTGACGCGCGCACTGCGCTCGAGCAGACGGGAGTGGAGATAGAACACGTCGCCAGGGAAAGCTTCGCGACCCGGCGGGCGGCGCAACAGCAGCGAGATCTGACGATAGGCAACGGCCTGCTTCGACAGATCGTCGTAGATGATGAGCGCGTCTTCGCCGTTGTCCATGAAGTATTCACCCATGGTCACGCCGGCATAAGCCGAGAGGTATTGCATCGCAGCAGGCGTCGAGGCGGAGGCCGCAACGATGATGGTGTGATCCATCGCGCCATGCTCTTCGAGTTTGCGCACCACGTTGGCGATGGTCGACTGCTTCTGACCGATCGCGACGTAGATGCACTTAATGCCCGAGGACTTTTGATTGATGATCGTGTCGACCGCGAGCGCCGTCTTACCGGTCTGGCGGTCACCGATGATGAGCTCGCGCTGACCGCGACCGACCGGAACCATCGAGTCGACGGCCTTGTATCCGGTCTGCACCGGCTGGCTCACCGATTTACGGTAGATGACGCCTGGCGCCACACGCTCGATCGGCGCGGTGCGAGTCGTCTTGATCGGACCCTTGCCATCGATCGGGTTGCCGAGTGCGTCGACGACGCGGCCGAGCAGTTCGGGGCCCACGGGCACTTCGAGAATGCGGCCGGTCGTTTTGACCGTGTCGCCTTCCTTCAAAGATTTGTAGTCGCCGAGCACGACGGCGCCGACGGAATCTTGTTCGAGGTTCAGCGCGAGACCGAACAAGTTCCCCGGGAACTCGATCATTTCGCCATAGCGAACATCGGCCAGACCGTGAACACGGCAGATACCGTCGGTGACCGAAACGATCGTACCGACGTTGCGCGCTTCCGCCGCCGACTCGAACTTTTCGATTCGCTGCTTGATGAGATCAGAGATCTCGGATGCCTTGATGGACATGTGTGGTCCTCTAAAATTCTTGCGACGACCGGCTCAAACGCCAGCCATGGTGTTACCGAGTCGCTCGATGCGCCCGCGCAGCGAGCCATCAACGACGAAATCTCCCGCTTTCACGACCGCGCCACCGATCAGAGCCGGATCGACTTGGCTGCAAAGTTGCACCGTGCGCTTCAAGCGCGCGGTCAACGCTTGCGTCAACTTCTCGCTCTGTTCCGGCGTCAACGGCATGGCCGAGGTCACGGTCACCTCGACCGTGTTCTCGACCTCAGCACGCAGGGCTGCATACTGCTCGGCGATTTGCGGCAGCGCGGCCAAACGACCATTGTCCGCAAGCAGCTGCACGAAGTTGCGCGCCTGCGGATCACCCGCGGCACCGACGACGTCGAGCAAAAAACCGACGAGATCCGCCCGTTTCACATGCGGATTGCCGATCAACGGCCGCACTCGCTCGTCGCCGACCGCGATGCTCGCTTTCGCCAGCAACTCACCCCACGGTGCGAGTTGCTTTGCGGCATGCGCGTGATCGAACGCGGCGCGCGCGTAGGGCCGTGCGATGGTTGCTCCGTCAGCCACGGGCGATTTCTTCCGCCAGTTTGTCGAGCAGCTGCGCGTGCGTCTTCGCGTCGACTTCACGCTCGAGCAAACGCGAGGCGCCCACGACGACCATCGAACCGAACTCCTTGCGCAACTCTTCGCGAGCGCGACCGGTTTCGGTGGCTGCTTCGTCCCGAGCAGCGGCGACGATACGCGCGCCCTCGGTTTGAGCAGACTGCTTGGCAGCTTCGATCGATTCGTTGGAGCGGCGAGCGGCCTGATCTTCGATCTGCTTGGCGCGATCACGCGCCTCACGAACGATCGCATCAGCCCGCTGCGTTGCCTCGGACAGGTCCTTTAGGCCCTTGTCGGCGGCAGCCAGCCCGTCGGCGATTTTCTTCTGTCGCTCTTCGATGGCGCCGATGATCGACGGCCAGCCGAAGCGCATGACGAGCCAGGCGACCGCAAGGAACGCGAGGCCCTGGATGATCAGCGTGACGGTGATACTCATGCTCTTCTACCCCTGTTGCCTGGATCGGCACCCGTCCGATGACGGGTGCGGGCGGCGATTAGCCGACGCCGAGAGCCGACAGGAACGGGTTCGCGAAGATGAGCAGCAGCGCGATGGCGACACCGATGATGGGCACCGCGTCGAGCAAGCCGGCGACGATGAACATCTTGGTCTGCAGCATGTTGGTCAGCTCAGGCTGACGAGCCGCACCTTCGAGGAACTTGCCGCCGAGCAGCGCGAAGCCGATCGCGGTACCGAGCGCGCCAAGACCAATGAGCAGGCCCGCGGCGATCACGGTCATGCTCATGACGTCAGCGATCTGGGTGATGTTTTCCATTGCAAATCTCCGTGAGTAACTAAACGAACGAGAATCAGTGCTCCTGCACAGCCATGCTGAGGTAGACGACCGTCAGCATCATGAAGATGAAGGCTTGCAGGGTGATAACGAGGATGTGGAAGGCGGTCCAGATGAAGCCCGCGATGAATTGCATCGGAGCCATCGCCCAGGTCATGCCGCTCGCCAAGCTGCCGCCCAAGGTCATGCAGGCGATGAGGATGAAGATGAGCTCGCCGGCATACATGTTGCCGAAGAGTCGCAGACTCAGCGACAAGGGGCGAACCAGCTCTTCGATGATGCGCAACAGCAAGTTCGCCGGCGCCAAGACAATCGTGCCGACGACACCATGCGCATGGAAGGGCGCGGTGAACATTTCGCCCACGAACTTCACGACGCCCTTGTGCTTGATGGCGTAATACTGGATGAGGATGAACACGCAGATCGCCATGCCGAAGGTGGTCGACAGGTCGGCGGTCGGCACGACGCGCAGATAAGGCACACCGGCCGCATGCGCTGCGGCAGGCAACAGGTCGACGGGGATCATGTCCATGAAGTTCATCAAGAACACGAGCGCGAAGATGGTCAGCGCCAACGGCGCGATGAAGCGCGTCTTGGCCGGGAAGGTCTCTTTAACGATGCTGTCGATGCCTTCGATCATCATCTCGACGGCGCACTGCAACTTGCCCGGCACACCTGCGGTGGCGTGCCGCGAGGCACGCAAGAAGACGACCAGAAAGACGACGGCAAGCAGGACTTTGAAGAAGATGCTGTCGATGTTGAGGACCATGAACGGTCCGTCACCGACCGGAGCAGTCAGGTGCTGGAGGTGGTGCTTGATGTAGCCCGTCATGCCTCCTGCTTCGCCTTCAGCCGCCATGTTCACTTATCCTCTTTAATGACGGCCACGCCGACCCAGAACCCGACCTGACCCGCCAACATGCCCAACAGAAAGGGCAGCGGCGCGAGATCCGATACATCGAGTGCCAACCAAACGGCCAGCACTACCCAGAGCCATTTCAAGCCTTCGCCCATCCACATCGCCTTGGCGATGCGTTCGGCAGGGGCCACGCCCGGCGCAAACAAGCGCCAGCCGAACACGAGGTTGCCGACGGCCACCACGGCACCACCGGCAACGGTGGCCATGGCATTCGAGCCGTTAGTGATCACCGCGACGATCATCGCGGCCAACACTGCCCCCCCCAGTTGCACCGCGGCGAACCGCAATGCCAATCGTTTGCCACGAAGTTCCGGGTCGTGTTGCGCGCGCATTGTAGATGTGCGACCCGGCACCATCAATGGATATGCGCCAAAATTCCGTCGAGTTCGTCGAGCGAGTTGTAGCTGACGATCAAACGCCCCTTGCCGCCCTTACCCGACTGCTCGATGACGACCGTCGCTCCCAAGGTGTCGGAGAGGCGGTTTTCGAGCTCGCGGACGTTCGGGTCGGGGCTCCCGGCCGCGCTGCCACTCCGCCCAAAGGCGCGATCTGCCTCAGCTGAGCCGTCATCTTTAGGAGGCGGATTGATCAGCCGGCGAACCAATGCCTCTGTTTCTCGAACTGATAAGCCTTTTTTCGAAACCAATTGAGCCACTTCGACCTGCTGCCGAACCTGCGTCAGGCCGAGTAACGCACGCGCGTGACCCATTTCTATCGCCCGCCGATCGACGAGTTCGGCGACCTCGGGGGCGAGCTCCAGCAAACGCAGTAGGTTGCTGACCGCCGCGCGTGAGCGACCCACGGCATCGGCGGCCTGCTGATGGGTGATGGAAAATTCGCGGATCAGCCGATCGAGCGCACGCGCCTCTTCGAGGGGATTGAGGTTCTCGCGCTGAATGTTCTCGATGAGCGCCATCGCGATCGCGCCCTCGTCGGGGACACGCCGGATGATCGCGGGAATCTCGGTGAGTCCGGCCAGCTGGGCGGCGCGCCAACGGCGCTCACCGGCAATGATTTCGTATCGTGAGGGTCGGCTGCCAGGGGTGGCACCCGGCATCTCGATCGGACGGACGACGATCGGTTGCACCACGCCCTGGGCTCGGATCGAGTTCGCCAGATCTTCGAGCGTCTCTGGTCGCATGTCGACGCGAGGCTGGTACCGCCCGCGCTGCAGGACATCGACCGGCAAGCGGGCCAACTCGTCGCCCGCAACCGCCGGGCCCGTCGTGGCGGCGGGCGATGCAGGGCGCGCCGCGCTCATCTGTCCGAGCAGAGCGTCGAGTCCCCGCCCGAGGCTGGGCTTCTTCTGGTTCATGCGCGCGATGATAGCGGACTCGCCGCCCCCCTCGCTTCGGCGCTTAACAGCGGACGATTCTCGGACACCCCGAGAAAGATTTCGCGGAATGCCACATAGGTCAGCGCGCCGAAGAAGCAGTAGAGCACGGGGACCAACACCGGCAAGAGCAACCCGAACAGCACCGGCAGCACCACGAACAAAGCGCCGATCGCCAATACCGAATTGAGGTTACGAATCTGACCTGCGGCGCCTAGACGCAGCGCATCCCGGTAAGGCAGACCGAGCAAAGTCATACAGGGAAATTGGAAGATCGAGGTCAACCCCGGAATATTGAGCCCGAAGTAACAGAGCCCGAGAGCAAACGCCGAATAGACGAAGATCTGACGCAGCGCGACGAACCCGTCAGGACTCAACACATCGAGCGCGTTGCGCGAAGTGTAAAAAATGTTCCACCACGCCACGCCCGGCTTGGCCAGCAGCACGATCCAGATGATCGCGCCCGCGATCGTGATCAAAGCGGAAAAACGCAGCGTGACCGGTGCATGCACCGTGAGCATGGTGAGTGTATCGGCCAGCCGGATACGCGAACTGCGATCGACCTGCGCCGCGATCAAGACGCTGCCGAGCAAGGCCGACAACGCCAACATGGCGCTGAGCAAAGGCAGGCGATGTCCGAAGAAAATCCACAAACACATGAGCAGGCCGAGCGCGAGCCAAACCCCGGCTCCGCGCCACAGCAACTGCAATGCCGAGAGTATCCAGCGCCGCAACGCGCCGGGAGCCGCTTGCCGCGGCTCGAGCGTCATGTGACGGCGGCGAGCGGCTGTGCGAGCGGGGCCTCACCCCGCCCGATCATCTCGCCGGCGAGGGCGAGGTAAGCAAGCGCGCCGCGAGACTCCTTGTCGTGCAGCAAAGCCGGCTTGCCGAAGGAGGGTGCCTCGGCCAGACGCACGTTGCGCGGGATGATCGTGCGGAACACTTTGTCGCCAAAATAGTTGAGCAGCTGCGAACTGACTTCGTTGGCAAGATTGTTACGCGGGTCGAACATCGTGCGCAGCACACCTTCGATTTCGAGTGATGGGTTCACCGCTTCACGGATCTGCTCGATCGTGCTCATCAGCGCCGTGAGCCCCTCGAGAGCGTAGTACTCGCATTGCATTGGCACGAGTACGCTATCCGCTGCCACCAAGGCGTTCACCGTCAACATATTGAGTGACGGTGGGCAGTCGATGAGGATGATGTCGTAGTCGTTGCGCACGGCTTTCAGCGCCTGTCGCAACTTGGTCTCGCGGGCGACCGACAACGACAACAATTGAACTTCGGCTGCCGTGAGATCCTGATTGGCGGGCAGCAAATCCATCGGCGGCGCTTCGACGCGCAGCATCGCCTCACGCGCCGTGCAAGCACCGATCAAAACATCGCCAACGCCGCGCTCGATCTGGTTCTTTTCGATACCGCAGCCCATCGTGGCGTTGCCTTGTGGATCGAGATCGACGAGCAGCACGCGACGCCGCGTCACAGCCAGCGACGCGGCCAGATTCACGGCGGTGGTGGTCTTGCCGACGCCACCTTTCTGATTGGCGACGGCGATGATGCGGCTCATGGCCGCGAGTCTAACCGAAGGATGAGCGCGTGACGCTCTTCATCTAGGCCGGGTACCGTCAGTTCGACATCCTGCTCGATGACCCACTCAGGCGACAACCCTGCTCGCTCCTGCTCGGAGCGCCGGCCCTTCATGGCCAACACTCGCGTGTCTGCGCCACACAAGCCCCGCACCATCGTCACGAGTTCAGGTAGCGGCGCGAAGGCGCGCGTCACCACGGTATCGAAGGCGCCGCGCTCGTCTTGCCACTGCTCGGCCCGAGCGTGTACGGCCACCACATTGACGAGCCCCAGCGTGCGTGCCGCGTGGTTCACGAAACGAATCTTCTTGCCGTTCGAGTCGAGCAAAGTGAACTGACGCTCGGGCTGAATGATCGCCAACGGCAAACCGGGAAAGCCGGCACCGGTGCCGATGTCGCTGATGCGCTCCCCCTGCAACAACGCAGCGATCGACAAGCTATCGAGCAAGTGGTGCGTCAGCATTTGCGCGCGCTGGGTGATCGCCGTGAGATTGAAACTGCGGTTCCAGCGTTCGAGTTCATCGAGCAACTGCAGCAAGCGCTTTGCTGCGGTGGAATCGAGCGACACTCCCAGTCGGCTGGCGCTCGAGATCAAAAATGCCTGTTCGCTCACAAGTGCATCACTGACCGATCTTGACCACCGTCCGTCCCGTCACCGTGCCATCGAGATAAGACTGGAACGCACCCGGCAACGCATCGAAGTCGATCGTCTGCGTGACGACCTGCTCCAGGTGTCGCGGCTTGAGATCGGTGGCGATCCGATTCCACACGATGAGTCGCATCTCGCGCAGCGTCGCTGACGAGTTGATACCCAGTAGGTTCACGCCTCGCAAAATAAAGGGCATGACCGATGTGTGCAGCTCGGCTCCGCCAGCAAGGCCGATGCAAGCGATATTGCCCCAGGTGTCGACGCTGCGCGTGAGCCAGCTCAGCGTATCACCACCCACATTATCGATGGCACCACCAAAGCGCGCTGCTTCGAGAGGTCGCTTGCCGTAGTCGATCTCTTTTCGCAGCAAGACAGCAGACGCCCCGAGCGCACGCAGATAATCGGCTGACTCCGCTTTGCCGGTGACCGCGATGACTTCGTAGCCTCGACTCGAGAGCATGTCGATCGCGATGCTACCGACACCACCGGTGGCGCCGGTCACGACGATCGGACCTTTCGCCGGCGTCTGGCCGTTGTGCTCCATCCGATGAATGGCGAGCGCCGCGGTAAAGCCGGCGGTGCCGAGTGCCATGGCCTTGAAAGCGCCGAGCCCTTGCGGCAGCGGAATCACCCACTCGCCCTTGAGACGCGCGTACTCGGCATAACCACCGTCGTGCACCTCGGACAAACCGCAGCCCGTCACGAGCACGTGCTCCCCAACTTGGCAGCGCGGATCGTCCGACGACTCGACCACACCCGCGAGATCCACGCCGCCGACGAGCGGATACTTTCGCAGGATCTTGCCGGCGCCCGTCGCCGCCAGAGCGTCTTTGTAGTTGATGTCCGAATACAAAACTCGCACCACGACGTCACCACTCGCTAGCTCGTCGAGCGTCAACTGCTCGAAACGAGCGCTGATTTTTTTGTCGATTTCATGGATGCGGAACGCCTTGAACGTCATGACGCAACTCCCTTGGCAACCGCTTGCTGGGCAATCGGATTTCGCCCAAGCCACGCGATGAGACCATCGACGTTCAGGCCGATATCGAGACCCAACAATTCGTCGATTCGTTGCGCTGTCAGCGTGCAGCCGTGTGCCTGGAGTTCGGCATGCAAGATCCGACTGATTCGACTCAATAGGCGATCACGCAGGCTTGATTCGACATCAACATCGATCGACGCCTGCTTGGCTGCCTCGGCGAACGCCCGAGTCATACGCAGCAGAGCGACGGCCAGCCGTGGCAGGTCGCGGACCTCACCATAATGGGTGAAGTAGGCGGTTCGCGGCTGCAACGCAAGTATCCGGTGGATCGAGTCGATGAGTTGGTCCGGGTCGAACTGCGTCGGCGTCGTCGTCGGAAAAGCAAACGCACGGCCATCGACATCGAATTCTCGGTAAGACAGACCGAAGGTGTCGCCGGTGAAGACGGCTTTGGCGTGATGATCAAAGAAAACCTGGTGGTGCATCGCATGCCCCGGCGTGTGCAGGATCTCGAACTCACGGCCTGCCAAAGAAAATCGCTGCCCGGGCTCGGTCGAGACGACTCGCTCGCTCGCAATCGGGAGAATTTCGCCGTACAAGGCGTCGAAAGCCTCGGCGCCATAAACGGCGATGGATGCATCGACGAGTTTGCGCGGCTCGATCATGTGCGGTGCGCCCCGGGGGTGCAGCACGGCTTTCGCGTTCGGTAGAGCTTGCATCAGTTGTCCGGCACCACCTGCATGATCGAGGTGCACGTGGGTGATGAACACCCAATCGACCGCATCGCGAGACAAACCGAGCGAAGCCAGTGCTGCGAGCAGTTGCGGCACCGAACGAGAGGTGCCGGTTTCGACGAAAGCGGCACGCCCCTCGTGGACGACCAAGTGCACCGCATCGAGCATGGGTCGCACATATTCGGCGTCGATCGCGTGGATACCGTTGTCATAGGTAATCACGGTGTAGCCCTCTTCTCGAGGACGTCTTTCCAGCGTTCCTCGAACGCCCAGACTTCCTCGAAGCCAACCATACGACAAAAATCGTCGAAACCGAACAAGGCAACGTCGGGCGAGACGCTGGTGCCTTTTTCTTTGAGGTGACGCATGGCCCCCTCGATCGCCGCACTCGCCGACAGGGCGGCCAGCGCAGGCCAAATCGCCATGCGATAACCGAGCGCTTGCAGTTCGGCTTTCGAACGAATCGGCGTCTTTCCGCCATCGGACATATTGGCTATCAACGGTGCACGAATCGCCGCGCAAGCGCGCCGCATCTCGTCCTCGGATTGCAACGATTCGACGAACACGACATCAGCACCCGCTTCGGCATAAGCCTGCCCGCGACGCAACGCCTCATCGAAGCCGAGTCCCGTGCGTGCATCGGTGCGAGCGATCACCAAAAAGTTCGGATCCTGACGCGTGGCGGCAGCGACACGAATCTTAGCGACCATGTCTTCGATCGGAATGACTCGCCGATAGGGCGTGTGGCCGCACTTTTTCGGAAACTCCTGATCTTCGATTTGAATGGCGCTCACGCCCACTCGTTCGTAGCCACGCACCGTATGCTGCACGTTGAGCAAACCGCCGAAACCGGTGTCGGCATCGGCGATGACCGGGGCCGACGATTTCTCGACGACCTTACCGACTCGCGCGAGCATGTCGGTGTAAGTTGCGAGGCCGGCATCCGGAATTCCGAGGTAAGAGGCGGTCAGCCAGAAGCCCGAGGCGTAGACCGCATCGAAGCCGACCCGCTCAGCGAGCATGGTGGAAATCATGTCGAAGACACCGGGTGCCACGATGAACTCACCCGCATCCAATTTATTCTTCAGCCGTGCATCAGCCATGTCGCTTCCTGAAAGCCGTGGAGGGATATCCCGGAGTGCGGCAACATATCAGACATGAACATCCGTTACATGGCGCTGCTGTTGGCATGCGCAACGACCTTGGCCGCCGCGCAACCGCGTCAGGAAATCGGCACTTTGGTGCTCGATGGCGTTCCGGCGCATTCCCCGCGAGTTGCCGCCACGCTCGACAACTGGCTAGCAGGACGCAGTGCGAGCTTTCGCGATTTCCTGCCCGATGGCAGCATGTTGATCAGCACCCGTTTCGGTGATGCAGAGCAAATCCATCGCGTCGAGCGACCGCTCGCGGCTCGCGAACAGATCACCTTCGAGACAGAGCCCATTTCATTGGCGCTTGCCAACCCGACCGCTGCGCCGGGGCAGTTCCTCTACGCGCGTGATCGCGGCGGCGACGAAAACGCCCAACTGTATCTGCACGATTTGGCATCGCGCTCGGCTCGTTTGCTGACCGACGGTAAGGCACGGCACGGTGGTGCCGTTTGGTCTCGCGATGGTCGATCGCTCGCGTATCAAAGTAATGCACGGAACGGCATCAACCAGGACGTCTACGTGCTGGAAGTGACCGGGGCCGCGCCCGCACGACTCGTCGTATCGTCACAAGGGCAAACGTGGCAGCCACTCGATTGGTCACCCGATGGAACGCGCTTGCTGCTGCTCGATTATCGATCTGTCACCGATGCCGATCTCTACGTCGCTGATGTCGCCAAAGGCAGTACGAGCCGTCTGCCATTACCGAAAAGCGGTGTCGGCAGCGCACGCTTCTCCGCAGACGGTCGCGGCGTGTGGTTCTCGGCCGATCTCGGCGAAGAGTTTCTGCAGCTACGCTACCTCGATCTCGCCGAGACCCAGCCACGCACACTGACAGCAGATCTTCCTTGGGATATCGACGACTTCGAGGTCGATCCCAACGGGCGCTACATCGCTTACATCGCCAATGTCGACGGCTACAGCCGTCTCGAGTTGCGCGACCTGGGTGGCAACACGACCCGCCGCCCGAGCGGTTTGCCGGCAGGATTGATCTCGAATCTGCGTTTCGATGCGCGCGGCAGCCAACTCGGCCTCACCATCGAATCGGCCACATCACCGCGGGATGCGTGGAGTTACGACATCGACAAAGATACCGCGCAGCGTTGGACTCGTAGCGAGTCGGGGCCGATCGATCCACAACGCTGGCAAGCCGCTGAACTCGTGCGCTACCCCACTTGGGATCGTATCGGTAAACAGCAACGGCAGATCCCGGCTTTCGTGTATGCGCCGCGCGGCAAGGGACCCCATCCCGTCGTCATCGACATCCACGGCGGCCCAGAGGGTCAGTCGCGCCCGGGCTACAGCCCGTATACGCAGTATCTGGTGAACGAACTCGGCTATGCCGTGATCCAGCCGAACGTGCGTGGCTCAACGGGCTACGGACGGACCTTCACCCAATTGGACAACGGCCGTCTGCGCGAAGATTCGGTGCGGGACATCGGCGCCCTGCTCGTGTGGATCGCGGCAAACCCGCAGTTCGATGCCAAACGGGTCGTCGTCATGGGCGGCAGCTACGGCGGTTACATGGTGCTCGCTTCGCTCGTGCAATATGGTGATCGTCTGCGCGGCGGCATCGACGTCGTCGGGATCAGCAACTTCGTCACCTTCCTCAACAACACCTCCGGTTATCGTCGCGATCTGCGACGCGCCGAGTATGGTGATGAGCGCGATCCCGCGATGCGCGCCTTCCTGCAACGCATCTCACCACTCAATCGCGCCGAGACGATCCGCAAGCCGTTGTTGGTCGTGCAAGGTCTCAATGATCCGCGCGTACCGGCATCGGAGAGCGCGCAGCTCGTGGCGCGCGTGCGTGGGAGCGGCGGCGAGGTGTGGTATCTCGCAGCCAAAGACGAAGGTCACGGCTTTCGCAAAAAAGCCAACCGCGACTTCTATCTGAAGACCGCGGCGACTTTTCTGGAAAAGCTCAAAGAATAGGCGTTATTTCTTCGGCGTCGGGCGCAGCGATGTGGCGAGACCCGGTCGCTGCGCTGCGTAGTATGCGGCGAGTGCTTTGATGTCCTGCGCCGACAACTGCGCGGCAAATCCCGCCATGATGGCGTTCTTGCGACCGCCCTTTTTGTAGTCGGTCAAGGCGCGCTCGATGTAATCGGCATGCTGGGCCGCGAGCGTCGGGTATTGCGGCGTGATGCCGACGCCATCGGTGCCATGACAGGCCACGCAAGTGGCAGCGGCGTCAGGGGCTTTGCCGACCGGCTTCGGCGTTGCGGCCGCCGCGACGACCGGGCCTGCGAGGAAGGCGGCCATGTCGACCAGATCTTGGTCGCTCCACGACGACGCATTGGCGTGCATGGTGGCGTGACTGCGCTCGCCGCTGCGGTAGGCCTGCAGGGCGATCACCAAATATTCCGGATGCTGCCCGCGCAATTTCGGCACGCGGTAATTCGGATACGCATTTTTGTAGTTCGGAATGCCGTGGCAACCCAGGCAGGTGTAGGCGAGACGGGCGCCGCGCTCGGCATCTGCCGTTTGCGCCCACGCGGAAGAAAATACCGAGGCCGCAACCAAAGACAGCGCCAGAACGAACTTCGTCACCGCAACCCCCTGAAAACTGCACGATTCAAGCGTAAAACCGGCCGGAATGTTAAGGTTTCGCGCCCAGAATTACCACCGCGACCGTCGCTGACGCACCCACATGATCGCCCTGATCCAACGAGTCTCCTCTGCCAGCGTGACCGTGGCCGGCCAGCGAATCGGGGCGATCGAGGGCGGAATGCTCGCTCTGATCGGCGTTCAGCCCGCCGATACCGAATCGACCGCAGAGCGGTTACTCCAACGGCTGATCGCCTACCGGGTATTCCCCGACGCGGCGGGTCGCATGAACTGCTCGTTGACGGACACCGGCGGCGGTCTGCTGCTCGTGCCGCAATTCACGCTCGCCGCCGACACCCGCAAGGGCAACCGTCCGGGCTTCAGCACGGCCGCGCCACCCGCACGGGCAGCCGCACTCTTTGATCACCTCTGTGGGCTGGCCCGCCAAGCCCATCCCACGGTCCAAACCGGCCAGTTCGGCGCCGACATGTCGGTGGCGCTCGTGAACGAAGGGCCGGTGACATTCTGGTTGCAGGTGGGCGAATCGGCGGAAGTTTCCGTCTAACCCGAGCTGGTTTGGCCTATCATCGGGTTTTCCTGAATACGCTGGTTTCGCGAGGTCGTCATGGGAATCGGAATGCGCGAACTGATCATCATTTTGTTGGTGGTCCTGTTGGTGTTTGGCGCCAAAAAATTGCGCAGCATCGGTTCAGACTTGGGTGCTGCGGTACGCGGCTTCAAGAAAGGCATGGACGATGGCGATGCGACCGAGAGCTTGAAACAGATCAAGCAGGACTCGGCCGATGCCGATTTTGGCGACACCGCCAAGACGGCACCCACCACGAACGACCAGAAGCCCGCCGACCGGAACGGCTGAGGCTGCCCGCCGACTGCGGGCCAGGCTGTCCATATGTTCGAAGTCGGTTTCAGCGAACTGCTGCTGATCATGGGGCTCGCGCTGCTCGTGCTCGGCCCGGAAAAACTCCCCAAGGTCGTTGGCGAGATCGGCCGCTGGATGGGTCGCGCTCGCGCGATGGCGCGGCAATTCCGCGAACAACTTGAAATCGAAGCGCAGGAAACCGCGCGTCGCCAAAGCCAGCAAACGAGCGCAACCAACGCGACGAACTCGATCTCGCCGACCAGCGAGCCCGATGTCGAGCCCGAGTCTGCCGCCCCTAGCGCCGCCGCCGGTGAGAGTGCGGGCGACAGCACCGCAGCCGCTGCCCCGATCGATCGCCACCCGATCGATCGCCACCCGGATGATCCGCCGCGCGGATGAGTGACAACTCGGAACAACTCGCCGAAGGCACGCTGATCTCGCACCTGCTCGAGTTGCGCGATCGTTTGCTGCGTGCATTCATCGCCGTGATCGTCATGTTTGTGCCGTTGGCATTCTTCGCCAACGAGGTGTTCACGTTCGTGGCCACGCCGCTGATCGCCCAGTTGCCCAAAGACTCTTCGTTGATTGCCACCAGCGTCATCTCGCCCTTCATGACGCCATTCAAGCTGGCCTTTTTCGTTGGGCTGTTCCTCGCCATGCCGTACGTGCTCTATCAAGTCTGGGCATTCGTCGCACCCGGTCTTTACAAGCATGAGAAACGCTTCGCTTTCCCGCTGCTGGCATCATCGATCGTGCTCTTTTATTGCGGTATCGCGTTCGCCTATTTCGTGGTCTTCCCGGTGATGTTCGAATTCTTTGCGAATACGACCCCGGCAGGCGTACGCATGATGACGGACATCACCAGTTACATGGACTTCGTACTGACGATGTTCCTGTGTTTCGGTCTTGCTTTCGAAGTACCCGTCGTGGTCGTGCTGCTGGTGCTCACCGGTCTCATGAAAGTCGAGAAGCTCGCGGAGATACGCGGCTATGTATTGATCGGCATTTTCGTCATCGCGGCGCTGTTGACGCCGCCGGATGCCATCTCGCAAACCATCATGGCTGTCCCGATGTATCTTCTCTACGAAGGGGGCATCGTGATGGCTCGTCTGATGAATCGCATGCGCAGAACAGATGCGGGGGAGACTGCATGAATAACACTAACGAAAAAACCTTTCTCGGCCACCCACGGGGTCTTGCCACCCTGTTCATGACCGAATTCTTCGAACGCTTCACGTATTACGGCATGCGCGCGCTGCTCGTGCTGTTCCTCGTCGCGGCGACGAGCGACGCCAACCCCGGTTTCGGCATGGATCGCGAAACCGCCGGGGCGATCTACGGTCTCTACACGGGAGCCGTGTTCCTGTTCTCGCTACCGGGGGGCTGGATCGCTGATCGACTGATCGGTCAAAGACGCGCCGTGTATTGGGGCGGCATCTTCATCGCGGCGGGCAACTTCCTGCTGGCCATTCCTGCTGGCCCGGCCGTATTCTATCTCGGGCTCGCCACCATCGTCATCGGCGTGGGTTTGCTCAAGCCGAATATTTCAGCCATCGTCGGTGCGCTCTACGAGGGTCAGTCCGGCGCGCGACGCGATGCGGGCTTCTCGATCTTCTACATGGGTATCAATCTCGGTGCACTGCTCGCACCGTTCATCGCAGGCACCATCGGTGAGTCCTGGAACTGGCGTGCCGGTTTCTTCTGCGCCGGTGCTGCGATGCTCATCGGTGTCCTGCAATACCGCATGACCGAGCACTACCTCGGCGATGCCGGCTTGCCGCCGCAAGACGTGAGCGACGCCGAACGCAAGAGTGGTTGGACGTGGCTCGGTCTAGGTGGAGCGCTCGTCGGCGTGTTGACCGCGCTGCTCTACACCGGCGTCATCCCGGTGACCATCACGGGTCTCGCACAGGCGTTCGCGACGGGCATGGTCGCCCTCGGCTTTCTGTTCTTTGCTTGGGTGTTGTTGCTCGGCGGTCTCGACGGCGACGAAAAGAAGCGCGTCTTGATGATTGCCGTCTTCTTTCTGTGCGCAGCACTGTTTTGGGCGGGCTTCGAGCAAGCAGCGACCACGTTCAATCTCTTCGCACAGGACTACACCGATCGATCCTGGCTCGGCCACCTGTTCGCGGATGGCGAACATCCAGCGGCGTGGTACCAGTCCGCTAATCCGATTTTCGTCGTGATCTTCGCGCCGTTCTTTGCATGGTTGTGGGTTGCGCTCGGCAAGCGCCATCTCGATCCATCATCGCCCGCCAAGTTCGGTCTTGCTCTGCTGCTGCTCGGCTTCGGCTTTCTCGTGATGATGTGGGCGGCGCAGCTCGTCGTGTCGTCGGGCGGGCAAGTTGCACCGACTTGGCTGCTGCTCACCTACATGCTGCACACCTTCGGTGAGTTGTGTCTGTCACCGGTCGGTCTGTCGAACGTCACGAAGCTCTCGCCGAAGCGTTATCAAGGTCAGATGATGGGTACTTGGTTCTTGGGCGCTGCCGTCGGTAATGCGCTCGCGGGTCTCATCGGCGGTCATGTCGGCAGCGGTGACGCCACCGCCATGCCCGCGCAGTTCCTGCAAATGTGCTTCATCGCAGGTGGCGCCGGCTTGTTGCTCATCGTCACCTCACCCTGGCTCAAGAAACTCACGGGCGAGACCCAGGGCCAGGCGCAGGGCCAGACGAAGTGAGCACGCCCGAAGGGACGACGCTGCCGCCGCAGCTGACGTTGCGCGCGGTCGCTCTGGCGATCGTGCTCGCGATGATTCTCGCCGCGGCGAACACCTACCTCGGTTTGTTTGCCGGCATGACGATCGCTTCGGCGATTCCGGCCGCGGTCGTTTCCATGGCGGTGCTACGCCTGTTGGGCGGCGGCGGTATCCTGGAAAACAACATCGTGCAAACGGGTGCATCGGCCGGTTCCTCGATCGCCTCGGGCGTGATCTTCACGATTCCGGCACTCGTGATCCTCGGCTTCTGGCAAGACTTCCGCTACAGCTGGGTGCTCGCGATCGCGGGTCTTGGCGGTTTGCTCGGCGTGTTGTTTTCGGTGCCGTTGCGCCGCGCGCTCATCGTCGATCAAAAATTGGCGTTTCCCGAAGGTCAGGCTGCCGCGGAAGTGTTGAAAGCGGGCGAAAATCCGTCGCAGGGGATCCGCATTCTGGGTGTCGGCGCACTCGGTGGCGCATTTGCCAAACTCGCGGCCGGTAGCGGATTGCGCCTGATCCCCGACACTGCCGCGAGCGCAGGATTCGCGGGCAAGTACCTCGCTTTCTTTGGGACGAATCTCTCGCCCGCCTTATTGAGTGTCGGTTACATCGTCGGTCTGAACGTCGGCATCGTGGTGCTCGCCGGTGCGATGCTTTCGTGGAATATTGCGATCCCCTACTACGTCGCCAACGTCTTGCCGCAACAGGCAGAACTCGCGCAAGCGGCGGCCGGTCTCGACCCCGAAGATCTCGCGGGCTTCATCTGGTCGAAGCAAATTCGCTATCTCGGTGTCGGTGCCATGTTGGTCGGTGGGATCTGGGCGCTCGTGTCATTGCGTCATTCTTTGTTGTCGGGCGTGCGCAGCGGGCTTGCCGCAGCACGCGCGAGCGCTGCCGGAGCAGTGATCGCCCATACCGAACAAGACCTGCCGATGAAGTCCGTGTTACTCGGCATCCTGTTGTTCACGTTACCGCTCTGGGCGCTCTATCAGGCCATCGTGGGATCACTGGCCGTCAGTCTGCCGATGACCATCATCATGATCGTCACAGGCTTCTTGTTCTGTTCGGTCTCGGCTTACATGGCAGGTCTTGTCGGCTCATCCAACAATCCGGTCTCGGGTATCACCATCGCCACGATCCTCTTTTCTGCGGTCGTGCTGTTGGTGTTGATGGGTAAAGACAGTGAAGCGGGCCCCATCGCGGCCATCATGATCGGCGCCGTCGTCTGCTGCGCCGCCTGCATCGCGGGCGATAACTTGCAAGATCTCAAGTGTGGCTACATCGTCGGCGCAACGCCTTGGCGTCAACAGGTGATGCTGGGCATCGGCGCAGCGAGCAGCGCGCTCGTCATGGCGCCGGTGTTGAATTTGCTCGCGCAGGCTTACGGGATTGGTGTGCCGAGCGAGGCGCATCCAAATCCGCTGTTGGCACCGCAAGCGACCTTGATGGCCTCGGTATCGAAAGGTCTCTTCGGTGGGCAGTTGCCTTGGGACATGATCGCCGGCGGTGCTGTCATCGGCGTCGGCATCATCGTGCTCGATGAAATTTTGAAAGCTCGGGGTTCGTCGTTCCGCACACCGGTGCTCGCCGTCGCCGTCGGGATCTATCTGCCACTCGAGTTGATGACGCCGATTTTCTTGGGCGGTCTGCTGGCCTGGGTGGCCGAGCGACGCCTGCGTCGCCAAGGTCTCGAGGCGGCCGAAATCGAACGTCGGCATCGCAAGGGCCTATTGTTCGCAGCTGGCATGATCACGGGTGAGGCCTTGATGGGTATCGCCATCGCCGTGCCGATCGTCACCTCCGGTTCCGCGGACGTGCTGGCATTGCCCTCGCTGTGGCATTTCGGTGAGTGGCTCGGCCTCGTGGTTCTCGCCGCGTTGGCAGCCCTGCTCTTCAAGACGGCGATGACCGCGGATCCGTCAGCCAAATCGTGACGGGCTCGCGTCGTGCGACGATCGTCACGTGTTTTGCGATCGTCTACCTGGTCTGGGGGTCGACCTACCTCGTCACCAAGATCGGTGTCACATCGCTGCCACCGTTTCTGTTCGGTGCGGTGCGCTTCATCGTCAGCGGCATCTTGCTCGGCCTCGTCGCCGTCTGGTTCCAACGCCGACGCGGACTCACGCCGACGCGACTGACGCCCCTCGAGTGGCGCACGGTGCTGATCGCCGGCTTGTTGTCGGTGGCGGTGTCGAATGGCGGTGCCATTTGGGGGCTGCAGTACGTGCCCTCGAATCAAGCAGCGCTCCTGAATGTCTCGTCGTCATTCTGGATTCCCTTGATCGGTTTGTTCGGCGCACGCGCCCACGCGATTCCGCCGCGCGTCGCCATCGGGCTTGCCGTCGGCTTCGGCGGCACGGTGCTCGTGGCTTGGCCCGGGCCCAATCCATTGCCAGGCAGTACCGGGCCATACGGCCCTTGGCCAACGGTCACGATCGTGATCGGCTGCATCGGTTGGTCCGCCGGAACGATCTATCTGCGCAACGCCGTGACCTCGCTCGATCTGATGAGCTTCACGGCACTGCAAATGTTCTGCGGTGGCTTGATGCTGTTGGTTCCGGCCATCCTGCATGGCGATCTGGCGCAATGGACTTGGAACGTCGGCGGCCTCGCTGCGCTCGCTTACATGACCATCGTCAGTTCGTGCATCGCCTATACGGCGTATGCCTGGTTGTCGGTCAATGTTTCGCCCGCGCAAGTGGGTACGTTCGGCTTCGTCAATCCGGTCGTGGCGACACTGCTCGGTTGGTGGGTGCTCGATGAAATACTGACCGGCTCGCAGATCATCGGGACCGTCGTGCTGCTGCTTGGCATGGTGCTCATGAACTGGCCACGGCAGCAGGGCAGCGTGACACCAACGGTTCGATCCGCGGACCCCTGAGATCGAGTTGTGGCAGCAAGCGTCGCTCGTTCGACGGAAAATCGATCACAGCTTCGAGTAACTCTCCGTCGGCGTTACGAATATTGGTTAGCCCTTCGTATCGCATCAACACCTGATCGGCTTGCCGATACGAAACTTCGATATAAGGCGTAAACCACGCCAACACACCCGATAGATTCAAGCGAATCACACTCGCCGTGCTGCCCTCGATGGTCACTTCGCGATGTTTGCGTATCTTGAAGTTGTAGGTATCGAGCTGTGAAGGCACGAGGAATGGAAAGTTCACGGCTTTGCCAGCCTCGAGCTCCCGCCAGTTCAAACGTACGAAATCGTCGAAGCCCGCATCGATGACCAGATTCGGTCGCAACGCCACCGTCGTCTCCCGACGCGGCGAAGTGGCATTCAACTGTGAATATGCCCGCAGGCCTTGCGCCGTCCGACGCACACCCTCGGCATAACCGGAACGCGTATCGGTCATGTTGAAATCGGGCGTATGTCGCTGGCTCTGGTAACTCAACTCCTTGCGGGCGAAGACCGGGCCGCCGAAACCACAGCGATACAGCACGACGCGATTTTCGGCAGCCGTACCCGCCTCGCGCACGAAGTGGGACTCGATATACAGCAAGCGACCGGATTCTTTGGTGCGGGCGTAGCCTGTTTTGACGAGCTCGCGCGCCGCCTGCGCCGGCGAGGCCAGCACCAGAGCCGCCAACCAACAGATGCAGATCGTCGGGCTGAGCAACCTGTTCATCGTCGATTCAATCGCTCGAGTCCGCGCGGCCCGATGAACCAGGAGCCGACCCAACTGGTGAGGCCAACGACGATCGCGGTCCACAGTGCTGGCCAAAAGCCGAGCAAATCGAAACCGGGGACCACATATGCAACCAAGGCGAGCATGCCGGCATTGACCACGAGCAGAAACAAACCCAGGGTCACCACACTGATCGGCAACGTCAGCACGATGGCGATGGGGCGCACGAACGCGTTGACCACACCGAGCAGCACGGCCGCTAGCAGCAACGTCGCCGCGTCGTTGATGACGACGCCATCCACCCACTCCGTAGCCAACCACAGCCCGAAAGCGGCGATCACGGCGCGCAATACAAAACCAGTCATCGATGCATGCCTCCTCGGCAAGATTGTGCCATCGCGCTATCCTCCGTGTACGGTCTTCCGACCACCGCTACACCAAGGGGTTCCATCATGCCGACCGACTTCGCTGCCGTTCACCTGATCATGTTGCTCGCCTTGTTCGAATACTTCATCTTCACCATGGCCGTCGGCCGCGCTCGCTATCAATACGGCGTCAAGGCGCCGGCGACCACCGGTGATGAGAATTTCGAGCGCGTGTATCGAGTGCAGATGAACACGCTCGAATCGCTGGCTCTTTTCATTCCGGCGCTGTGGAGCTTTGCGATCTTCATCGACGAGGCATGGGCGGTGTTGCTCGGTGCCGTCTTCATCATCGGTCGTGCACTCTACTTCAAGGGCTATGTCGAAGCGGCCAACAAGCGCAGCCTCGGCTTTGGGCTGTCGTTTTTTCCGACGCTCGCCTTGCTGTTCGGTGGCCTCTACGGCGCCGCTCGCTCGCTACTCGGCTGAGTCGCGGCGACGACGCCAGACCAAGATCGCCACCGGAATCAGCGAGGCGCCGATGATGGTGAGGGTGACCAAGCCAAAGTTGTTTTTGACGATCGGGATGTTGCCGAAGAGATAGCCGCCACCCAAAAAAACGGTGACCCAAAGTAACGCGCCGAGCACGTTGTACGTCTGGAAGCGGGGGTAGTGCATGCGCGCAACACCCGAGACGAAGGGCGCAAAGGTCCGCAAAATCGGCAGGAAGCGCGATAACACCACCGTCTTGCCACCATGTTTGGCGAAATAGACCTCGGTCTGCCGCAGATATTCGACCTTCAGAAGTCGATATCGGCCGCTGAACGCGGGCGGCCCGATCCATTTACCGATCGCGTAGTTGCAGGTGTTGCCCAGAATCGCCGCGATGATCAACGAGACGGCGACGACGCCGATATCCAGCGTGCCGCTCGAGTCGATCGCGACGAGCGTGCCTACCGCAAACAACAACGAATCACCTGGCAACCACGGCGTCACGACGAGGCCGGTTTCGGCAAACACGATGATGAACAGGATGGCGTAGATCCAGACCCCGTAAGCCTGTAACAACTCTACGAGGTGTTCGTCGAGGTTCAGGATGAAGTCCAGCAAAAACTGCAGCATTTCGATCATTGGCGTTCCTTTGCTCCAGCGCCCGTCGCTGCACTCAGCGTACGCAGCGCCAACTTGACTTCCGCATCCTCACGCGCGGCGCTCGGCATGACATCCGCGCCGGGAACCAGCACATCGGGTTCGATGCCCGTTTCATTGATGGATACGCCTGCTGGCGTCACATATCGCGATGTCGTGAGTTTCAGGGCGCGGCCATCGGCTAGTGGCAGAACACTTTGCACGACGCCTTTGCCATAGGTTCGCCGACCCACCAACTGCGCACGACCATTATCTTTGAGAGCACCCGCTAAAATCTCAGCGGCCGACGCCGATGCACCGTTGATCAACAGCACCAGCGGCACACCCTCGAGCAACTGGCCCCGGGAAGCGTCCATACGAAAATTGGCTTCCCCTGTGCGACCGGTCGCCGAGACGATATTGCCTGAATCGAGCAAGGCGTCGGCTACCTCGACCGCGGCTTCGAGAACGCCGCCCGGGTTGTGCCGCACATCGAGCACGACGCCACGTAGGGGCGCTGTAGTGGCGAGCTCGCGCACCACTCGCTCGAAATCTTTGCGCGTCGTCTCGCTGAAGGAAGCGATTCGGACATATGCATAGCCCGACTCCAGCAGCTCGCCCGAGACGCTGTGTACTTCGACCTTGGCGCGCTCGAGCGCCACGCTGACCAACTCGGCGCTCTCGGCGCGACGCAGGGTCAGACGGACGAGCGAGCCCGGCGGGCCGCGCATCTGCTCGAGCGCCGCGCTGACATTGCTCCCCACGGCCTCGTCATCGATCTGCAAGATGACATCGCCGCCGCGGATACCCGCTCGTGCCGCGGGCGAATCTGCCAAGGAGCGTACGACTTTGATGCCTTCGCCTTCGGCAGATACCTCGATGCCGATACCGGGATAACTCCCGGCCGCGCCGCGCCGCAATTCTTCGTATTCCCGTCGGTCGAGGTAAGCCGAGTACGGATCCAAGCCACCGACCATGCCGCGCATCGCTTGCTCGAGCAGACGATCGGGTGTCACCTCATCGACATACTCGCGCTGCACCTGCGCGATGATCTCGGCGATCCGTCGCGACTCACTCGCTGGCAACTCGCGCACCGTCAGGGGTTCAGCGGCGGTGGATTTCTTTGATGGCGTCGACACATCGAGCGTCTCGGCTTGGGGCCGAGACACGAACCACGTGACCGCGGCGCCCACGGTCAAGCCTGCGGCCGCAGCCAACCAGATGAGGCGATGGGATTGGGCGAGACTCACGGCTGACGAGTACTGAACCAAGGGGTGGGGTCGACGGGCCGTGCCGCTTGGCGAATTTCGAAATACAACTGTGGCGCTGGACGTCCGCCCGTATCACCCACCGCTGCGATCGTATCGCCGGCCACGACGGTGTCGCCCACTTGGCGATAGAGCTGCTCGTTGTGCCCATAGAGGCTCAGGAATCCGCTACCGTGATCGACGATCACGAGCAAGCCTAGGCCTGCGAGCCAATCGGCATAGACGACGCGGCCACGATAGATCGCTCGCACCGCTGCGCCACGTTCGGCGCCGATCAGGGCACCCTCCCACTTCATCGAACCGGCACGTTGCTGACCGAAGCGCGAGATGATTTTTCCCGATACCGGCCACGCCAATTTGCCGCGCATCCGCGCGAACGGGCTCTTGTTGTCGCTCGGAAAACTCGGCGTGGTGCGTCGGAGCTGCTGCAGCAACTTTTGCAGCGCCGCTTGCTCGCGCTGCAAACGCTGCAAAGTCGCGGTGCGCTCCTTCGCTTCGGCGTTCAATTGTGCGAGGACGACACCGCGCTCCGCGCGTGCTTTATCGAGCTTGGCGACTTCGCCGGACTGTTCGCGCTCCAAGCGCGCGATACGTTCCTTCTCGGTTTCCAGATCACGCTCGAGCGCCTCGATCTCGTTGACTTTCGTTTCGATGACGCCGAGCTGTCGAGCCCGCGCCCGGCCGAAATAGGCGTAATACGCGACCAAGCGACCGGCCTGCGATGGATCCTGCTCATTCAGCAGCATCTTGAGTGGATCTTCGCGGCCGATCTGATGTGCCGCCCGCAGCTGTGCTGCCAGCGACGCTCGCTCGCTGGCCAACTCGGTTTCGCGCGCGCGCTTTTGCTCCGCGAGCTCTTGCAAACGCTGCTCACGCGTCTGCCGCTCACCGCGCAGACGACCGAGCACGACTCGCGCGGCCGAAGCGGACTGCTCGGCAGCCCGCAGACTTTTTGCGAGCCGATCCTTTTCGGCGGCGTCTTTGGCGACCTGACTACGGATGCGTTCGATTTGCGAGCGCAACTGACGCAGGTCGGCTTCCGTTTTGGCCGCATCCTGCGCGTAGCCCGCAGGCGCTGCCGCTAGCAGGGTAAAAAGTAACGAAAAACAAAGGGTTCGGCCGCGCATGCGGCGAAATTGTATAATCTCCCGCATGGAAAAGTTGCCGGAATACATCGCCAACCACCCGTGGTTGGTCGGGATGGCTGCGCTCGCCGCCCTGCTGGTGCTCGTTTACGAAATCCGCCTTCGGCGCGACTCCTTCGCAGCCATCTCACCGCAAGATCTGATCCGTCTGCAGAACCAAGGCGCATTGGTGCTCGACATCCGCAAGCCGGAGGATCACGCCGCGGGTCATATCGCCGGTTCGCGCCAAATGGATTCGCACGAACTCGTCAAGGCTGGCGACAAGCTCAAGAAGCACAAGGAAAAACCTGTGGTGGTCTATTGCCACTCTGGCAGCACCGGCGCCTCGGCGGCGCGCGTATTGAACGGGCAAGGCTTCACCCAAGTTTTCAATCTGCGCGGCGGCATCAGCGGTTGGCAGTCGGAAAATCTGCCGCTCGCCCGAGAGAAGAGCCAAGCCTGATGGCCAAAGTCGTCATGTATGCGACCGGCTGGTGTCCTTATTGCGAGCGGGCACGGGGCCTGCTGACCCGCAAAGGTGTCGCCTTCGAAGAAATCGACATCGATGCTGAGCCGGCGCGTCGTGCCGAAATGATGACGCGCAGCGGGCGTCGTACCGTGCCGCAAATTTTCATCGGCGAGGTCCATGTCGGCGGTTGCGACGACTTGCACGCCCTCGACGCCCGTGGCGGTCTCGACCCGTTGCTCGTCTGACCACGTACGATCATCTCGACAATTCACTCCTGAACTCATCGTCTTCCACAGAGGCTCATCGACATGGCTGATCCGAATCCGACTGCAGATGGCGTTGCCGGCACCGAAGCTGATCCGAACGCACCTGAGTTTTCACTGCAAAGCGTGTATCTCAAAGATTGCTCCTTCGAGGCGCCCAAGGGCCCGCGCGTCGACGGACAATGGAATCCGAACATCAATCTCGAGTTGGACACGGCGACCGAGATCCTCTCGCCGGATCTGCGCGAGATCGTGTTGCGTATCAGCGTCACCGCTAAAAACGCCGACGCCACGGCTTTCTTGGTCGAAGTGCAGCAGGGCGGAATCTTTGCCGTACGCAACCTCGGCGAAGAAGACTATCGGCGCGCGGTCGCCAGCATCGGCCCGAACGTCCTGTTCCCGTACGCGCGCGCGCAAATCGCCAACCTGGTCACCCAGGGCGGTTTCCCGCAGTTGTTGCTGCCACCGGTCAACTTCGAGCTTTTGTATGCGCGCTCACGCGCGGAAGCAGCCGAAGCCCAGACCCAGGCCGCTCAGCAACCGCTGAATAGCTGAGATCGATGACGGCCACGGGCACACCGCTGGCCGTATTGGGCGCTGGATCCTGGGGCACGGCCCTGGCGATCCAGTTCGCCCGCACCGGTCACGACACTCGACTCTGGGCGCGTGACACCGCGCTGTTGGCGGCGATGGCGCAGGATCGTCGTAATGCTCGCTACCTGCCGGATGCGCCCTTCCCCGACCATCTGCACGTCGTCGACACGCTGGCAGCGGCGATCGAGGGTGCGCAGGATGTTCTCATCGCCGTACCGAGCCATGCACTGCGATCACTGCTCAAAGAATTAGCTCCCATCCTGCCACCCGATGCGCGCCTCGCGTGGGCGACCAAAGGTTTCGAACTCGAAACCGGTCTGCTGCCACACCAAGTCGCACGCGAGGAACTCGGTTCCGACCGCGCATTCGCCGTGCTGTCGGGTCCGACCTTTGCACGCGAAGTCGGCGCCGGCTTACCCACGGCGATGACGATCGCTGCGACCGAGGAAGCGTTTGCGGTGTCGCTCGCACAAAATCTCTCGTCAGCCAACTTTCGCGCTTACACCTCGACCGATATCGTGGGTGTCGAGGTCGGTGGTGCCACGAAGAACGTGTTGGCGGTTGGCGCCGGTCTCGCCGACGGCCTTGGCTTTGGCGCCAATACTCGAGTGGCATTGATCACCCGAGGTTTGGTCGAGATGACCCGGCTTGGCGTGGCACTCGGTGCGCAAAAGGAAACGTTCATGGGTCTTGCCGGGCTCGGTGATCTCGTCCTGACTTGCACCGATGACCAATCTCGCAACCGTCGTTTCGGTTTGCTGTTGGCAGCGGGTCGCGGTGTCGAGGCCGCCTTGGCGGAGATCGGTCAGGTGGTGGAGGGATATCTTGCTGCCCGCGCAGTCAGACTCGTGGCAAAACGGTACGGCGTCGATATGCCCATCTGCGACAGTATTTATCGCACCCTCTACGAGGCTTTGCCGCCGCGCGAAGTGGTCAAAAGTTTGATGTCGAGACCGATCAAAGCGGAGTTCGATTAGCCGGTATCGAAAAACCGTTTTGTCGCCAAGCCTCGTAAAGTACGAGTGCGACGGAGTTGGACAAATTGAGGCTGCGGTTCCCCTCGCGCATCGGGATGCTCGCGATGGCATCCCCCGCCACCTCGGCCGTGAGCTCCTTGATTATTTCCATCGGGAGACCATGCCGCTCGGAGCCGAATATCATCACGTCACCTTGCTGCCACGCGATGGCGTCATATCGACGCGTCCCACCGGTTTCGATCGCATACCACCGGCCTGCGCCTTGCGCGGCCAAAGCCGCACGACAGGCAGCGAAATCCTCGTGGACATGCACCGCTGCCATCCAACGGTAATCGAGACCCGCGCGACGTACAGACCGACGATCGAGGTCGAAGCCGAGCGGTCGGATCAGATGCAGCTCGGCGCCGGTGTTGGCACAGAGCCGGATCACATTACCGGTATTGGGTGGAATCTCCGGCTCGAACAGCACGATATGGAACATGCGCGCATGGTAACGCCCTCAATCTATAATCACTGCATGTCCAGCCCCGCCGCCTCGCTGCGCTATCGTTTTCTGGGTCTCGATTTCGCCTCGCCCATCGTGCTGCTCTCGGGCTGTGTTGGTTTCGGCGAGGAGTACACCCGTATCGAGGGTTTCTCGAACACCGACTGTGGCGGCGTCGTACTGAAGGGCACGACGCTCGAGCCGCGCCTCGGCAATCGACCCCATCGCGTCTACGAAACACCGATGGGGATGCTGAACGCGATCGGACTGCAGAATCCAGGTACCGAGCACGTCGTCAGCCAGATTCTCCCGGCTCTCGATTTCACCGAAACTCGCTTCATCGCCAACGTCTCGGGTTCGACCATCGAGGAGTATGCCGAGGTCACACGACGGTTCGACGACTCCCCGATCGATGCCATCGAGATCAACATCTCATGCCCGAACGTCAAAGAGGGCGGTGTCGCTTTCGGCAACTACCCCGAGATGTCGGCGCGTGTCGTGGCCGCCTGCCGAGCGGTAACGCGAAAACCCATCATCACGAAACTCTCGCCCAACCAGACGGACATCAAAGAAAACGCGCGGCTTTGTATCGAAGCTGGTAGCGACGGCCTGTCGGTGATCAACACCATCATGGGCATGGCGATTGACGCCAAAACGCGCCGACCCATCATCGGTAACGTGCAGGGCGGCTTGTCAGGCCCGGCGATCAAACCCATCGCGCTGCTGAAGGTGCACCAGCTGTATGACGTGGCCCGCAAGCACAATGTGCCGATCATCGGTCAAGGCGGTATCACCTCGGCGACGGATGCGATCGAGTTCATCATCGCCGGTGCCAGCGCCGTGGGTGTCGGTACCTCGTTGTTCTACGACCCGATGAGCTGCAAGAAGATCAACGCGGGCATTGCCGAGTATCTGCAGACCCACGGTTACTCGAACGTCACGGAACTCGTGGGGTCGTTGCAGCTTTGAGGTAGACGGTCTGCGTCGGGTATGCAAACTCGATATCGTTGGCAGCAAAGTCAGCGTGGATCCGCCGGTTCACCGCATCGACGATCTTCAAAAATTTGCCGCGAACATCAGCCGGTTCAGGCACGAAATAGACGACCTCGAATTCGAGTGCCGAAGCACCAAACTGCAGCAACACGCAGTACTCGAAACGCGTGCCCGGTACGCTGGCAACGGCCGCCTCGACAAGCTGCGGAACGAGCTGCAATTTTTCGGGCGTGGTTTGATAAGCAACACCGAGCGTGAACAACGAGCGACGCTCCGGCATGCGGCCCATGTTGCGAATGCGGCATTTGAGCATGTCGGCATTCGATAGCACGATCTGCTCGCCCGAGAGGCTGCGCAAACGCGTGCTCTTGACGCCGATTTTTTCGACGGTGCCGTCGATGTCGTCGATACGCAGCCAATCACCGACCTCGAACGGTTTGTCGAGCATGATGGATAGCGACGCCAGCAAATCACCGAGTATCGTCTGTACGGCGAGCGCGATCGCAATACCGCCGACACCGAGGCCGGCCACGAGTGCGGTGATGTTGACGCCGAGGTTGTCGAGGGCGAGCAACATCGCCACGGCGAAGATCAACACCCGCGCGACGAACAGCCCGATATCGAGAACGACGTTTTCGGAAGCGCCGCCGACACGCTCTGCCGCCTGACGCTTGCGTTGTTCGACCAGGAAGCTTGCCGCTGCAACAGCCCACAAAGCGGCCTGGAACCATCCGGCAAAAACGATGACGCTGATGGAGATCCGATCGAGCCGCGGCGGTAGCTCGAGAAACCGCATGGCGAAATACAACGCCACCACGAACAGGAATAAACGCCGAGTACGCTTGATCAGCAGTAGCACGAGCTCGGTCGCGCCAGCCTCGGTCAAATCGTGCAGCTTGCGCGCACGCGACAACAAGAACATGCGCAGGAAGGGCAACACGGTGAAGGTGACTGAAAAAGCCAACGCCGCTAGTGCCCACTGGGACAGCGGGTTGCCGTATACCATTTGATTCAACCAGAGCATTGAGTCACTCATCGGTCACGCCGCTGCGTCGTCTGAACCCTCCACAGCATACTCTTCCATCGCGAGTTCTTTAAGTTTGCGCGTCAAGGTGTTTCGACCCCAACCGAGCAACTTGGCCGCTTCCTGTCGATGACCGCTCGTATGACGCAGGGCCACACGAATGAGCGTGCGTTCGAACTCGGGCAAGGCCGTATCGAGCAGCGGTGCGGCATCACGACGCAGCGATTCCGTCTCGGCCCAAGCAGCCAGCACTTGCGACCAACCGTCCGCGTCGGCGAGCGCGTTGGCACCGCGGATTTCACTAGGGAGGTCTTCGAGACGAATCTCGCCACCCGGTGCCAACACCGTCAGGCGCCTACAAAGATTGACGAGTTCGCGAACGTTGCCCGGCCAGGCGTAGGCCTCGAGTGCAGCGCGCGCATCGGTGGCGATCCGTTTGCGCTCGACACCGAGCTCGGTCGAGGCGATACCGAGGTAGTGGTCCAATAAATCGGCGACGTCTTCGCGTCGCGCCCGTAACGGCGGTAACTCCATCCGAATGACGTTCAGCCGGTGGAATAAGTCTTCGCGAAACAGACCGCGGGTAACTCGATCTTCGAGATCTTGGTGGGTTGCCGCGATCACGCGCACATCGACGCGGATCGGTGACTGACCGCCCACACGATAGAACTCGCCTTCGGCGAGCACCCGCAGTAACCGGGTCTGCAAACCGGTCGGCATATCGCCGATTTCATCGAGGAACAGCGTGCCGCCATCGGCCTGCTCGAAGCGCCCACGACGCAGCGCATCAGCACCGGTGAAGGCGCCTTTTTCGTGACCGAACAACTCCGACTCGAGCAACTCGGACGGGATCGCCGAGGTGTTGAGGGCGATGAACGATTTGCCTGAGCGAGGACTATGTTCGTGCAGCGCGCGCGCGACGAGCTCCTTACCGGTGCCCGACTCGCCGGTGATCAACACGCTCACGGCCGAGCGCGACAAGCGACCGATGGCGCGAAACACCTGTTGCATGGCAGGCGCCTTGCCGAGCAACTCGGGCATCGGCGTATCGTCCGTGGAGCTCAGGCTGGGTTTCGCGCTGCTCTGTGCTGCACGACGAACCAGCTCGACAACCTGATCGATATCGAAAGGCTTCGGCAAATATTCGAAAGCACCGCTCTCGTAAGCGGATACCGCGTTATCGAGATCGGCGTGTGCGGTCATCACGATGATCGGCAATTGCGGACGCGTCTCGTGTAGACGGCGCACCAGATCGAGACCCGATAGCCCCGGCATGCGGATGTCGGTCAGCAGAACATCCGGCGCGTCACCACGCAAGGCTTCGAGCGCGGGTTCCGCAGCCTCGAAAACCCGCGGCGTCATACCACCACTTTTGAGTGCGCGTTCGAGCACCCAACGAATCGAGGCATCGTCGTCAACCAACCAGACGCGCAGTGCAGAATTCATGGCGACGTCTCCAAAGGCAGCAACAAACGAAAGACGGTACGACCGGGTTCGCTCTCGAATTCGATCACGCCGCCGTTCCGGTTCACGAGTTGCTGCGAAACAGCCAACCCCAAACCGGTGCCATTCGGCCGAGCCGTCACGAGCGGGAAAAACAAACTGCTGCGAATGGCATCCGGCACGCCGGGACCGTCGTCCAACACCTCGATACGAGCGGCCAAGCGGTGCCGCACCAGACCGATGTGCGCGTGCGAGACGGCACGCGTCCGCAGTACGACACGACCGCCACTGCCGACCGCTTGCAGTGCATTACGACTCAGATTCAACAGGGCTTGCACCAACTGATTGCGATCGAAACGGCCCTCGGGAACGCTCGGATCGTAATCACGCTCCACGCTGACGCCGCGGTCGGCCTCGGCGACGATCAAACGATAGACGTGCTCACATACCTCGTGAATGTTGAGTCGCTCTTTTTGCGAGGGCCGAGCTGAGTGACTCATCGTATCTACGAGCGCCGTCAGTCGGTCCGCTTCCGCGATGATCACATCCGTGTATTCGCGCAGCGCCGGATCCGGCAGTTGTCGCGCCAGCAATTGCGCTGCACCACGCAAACCACCGAGCGGGTTTTTGACTTCGTGGGCAAGCTGCCGAGTCATCATGCGGCTGCTATCGAGGCGGGCGCGAAGCTCGTTATCGCGATTGAGTCGGGTACGGGGTACGGAATCGATCATCTCGAGCAATAAACGCTTTTGACCACTCGCTGTATCGATGCGGGTGATGCTGAGGTCCACTAGCTGCGGTTCTCGTGGCGTCCCCGCGGGACGCAACGATAGCTCGAATTCACTGAAAGCCTCACCGTGCTCCAGCGCGCGCGTCAGCAAGCCTTGCAAACCGTTGGTGTCGGCGAATAGTTCGGTAAACGATTTGCCGCGTGCCTGATTGAGGCCGATGGCCATGAAACCCTGCGCGGCCATGTTGGCATGCAAGACATGGAGACCGGCGTCGAGAAGGACGACGCCGGTCGCCAACGCATCGAGGAGTTCGGCGGAATCGTGATGCGCAGCGAACGACTCAAAGAGGCGTTCAGCGGCCATAGGCTCGGCTGCGCATCACGTGATCATCCTCAGCAGCTGTAGTACAGATCGAGCTCGACCGGGTGCGTGCTCATGCGGAAACGGGTGACTTCCTGCAACTTGAGGTTGATGTAGGCATCGATCACATCGTTCGTGAACACACCGCCGCGAGTGAGGAACTCGCGATCCTGGTCGAGGTGCTCGAGCGCCATGTCGAGCGAGTGACACACCGTCGGGATGTGCTTGGCCTCTTCCGGCTCGAGATCGTACAAATCTTTGTCGGCCGGATCGCCGGGGTGGATCTTGTTCTGGATGCCATCGAGACCCGCCATCATCATGGCAGCGAAGGCGAAGTACGGGTTGGCGGAGGAATCCGGGAAACGCACTTCGATGCGACGCCCCTTCGGATTGGCGACGAACGGGATGCGAATCGAAGCCGATCGGTTGCGCGCCGAATAGGCGAGCATCACCGGCGCCTCGAACCCCGGTACGAGCCGCTTGTAGCTGTTGGTGCCCGCATTGGTGAAGGCGTTCAATGCCTTGGCGTGCTTGATGATGCCACCGATGTAGTACAGCGCGAGCTCGGAGAGCCCGCCGTACTTATCACCCGCGAACAGCGCTTTGCCGTCTTTCTGCAAAGACTGGTGCACGTGCATGCCCGAGCCGTTATCACCGACGAGCGGCTTCGGCATGAAGGTCGCCGTTTTGCCGTAGGCATGCGCCACGTTGTGCACGGCATACTTCAAAATTTGCACTTCATCAGCTTTCTTGACGAGACCGCCCGGGCCGATGCCGATTTCGCACTGGCCACCGGTCGCCACTTCGTGATGATGCACTTCGACCGTCAAGCCGAGTTCTTCACAGGCGTTGCACATCGAGTTGCGAATATTTTGATAGGCATCGACTGGCGGGACTGGGAAATAGCCGCCCTTCACACCGGGACGATGGCCCATGTTGCCTTCAGGATAGACCGTATTGCTGTTCCAAGCGCCTTGCACCGAATCGATGGCATAAGACGAGGTGTGCATCTCGTTGGTCCAACGAGCGCTATCGAAAATGAAAAACTCGTTCTCGGGACCGAAGGTCGCACCATCGGCAATGCCGGTGCTCTTCAAATACGCTTCAGCGCGCTTGCCGATCGAACGCGGATCGCGCTCGTACCCTTGCATGGTGGCAGGCTCGATGACATCGCAACGAATGTTGACCGTGGCGTCCTCAAAGAAAGGGTCGAGGACCACCGTGCTGGCATCCGGCATCAGAATCATGTCGGACTCGTTGATGCCCTTCCAGCCAGCGATCGACGAACCGTCGAACATCTTGCCGTCACGGAACAACCCTTCGTCGACCGCCTTCGCCGGGATGGTGACGTGCTGCTCTTTGCCACGGGTATCGGTGAAGCGCAGGTCAGCCCACTTCACTTCCTTGTCTTTGATGATCTGAATGACGTCACTGGCGGTGGTCATAGTCGCTCCGTACATATATCTGGAATGGGAAACTCAACGCCCAATATTGATGCAGAAAACGTGCCTGTGGCATCTTTAATGGGAGTTTCAAGGGGTTATGTTACTTGACCGCCCCTTAAACAGCATAAAAAGCGCACTATTTTAGGGCGAATTGAGCCTGATTGCACTGGATTGGTGCTTTTTGCGGACATTTTTGTCGGCCTGCCGTCGGCACCACCCGCGCTCCCGCCGGCGACCCCAAGCCAATCGGTTCGACCAAGCGACAGGGCTATACTTGCGCGCCACTAGCGCGCCCATACGAGTCCCCTCAACGCTGCCAGCCACCGGTTCCATGCCTCGTACTTTTCAAGAACTGATTTTCGCCCTGCAGCAGTACTGGTCGGACCAGGGCTGCGTGATTCTGCAACCCTACGACATGGAGATGGGGGCAGGCACCTTTCACACGGCCACCTTCCTGCGCTCGATCGGACCGGAACCTTGGAGCGCCGCCTACGTGCAGCCCTCGCGCCGGCCGACCGACGGGCGGTATGGCGACAACCCCTTTCGTTTGCAGCGTTACTACCAGTTTCAGGTGGTACTGAAGCCCTCGCCGCTCGACATCCTCGATAAGTACGTCCGGTCGCTGAAGATGTTGGGTTTCGATCCGCTCACCCACGATATCCGCTTCGTCGAAGACAACTGGGAATCACCCACGCTCGGCGCTTGGGGTCTCGGTTGGGAAGTCTGGCTGAACGGCATGGAAGTCACGCAATTCACCTACTTCCAACAAGTGGGCGGTATCGATTGTCGCCCCGTCACGGGCGAAATCACTTACGGACTCGAGCGCCTTGCCATGTATCTGCAAGGGGTCGACAGCGTGTTCGACATCGTCTGGACCGACGGCCCGCGCGGCAAAGTCACGTATCGCGACGTATACCACCAGAACGAAGTTGAGCAGTCCGCCTATAACTTCGAACACGCGGATGCGACCTCGCTGTTCCGCCATTTCGACGAATACGAGGCGGTCTGTCAGCGCCTGCTCGCGGCCAAACTCGCGCTACCGGCTTACGAGCAAGTTCTCAAAGCCTCGCACACGTTCAATTTGTTGGATGCGCGCCGCGCGATTTCGGTGACAGAACGTCAAAGATTCATCCTGCGGGTCCGCACCCTCGCGCGTGGCGTCGCACAAGTCTATTACGAGAGTCGAGAAGCGCTCGGCTTCCCGTTGGGCGCCGCGGGCGCGGAGCTCCCGCGATGAGCACTCGCGATTTTCTCTTCGAACTCGGCACCGAAGAATTGCCACCGGTCGCGCTGCCTGAACTCGAGCGTGCGCTCTTGGCAGGAATCCGCGATGGCTTGGTCAGTGCCGGTGTGCCGCACGGCGCTCTCGTCTCGTATGCCGCGCCGCGACGGCTCGCTGTGCTTGTGCGCGATCTTGCCGAGCAGCAACCGGAGCAATCACTGAAGCGACGCGGTCCGCCGCTAGCGGCGGCTTTCGACAAAACCGGCCAACCGACTCGAGCTGCCACGGCTTTCGCCGAATCCTGCGGTGTCGACGTTGACTCCTTGAGTCGCATCACCGAGGGTAAGGGCGAGTTTCTCTTCTTTGAGGGCCGCAAGCCGGGCGCGCCGACACCGGCTTTGATCGTGGCGATCGTGCAAAGCGCGCTCGATGCCTTGCCGATTCCGAAACGCATGCGTTGGGGCGCAAGCCAAGCGGAGTTCGTTCGACCCGTGCACTGGGTCGTGCTGCGCTTTGGTGACGAGGTGCTCGATGTCTCGCTGCTAGACACCCGCGCCGGCAGCACGACACGCGGCCATCGTTTCCACGCGCCCGGCGAATTGGCGTTGCCGACACCCGCTGATTACGCCGACGTGTTGCGTAGCGCCGGCCATGTGATTGCACACTTCGGCGAGCGTCGTGAACGTATCCGCGAACAAGTCGAGGCCGCTGCCCTGCGTCTTCGCGGTCGTGCCGTGTTCGATGCTGCGCTACTCGATGAGGTCACTGCATTGGTCGAGTGGCCGGTGCCGATCGAAGGCCGCTTCGACGACGAGTTTCTGGAACTTCCGCGTGAAGTGCTGATCTCCACGCTGCAGGAACACCAGCGCTATTTTCCCGTGGAAGATCCGTCCGGAAAGCTGACGCCCTGGTTCATCACCATCAGCAACATCGAGAGCCGTGATCCCTCGCGCGTGCGTGAAGGCAACGAGCGCGTCGTCCGCCCGCGTTTGTCGGATGCCGCGTTCTTTCAAAAACAAGATCGCCGTGCCCCTTTGCGCGGCTGGCGCGAGGATTTGGACCGGGTCACCTTCCAAGCCAAGCTCGGCTCGATCGGTGACAAAGTCCGCCGCATCGCAAGCCTCGCGAGCCAGATCGCCCCGCTCGTTGGCGGTCAGTCGACCCTCGCGGCGCAAGCGGCCGAACTCTGCAAGTGCGATCTGCTCTCGGCGATGGTCGGTGAATTTCCGGAGCTGCAAGGAATCACTGGCGCCAACTACGCCGCCGCCGATGGCGAGCCGGCGGAAGTGGCGAGCGCCATTCGTGAGCATTATCTGCCGCGCGGTGCAGGCGACGAACTGCCTTCGACCCCGAGCGGTATTGCCCTCGCCTTGGCCGATAAACTCGACACGCTCGCCGGTATCTTCGGTATCGGGCAAAAGCCGAGTGGCACGAAGGACCCTTTCGCGTTGCGGCGTGCCGCGATCGGTGTACTGCGAATCGTGCTCGAGCGGCGTCTCGAGCTCGATCTGGCTGATCTCGTTGCGCAGGCAGTGGCACTGCAACCGGTCAGCACAGCCGATACGCCAAGCGAACTCTTGGGTTTCATGATGGATCGACTGCGCGCGATCCAACTCGAAGCCGGTCACGGCAGCGAAGCATTCGATGCGGTGCAAGCCACCGGAGCCACGAAGCCGGGTGATATTCAAGCGCGACTCGAAGCCTTGCGCCGGTTTCGCGCCTTGCCGGAGGCGGAAAGTCTGGCCGCCGCTAACAAGCGTATCGCCAACATCCTCAAGAAAACGGACTCTGGCGCGTTATCGACGAGCATCGATCTCAGCTTGCTGTGCGAGAGCGCCGAGCGCGATTTAGCGGCGGCTCTCGATGCGATTGCCGCGACTGTCGATGCGCACCTGCATGTTGCCGACTACGACGCCGCACTGACTTTACTGGCGAGCTTGCGCCCGACGATCGACGCGTTCTTCAACGATGTGATGGTGAATGATCCCGATGCGGCCTTGCGCACCAATCGGCTCGCCCTCGTAAGCCGCGTCAGGACGCTGTTCGCCGGGGTCGCTGACTTGTCACGTTTGCCAGGATGATCGCGCTCCGTTCGTTTGTCTTCACCGTTTTCATGTTCGCGTGGACGCTGCTCTACGCTGTCATCTTCGTCGTCGCGGCACCGCTCGTTTCGATCCGACGACGTTTCGATTTCGTCCGTTGGTATGGAGAGCGCATGCTCGATGGACTGCGCCTGATCTGCGATCTGCGTTTTGAAGTCCGTGGTCTCGAGAATATCCCCGCCGAGCCGCATATCGCCTATTGGAAACATTCGTCGGCTTGGGAAACGTTCGCGCAATTTTTGCTCGGCCCGCCGAAAGTCATCGTGCTCAAACGCGAGTTGATGTACATCCCTTTCTTCGGCTGGGGTCTCGCTCTGTTGCGATCGATCCCGGTCGATCGCGGCGCCGGTGCCTCGGCGGTCAATCAAGTGGTACAGCGCGGAACGATCAGGCTGCGCGAGGGCTTGTCGATCCTGATCTTTCCGGAAGGCACCCGAGTCGCGGCGGGTGAAACCCGTCGTTATGGGGTCAGCGGAGCGCTGCTAGCGAGTCGCAGTGGCTATCCGATCGTGCCGGTCGCACATGATGCGGGGCATTACTGGGCGCGTCGCGGCTTGCTGAAAAAGCCCGGAATAATCCGCGTCATCGTCGGCGCACCGATCGTGACGGCTGGCCGTGATCCGCGCGAAATCAACGACGAGGCGCAGCGCTGGATTGAAGACACGCTGCGTCAACTGCCCTCGGCGAACCTCTCGAGCGGAGACTGATTCGATGCGTCGCAGACAATTCATCGGTCGCCTCGGCGCCTTGGGTGTGGCGGCTGCAATGGCACGCAACTTCGAGCTTGCGCAGGCCAACACCTTCAAGATCGCGACCGACGTCGATCCCACCGAGCTATCGATTGCAGCTCTGCAAGAGTTGTTTGCGAAGGGCTTCGGTAGCGAGGCGCTCGTCGCTGGATACCTCGCTCGCATCGAGCGCGAAGACGCTCTTTTCAAGTCGGTCATCGCCGTAAACCCCCGTGCGATCGAGATTGCACGGGCACTGGATCTGGAGCGACGCGCGGGCCGTAACCGCGGGGCCCTGCATGGTGTGCCGATCCTGCTCAAAGATAATATCGAATCGATCGATCCGATGCCGACAACGGCCGGTTCGCTCGCGCTCGCTCGCTCGCAAGCAACGCGAGATGCCGATCTCGTGGCGCGATTGCGTGCCGCGGGTGCCGTGATCCTCGGCAAGACGAACCTCAGCGAATGGGCGAACTTCCGCTCGACACGCTCGATGAGTGGTTGGAGTGCGGTCGGTGGGCAGACCGGCAATGCTCATGATCCGAGGCGCAACCCATCAGGCTCAAGTTCAGGCTCGGCAACCGCTGCGGCACGCAGTTTTTGCGCCGTCGCCATCGGTACCGAGACCGACGGTTCCATTTTGTCACCAGCTGCACTCAATGGCATCGTCGGCTTCAAACCGACGCAGACTCGGGTCAGCGGTCGTGGCGTGATCCCGCTCTCACCTCGCCAAGATGTGGCGGGGCCGATGGGTCGCAGTGTCGCGGATGTCGCCAACGTGGCCGCTGTGCTGTTTGATCGACCGTTCGATGTCGCGCCGATTTCGCAGGCCAGCGCCGATGTCTTGAAAAGCCGACGCATCGGTTGGTGGCCGGGCTCCGCCAATGTGCGCCCCGATGTGCTCGCAAAGTGCCACGAGGCCCGCGATCTGTTGATTGCCAACGGTGCCGAGATCGTCGATCTCAGCCTGCCGGCAGGTTTACAGCAGTTCGGCTCGGTAGAATTTTTGGCCTTGCTGTACGAATTCAAACAGGCCATCGACACCTACTTGGGCGCACTTGCGCCGACACGGCGTGAAGCGCGGTCGCTCGCCGAATTGATCGAGTTCAATCGGCGTGAAGCCGCGCGCGAGATGCCGTTTTTCGGTCAAGAAATCTTTGAGCAATCGGTCGTGTGCGGTCCCTTGACCGAACCGAAATATGTCGAGGCCGTGCGAACGCTGCAACAATCGGTCGATGTCGATGGCCTCGCCGCGTTGTTTGCCCAGTCGACACTCGATCTGATCGTGGCGCCCGGGAGTGGGCCTGCGGAGCTCATCGACCCGATCTGGGGAAACCGTCGCGATACGGGCGGCTCGTCACTCGGCTCCGCTGCGGCGGTCGCGGGCTATCCGAGCCTCACCTTGCCGATCGGTCTGGTGCGAGACATGCCCGTTGGACTGACTCTGGTCACTCGGCGCAACGACGACGCGCCCTTGTTGCAGCTGGCCGCTGAGATCGAAAAAGTGACAAACGGGCGGGTACCGCCTGAAAAAAACACCAACGCGCGCGAGGATGCGTGCTGGGGGCTCAACAGGAGTTTTGTTATGTCGATCAAAGTGATGGTGGCCGATACTGCGCATCTGCACATCTATGCGATGGCCAAGGCCCGCGCCAAGCTCGAGAAAATCGCCACGTTTGCCAATCCGTTTGCGATCAAACACGAACGCGATGCCGGAACCGACAAGCCCGGTCGCGCCATGTCGCGCGTGGCGGGTCGCCGAACGGCGCTCGAGGGTCGCACCACCCTCAAACAACAAGCCGCTGATCAGTTCGCGAGAATGGTGGCGAAGACCGCCTCAGCCGCCGTGCGCGATGCCGAGACGACCGGACTCGTGCTCGTCATGGCGCCGCGCTTCATGGCCATGGTTGACGAGCACTTGCCGAAAACGGCGGTCAAAAAAATCACCGCCCGCATCAAACGTGATCTCGTCGACGTGTCGCGTCTCGATTTACAGCGGCGCGTTAATGCGAGCCTGATGCCGTAAGTTCCTGCACGCGTGGCATCGACGCGGCTGCGCCAAGACGGCTGACTGCGATGGAGGCTGCCCGGCTAGCGCGCCGGGCGGCTTCCGGCAGCACCTGACCGAGCGCAATACTCGCTGCCAACACGCCCGTGAAACAATCGCCGGCGCCGGTGGTATCGAGCACGGTCGCGGGCATCGCAGGAATAAAATCTTCGCTCGTGTGCGTGAAAATCCACGCACCCTCCGCGCCCAGGGTGACGATCAAGGCCTGCTGCGGTCGCTGCACTAGGCGCGGCCCGAGCCGACGAACCTGCGTCGTGCTCGTCGCACCGGCTTGATGGGCATAGTAAGCAAGCTCCGTTTCATTCATGACGAGCACATCGGCGAGTGGCAGCAGCCGCTCGCTGCCCGTCACAGCGGGTGCCGTGTTGAGCACACAGCAGCCGCCCGCCTCTTTTGCCGCTGCGAAAAACGCTTCGACGGTCTCCAGCGGTGTTTCGAGTTGGGCGAGATACACGATCGCCTCGGGTAGATCGTGTGCGACATCCGCCGCGCGCAAACTCGCGTTGGCGCCGGCGTGTACGACGATGCTGTTCTCGCCCGAGGCCGCGAGCATGACCTGAGCCAAGCCCGTCGTGACTCCAGCGCGCGTTCGAATACGCGTCGTGTCGACACGCTCGGCACGCAGCAACCCAGTCAACACCGCGCCATGGGCATCATCGCCCACCGCACCGATCATCGCAGTGGGAACCCCCATTCGCGCGCAGGCAATCGCTTGATTGAGGCCTTTGCCGCCCGCCGAGTGTTGATAGCGAAGGCCTGGCACGGTTTCTCCGGGCAATGGCAGGCGTTCGACCTGCGAGAGCAGATCCATATTCAAACTGCCGCAAACGACGACGTCACTCATCGCAGCAATGCGGGTGTGGAATCGACCTCGAGCAAACCGACTTCACCATACACGGTGAGCTTGTCGCGCGTGTCGGCGATATCCATGTTGCGCAACGTAAGTTGGCCGATGCGATCTTCGGGGCTGAACATCGCCTCGCCTTTTTCCATGGTGAGACGCTCGGGGTGATAGGTCAAATGAGGTCCGCGCGTATCGATGATCGAATAATCGTTGCCCCGTCGCAGCTCCAGCGTCACCTCACCGGTGATGGCGGCGGCCACCCAACGCTGCGCACTTTCGCGCAACATCAAACATTGTGGATCGAACCAGCGCCCTTGATACAGCAGCTGGCCGATGCGATGGCCGTTGTGACGATATTGCGCGATGGTGTCTTCGTTGTGGATCGCAGTCACGAGGCGCTCATAAGCGATGAAGAGCAGCGCCATGCCGGGCGCTTCGTAGATACCGCGACTCTTCGCCTCGATGATACGGTTCTCGATCTGATCGCTCATGCCAAGACCATGGCGACCGCCGATAAAATTGGCGGCTTCGAACAACGCCAGTAAATTACCAAAGCGTTGGCCGTTGAGCGTGACGGGTTTTCCCTGCTCGAAGCCCACGGTGCATCGCTCGCGTTGAATCACCACATCGTCACGCCAAAACGCTACGCCCATGAGCGGTTGAACGATGTCGATGCCCCGATCGAGAAACTCCAAGTCCTTGGCTTCATGAGTCGCGCCGAGCAGATTCGAATCCGTGGAGTACGCTTTTTCGGCGGTCAGTCGGTAGTCGAGCCCGGCGGCTTGCAGATAAGCGGACATTTCCGCGCGCCCCCCGAGCTCCTCGATGAAGCGTCGATCGAGCCACGGCTTGTAAATTCTCAGTTGCGGGTTGGCCAGTAACCCGTACCGATAGAAGCGCTCGATATCGTTGCCCTTGTGGGTGCTGCCATCACCCCAGGTGTGCACGTCATCCTCACGCATGGCAAGCACCAACGCCGTGCCCGTCACCGCGCGCCCAAGTGGCGTGGTGTTGAAGTAGGTACTGCCGGCCGTCGAGATGTGAAAAGCGCCGCACTGAAGCGCGGCTAGACCTTCCTTGACGAGCTGCTCACGACAGTCGACAAGCCGCGCATGTACGGCGCCAAGCTCCCGCGCTTTTCGCGGAATCGCCTCGTAGTCGGTTTCGTCGGGCTGCCCGAGATGAGCGGTGTAGGCGCAGGGCAACGCGCCACGCGCGCGCATCCAGTGAACCGCGGCGCTGGTGTCGAGGCCGCCGGAAAAAGCGATGCCGACACGATCGCCGATCGGCAGAGATTGCAGGATCGTTGTGCTCACGGCGGCATCTTACCGGGGTTAACATGCGCCTGAGGAGGCAAGGATGCTCAAACACTGGCGAGAGTTGTTCGGCACGGTGCAGTCCGCGGTCAGCGGATCGGCCGAAACAGAGAACCATCGGCTGCAATTGGCAACGGCGGTGCTGTTGATCGAAATCATGCAATCCGACGCTGGCGCAAGCGAAGTCGAAGTCACCACCGTCGAACGCCTGCTCAGGGAGCGTTTTGAGCTCACCGCGGAGGAGCTCGCCTCATTGATGTCATTGGCCCGCGCGCGCCAGGAAGCCGCTCACGATCTCCACGCCTTCACATCGCAACTGCACGCGGCGTTCGACGCGTCGGAAAAACAGCGGATTCTGGAGATGTTCTGGCAGGTCGCTTATGCCGACGGCAAGCTGGACGACCACGAGCATCACCTGATGCGCAAACTCGGCGACTTGCTGCACGTTGGCCACGCCGCTTTCATCGCCACCAAGTTGCGCGCGGCCGCCACTCAAAAAAACGGCTAGCTAGTCCCGTCGCTGCTTGAATTCTCAGACGTCGAGATTGGCTACCGAGAGCGCATTCTTTTCGATGAACTCGCGCCGCGGTTCGACCTCATCGCCCATGAGCGTCGTGAAAACTTCGTCGGCGGCGACAGCATCCTCGATGCGAACTTGCATCAAGCGACGGGTCTCGGGGTTGATCGTCGTATCCCAAAGCTGCTCGGGGTTCATCTCGCCGAGACCTTTGTACCGCTGAATCGTCTGACCGCGTTTAGCGTGTTCGAACAACCAGTCGATGGCTTGTCTGAACGAACCGATCTCATGACGCGACTCGCCTCGTTTGACGTAAGCGCCTTCCTCGATGAGGCCGGCTAGCGTACGCGACAAATCGGCGATGCGTTGGTACTCGGGTGAGTCGAAGAAGTCTCGGGTCAAGTGACGATCAAAACGGCTGCCATGCTCGTCCTTCGAAACGTGCAGACGCGCGATTCCCGCGCCGTCGGCCGCCGGTTGCAGATCGATTTTATAACGCGCGGCCCCGTCGGCTTCTTGATTGAGCCGAGTCAGCAACTCGGTGATCCAGTTTTGCAAAGCATCGGGATCGTCGAACGTCGCGCGTGAAATCACCGGCACGTACAACAATTGCCCGAGCAAGCGCTCGTCGTAACGACGCGCCCAACGGCTGATGATTCCCTGCACCTCGACATATTGCCGAGCCAGCGATTCGAGACCGGGGCCTCGCAGCGGCGGTGCCGCCGGATTCACGAACAGTTCGGATTCGTCCAAAGCGGAGTTGAGCAGCATGGCGTTCAATTCGACTTCGTCTTTGACGTACATCTCTTGTTTGCCGCGCTTCACTTTGTAGAGCGGCGGTTGCGCGATGTAGATATGCCCGCGTTCGATCAACAGTGGCAACTGTCGGTAGAAGAAGGTCAACAGCAGCGTGCGGATATGGCTACCGTCGACATCGGCGTCGGTCATGATCACGATGCGGTGATAGCGCAATTTATCGATGTCGAATTCATCGCGACCGATGCCGCAGCCGAGCGCCGTGATCAGCGTGCCGACTTCAGCGGACGAAATCATCTTGTCGAAGCGCGCTTTTTCGACGTTCAGGATCTTGCCCTTCAACGGTAGGATCGCTTGCGTCCGGCGATCGCGGCCCTGTTTGGCAGAGCCACCGGCTGAATCTCCCTCGACCAGAAAGAGTTCGGACAGCGCGGGATCTTTTTCCTGACAGTCGGCGAGCTTGCCGGGCAAACCCGCGATATCGAGCGCGCCTTTGCGACGCGTCAGTTCGCGCGCTTTGCGCGCCGCTTCACGGGCGCGCGCCGCATCGATGATTTTGCTGGCGATCGCTTTCGCTTCTTGCGGCTTCTCGAGCAAAAATTCCGAGAACTTCGCGGCCATCGCGGTCTCGACGACGCCCTTCACTTCCGAAGAGACCAGCTTATCTTTGGTCTGTGAGGAGAATTTCGGATCCGGCAGTTTGACCGACAAAATGGCGGTGAGGCCTTCGCGGGCATCATCGCCAGTGGTCGGTACTTTTTCGCGTTTGGCGATCCCTTCTTTTTCGATGTAGTCGTTCAGCGTGCGGGTCAAGGCGGCGCGAAAACCAGCAAGGTGAGTACCACCGTCTTTTTGCGGGATGTTGTTCGTGTAACAGAACATCGACTCCTGGTAGGAGTCGTTCCACTGCATCGCCACCTCGATGCCGATGGGGCCTTCTTGAGTGCGGAAATGGAATACTTGCTCGTGAATCTGCGTCTTTGAGCGATTCAAGTGTTTGACGAAGGCTTGTAACCCACCCTCGTGTTGAAACACATCGCTCTTGTCCTCGCGCTCGTCGATCAACTCGATGCAAACGCCGGAGTTGAGAAAGGAAAGCTCGCGCAAACGCTTCGCAAGAATGTCGTAATCGAACGAAATATTGGTGAAGGTCGATGCGCTTGGTTTGAAGCGGACGCTCGTGCCCGTTCGCTCGGTCGTGCCGACTTCGGCCAACGGCGCCACCGGTTCGCCTAGGCGATATTCCTGCTTGTGCAGTCTGCCGCCGCGGTGAATGGTCAGATGCAACACGTCCGACAAGGCGTTCACGACCGAAACGCCGACGCCGTGCAGACCGCCTGAGACCTTGTATGAACTATCGTCGAACTTTCCGCCGGCGTGCAGCACCGTCATGATGACTTCCGCAGCGGAGCGGCCTTCTTCGGCGTGTATGTCAACGGGGATGCCGCGACCGTTATCCTCGACCGTCACGGATTCATCGGCGTGGATGATCACCACGACGCGGTCACAATGGCCGGCTAACGCTTCGTCGATGGAGTTGTCGACGACCTCGAAAACCATGTGGTGGAGACCGGTACCGTCGTCGGTATCGCCGATGTACATACCGGGTCGTTTTCTGACGGCGTCAAGACCCTTTAAGACCTTGATTTTACTGGAATCGTAGACGTCGGCTTCGGTCATGGAATAGCCTGATTGACAGATGGCAAATCATACCCGAAATACCCTGCCTTGTTCCACGTGAAACAGGTTTTCAGGCTCACCAAACAGGCGGAAATCTTTCTCGAGTGCGGTCACTACGATCTGGCTCTCCAAGCGTCGAACCCGCCCGATGAAACGCTCGAGTCGACTGTGATCGAGTTCAGCAGAGGGATCATCCAGGAGCACCGTCGGACGCAAATCGTGCTCGCGTTTGAGAAACTCCAATTGGCACAGACTGAGCGTCACCGCGGCCAGTTTCTGTTGCCCGCGCGACAAAACCTCGCGAGCCGCTCTCCCCTTTACCCGAACGCTGATATCAGCGCGATGTGGTCCGATGGTGGTGGTACGCCGATCACGGTCACGGTGGGTCTGCGCGGCCAAGGCATCGGCCAGCGATGCGCTGCGATCCCAGCCCGGAAGAAAACTCAACGAGACGTCGAGGCCGACCAGTTCTTCGACCATCTCCGTCCAGTAGGGGAGCAAGGCGGATAGAACCCGCTCGCGGGCCAAGGTCAAGCTTTCGCCCTCGCGAGCCAATTCCTCATCCCAGACCGCAACCGGTGCCGAGCCTGATTTTAGAGCGGCGTTCCGTTGGAGCAGCGCGCGCTGATATCGGCTCCAAGCGGAGGCAAAGCTAGGTTCCACGTGGAACACAGCCCAATCTAACCAGCGCCGCCGGCGCGTGGCGCTCTCCTCGATGAGCTTATGGGCGTCGGGGTCGATAATTTGCGTTGGGAACGCGAGCGCCAACTCCGACAAACTGCGGATACTACTGCCATTGAGACGCCCAATCGTGGCAGAGCGTTGTTCACCCCCCTTTTGAACTTCTACCCCGAGGGTATGGGCACCGTCGGGATGAACCACCTTGCCGACGGCTCGACAGAGACCTTGTCCATGACGAATCAGGCGCTCATTGAGACGGGTCCGGAACGAGCGCCCTCGACCGAGGAGGTAAATCGCCTCGAGGATCGATGTTTTACCGGCACCATTAGCGCCATAAATCAGCGTGGTACCGGGGCCGAAGGTCAATTCAGCAGTTTCGATACAGCGGAGATCCCGGACGGTCAGCTCCGCCAACGCCATTCGCGATCAGAGCCTCATGGGCATCACGACATACTTAGCGCCGTCCGCTTCGGAAGCTGTGATCAAACAGCTGCTATTGGCGTCAGTGAGCGCAAAGTTGACGTGTTCGGTATCGATTGCAGAGAGGGCTTCGAGGAGGTAGGTCACGTTGAACCCGATCTCGATTTCTTCGCCGCTGTAGCTGACTTCCAGTTGATCTTCCGCTTCTTCTTGCTCTGGGTTGTGAGCTTGGAGCGTCAACAGGTTCGGTTTGATGTTGAGGCGAATCCCACGATATTTTTCGTTGGACAAAATCGCCGTACGTTGCAGACTTTGTCGCAAAATGCCGCGATCTGCGTCGATCACGCGATTTGCATTGCTTGGGATCACGCGGCCGTACTCCGGGAAACGACCGTCAATGAGCTTCGAAATGAAGCGAATGTCGCCGATCTGGCAGCGAACGTGATTGGTACCGATCGAAAACTCGACTTCACCTTCCTCACCGAGCATGCGTTGCAACTCGAGCACGCCCTTGCGCGGCAGAATGACCTGCTGCTTGCCGGTGACCCGTTCGGTCAGTGTCGTTTCACACAGGGCCAAGCGATGCCCGTCGGTGGCGACGGCGCGCAGCTTGCCCCCTTCGGATTCGAGCAACATCCCGTTTAGGTAATAGCGCACGTCTTGTTGCGCCATCGAAAAGTGGGTCTTGTCGATCAGGCGCCGAAACGCCGCCTGCGGCAATTTCAAAACTTGTTGCGGGTTGATTTCGTCGATGACCGGAAATTCGGCCGCTGGCAACGTCGAGAGCGTGAACCGACTACGCCCGGCGCGCACCACTACTCGATCCGCTTCGCTCGCGAGCGTCACGGACACCCCCTCGGGCAACGAGCGCAAGATGTCGAGCAATTTACGACCCGGAACGGTGAGTTCGCCAGGGGCGCTTACCGTAATCGTCACTGCGCTCACAAGTTCGACCTCGAGATCCGTTCCAGTCACGCTCAAGCGGTTATTGCGAGCGCTGAGCAGAACGTTGGAAAGCACCGGCATGGTCTGTCGCCGTTCGACCACGCCGATCACGTTCTGGACCGGGCCGAGGATCTCTTCGCGAGTGGCTGTGACTTTCATATATAGGTTTTAAGAATTTAAGAATTCAGATAGTTGTGATTATAGGCACTGTGGATATGCGGAAAACCTGAATAACCCTCGACAAATCAGCCTGTTGCGTTCAATTGCCCTGTGCATGCGGCTAGGCATATCCGACCGATTCCCTGTGCGTCGATTGTGAATGATTTTCGCCCTCGAAAACATCCACAACTTATGAACTTCAACCTGTCAGGGTTCTCAACAGGTTTGAATAATCTTCCGCGATGCGCTGCTCCGTTTCTCGCAGCGCCTTGATACGCCGGCAAGCGTGCAGAACGGTCGTGTGGTCGCGGCCGCCGAAGGCATCACCAATCTCTGGCAGGCTGTGTTGCGTGAGTTCCTTGGCAAGCGCCATCGCGATCTGGCGTGGTCTCGCCACCGACCGACTGCGCCGCTCGGATAACAAATCAGAAACACGAACCTTGCAGTAATCGGCCACCGTCTTTTGGATGTTCTCGATCGTGATCAGCCGCGCTTGCAGTGACAGCAAATCTTTGAGCGCTTCTTTGGCGAAATCGACCGTGATCGCTTGCCCGGTAAAACGCGCGTTGGCGATGACGCGACGCAACGCGCCTTCGAGTTCGCGCACGTTGGAGCGAATGCGTTTGGCGATGAATAACGCGACATCTTGCGAGATCGTCGCACCCGCAGCTTCACCCTTACTGATCAAAATTGCCGCGCAGGTCTCGAGTTCCGGCGGCTCGATGGCGACGGTCAAACCCCAACCGAAGCGGGATTTCAGGCGTTCTTCGAGTCCGTCGACTTCTTTGGGATAACGATCACAGGTGAGGATGACTTGTTGCTGACCTTCGAGCAGTGCATTGAAGGTGTGGAAGAATTCTTCTTGCGAGCGTTCTTTTCCGGCAAAAAACTGAATGTCGTCGATCAATAGCGCATCGAGCGAGCGATACGCGGCTTTGAATTCGTTCATCTGATTGTGCTGCAGCGCTTTGACCATATCGCTGACGAAGCGCTCAGAGTGGACATAGGCAATGCGCGCATCGGGTCTGCGCGCGAGAATGGCGTGACCGACGGCGTGCATCAGATGGGTCTTGCCGAGACCCACCCCACCGTAAATGAACAGCGGGTTATAGGCTTTCCCAGGGTTCTCACCGACCTGTTGCGCGGCAGCTTTGGCGAGCTGATTGCTCTTGCCGACGACGAAGGTCTCGAAAGTGGAGTCCGGGTTCAAGCGCGCACCGACGATCAGGCCTGCCGGCCGCGCGGTCGGCAACATCGTCAATGACGCGGCAAGCGGGCTAGATGGTTCCACCTCGGGTTTTGCGCCGACCTGCACCGTGACGATCGGCGCCTGTCCCGGTATGGCGTTTTGCAGCCAAACACCGATTCTCGGCAATAGGTTGGCGTTGACCCAATCGACGACGAACCGGTTCGGGGCCAGCAACTTCAACGAGCCATCACCCTCGATCGCCTGCAAAGGACGAACCCAGGTGTTGAATTGTGCTTCAGGGAGCTCGCTTTCCAGCGCTTGCGCGCAGCGAGCCCACAGCGAGTGGTCCAAGCGCCAACCTGCCTGTTGATGAGGAATCGGGAAGGGGATGGAGAGAATATACCGATAGCCCGGCCTGTGGATATCTCGGATTTGGCTTGACACTCACGGTGCCGCTGCTTAACCTCTGCGGCCTTTTTTCGGTGACGCCCGCATGAAACGCACCTATCAGCCCAGCAAAGTCCGCCGCGCCCGAACCCACGGTTTCCGTGCCCGTATGGCCACGGCCAACGGTCGTAAAATCCTCTCGCGTCGTCGCGCCAAGGGTCGCAAGAAGCTGATCCCCTGATCCGGGACGCTTCGTCGGCACCTGTTCGGTTGCGGTTTCCTGCCGCTAACCGCGTTCTCCGTAAAGTCGACTTCGAAGCTGCCTACCGGCAGGGTCGTCGCTTCGGGAATCCCCTACTGAGTTTAGTCATCCGCAGGGCTGCCACCGACAGGCCTCGGTTGGGTATGGCCGTTGCGGCAAAAACCGTCGGAAATGCCGTCGCCCGTAACAAACTTCGTCGCATAATCCGCGAGTCGTTCCGACACGCTCAGCATCGACTACCCGCGGCCGATTACATCATCGGTGCGCGAGCGGCTGTGCGAGCGGCGTCGGCACAATCGATACGCGAGAGTCTCGAGGGTCTTTGGACACAGGCAGCAAAATCATGCGCCACATCCTCCGGGCCCTAGTTCGTGCGTATCAGCTCATCGTGAGCCCGCTGTTGGGGCCACGATGCCGTTTTTTTCCGACTTGTTCGCATTACGCGCTCGAGGCTCTCGAGATGCATGGTGCGATGCGGGGCAGCTGGTTAACTCTTAAACGAGTGGGCCGTTGCCATCCTTTTTGTGAAGGCGGTTACGATCCCGTGCCGCCGCGTTTAGAGAAGAGATCGACGTGACTTCGACCAATGCTCGCATGTTCCTGTGGCTCGGCCTCGTGCTCGCGCTGTGGCTCAACTACGAAACTTGGCAGCGTGATTACGCGCTGCCAACACCCTCCGCGGCCACCACTGCCGCTGCGGCGCCGAGTGCCGAAGCAGTCACCGGTCTTGCGGCGAGCGTGCCGCAATCGGCAGCGACAACGGCGAACGCGACAACCGCCACCACCACCGGCAACGCCACGAGTGCCGCCCCCGAAGCGGACGCCGCCAACGTCGCCGCGCCGCAAGCGTCCGCAACGCCAACCGCCGTCGCGAGCACCATCAAGGTGGTGACCGATGTTTTGACTGCCGAAGTCTCGTTGCGCGGTGGCGATTTGGTGCTCGCGGATCTCACGCAGTATCCGCTCGTCAAAGGCGAAGACGCGCGGGTTCGCTTGCTCAATACCAACCCGGCCAATTTTTATCTATTGCAGACGGGTTTGACCGGAGCTGCAGGCGAGTCGCGACCGACGCATCTTGCTGATTTCGACTCAGCCCAGAACGAATATCGAATGGCCGAGGGCGCTGACGAATTGCGTGTGCCACTCGTGTGGCGCGATGCCGAAGCCGGTGTCACCGTCACTAAGACCTACGTATTCAAGCGCGGTCAATACCGAATCGATTTGCGCTACGACGTTGAAAATGCGGGCACGGCGACTTGGCGCGCTGCTTCCTATGCGCAAATCTTGCGTAACGATCCGCCGGTCGAAACTTCCATGTTCTCGGTCGAGAGCTACGCTTTCCAAGGGCCGGCTTACTACGACGGCATCAAATATGAAAAACTCGATCGCGACAGTGCTGAGGATCGTGCGCTGTCACGCGACATCCAAGGCGGTTGGATCGCGGGGATGCAACATCACTTCGTCGCGGCGATCGTCCCTGCCGGCGCGGTGACCTATCGCTACTCGATCAAGACCGAGGGCAATCAATATCTACTCTCGACCACGGGGCCTTCGATCACCGTGGCGCCGAGCAGTGGCGCAACCTTCGAAGAGACCTTGTTCGTCGGGCCGAAGTTGCAGGCGCAATTGGAACAAGCCGGTCCGAGGCTCGATCTCGTCGCCGACTACGGCATTCTCACGTTGCTCGCCAAGCCACTGTTCTGGTTACTCGAGCAAGCTTACAAACTCACGACGAATTGGGGCTGGTCGATCGTTCTGATCACGCTGCTGCTGAAATTGGTGTTTTACCCGTTGTCGGAGTCGTCTGGAAAATCCATGGCGAAAATGCGCGTTCTCGGGCCGCGCATGAAAAATCTGCAGGAAACGTATAAAGACGATCGCGAGAAACTCGGTCGCGCCATGATGGATCTCTACAAGCGCGAGAAGATCAACCCGTTGGCCGGTTGTTTGCCGATCCTCATTCAAATGCCGGTGTTCTTCGCGTTCTACTGGGTGCTGCTCGAAAGCGTCGAGATGCGACAGGCATCCTTCGCTTTCTGGATCCAGGATTTGTCCTCGCGCGATCCTTTCTTTGTGTTGCCGATCATCATGGCTGGTGCGATGTTCGTGCAGTACAAGCTGAACCCCACGCCGCCCGATCCGATTCAGGCAAAGGTGTTCATGATCCTGCCGTTCATCATGAGTGCGACCTTCGCCTTTTTCCCGGCCGGTCTAGTGCTGTATTGGGTCACCAACACCTTGTTGTCGATCGCGCAGCAATGGAACATCAACCGCCGCATCGAGGCGGAGGCTAAAAAAGCCAAAGCAAGTTGAGCGGGATTCATCGCCCCGGGATTAGCGGATTGCGGATTTTTAGCGTCGGGTAGCGCGTAAAGTCTCGGTCGGCAGTCCACAACTCGCGAACGCCGTTGGCGAGGCATAGCGCGGCGATTCTGGCGTCATGAATTTGCGGGCCTTGGATTCGAGAAGAGGTCACCAAAGATTCGAGTTGGTGGAGATGTAAATCGCCCTCGCTCAACCAAACCGACAGTTCGGTGCTACGAAGCGCTTTCAGGAAAGCAAAAGCCTGATCTGTTGTGCTCGGTGGACGAAAACGCCGCGGGTGAGTCACCACCGAAAAGAATTCGTGAATGCAGGGCCAAGGGATGGCGAATCGTTGGCCGTTCGCCACCAATCCCTCGATGCACGCGCGCGCTGCCGTGTGCAGAGGCAATTCCTCGCGGTGTGCGTAAACCAAGACATTGGTATCAAGGGCGATCACCGAAGGCCCTCAACGAGGATGATCGTGGACCGATTCGATGACCGTGTCGCTTAATGCGGCGGCGCGATCTTCCCGCGAAGCGTACGATTCGAGAACGACGGCATGGATGCCGCGTTCGAGGATGTCATCCGGCACCGCCTCACCGCGCACGGTCGGCAAGCGGAACGAGCGGTTGGGAGCACGACGTTTATCTAGCGCGAGTTGTAGTCCCTCTTCGATGAGGCGGCGCAAGGTTATACCTTGCTGCTCCGCGAGCTTGCGCGCGCGGGCGAACAGCTCATCTGAGATGTCGATAGTCGTTTTCATATGGGTACCCATACTAGAATGAATCGACACCCATACACAATTTCCGATTACTGTAAAAACGATGACGAAGGCTTCTTTCACCCCTGACACCATTTGCGCCATCGCCACGGCCGCTGGTCGAGGTGGCGTGGGTATCGTGCGGGTATCGGGTCCTGCGGCGAGCGCGATCGCAAGCGGTGTCATCGAGAGCGGCTTACCGCTACCGCGGCGCGCCACATTCGTGCCTTTTAGAGACGCAGCCGGTTTGACCATCGACGAAGGTATCGCGCTCTATTTTCCGGCGCCGCACAGCTACACCGGTGAAGATGTGCTCGAGCTTCAAGGGCATGGCGGTCCCGTGGTTCTCGAGATGTTGCTCTCTCGCGTTACCGAACTCGGTGCGCGCCGCGCGCGCCCCGGTGAATTCACCGAGCGAGCTTTTCTCAACGACAAACTCGATCTCGCCCAAGCCGAAGCCGTTGCCGATCTGATCGATGCCGGTTCGGTGGCGGCGGCTCGTGCCGCTTTGCGATCTTTGCAAGGCGAGTTTTCGCAGCAAGTGCACAGTCTGGTCGAAGCGTTGATCGAGTTACGTACTTGGGTCGAAGCCGCGATCGATTTTCCAGAAGAGGAAATCGACTTCCTCGCCGATACTGCGCTCGTGAAACGACTCGATGCGCTACAGCAACGATTTTCCGAAGTGACACGCTCGGCTAAACAAGGGCGCTTGCTGCGCGACGGGATGACGGTTGTCATTGCAGGCAGACCGAATGCGGGCAAGTCGAGCGTGTTGAATGCACTGGCTGGTTATGAGGCGGCGATCGTGACGCCCGTCGCCGGAACGACTCGCGACGTATTGCGTGAACACATCGCGATCGATGGTATGCCATTGCATGTTCTCGACACCGCAGGCCTTCGAACGACGGCGGATGTCGTCGAAGCCGAAGGGATACGCCGTGCCCGCGCCGAGATCGCCAAAGCCGATCGCATTTTGTTCATCGTCGATGCGATCGCCGATCCGGATGCCGAGGCTTGGCGCAGCGAACAAGCACAGTGGCCGCCAGGGTTACCGGTCACATTGGTGTTCAATAAAATCGACGCCTTATCCGCAGC
>CAMCBU010000012.1 GCA_945873095.1 Klebsiella pneumoniae | reverse complement strand
AGGCGAGGTATTATAGGCGCCCGCCACGATTGCTCAAGCGGAACGCATTGCTTTGAATTCCAATCCTGCCTCCCCAGAGGCGACTCCTCGTCTCGCGCGGATCATTCCGCGTGATTCCCATCCCATCTCGCGCTCACGCATCTCTCCCGATGCGTTGCGGGTCTTGTACCGACTGCGAGAGGCGGGCTTTCAAGCCTTCCTGGTCGGTGGTTGCGTGCGCGACCTCATGCTCGGCATCGAGCCGAAAGACTTCGACGTCGCGACCGATGCGCTGCCCGAGCAAGTAGCAAAGCTGTTTCGCAACTGTCGGCTGGTGGGGCGTCGTTTCCGACTGGCGCACGTATTTTTTGGTCGTGAGATCATCGAGGTGGCCACCTTTCGCGCTTCGAGCGCGCCCTCGCAAGCGGAGGAGCCGGTCGAGCTTGCCGATGACTTGATCGATGAGATCGAGCCGAGCGACACGACGGGTGACACCGTGGATGCGCACGACATTCACGACTTCGACGAGAATCTCGATCGTGTGGTCGACGATAGCGGACGCATCCTGCGCGACAACGTCTACGGCAACATCGACGATGACGTTTGGCGACGTGATTTCACCTGCAATGCGCTGTATTACAACATCGCGGATTTTTCGGTTTGGGATTATTGCGGCGGATTCGAGGATGTACAGGCGCGCCGCCTGCGTTTGATCGGTGATCCCGAAACCCGTTACCGCGAGGATCCGGTGCGCATGCTGCGGGCGGCTCGCTTCGAGGCGAAACTCGATTTCGAGATCGAGCCGGCGACCGCCGAGCCGATCGGATCCTTGGGAGCGCTGCTCGCCGGCGTTCCGGCCGCGCGTTTGTTCGATGAGACTTTGAAGTTGTTCTTGACCGGTCATGGCGCGCACAGCATCAAAACTTTGAGCAAGCGGGGTTTGCTGACGGTGTTGCTGCCGAATGTCGGTGATTTCATTGAGCGATATCCCGACAGCCCGCCCGTTCGTATGCTCCTGCAGGCACTCGCCAACACCGATGCGCGAGTGCAGGCCGACAAGCCGGTGACACCGGGATTCTTGTTCGCCGTGTTGCTCTATGGTCCGATCGGCCTCGAGATCGAGAAGGCACCGCGTGAGCAATGGCATGACATCGGCACGATTCTCGATGCGGTCGATCGAGCCGTGACAGTCATTCACCGACGTGTCGCGGTCCATCGCCGCTTCATCCTCGGCCTGCGAGACATGTTCGCTCTTCAGCCGCGCTTGGAGTCGCCGCGCGGCCGTCGTGCCTTGCGCACGATGGAACACCCGCGTTTCCGTGCCGCCTTCGATCTGCTGCAACTGCGGTCGCAATTCGGGATGGCTGATGCCGCCATGGTTGAGTGGTGGTCGCGTATGCAGTCGGCCGATCCGGAACAGCGTGCGGCGATGGCTGAGAGCTTGGGGCGCGCGAGTGGGACGGGCCCCGCCCGCGGCGGCTCGACACGTAGCCGGGGCGGGCGGCGTCGCGGACGAGGTGGTCGCGGCCGACGTAGCGGCGAGTGACGCCGTGCATTGGCAACCCGTCTATGTCGCGCTCGGCAGTAATCTCGGTGATCCTTGCGCGAGCGTCGAGCGCGCCATCGCCTCGATCGCGACATTGCCTCAAACCCGATCTTGGCGTCGTTCCCCCTTGTATCGGACCGTGCCCTTCGGCCCGGTCAAGCAGGCGGATTTCATCAACGCCGTCGTCGGGGTGCTGACGCAAACACCGCTCGAGGATTTCTTTGCGGCGTTGCAGCAGCTCGAAACGAAGCTCGGCCGGGCGACGCGACACGAGCGTTGGGGCCCGCGCGTCATTGATCTGGACTTGCTGGTCTATGGGTGCGAGAGGCGCGACACGGCGTCGCTGCGCTTACCGCACCCCGGGATATCGGAGCGTGATTTCGTTCTGTATCCTTTGCGGGACGTTGCCGCCGACTTGTATATCCCGGGCTTGGGTCGCGTTTGCGAGCTGGCTGAGAGGGTTTCCGATCGAGGGGTACAGCGTTTGGCTTGAGTGGTCGGGAAGAGCATGTCGGACGTCCCCAAACACCGCTTTGTCGTCATAGAAGGCCCCATCGGCGTCGGTAAGACGTCGTTGGCTCGCCGTCTGGCAGCGGTTTGGAACGCGGAGCTCATTTTGGAGCAAGCCGAGAGCAACCCCTTTCTCGAGCGGTTCTATCGCGACCCGGTCGGCTCGGCGCTACCCGCGCAGTTGCACTTCCTGTTTCAGCGAACACAGCAGTTATCGGGTCTGCATCAAGAGGATCTATTCGCCTCGGTACGCGTTGCCGATTATTTGCTCGAGAAGGACAAGCTGTTCGCGCGGGTGACGCTCGATGATGCCGAGTTCAATCTCTACGAGCAGGTCTATGCGCGCATGGTGGTGAATCCGCCGAAGCCCGATCTGGTCATCTATTTACAGGCGCCGGTCGATGTCTTGATAGAGCGGATCGCGAAGCGGCGCATCAAGGCCGAGCAATTGATCGAACGCGTGTATCTAGAGAAGTTGAACGAAGCCTACGCTCGGTTTTTTCACGACTACGACGGCGCACCGACCTTGATCGTGAATGCGGCCACACTCGATCCGTTGTCACGCGAGGCCGACTTCAGCGAGCTGCTCTTGGCGATCGAGCGCATGAAGCGCGGTAAGCTGTATTTCAATCCGCTGCGTCACGCAGCGCTCTGATTCCACCTCGGAAGGTCTCCATGTACACGCATCTGCAATTGCGCGATTCCACTCGTCCACCGGTATCCCTCGCCACGCTCGCACGCATGAAAGAGCAGGGCGAGAAAATCGCTTCGCTCACCTGTTACGACGCGAGTTTCGCCACCCTCGTCGATGAGGCGGATGTCGATCTCGTGCTGGTCGGCGATTCACTCGGCATGGTGATACAAGGACATGACACGACGGTGCCCGTCACGATGGACGACATGGTCTATCACTGCAAAGCCGTCGCGCGAGGGTTGCATCGGCCGTTGTTGATGGCGGATCTGCCGTTCGCCAGTTACCCGACTCGCGATGTGGCGTTAGCCAATTCGGTGCGCTTGATGCAAGAGGGTGGCGCCGAGGTGGTGAAACTCGAGAGTGGGCCGTCCCAAATCGATGTGATCGAATTTTTGTCTTCGCACGATATTGCCGTCTGTGCGCACCTTGGTCTCAAGCCGCAATCGGTGCACAAGACCGGGGGCTTTCGAGTTCAGGGTCGCAGTGGGGATGCGGCGGCAGCGATGGTGCAGGCGGCCAAAGACCTCGAGTCGGCAGGCGCTGATCTGATCCTGCTTGAGTGTATTCCGAGCGAACTCGGTCAGCGCATCACCGAAGCACTGCAGGTGCCGGTCATCGGAATCGGCGCGGGACCGGCCACCGATGGGCAGATTCTGGTGCTCTACGACGTGCTAGGCATCACCACCGGTCGCAAGCCGCGATTCGTGCTCGATTGCATGCAAGGCGCCTCCGGCAACCTCGACGCGATGCGTCGCTACGTGCAGGCTGTCAAAACCTTGACGTATCCAGCCCCCGAGCACTGCTTCAGTTGAGCGGACGGGTGCCGTTACGGATTGGTGACTCTGCTACGATGTGTCTCAAATGCAACGGGTTAACTCGGTAGAACAACTACGTCAGTCAGTGGCGGCGTGGCGCGCCGCAGGTGATCGCATTGCTTTGGTTCCGACCATGGGCAATTTGCATGACGGACATATGGCGCTTTTCCGGCAGGCTTACAAGCACGCGAAGCGCTTGATCGTCAGCAGCTTCGTTAATCCGATGCAATTCGGTCCGAGCGAAGATTACGAGCGTTACCCGCGCACACCCGATGCCGATTCTGAAATTCTGCGTCGATCCGGTTGTGACATTTTATTTGCACCCGAGGTCAATGAGGTTTACCCGCGAGGGTTGGCCTTCGCGACGCGCGTGCAGGTTCCCGGTTTCAGTGAAATTCTCGATGGTGAGTTTCGACCCGGGCACTTCGAGGGGGTTGCCAGTGTGGTGATGCGCCTCTTCAGTATGGTGCAGCCGAACGTCGCTATTTTTGGTGAGAAGGATTACCAGCAACTGCTAGTCATTCGACGCATGGCAGCCGATTTGTTCCTGCCCGTCGAGATCGTCGGATCGCCGACCGTGCGAGCGCCCGACGGTTTGGCGCTGAGCTCTCGCAATGTCTACCTCTCCGAGGACGAACGCGCCAGCGCGCCAAAGTTGTACGAAGAGTTGCGCCGTGTCGCCGTCGCGATCAACACCGATGACGAGTCGGCCAAAGATTTGCAGGCGCTCGAGACCGAGGCGCGCCGTAATCTGCGTGCGCTCGGTTTCAAGATCGAATATTTCACGATCCGCAGTGCCAACACACTGCTGACGCCGAGTTTGTCGGAATCGGAGCTGGTGGTCCTCGTGGCGGCTCGTCTCGGGCGCGCCCGCTTGATCGACAACACCCGCGCAACTCGGCCCTAGTCGTCAGCCGGTGCTGCTTCGCGACGACGCGCAGCGAGTCGTTGCAAGGCCCACTCGACGTGCTCGTGCACCACGGGCGATGGATGATGACGACGTGACTCCAAGGCCGCCAAGGCCTCCTCGCTCGGAGCGCCATTGCCGAGCGCGATGGCGATATTGCGCAACCAGCGTTCGTGTCCGATGCGACGGATCGGCGACCCGCGTAGCCCCTCCTCGAAGTCGGTTTCACTCCAGGCGAAAAGTTCGGTGAGTTTTGCGGCATCGAGACCGAGACGAGCTCGACGTAGATCCGGGTGGGAGGCTGCTTGGGCGAACTTGTTCCAAGGGCAAACGAGCTGACAGTCGTCGCAGCCGTAGATGCGATTACCCATCAGGGGTCGGAGCGATTCGTCGATGACGCCGTCGTGTTCGATGGTCAGGTAGGAGATGCAGCGCCTCGCATCGAGTTGCCAAGGTGCCGTGATGGCGGCCGTGGGGCAGGCGGGAATGCAAGCCTCACAGCTGCCGCAATGGGCACTGGCGCGCGCATCGACCGGCAACGGCAGATCGGTGTAGAGCTCGCCTAAGAAAAACCAAGAGCCTGCATCGCTCGCGATCAGATTCGTGTGCTTACCGATCCAGCCGAGGCCGGCATTTCGCGCCAGAGCTTTCTCCAAGACCGGTCCAGAGTCCACGTAGGCGCGATAACCAAAAGGACCGATACGCTCGACCAGACGCTCGGCAAAGGTTTGCAGTTTGTTGCGCAGGATCTTGTGGTAGTCGCGACCGAGCGCGTAACGCGATACATAACCGAGCTCCGACGATGCGAGCACCTCCTCTGCGGGCACCGCCTCGGCAGGCCAATAGTCCATGCGGACGCTGATGACGCAAATCGTCCCCGGGCGCAGTTCTGCGGGACGCGAACGCCGCGTACCGTGACGCTCCATGTAGTGCATGTGACCGTGACGACCTTCGGCCAGCCAGCGTTGCAGGTGGGCTTCGTCGTCCGCGAGCTCCAGGTTGCCGACGCCGACGGCAGAAAAACCGACGTCCGCCGCGAGCCCCTCGAGATCGTCTCGCAAGGCTTGCCAATCGGGGGGCGACATCATGGCCGCGAGTATACTGTCTTGCATGAAATCGCCGCTTTCATTGCACACCGTCGCGCAGGTCCGCGCGCTCGAGCGGCACTGGATCGAGAGCGTCGGTGTGCCATCGTTCGAGTTGATGTCGCGAGCCGGTGCATTCGCGATGCGTCAGTTGCGCGCCCGTTGGTCTGTTGCGCGGGATATTCTGATTCTTGCCGGTGGCGGAAATAACGCGGGCGATGGCTACATCCTCGCGTATGAAGCTTGGTCGCTCGGTTTGTCGCCGCGCGTGCTGGCGTTGACGCCGCCTCAGGCGCTGCAAGGGGATGCTGCTCGCGCGGCGGAGCAGTGCCTTGCGGCGGGCGTGCCGGTCGAGTCGTTGGATTCGATGCGTCTGCCCGAGCAACTCGCCCGAGCGGATGTCATCGTCGATGCAATCTTTGGCATCGGCTTGCAGCGCGAGTTGAGCGCTGAGCTGTGCAGCGTCGTGCAACTCGTCAATGCCGCAGCGCGCCCGGTGCTATCGATTGATGTGCCTTCGGGCCTGTGTGCCGATACGGGCGTGCCGCGTCCCTGTGCTATCCGTGCTGATCTGACGGTGACTTTCGTTGCGCACAAGCTCGGTTTGAATGTGATCGAAGCGGCTCCTTGGGTGGGTTCGCTTGTGTTGGGGACGCTCGTCGATGACGCCGCGCTCTTTGAGCGTGCCGCCTCGTCCGTTGGTTATGTCGCTCAAAGATTGAACGAGCACGCACTGCGTCGGGCGTTGCCGCGTCGTTCGATCACGACTCACAAGGGTGAGGCGGGTCACGTCGTCGTGATCGGCGGTGGTATCGGCATGCCGGGCGCCGCACGCCTTGCTGCGATCGCGGCGCTGCGGGTCGGTGCCGGCAAGGTCACGGTGCTGTGTCACCCCGCCTCAGCGGCGTCCATTGCGACAGCCCATCCGGAGTTGATGGTCAGACCGATCGAGGACGCCCGTGCCATCGCGCGTCATGTGCAGGGCGCGGATGTGCGCGTCGTGGGCACTGGTCTCGGTCGCGACGAGTGGGCCTCGCAAGTGCTCGATGCCGCGCTCGATGAGTCGGCGGCGACGGTTCTGGATGCCGATGCGCTCACGCTGCTCGCGGGGCGGTCGGCAGGCGGGCTGCTCGCGGGCGATCGCGATGCGCCGATACGTCCCTGGGTGATGACGCCACATCCCGCCGAAGCGGCGCGGATGCTCGGCGTTGAAACGGCCGATGTACAAGCCGATCGCGGCGCGGCGCTGGCCACCTTAGCCGCTCGAACACGGGCAATCGTCGTGCTCAAGGGGGCGGGCACCTGGATCGGCTGCGCCGGTCAGAGGCCGACCCTTTGCGCCCTGGGAAACCCGCGCCTTGCCACCGCGGGCACCGGTGACGTGTTAGCCGGTGCCGTGGCTGGCATTTGGGCGCAACAGTCGGCTCGTGCCCGTGCGGATAGCGCGCTATTGGCAGCGCAGGCGGCTGTCTGGCTACACGCCTTGGCTGCCGAGCCGCGAGAGGCGGCCGTCGGCTCGTCGGATCGCGGTTTGCTGGCAGGCGAGCTCGCCATGAATCTGGCCCGCGGTCTGCCATGACTTCGACCATGACCTCGACCACGGCGACGGTATTGATCGATGAATCAACCACCTTGGAATTCGGCGCGAAGCTCGCGGCGGCGATGCCCGCGTTTGCGGGCGGTGCGTTGAAGGTTGCGCTGCGCGGCGATCTCGGCGCCGGCAAGACGACCCTCACTCGCGGTTTGCTACGCGGTCTCGGCGTGCGTGGATCGGTACGTAGTCCGACGTTTTCGCTGCTCGAGTCGTACGAACTCGATCGGCTGACCGTCGTACACGTCGATCTTTATCGACTTCGCGACGCAGCGGAGGTGCGGGGGCTTGGACTTGCCGATTATGATCGGCCTGGCTGCCTCTGGATGGTCGAATGGCCTGAGCGGGCCGAGCGTGCACTCGGTCTATTCGACCTTGAGATCTCCTTGCGAGTCGTTGGGACCGCGCGCGAGATCAACATCGCGGCGCTGACCGAGGCCGGTCGCCATTGGTTGCAGGCACTCTGAAGTATCAATCTTAGAGCGTTAATTTTGTTGATATTTATCGTGTTTCAAGCGTACAGTTCGCGCCCATGACAGGGCGTCTTTGGTCGTGGCTCGCATCAGCCTTGCTGCTTGGCGTCACCGCGGTGTCGGCGCAGGCAGCCGCGGAGCTTCGCAGCCTGCGGATCGAGAGCCAGCCGGAGGCGACGCAGATTCGGATCGACCTCTCCGCCTCGACCCCGACGCGCTGGTTCGTGCTCGAGCAGCCGCGTCGATTGGTGGTCGATCTCGCCAACACCGGTAAACCCAAGCAAACACTCCCGTCCGCCAATGGTGCGGTCCGGGCGCTACGGGCCGGTCCACAAGCCAATGGCGATCTACGCTTGGTGTTCGAGCTCGATCCCGTCGCCCAACTGCAACCGATCGGCTCGGAGGGATCCTCCAACCGCACGGCGACGCTCGAATTTTCTTTGACCTCACCGGCGATCGCGCCGGTCGGTCGCACTCCCTTGAAAGAAGTGCGGGCGGCCCATGCGCCGCCGACGTCGGGTCGAGAGGTCATCGTCGCCATCGATGCGGGTCATGGCGGTCAGGACCCCGGGGCGATCGGGCGTGCAGGCACAAACGAAAAAGACGTCGTGCTCGATATTTCCAAACGTCTCGCCGCGCGCATCAATCAAGAGCCCGGCATGCGCGCCGTGCTCACGCGCGATGCAGACTATTTTTTGAAGCACCGCGAACGGATTCGACGCGCGCGAGCGGCGGGGGCCCAGTTGTTCGTCTCGGTGCATGCCGATGCTGTGCGCGATCCGTCGGTGTCGGGCTCCTCGGTGTACGTGCTCTCGGAGAAGGGTGCGAGTGACGAGCAGTCGCGTTGGTTGGCCGATCGTGAGAACGCGGCGGATCTCGCCGGTGGAATTTCACTCGATGACAAAGATCCCGTGATTGCCTCAGTGCTCGTTGATCTCGCGCAGTCGGCGCAAATCGGGCAAAGCGTGGTGGCGGCCGAGCAGGTGTTGCGATCGCTGCGTCGCGTCAATGAAGTACGTAAGCCGCAGGTGCAGCAGGCCGGATTTCTGGTGTTGAAGAGCCCCGACATTCCCTCGATGCTGGTCGAGACGGCGTTCATCTCGAGTCCGTCGGATGAGCGTCTGCTGAATATCGAAGGCAAGCGTGCCGAGTTAGCCGATGCCATTTTCGATGGCGTGAGGCAGTTCTTCCTCGATCATCCGCCCGAGGGTTCGCGCTTCGCACTCGAGCGCGATCGCGGCCGAACGGTCGTTGCCACGGCGCCCGAGGCCGCTGCTGCCGGCAAGCTCTAGATCTCTATCGTGCCCATCCGAAAGTTGCCGAGCGCGCTCGTTGACCAGATCGCTGCGGGCGAGGTCGTCGAGCGTCCCGCCTCCGTCGTCAAAGAATTGCTGGAAAACAGCTTGGATGCCGGTGCGCACCATATCGATATCGATATCGAAGCTGGTGGCGCAGCGTTGATTCGCATTCTCGACGACGGCCATGGTATCGCCGCCGACGAGCTCGCTTTGGCGGTGCAGCGACATGCAACCAGCAAGATCGCAACCCTCGCAGACTTGGCCGCTATCGCCAGCCTCGGATTTCGCGGTGAGGCCTTGCCGTCGATTGGTTCGGTGTCACGCATGCGAGTGGCTTCACGGCGTGAGGGTGCCACCTCGGCGATGGAGATCCGTGTCGATGGCGGTGAGGTCTCGGACATCAAGCCCTCCTCGCAGCCGCGCGGTACTTTGATCGAGGTGCGCGATTTGTTCTTCAATGTACCCGCGCGACGAAAATTCCTGCGTGCCGAGAGCACCGAGTGGAGTCATATCGCAAGACTCGTCGAGCGTTTGGCGTTGGTTCGGTTCGATGTCGCCTTTCGGTTGCGTCACGGCGGTCGAGTGCTGCTCGATGCGCCGTTGACGACCAGCGCCCTCGGGCGCAGGGCGCGAGTCGCCGCCATTCTTGGCGATGAGTTCATCGCCAGTGCCATCGAATTCGAGCGACGATCCGGTTCGGTCTCGCTGCATGGCTGGCTCGGTCAGCCGCAGGCTGCCAGAGCGAGCAGCGACCACCAATACGCCTACGTCAACGGTCGCACGGTTCGCGATCGGCTGCTGGCGAGCGCCGTGCGACTCGGTTATCGCGACGTGCTCTACCACGGGCGTCAGCCCGCGTACCTCGTCTATCTCGAGCTTGACCCGGCGTGGGTCGATGTGAACGCCCATCCGCAGAAACTCGAAGTCCGCTTCCGCGACAGTCGGCAGATCCATGATTTCGTTTTTCGCAGCGTTCATTCGGCACTCGGCGTACCCGCCGGTGTTGCGGCGCCCACGGCTGATGCGACGTCACTCGGTGTCGCTGCCACTACCGCTGCCAATACCGCAGCAGGTGCCGCCGAAGGCTCGACGACTTCGGCTTTGCCCCTTGAGCTGCCGCGTGGGTTACCGGCGTTCGATCCTTGGCGATCCGGGCCATGGGGATCCGGCGATTCGACGGATCGGGTTGCGGAGGCGGTGGTCGCTCGGGCAGGAGAGCTGGGCACGGCCATCGCGCAACTGCACGGCGTGTACATCTTGGCGCAAAGTGCCTCAGGCCTTGTGTTGGTCGACGCGCACGCGGCGCACGAGCGCGTGTTGTACGAAAAGCTGAAGCTCGCGCAGGGCGATCGTGCCGCGTCGCAACGCTTGCTCGAGCCGCGAGTGGTCGATGTACCAATCCATGTGACGGAATTTTTTGATCAGCAAGCGGCCGAATTCGAGCGCGCGGGTTTCGAGATCGACGTGATCGGCCCGGGCAAGTTGGCGGTGCGCGCGGTGCCGGGTTTGCTCGCGCACGAGGATCCGGCGCCGCTGATCCGCGACGTGCTCCGCGATTTGACCGACGAGCGGGGCTCACACCATCTCGAGGGGACGGTCAATGCGCTGCTCGGCAATATCGCCTGCCGTAGTGCCATCAAGGCGCATCGTCGCCTGACTTTGCCTGAGATGAATGCGTTGCTGCGCGATATGGAGTCGACCGAGCGCGCCGGGCAATGCAATCACGGTCGACCGACCTGGACGACCCTGTCGTTGGCGCAACTCGATCAATTGTTTTTGCGTGGCCGCTGAATTCGACGCGCTGCTGATCGCAGGTCCGACGGCGAGCGGTAAGTCCGCGTTGGCGCTGCGCTTGGCCGAAATGCTGCCGGCCGAACTCATCAGCGTGGATTCCGCCCAAGTTTACCGCGGGCTCGACATCGGATCGGCCAAACCGTCGCGCCGTTTGCGAGAGCGGATCCCGCATCACTTGATCGACATTCGCGACCCCGCAGATACCTACAGCGCCGGTGAGTTCGTCACCGATGCGCTGCGGGCGATCGAGACGATTCGAGCGCGCGGCAATTTTCCGATCTTGGTCGGCGGCACGATGCTGTATTTCAATGCCCTGATTCGCGGTATCGCCAAACTGCCCAAGGCCGATCCCGATCTGCGCCGCACCATCGATGCGGCGGCCGCCGAGCGTGGCTGGCCTGCTCTGCACGGCGAGTTGGCCGTGGTGGATCCGGTGGCCGCAGCCAAGATTCATAGCCATGATGCCCAGCGTATCCAGCGTGCTTTGGAGGTCTATCGGTTGAGCGGTCGGCCGATCAGTCAGTGGCAGCGCGACACCCACGCGACGCACGCTTGGCGGTTCGCCCGTCTTGCTTTGGTGCCGACGGATCGAGCCTGGCTGCACGAGCGTATCGCGCAGCGCTTGCAGCACATGATGCAAGAGGGCTTGCTGGAGGAGGTCAGAGGGTTGCGCTCCAATCCGAGCTTGAGTCCCGCTGCGCCCTCGCTGCGCGCCGTCGGCTATCGCCAGCTGTGGGCGCATCTCGCCGGCGAGACCGACCTCGCGACCGCGGTCGTAAGAGCGGTGGCTGCAACTCGGCAACTCGCCAAGCGCCAGTTGACCTGGATCCACGCCGATCCGGATTGGGAGCGGTTGGATCCGCAGCAAGCGGACCTATTGGAGGCGAGGGTGGCCGCCTTGCAGCGAGGGTTACTTTCGCAACGCTGAGGGAACTTCTGTCATGTTAAATTGTCACTGTAGCGGGGTGGGCGAATAACATTCAGGAGTCGATCATCATGGCCAAGGGCCAGTCTCTGCAGGATCCGTTTTTGAACCAGCTCCGCAAGGAGCGGGTGCCGGTGTCGATTTACCTCGTCAATGGCATCAAACTCCAGGGACAGATCGATTCATTCGACCAGTTCGTCGTGCTGCTCAAAAATACCGTCAACCAGATGGTCTACAAGCACGCGATCTCCACGGTCGTACCGGCGCGAAACGTGCGCCTCCCGTCGCCGGAAGAACCCGAAGGTGGCGTCGATCCGGCTCCGGTCGGCGAGTGAGCCTGGCACGCCTGACGCGTGTTTGAACGTCCCCGCGGCGGCGAAAAGGCCGTCCTCGTTCGCCTAGGTCTCGGCGCAGCGATCGAGCAGGAAGATCTCGACGAGTTCGCGCAGTTGGCCGAGTCGGCCGGCGTCTCCGTGGGCGCGACCGTCACCGGCAAGCGCGATCGACCGGATCCCAAATATTTTGTCGGCAGTGGTAAGGCTGACGAGATTCGGCAAGTTGCGGTCGATACCTGCGCCGAAGTCATCTTGGTCGACCATGCGCTCTCGCCGAGCCAAGAGCGTAACCTCGAGAAACTGACGGGCTTGCGCGTGCTCGATCGCAACGCGCTCATTCTCGATATCTTTGCGCAGCGTGCGCGCAGTCACGAGGGTAAGCTCGAAGTCGAGCTCGCCCAGTTGCGCCATCTGGCGAGTCGACTGGTGCGAGGCTGGACCCATCTCGAGCGTCAAAAGGGTGGTATCGGCTTACGCGGTCCGGGCGAAACGCAGCTCGAAACCGATCGTCGTCTGCTTGGCGAGCGCGTGCGCGTCCTCTCGAAGCGCCTCGAGAAGCTGCAGCTGCAACGCGAGACCGGGCGCCAGCGTCGAGTCGAGATTCCGATTCCGTCGGTGGCTCTGGTGGGTTACACCAACGCCGGCAAATCCACCTTGTTCCGCTCGTTGACGGGTGCCGACGCCTATGTCGCCGATCAGCTCTTTGCGACCCTCGATCCGCTGGTGCGGAAAGTGGAATTACCCGGTGGCACTCCGGTCGTGCTTGCCGACACGGTGGGCTTCATCCGTGAGTTGCCGCACGAATTGGTTGCGGCGTTTCGATCCACACTCACCGAGGCGCGCGAGGCGACTCTGTTGCTACACGTCATCGATGCGAGTGACCCGCGTCGCGATGAACGCATCGAGCAGGTCAACGCCGTGCTGACCGAGGTCGGAGCCGGCGAGCTGCCGCAGATCCGGGTGTACAACAAGATCGACCGACTCGATCTCGCTCCGCACGTCGAGCGTGATGCCGAGGGGCAGGTGGCCAGCGTCTGGATCTCGGCCGCAAAACACCGGGGCCTCGAACTTTTGCTCGAGGCGATCGCCGAACGCTTGGCCTTGTTTGCGAGCCTGCGTCGGATCAGGGCGAGCGCAAGTCAAGCTGGCCAGTTGCGCGCGCGGCTGTATGCGGCCGGCGCGATCCGTTCGGAGCAGGTGCAGGAAGACGGTTCGATCGAATGGTCTGCTGCCATACCCGATGCCGAGGCGACCGCTCTTGCGCGCCTTGCTGGCGTGACCGTGGAGGCCTTGGCCCCCCTTTCCGCGCCCCCGGGCGAGCACATAACTTGTGTGCTCGACAGGGGGTACCTACAATCACCCGCGACGGCGCGCCGTTCTTGATTTTCTCCCTCATTCGCGCGCAACCGAAAGCACACCTATGGCATGGAATGAACCTGGCGGAAGCCAAAAAAATCCTTGGGGCAAGCGTCCCGGCAAGTCTGGCGGCGACGATGCCTTGCGCAAATTTCAGCGCAAGCTCGACAACATCCTGAAAGGCGCTGGGGCTGGCGGTCCGGCCGGGACGGAACCCGAGGGCACCGAACCTGCTGACAATCGCTCGCAGCTGTTGATCATCGCGGGGGTGGTGCTCGCGTTTTGGGCCTACCAGAGCTTCTTCACGATCGATCAAGCCGAGCGCGGCGTCGTGCAACGATTCGGGCAGTTCGCCTCCGTGCGCGATCCGGGTCTCGGCTTTCATATTTGGCCGATCGAGCGGGTGACCAAGGTCAACACGCAAAAGGTCAACAGCGTCAGTTACACGGCGAAGGTGTTGACGCAGGACATCAACCTGATCGACATGACCTTGGCGGTTCAATACCAGCTGCGCGATCCGGTCAAATATTTGTTCAAGGTTCGTGATCCGGAGCAGACCTTGAGCGATGTGGGCGAAATGGCGATCCGCGAGGTCGTCGGTCGCAGCACCCTCGAGGCGATCTTCGTCTCGAATCGTGAACAGGTCACGGCGAGCACGCGTGAGCTGATCCAGCGGACACTCGATCAATACGGCACTGGCATCTTCATCACCAGCGTGAACCTCACCGACATCCAGGTTCCGACCGACGTGCAAGAGTCGCAGCGCGACGCGAACAAGGCGCTCGCGGATAAGGAAAGGCTCACCAAAGAGGCGGAGGCCTATGCGAGCGGTATCTTGCCGGTGGCCGAGGGCGCGGCGTTGCGGCAGTTGCAGGAAGCCGAGGCTTACCGCGCTCAGGTCGTGGCGGTGGCTGACGGTGAAGCGCAGCGCTTCAATCAACTCGTCGGAGCGTATGACAAGGCTCCGAGAGTGACTCGCGATCGTCTGTACATCGAAGCGGTGGAAAACGTGTTGAGCCGCTCGCAAAAAATCGTGGTCGACAGCAAGTCAGGTAATCAAATGCTGTACTTGCCACTCGATAAGCTGATGGAACAACGTCGCGGCAACGGGTCGGAACCCGAGGTGTCGGTGACGATTCCGCGATCCTCCGCGGGAGCCGCGGCTGATTCTGCTGCCACTGCCGATCCGCGTGCGCGGTTGGAGCGCTGATATGTCACAGTCATTACAAAGAATTCTCGGCGTCATCGCTGCCATCGGCGTACTGATCAGCCTGTGCACGTTCACGGTGTCGGAAAACGAAGTCGCAATTCGCAGTCGCTTCCAGGAAATCGTCGCCGCAGGTTACGAACCGGGCCTGCATTTCAAGCTGCCGATCGACACGGTGCGCAAGTTCGAGCGACGTATCGTGTCGCAGAGTTTCGAGGGTGAGACCTTCCTGACGAGCGAGAATCGAGGTCTGATCGTCGACTACTACGTCAAGTGGCGAATCCGGGACGAAGCGCGCTACGCGCAGTCGTTCGGTATCGACCCGGGTGCAGCCGGCCAGCGTATCTCCGACATCGTCAAAGACGGCATCAAGAACGCGGTCGCGCAGCGTACCCTCGAAGAAATCGTCTCGGCCGAGCGCACGGCCTTCACCGGTGTGATGTTTCAGCGCGCCAGCGGCATCGTCGATACGCTGGGACTCGAACTGATCGATGCGCGAGTCCGCACCATCCGTTTGCCACCCGATGTCGAGTCGCGCGTCTACGCGAGCATGCAGCAGAGTTTCGGGCGTCTCGCGCGTCAATTGCGCGGCGAGGGCGAAAAGGACGCACTGCGCATTCGCGCCGAGGCGGATCGCAAGCGCACGGAGATCTTGTCGATCGCGGCGCGTGATTCGTTGAAGATTCGCGGTGAAGCGGACGCGAAAGCGACGGCGACCTATGCGGCTGCCTACGGCAAGAACCCGGAGTTCTATGCCTTCTATCGCAGCATCCAGGCCTACAAGAATTCTTTGGGCAAGGACGGCGATGTCATGGTCGTCTCGCCCGACAGCGAGTTCTTCAAGTACCTGCGTAACCCGAACGCACGCTGATTCGCATGTCCAAAGGGCGTTTCGTCGTCGTCATCGGCACTCAGTGGGGTGACGAGGGCAAGGGCAAGATCGTGGATCTGCTGACCGAGCGTGCCGTCGCCGTCGCTCGCTTCCAGGGGGGGCATAACGCGGGCCACACGCTGATCGTGGGTGGTGAGAAGACGGTGCTGTCGCTCATCCCCTCGGGCATTTTGCGGCCGCAGGTGCGTTGCTTCATCGGCAACGGCGTGGTGCTCTCGCTCGAGGCGTTGCTGCGCGAAGCCGATATGTTGGTCGAGCGCGGCGTGCCGGTGTTCGAGCGGTTGCGTATCGCACCGAATTGCCCGCTCATCCTGCCTTCGCACGTAGCGCTGGATCGGGCGCGCGAACAGGCACGCGGCGTCAATGCCATAGGCACGACCGGCCGAGGGATCGGTCCGGCGTACGAAGACAAAGTCGCGCGTCGTGCGCTGCGGGTAGCGGATCTGTTCCAACGCGAACGCTTCGCTGCCAAGCTCGGCGAGATTCTCGATTTCCACAACTTCGTGCTGCAGCAATACTTCAAGCTGCCACCGATCGATTTCCAGCAAACGCTCGATGCACATTTGACGATGGCCGAGCGTATCAAGCCGCTCGTCCTCGACGTCACCCTCGAGTTGCAGAAGTTGCGCGATGCGGGTGCGAGCGTGATGTTCGAGGGGGCACAGGGTGCGATGCTCGATGTCGACCTCGGCACCTATCCGTTCGTGACCTCATCGAATACCACAGCCGGCTTCGCGGCTACCGGCACGGGCTTGGGCCCGCGCCACTTCGACTACGTGCTCGGGATCGTCAAGGCCTACACCACCCGCGTCGGTGCCGGCCCTTTCCCGACCGAGCTGTTCGACGAGACGGGCGAGTATCTGCAACGGGTCGGCAAGGAGTTCGGTGCCGTGACCGGACGCCGTCGCCGCTGCGGCTGGTTCGATGCCGTGGCCTTGCGGCGCTCGGTCATTCACTCCAGCATTTCGGGTCTGTGTATGACCAAGCTCGACGTACTCGATGGGCTTGATGCCATTCGCCTGTGTGTCGGTTATCGAGCGGCGGGCGAAGTGAGCGACGTGCCACCTTTGCTCGTCGAGGGTTTCGGTGAGGTCGAACCGGTGTACGAGGAGATGCCGGGTTGGAAGGGCAGCACCTTCGGTGTGACGCGAGAGGAAGATCTGCCCCACGAAGCGCAGCGTTACCTCGCGCGAATCGAGGCGCTCGTCGGTGTGCCGATCGATGTGATTTCGACCGGTCCGGATCGCGATCAAACCATCTTGCGACGACATCCCTTTGGCTGATCGGTCCGGAGTATCGGCAAGGAGTATCCCCATGACGTCTCACTCGACTGCGCTGCGGCACGATATCGTGGTGTTCGGTGCGACCAGTTTCGTCGGCCAGATTCTGTGCCGCTACCTGCTACAGCGACACGGTGTCGGACAGGGCCTGCGCTGGGCGATCGCGGCACGTTCGGCCGCCAAGCTCGAAGAGTTGAAGCGCTCGCTCGGATCCGCGGCGGTCGCACTCGAGTCGATCGTGGTCGATGCTGCCGACGAGGACGGTTTGCGCGCGCTCTGTCACGAGACGCGAGTCGTCGTTTCGACCGTGGGCCCCTATGCGCTGTATGGCGAGACCTTGGTCAAGGTCTGTGCCGACACGGGCACGGATTATTGCGACCTGACCGGCGAGGTTCAGTGGATCCGCCGCATGATCGAGCGTTACGCAGGCGCTGCCGCTGCCAGTGGGGCGCGCATCGTGCACTGCTGTGGCTTCGATTCGATCCCGTCGGATCTCGGGGTGTGGTTTCTGCAGCGCGAAGCGCAGGCATCGTTCGGCAAGAGCTGCTCGCGGGTGAAGCTGCGCGTCAAGGCGATGCGGGGTGGTTTCTCCGGCGGCACCGTGGCGAGTCTTCTCAACGTGGTCAAAGAAACGCGCGCGAATCCGGCGTTACGAAAAGAACTCGCGAATCCGTACTCGCTCTGTGTGGGCAGCCCAGCTCAGGGGGTGCGTCAGCCAAGTGGTGCGACGGTCGCTCTCGATGCGGATTTTCGCAGTTGGATAGCGCCGTTCGTCATGAGCGGCATCAACACGCGTATCGTGCATCGTAGCAATCTCCTGCAGTCACACTCGTACGGTTCGGATTTCGTCTATGACGAGGCGGTGCTGACCGGTCGTGGCTGGCGAGGTCGCCTCGCAGCCGTTGCGACCGGCGCTGGGCTCGCCGCTTTCATGGTGGCAAGTAGTATTGGTCCAGTCCGAGCGCTGCTCGAGCGCTACGTTTTGCCAAAGCCCGGTGAGGGACCGAGTCCGCTGCAACAGGAGCGCGGATTCTTTGATCTGCGCTTGTTTGGGCGCACGAGCGATGGTCGGACGCTGCGCGTCAAAGTTACCGGAGATCGTGATCCGGGCTACGGCTCGACCGCGAAGATGTTGGGTGAAGCGGCCGTATGCCTCGCATTCGATGTCTCGCGAGCCGAAGTCGCCGGTGGGTTTTGGACGCCGGCGAGTGCGCTCGGCGAGAAGTTGTGCGCCCGACTGCGATCGCACGCCGGACTCAGCTTCGAAAGACAGGATGACTGAAATCACCACCCTGGTGCCCGGGAGAGGACTCGAACCTCCACGGTGTTACCCGCTAGTACCTGAAACTAGTGCGTCTACCAATTCCGCCACCCGGGCAGGGTGGGCCGCGAAATGTACGCACGGGCGGTACGGGTGTCAATGAAGCAGCGTGCCCGCTCCCGTCGCGAAACCTCGCGGCGGCCCTCCGGTGGTGGTCGCCGAACCGGTGCGGGCACCATGGAAGGCTTGGTATCGACCCACCGCTCTGGTTTTGCCTTCGTCCGTGTCGAGGGGCAAGCGGAAAGCGTGTTCTTGCCACCGCGCGCGGCGGTGGGCTTGGCAAGCGGTGATCGGGTCCGAATCAGTGTCGAAAAAGATCACTCGGGGCGCTATTCGGGTGAGGTGCTCTCGATCCTCTCGCGCGGTGTCACCGCGTTTCTCGGCACGGTCGAGATTCAAGGGCGCACGGCGTTCGTGCACTCGGTCGATCGTCGCTTGAGCCTGCGTTGTCTCGTGCCCGCCGATCGATTGGGCGGTGCGCGTCGCGACGACTGGGTGATCGCCCGGATCACACGCTATCCGGATGCACATCGCACGGCCATGGCCGAGGTGGTCAAGGTTCTCGATCCCGAGCGTCCGCTCGAGATGGCGACCGAGACGGCGATCGCGCGCCATTCGCTACCGGTCGAGTTTGGCGCTGCGGCACTGCGCGAGGCAGAGAATTTCGGTGAGCGTATCGATCCGAACGAGGCGCGTGATCGTATCGATTTGCGCGCGCTGCCACTCGTCACGATCGATGGGGCCGATGCGCGTGATTTCGACGACGCGGTCTACGCCGAGAAACATCCGAAGGGCTTTCGTCTCGTCGTGGCGATCGCGGACGTGAGTCACTACGTTCGGGTCGGCAGTGGTCTCGATATCGATGCGCGCGAGCGCGGCACCTCCGTGTATTTCCCGAATCGCGTGCTGCCGATGTTACCCACGGCCTTGTCGAACCATTTGTGCTCGCTCGAGCCCGAGGTGGATCGGCTGTGTTTGGTCGCCGACATGATCGTCGGTAAAAGCGGTGGCCTGCTCGATTTCAAATTTTATCCCGCCGTGATGCGCAGTCATCTGCGCTTGACCTACACGCTCGCCTTCGAGGCGCTGTTCGAGGGCAAGCCGGCGGCGCGCCAAGTGATCGGCGCAGCGTTGCCGGCACTCGAACCGCTGGTCGATTTGTATCGCGTGTTGCTCAAGGCGCGACAGCGTCGCGGCGCGCTCGATTTCGAAAGCACCGAGCCGACTTACGATTTCGACGAGGCGGGGCGGGTGCGTAGTCTGTCGCTCTATGCGCGCAACGATGCGCATAAGCTCATCGAGGAGTGCATGATTCTCGCCAACGTGGCGGCGGCCCGCCAGCTGAAGGCTGCGCGTGCCGGTGGTCTTTATCGAGTGCACGCGGTGCCCGATGAGAAGAAGCTCGATCAACTGCTCACGCAGCTGACGGCCATTGGTGTCGACGCCACGTTACCCGAGGAGGTCGAACCGCGCGACTTACGCAAGATCACCGAGCGGGCCGCGCACAGTCTCGATTTGCCTTTCATCGAGTCGCTGGTTGTTCGCTCGATGCCGCAGGCCTTGTATCAGCCGGTGAACATTGGGCATTTCGGTCTCGCGCTCACCGAGTACGCGCATTTCACCTCGCCGATCCGTCGTTATCCCGATCTCGTCGTGCACCGCGCCATCAAGGCGAGTGTCGACCCGCAGGATTCCTCCGGCGTTCGATACGGGACCGAGCAACTCGCGCCGTTGGGACAAGATCTGTCACGGCTCGAGAAGCGAGCCGACGAATCGGATCGGTACGTCGACAACTTTCTCAAGTGCAGTTATCTGCGCGAGCGCTTGGGGCAAACCTTCGATGGTTTGATCACGACGGTGGTCGAATATGGTTGCTTCATTCAATTGCGCGGTATCGGTATCGACGGCTTGCTGCGACTCGACACCTTACACGATGACGACTACGAGATGAGTGCGGATGGTCAGGCGTGGTATGCGAGGCGGCGCGATCTCGAATTGCGTATCGGTGCCGCGGTGCGAGTGATCGTCACCCACGCCAATCCGGTCGAAGGTCTGGTCGATCTCGAACTCGATGCGACCGTGCAGACCCTTCCGTCCAAACCCAAGGCCCCGCGCCGCGCACCGCGCCCGGGCAAGAAGCGCTCATGAGTCAGCTCGAGGCGGTGCATGGCATTCATGCCGTGCAGGCTCTGCTCGAACGGCACGCGGAGCGCGTCCAGCGGGTCTATCTCGCGCGCGGTCGCGACGATGCGCGCATCGTGGCGTTGTCGCGGGCGGCCGAGGCCAGTGGGGTGGCGATCGAGCGCGTCGACACCGCTCGCCTCGAGCGCATGGTTGGCGCCGCGGTGCATCAGGGTGTGGTCGCCGAAGTCCGTGCGATGACCCCATGGAATGAAGATCGTTTGACGGCGACCTTGTCCGATTGGGATGGCGCACGTGGCGCGCCGCTCGTGTTGTTGCTCGATGGGGTGCAAGATCCGCACAACCTCGGCGCTTGCCTACGAACGGCGGATGCCTGCGGCGCACTTGCCGTTGTGATCCCGAAGGACCGCGCGGTGCAGATGAACGCTACGGTGCGCAAGGTGGCAGCCGGTGCCGCCGAGACGACTCCGGTCGTGGCGGTGACCAACCTGGCCCGCTGCCTGCGCGATCTGAAGTCGCAAGGGCTATGGGTCGTGGGTGCCGAGGCCGAGGGTGAGCGGCGCGCTGATCAAGTGGATCTGACCGGTCCGATCGCGCTCGTCATGGGCGCCGAGGGCAGCGGGTTGCGGCAGAACACGCGGCAGCACTGCGACTTCCTGGTGCGCCTGCCTTCGCTGGGGGCGGTCGAGAGCCTGAACGTGTCGGTCGCGGCCGGCATGTTGTTGTACGAGGCGGTGCGTCAGCGCCACTCGACAAGTTGCCGAGGCTAGGTTCGTCGGCTATAGTCCGCGACCCTTGCTCCACCGGCAGCGCCTCGCCGGGGAGCTTTATATCCAAAAGGAGATCACATGAGGCACTACGAAGTCGTGTTTCTGGTCCATCCCGACCAGAGCGAGCAGGTTCCTGCCATGCTCGAACGTTACAAGGGCATGATCACCCAAGGCGGTGGTCAGATCCATCGCATCGAGGACTGGGGTCGCCGTCAATTGGCCTTCCCCATCGCCAAGGTGCACAAGGCCCACTACATCCTGATGAACATCGAGACCGACCAGAAAACGCTCGCGGAGCTGACCGGCGGATTTCGCTTCAGTGATGCGGTGCTGCGTCACTTGGTCGTCAAGATGGATGGTCCCGTGGTCGAGCCGTCGCCGATGGCGCGCGGTGAAGAAGAGGAAGTCGGTGAGGGCGTCGATCGTCCGCGCCGCGTCCGTCGTGACGACCTGGGCGATGAAGAAGGCCTCGCGGAGTAAGCATCATGAGCTTTGGTAAACAACAAGGCGGTAACAGCCGCTTCACCCGTCGCAAGAAGTTTTGTCGTTTCACCGCCGAAGGCGTGAAACAGATCGATTACAAAGATCTCGCGACGCTCAAGGGTTACATCACCGAGACCGGCAAGATCGTTCCGAGCCGCATCACGGGAACCCGTTCGTTCTATCAGCGTCAGCTGGCCACGGCCGTACGTCGCGCACGCTATCTCGCGTTGCTGCCGTACACCGACCAGCATTGATCGGCCGGAGGAATCACCATGGATGTCATTCTGCTTACCAAGGTTGCCAACCTCGGCAACATCGGTGATCGCGTCAACGTGAAGTCCGGCTACGGCCGCAATTTCTTGTTGCCCTCGGGCAAGGCCACGCTCGCCACGCCGGCGAATGTCGCCAAGTTTGAAGCGCGCCGCGTCGAGCTCGAGAAGATCGCCCGCGACGAGCTCGCCGATGCGACCCGTCGTTCGGATGCGATGAAGGAGTTCAAGCTGCAGATCCGTGCCAAGGCCGGCAGCGAAGGCAAGCTCTTCGGTTCGATCGGCACCACCGATATCGCCGATGCCTGCACGGCACAGGGCCACAAGGTGGCTCGCTCCGAAGTGCGCATGCCGAACGGTCCGATCCGCTCGGTGGGCGAGCACGCGATCTCGTTGCACTTGCACACGGATGTCGATGTGCAGTTGCAGCTGATCGTCAGCGCTGAGGAGTAATCGCGCTGATGAGCGCACGCGGCGGAGACGTGCGAACACCGCCGCATTCGATCGAGGCGGAGCAGGCCGTTTTAGGCGGCCTGCTCCTCGATTCGCAATCTTGGGACAACGTCGCCGACGTGCTTCGGTCCGAGGATTTTTACCGCCCCGACCACCGCATCATCTTCGACGCCATCGGCAAGTTGGCCTCGCTCGGCCAGCCCTCCGACGCCGTCACCGTCAGTGAATCGCTCGAGCGTAGTGGTCAACTCGCCGACGCCGGCGGCCTTGCTTACCTTGGCGCGCTAGCGCGCGATACACCAACCGCCGCCAACGTTCGTGCTTACGCCGAAATCGTCCGCGAGCGTTCGCTGCTGCGTCAGTTGCTCAAAGCCGGCACGGATATCGCGGCTTCGGTCTTCAACAATGAAGGCGAGACGGCTCGCGAACTCGTCGACACGGCCGAGAGTCGCGTGTTCGCGATCGCCGAGCAAGGCGTGCGCGGCCAGCGCGATGGCGCGGTTGCCGTGCAATCTTTGATGCCGGCGTTGATCGATCAGATCGACGAGTGGCATAACAACCCCGACGGCATGCGGGGTCTGCCGACCGGCTTCGACGAGTTTGATCGCAAGACCGGTGGCTTGCGTGGCGGTGATCTCGTGGTCGTCGCCGGCCGACCCTCGATGGGCAAGACCACCTTCGCGGTCAATATGGCCGAGTATGCCGCTCTCAAAGAGGGCGTGAAGGCCTCCGTCGCGATCTTCTCGATGGAGATGCCCTCCGAGCAGCTGCTGACTCGTATGCTCTCCTCGATCGGCCGGGTCAGTTTGCAGCACATTCGCAGCGGTCAGATCTCCGACGATGATTGGCCGCGCATCACCGGCGCGGCGGGGCAGCTCTCCGAAGCGCGGATCTTCATCGACGAGACACCGGGTTTGACGCCGACCGAATTGCGGGCGCGTGCGCGTCGCGTACACCGCGAGCACGGTCTGAACCTCGTCGTGGTCGACTATCTGCAGCTGATGCAGGTGCCGGGTAACCAAGAGAATCGCGCCACCGAAATTGCCGAAATCTCACGCGGTTTGAAGGCGCTCGCCAAAGAATTGCATTTGCCGGTCATTGCGCTCTCGCAGCTCAATCGCGGTGTCGAGCAGCGTGTCGACAAGAAGCCGGTGATGTCGGACTTGCGCGAATGCGTCACCGGCGACACTTTGGTTTGTCTCACGAACGGCTCACGTATTCCCATTCGCGAGTTGGTGGGTCAGCAGCCTGAAGTTTGGGCGCTAGATGAACATCAAAGACTCATCAAGGCCAAGTCAGACCTGGTTTGGTCGGTGGGCATGCGAAAGATCCGAACCTTGCGTCTTGCTAGCGGGCGAACGCTGCGCGCCACGGGCGAGCATCGCGTGTTGGCGGGCTCCGGCTGGAGGACCCTCGACGAGTTAAGCACCGGCGATCGTGTGGCGCTCGCCAGTCGGATCCCAGATGTCGACTCGACAGAAGGCGATGTGTCTTGGGCGGACCACGAACTTGAGCTCTTGGGGCATTTGGTCGGGGACGGCAGTTACCTGTCCGGTCAGCCGCTGCGATACACGACCGCATCCGAAGCAAACAGTCGCGTGGTGACAGAGGCGGCTGAGAAATTCGGTTGTCGGGTCACGCGCCATGCGGGTCGCGGTAACTGGCATCAATTGGTGATCTCCGGCAACGGCAATCGCTGGCATCCTGCGGGTGTGGGGGCTTGGCTGCGCTCGCACGGGATTTTTGGGCAGCGCTCGCACGAGAAGTGCCTGCCGCGAAGTATCTTCCGTTTATCCGGTTCGAAGCTCGCCTTGCTGTTGCGTCACCTGTGGGCGACCGATGGTTCAATTCGTTTGCGTAAGCCCGACACGCGTGGCTCGGCGCGGGTTTACTTCAGCACGGCGAGTCATCAACTGGCTCTTGATGTCGCGGCGCTGCTTTTGCGCTTTGGTATCGCGGCGCGCCTGCGCGCGATTACGCACGGAAAGGGGCGCCCGGTGCATACCGTGGATGTGAGCGGAGCCGCGGACCAGATGGCTTTCGTGGAAATGATCGGTGGCTTTGGGCCTCGCGAGGCGCCAGCTGCCGCATTGCGCGAGCAGGGCATCACGACTCGCAGCATGTCGGCGATGCGTGGTACCGCATACGGCGGCAGCAGTCATTTTAGCTTCGCGCCCTCAAGAAAAACTCTGTCGGATTACGCGAGGCTGCTCGATTCGAATTGTTTGCGCCAGCAAGTTGCCGCGGATATTTTTTGGGATCGCGTCGTTGGAATCGATGCGCCTTCTGACGTGGAAGAAGAGGTTTTCGATTTAACCGTGCCCGGGCCTGCGAATTGGTTAGCGGATGGTCTCGTTACCCATAATTCAGGTGCGATCGAGCAGGATGCAGACATGATCCTGCTGATCTATCGCGAAGAGGTCTATGACAAGAACACCACCAAGAAGGGCATGGCGGAAATCGATCTTGCCAAGCACCGTAACGGTGAGACGGGCACCTTCGTGCTGACCTTCCAAGGTCAGTATTCACGCTTCGTCAATTACGCGCCCGACTCGTACGCCGAGGGCGTGCTGCGTTGAGCGCGATGGCGCAGGGTCCCATCCGCGCCGTGATTTCCCGCTCCGCGTGGCAGCGCAATCTCATGCGGCTGCAGGGCGCTGCGCCGAATGCACGCCTGCTCGCTGTCATCAAGGCCAATGCCTACGGACATGGCGCTGTGGAAGCTGCTCGCACGTTGCAGGCGGATGCCTATGGCGTTGCCCGCTTGGGTGAGGGTCTCGAGTTGCGTGCGGCCGGCATCGCTGCACCGATCGTCCTGATGGAAGGAGTGTTCTCGCCGGACGAGTTATCGTTGGCGCTCGAACATCAATTCGATCTCGTCGTGCATTCGCTGCATCAGATCGATTGGTTGGAGTCGCGCGCGACGAGCGGTGGCATCGAGCCTATCGTCGTGTGGCTCAAAATCAACACCGGGATGAATCGACTCGGATTCGACGAGGGCGAGGTGCCGGCGGCTGCCAAGCGTGTGCAAAGTCTCGATATCGTCAAAGAAATCCGCGTCATGACGCACTTCGCGACGACGGACGAGTCGGCGCACCCACTCACCGCTCGCCAGCTGGCGCGCTTTGCGGCGGTTTCCGCCGAGATTCCCGGTTTGCGCAGCGTCGGTAACTCTGCGGGCATTCTGCACGGTGCGCAGACACAAGGCGACTGGGTGCGTGCTGGCATTGCTCTGTATGGGTCGTCGCCAACTCGCGAGCGTACAGCGTCGGAACTCGGCCTCGAGCCGGTCATGAGCCTCGAGAGCGAGATCATCGCGCTACGCGACCTCGCGGTCGGCGAGACTGTCGGCTACGGCGCCACCTGGGTGGCCGAACGGCCCACGCGATTGGCGGTCATCGCAGCCGGTTATGCCGATGGCGTACCGCGTAGCTGTCCGAGCGGAACGCCGGTGTTGGTCGCAGGCTATCGCGCGCCGCTCGTCGGTCGGGTGTCGATGGATATGATCACGGTCGACGTGACCGACCTGCCGAGCGCGGCGATCGGTGATCGGGTGATCTTGTGGGGCGCAGGCTTATCGGTCGACGAGATCGCAAAACACGCGGGTACGATCGGCTACGAATTGCTGTGCCGGGTGACTGCGCGCGTTCCGCGCGTTTATGTCGATTGAGCGGTTAGGTCGATTGATGGAGCGCGCGCAGGTGCAGCGCGAGCACACTGATGTTGTCGCGACCGCCGGCTTGGTTGGCCCTGTCGATCAAGTCTCTACAGAGACTGTCTGACGAGTCGTTGCGACCGATGGCGTTGCGCCACTCACGCTCGATCACCTCGTCCTCCAGCTCGTGATTCAAGCCATCGCTGCAGAGCAGAAAGCCATCACCCGGCTCGCAGCGACAGGCGCCCACCTCGACGCCGCAATCCACGTCCATCCCGATGGCGCGTGTCAGGCGATGCGCGCCCGACGATGCCCGCGCTTCGGCAGCGGTGTACAAACCTAGATCGAGTCGCCATTGCGCGACGGTGTGATCGCGCGTCAACAGCGCCAGTCGCTCGTTGCGCAAGCGGTAGAGACGCGAATCACCGACGTGTGCGTAGTGCAGCGTCATGTCGTGCAATACGGCCACCAGCAGGGTCGTGCCCATGCCAGCGAACAAATCGCAGCTACGCGAGCGCTGCAAGACGCACTGGTTCGCCGCGGCGACGACAGCGCCGAGCACGCGATCGTAATCCGCCGGATCGCTCAGAGGGGCCACCCGCCGTGGGTGAGCGGCTCGCCACTCGCGGTGCACGGTCTCGATGGCGAGGCGACTCGCCACTTCGCCACTGGCATGTCCGCCCATGCCGTCGGCCACGGCGAACAAGCCGAGTCGCGGGTCGCACAGGACACTGTCTTCGTTACTGCTGCGCTTGAGACCGCGGTCGCTCACGGCAGCGGCATCGAGTTGAATGATCGTTTGCATAAACGGTTCCTCCCACTGGGCTTACGGCATGTCCGGACGGAAACGGTCATCGCCGGGCGCGTGCTAGCATCCGGCCCTCATGAGCAAGCTGCGCGAGATTTTCGTTTGTCGCTCCTGCGGTGCGGAGGCGACGCGCTGGCAAGGACAATGCAGCCAATGCCAGCAGTGGAACACGATGGAGGCGGCGCTCAAGGAGCGTCGTGCGTCGCCGGGGCGGTCCGCCGCGGCGACGGGCAAGACCACGCTGCTCGGCAAACTCGACGGTGCAGCCGCCGCGGAGCGGCGCCGTACGGGCTCCGGCGAACTCGATCGAGTGGTGGGCGGGGGTCTCGTCCCCGGCAGCGTGGTGCTTTTGGGCGGTGACCCGGGTATCGGCAAGTCGACCCTGTTGCTGCAGGTCGGCGCGCGCGTTTGCGCTGAAGCGAGCGTGCTCTACGCTACGGGTGAAGAGTCTGTCTCGCAGGTCGCCGCGCGCGCGGGCCGTCTTGGACTCGATGTCGCGAACCTTCAGCTCATGTCCGAGCCCAGTCTCGATGTGATCCTCGAAGCGGCACGCGATTCAAAGGCGGCGCTGTTGATCGTCGATTCGATCCAGACGGTGTATTTGCCGGAGGTGGCGGCGAGTGCGGGTGGTGTCTCGCAGTTGCGCGAGTGTGCGGCCGCCTTGGTGCGCTACGCCAAGAGCACAGGGACCACGGTGCTCATCATCGGTCACGTCACGCGCGAAGGCACGATCGCCGGCCCCAAGGTTCTTGAGCATTTGGTCGATACCGTGTTGTATTTCGAGAGCGACGCGGGCTCGCGTTATCGCATCGTGCGTGCCACCAAAAATCGTTTTGGTGCGGTCAACGAGTTGGCGTTCTTCGCTATGACCGAGTCCGGACTCAAAGAAATCGCGAATCCATCGGCGATTTTCCTCGCGAGGCCGACCGAGATCGCCGCGGGCAGCCTCGTGACGGTGGCCCGCGAGGGCGGGCGCCCTTTGCTGGTCGAAATCCAGGGGCTCGTCGATCCCATGCGTTTTGGCAATCCGCGGCGGGTTGCGCAAGGTCTCGATTCGACGCGGCTCGCGATGCTGCTCGCAGTGCTCAATCGGCATGGCGGCTTATCGTTGCAGGATCATGACGTCTTCGCCAACGTGGTGGGCGGCTTGTCCTTGCACGAGACCGCGAGCGATCTGCCGGTTCTGCTCACCTTGGCGTCGAGTCTGCGCGACAAACCACTCCCGGCGACGCTCGTCGCATTTGGGGAGGTGGGTTTGACGGGTGAAGTTCGTCCGGTCGCCTACGGCGAGGAGCGATTACGAGAGGCCGCCAAACAGGGTTTTCGTGTGGCGCTCGCGGCCGCGGACAATGCCCCGCGCAAGCCTATCGAGGGGCTGCAGGTCAAAAGTGTCTCGAGATTATCCGAGGCTCTCGCCGCCGCGTTCGGCAGCTGAGTCACTCGTGACGCGCACCTTCACGGTGCGCACCGTGTTGTCGGCTACCTGCAGCACTTCCATCTCGAGGTTGTCGATGCGCAGTGAGGTACCCGAGTTCGGAATCGTCTCAAGTCGTTCGATCAAAAGTCCGTTCAAGGTTTTCGGGCCGTCGGTGGGGAGCTGCCAGCCGAGCGTGCGGTTGAGCGTACGGATTGTCGTGCCGCCGTTGATGATGTAAGCACCGGATCGATCGCGGTGGATATCGCGATGTGAGAGCGTGGCTGCGTTCTGTGTGAACTCGCCGACGATTTCTTCGAGGATATCTTCGAGCGTGACGAGGCCCATGACCTCGCCATATTCGTCGACGACGAAGGCTAGTCGACGCCGATCACGCTGAAAATTCTGCAGCTGCGTGGTCAGTGGTGTGCCCTCGGGGACGTAATAGGGCTCTCGTTGCACGGCCACTTCGCCGAGGCGCTCACGATCGAGCGAGCCGCGCGCGAGTTCCTGCGCCACGCGCTTCATGTGCAATAAACCCAGCATGTTGCCCATGTCGCCGCGGTAGACCGGCAAACGGGTGTGCGGGGTTTGACGCAGCTGATCGAGGATGCGCTCCCAATCATCGTCGAGATCGATGCCGGAGATATCCTGGCGCGGAATCATGATGTCGTTCACCGTGATCCGCTCGAGATCCAGAATGCTGATCAGCATTTGCTGGTGACTGCGCGGAATCATCAAGCCAGCTTCGGCGACGACGGTACGCAGCTCCTCGCGCGAGAGGGTGTTTTGCTGAGTTTGTCGATCGACGTTCAGGCCCACGAGGCGCAGCGCCCCATTGGTGATCCAGTTGATCGCAAACACCGCCGGGCGCAGTACCCATTGCAGCGCAATGTAAACATAGGACGAGGTCGTCGCGAGCCGCCGGGGGTGTAGCGCCGCATACGTCTTGGGGCCGACCTCGCAGAAGATGAGCATCACGAGCGTGATCACGCCGGCGCCGACGGCAACCCACTCTTCGCCGTACGTGCGCAGCACGATGATGGCGACGAGTGTCGCGGCGAGATTGTTGACGAGGTTGTTGCCGAGCAGGATCAAACCGATCAGCCGATCGGGGCGTTGCAACAGCCGCTCGGCGAGTAGGGCTCCACGATGGCCTTGGTTGACCATGGTGCGCAGCTGATAACGGTTGAAACTCATCAGCGCTGTTTCGGTGCCCGAGAAAAACGCGGACAAGACGAGACACAGCGCGAGGAGGCCTATCAAGAGGGGGAGGGCCGGATCACTCACGGCTATAATCATGCGATGTTCGAAAACCTGAGTCAAAAACTCGCGAAGACCGTCCAAAACCTGCGCGGCAAGGGTCGGATCAGCGCGGACAACATCGCCGAGACCCTGCGCGAGGTGCGCATGGCGCTGCTCGAGGCGGATGTTGCCCTACCGGTCATCAAGTCCTTTCTCGAGACGGTCAAGGAAAAAGCGCAAGGGCAAGAGGTTGCAACCAGTCTCACACCGGGTCAGGTTTTCGTCTCGATCATCCACCGCGAGCTCGTCGAGCTCATGGGGGGCGCGCGGGCCGGTTTTGAGCTGCGGGCCCAGCCACCCTATGTGGTCCTGCTCGCGGGCCTACAGGGTGCCGGTAAGACCACCACGGCGGCCAAGCTCGCGCGCTGGCTCATCGAAGAGCGTAAGAAGCGGGTTTTACTGGTCAGCACCGACGTGCGGCGTCCGGCGGCGATCACTCAGTTGCAACGCTTGGCCGAGCAAGTGGGCGCCTCGTTCCACGCCTGCGACCCGAGCGACGATCCGCTGCGGATCGCCCGGACTGCCTTGGAGGCGGCCAAGCAGGGGGTGTTCGACGTTCTGATCGTCGATACCGCCGGCCGTTTGCATATCGACTCGGAACTCATGAGCGAGGCGCAAGCGATCGATGCGGCGGTCGGTTCGCATGAGCGGCTGTTCGTCGTGGATGCGATGGCCGGACAAGACGCCTTGAATTCGGCCAAGGCCTTCAGTTCCGCTCTCGAATTGACCGGAGTCATCCTCACCAAGATCGACGGCGATGCCCGCGGCGGTGCGGCCTTGTCGGTGCGGCATGTGACCGGTAAGCCGATCCTGTTTTTGGGTGTCGGTGAAAAGACCGATGCGCTACAGCCCTTCGATCCCGAGCGCATGGCTGGGCGCATCCTGGGTATGGGCGATGTCGTTGCGCTCGTCGAACAGGTGCAGGGCAAGGTCGATGCCGCCGAGGCCGAGCGCCTCGCCAAGAAAGTCATGGGCGGTGGCCGCTTTGACTTCTACGATCTCAAGGGTCAACTCGAACAGGTTCAGAGCTTGGGTGGTCTCGAGTCGCTGATGGACAAGCTCCCCGGCAATTTGGCCAAAGGTGGGATGCCGGCCGGCGAGGGTGACGCCCAGATTCGCCGCCAGATCGCCATCATCAATTCCATGACCCACCGAGAGCGGCGCAAGCCCGACATCATCGATGGCTCGCGCCGCCGGCGGATCGCGACCGGTTCAGGCACCCAAGTGCAGGATGTGAACCGCTTGCTCAAGCAGTTCACCGAGATGCAACGGATGATGAAGAGCATGAAGGGCGGCAAGTTCCGCCGCATGCTCGGCGCCCTCAAGGGGGGCGGTCTTCCGCCGGGCTTTCCGAAGCCGTGACGGCGCTTCCATCAAGTCCCTGATTTCTGTAGACTCCGCGCTCTTTTTCAGCCCCCCGGGGCTACGACCGAGAGCGTAACGACCTATGGTGACGATTCGTCTGACGCGACGTGGTGCGAAAAATTCGCCTTTTTATCACGTCGTTGTGACCGATAGCCGCAAGCGACAGGGCGGCGCGAGCCTTGAAAACGTGGGCTTTTTCAATCCGGTGGCGCGCAAGAGCGAGCCGAAGCTGAAGCTCGACCTCGCCCGTATCGAATACTGGGTGGGCCAGGGTGCCAAGCAGTCCGACCGCGTGAAATCGCTGGTCAGCGATTATCGCAAGGTCGCTCAGGCTGCGGCCTGAACAGCGACTGGGTTGAGTTGGGGCGACTCGGTCGCCCCAAAGGCTTGAAGGGGTGGTTGCACCTGCAATCCTGGACAGACCCCCCGCTGGCCATACTGGACTACCCCACTTGGCATTTGCGCAGCGCCTTCGGGCAGCGGCAAACGGCGACGGTGGCAGAGGCAGACGGCAACCCGAAGGGCTTGCTGGTGCGTCTGGAGGGGGTCTCCCAACGAGAGACAGCCGAACTCTGGGTCGGCTGCATCATCGAGGTACCCCGCACGGAGTTGCCCCCCTTGGAACCCGGGGAGCATTACCGGCACGACCTGATCGGTTACCAGGTTCGCAACTTAGAGGGTGTCGAGTTCGGCATCATCGAGGGGTTCGAGGACCTGCCGGCGAATGCCGTCATGGTGGTCAAAGGCGAGCGTGAGCGATGGGTTCCGAGTAGTCGGGAGCACCTTCGCGAGATCGACGACGCCGCGAAGACCATCCTGGTGGATTGGCCAGCCGATTTATGAAAATCGTCGTGGTGACGTTGTTTCCCGAACTCGTTCGGGGGGCTCTGGAGCACGGCGTCCTAGGTCGCGCGATGTCGCGCGGCTTGGTGCAGATCGAGTGTGTGGACCCGCGGCAGTACGCTGCGGATGTGCACAAGAGCGTCGACGATCGCCCTTACGGTGGCGGTCCGGGCATGGTCGGGACGCCGTTGCCTTGGGCGGCGGCGATCGATGGGGCGAGTCGCCTCGTGGCTGTAGGCAGCCCTCGGGTGCACCTGTCGGCCCAGGGCGAGAGATTCGAGCAGGCGATGGCGCGCGATTTCGCAGCCTCGCCCGCCTTGGTGCTGGTGGCGAGCCGCTACGAGGGCTTGGATCAGCGGGTGATCGACGCGCGCATCGATCGCGAAGTGTCACTCGGAGACTATGTGCTCTCCGGTGGCGAGTTCGCGGCGCTCACGGTCATCGATGCCGTGGTGCGTTTGCTGCCCGGAGTGCTCGGTGACGAGCGCTCGAGTGAGCAGGAGTCGCACTCGGACGGCAGACTCGATTGGCCGCAATACACGCGTCCCATCGAGTGGGAAGGACGATCGGTGCCGCAGGTGCTGCAAGGTGGAAACCATGCTGCAATTGCGCGCTGGAGAATGAAGCAGGCCGTGGGCCGCACCTGGTTGCGGCGCCCCGATCTGCTGAGGGCCGATAATGGCCAAGGTCGAGCGCTCACCGAAGAGGAGAGCGCCCTGTTGAACGAGTATCTCGCCGAGCGAGAGGTGGATGAAAATGGCTAATGTCATCGCGGAAATGGAACAACGTCGCATCACCCGTCAGTTGCCGGATTTCAAACCGGGCGACACGGTGGTGGTGAACGTGAAGGTGGTCGAAGGCGATCGTGAGCGCGTGCAGGCTTACGAAGGCGTCGTGATCGCCAAGAGCAATCGCGGTTTCAACTCGTCGTTCACGGTGCGCAAGATGTCGCACGGTGAGGGCGTCGAACGTACCTTCCAGTCGCACAGCCCGAGCATCGCCGATGTGTCGGTGAAGCGCCGTGGCAATGTCCGCCGCGCCAAGCTCTACTACCTGCGCGGCTTGTCGGGCAAGGCTGCCCGCATCGAAGAAAAAGTCTGATCGCTCGGGCGCGTGGCGTCTTCGCCCGGCCCATTGCTAGACTAGATCACGCCACCCCGATCTTTCGGGGTGGCGTTTGTTTTTGACGGTGGAGGTTCGCGTTCATGCGTAAGTTTTTCCGCTTCGTCGTTGCGCTGTTCGAAGGTCTGCGTAAGACGCTGCATCTGTTGCTGCTGCTGGCGATCTTCGGCTTCGTCGTGGGCGCACTGCAGGGCAGCATCCCGAAAATGCCCGACGACGCGGCGCTCGTGATTCGCCCCGAGGGCGAGATCGTCGAGCAACAAAGCGGTGATCCGCTGGAAGTTGCGCTCGCCGAAGCGCGCGGTCTCGGACGCAACGAGACCACCTTGCGTGATCTCACCGATGCCATCCAAGCGGCCAAAGAAGACAAGCGCATCAAGACACTCGTGCTCGAGTTCGATGCCATGGGCGCTGCAGGTCAACCGACTCTCGATGAATTTGCGCGTGCGGTGAGCTCGTTCCGCGAGTCGGGCAAGAAGGTGATCGCGTACGGCACGGGTTATGGCCGTGATTCCTACTACGTCGCGGCGCACGCGGATGAAATTTATCTCGATCCGATGGGGCTCGTGGTGCTTGAGGGCTACGAGCGCTATCGGAACTATTACAAATCCGCGCTCGACAAGCTCGGTGTCGATGTCAATGTATTCCGTGTCGGCACTTTCAAGAGTGCCGTCGAACCTTGGATTCGTGACGATATGTCGCCCGAGGATCGCATCTCGAGTCAGACCTTCGTCGATTCGCTGTGGGGCACCTACCTCGATGTCGTCGCGGCCGCGCGCGGTATGGAGCCGGCGGCGCTGCGTCAGTACGTCGATACGCTCTCACCGACGGTCAAGGCGGCCAAGGGTGATACGGCCAAGGTCGCCCTCGATGCGAAACTCGTGACGGCGCTGAAGACGCCGCACGAAGTTGAAAAGCGCGTGATGGAACTCGCTGCGAAGGACGAGGAGAAAGAGACTTATCGCAGCGTGGGTCTCGACGACTACCTACGCATCGTGCGGGCCGAGGACAAGATCTCGCGCCATCCGGATGCGCGCGTCGCCGTGCTGGTCGGTTCCGGCGAGATCGTCGATGGGTCGGGTGGCGGTGGTGTGATCGCAGGCGATGACATGTCGGCGTTGATCCGCAAAGCGCGACTGGATCAAGACATCAAAGCACTGGTGCTACGCATCGACAGCCCGGGCGGCAGCGTGCTGGCTTCGGAAAAGATTTACCGTGAAGTGCTGGCTTTCAAAGAAACCGGCCGACCGGTCATCGTGTCCATGGGCGACCTTGCCGCCTCGGGCGGCTATTACATCGCCGCACCGGCGGATGAGATCTGGGCGAGCCCGGCGACGATCACCGGGTCGATCGGCATTTTCGGGCTCTTCCCGACGGCACCGCGGGCACTCGATAAGATCGGGGTGAATACCGACGGCGTCGGCACGACGCCGCTCTCGGGTGAACTGCGACTCGATCGATCGGTGGGTCCGGCTGCGGCGATGTTGCTGCAGGCCACGATCGAGCGCGGTTACGAAGATTTTCTCGCACGCGTCTCCCAGGGTCGCAACAAGTCGCGTGACGACGTCGACGCGATTGCGCAAGGTCGTGTGTGGTCAGGTCGTGATGCAAAAGATCGCGGTCTCGTCGATCAGTTGGGTTCGCTCGATCAAGCCATCGCGGCCGCAGCCAAGCGCGCGGGGCTCGACGAGGGCAAGTATGAGCGCGACTATCTCGAGTCGGACAAGAGCTGGGCACAAGAGCTCGTGGCTTCCGTCGAAACCTCTGCCGCTTCGTTGATGTTGCGAGTGGCGGGTCCTGACGATTTGACCTCGGCTTGGGCCTTGCAGGCGGCCAAGCGCGATTTCGGGCCGGTGGAGCGTGAGGTGTTGCGGTTCAATCGGCACGCCATCGCCGATCGACTCTACGCCCACTGCTTCTGCACACCTTACTGACCCACTGCGATGCGCATCACCGACGGCAAGGCGACCCGGCTATTCATCGTGTTGGCTGGGTTTTTCCTGACCAACGCCCTGTTGGCCGAGTTCGTCGGTGTGAAGATCTTCTCGCTCGAGAGCACCCTCGGGATCGCGCCGTTCGAGTGGTCGTTGCTCGGGATCACGGGCAACCTCAACTTCACAGCCGGTGTGCTGTTGTGGCCCTTCGTATTCGTGATGACCGACGTGATCAACGAATACTTTGGTCCACGCGGAGTGCGATTGATCTCGTGGATCGCGGTGGCGTTCATTTGCTATGCGTTTTTTGCGGCCTACGCGTCGATCGCGCTTGCGCCGGCCGGTTTCTGGGTGGATGCCAACCGGGATCTCGGAGTCCCCGACATCCAGCACGCCTATGCACAAATTTTCGGCCAAGGGCTGTGGACCATCATGGGGTCGGTGGTGGCCTTTTTGATCGGCCAGTTGATCGATGTGACCGTCTTCCATCGCATTCGCCGAGCCACGGGTGAAAAGCTCGTTTGGCTGCGGGCCACCGGATCAACGGCGGTGTCGCAATTCATCGACAGTTTCGTCGTGCTCTATATCGCCTTCGTGCTCGGGCCGCAGCAGTGGCCGATTCCGCAGTTTTTGGCGGTCGGCACGGTCAATTATCTCTACAAGCTCGGTGCGGCGATCGCGCTCATTCCGCTGTTGTACCTCGCCCGCGGCTGGATCAAAGCCTATTTGGGCGAGGCCGAGGCGGCTCGCCTGCGTGACGAGGCGGCGCACTAGCGCTGCTGATGACCTTTAGTGCAGTCGTGCCGCTAGTGCAGGCGTGCGGCTAGTGCAGTAGTGCTGCGAGACGGCGACGTGCTGTTGCGAGACTCGTCTCGTCGGCCGTGCCGAGATCAAAGGCCTTCAAAATATCGTCGCGTCCAGCGCCGGTGGCGTAGCGCCGATTGCGTTCTGCGGCGGCAAAAAGCGCCTCCACCCCGGATGTCCAAGCATCTTTCAGCAGATAGCGCGCCGCCGCGACCCGCGCTGTTTGGATGGAGTCGGTTTCATCGGGCGATAGGGCGATGCGGGCGAAATACAGCTTCGCCCGCAAGGCTTTGACCTCGAGTTCGCTCTGCATCACCGGTGATAGCGAGTCGAGCAGGGTTTCGGCCGCGCTCACTTCGCCGCGCATGAGCAATTGCTCTACCTCGATGAGGCGCGGGTCGACTTCCTTGGGCAGGTGCGCTGCGACGAAGGCTTTGACCGCGCCGAGCGGTTGCGCACCGACGAATTCATCGACGACTTGGCCGTTCTTGAAAAGCTTCACTGCGGGAATGCTGCGAATCGAATAAGCGCCGGCGACCTCCGGCTCTTCGTCGGTGTTCAGTTTCACCACTTTGATGCCGGGCGTACTCGCCGCCAACTGATCGAGCACGGGCCCTAGCATGCGACAGGGCCCGCACCAAGGCGCCCAAAAATCCACCAAGACGGGCTGCTGATGGGAGGCGTCGATGACTTGCTCGCGGAAGCTCGCAGTGGTCACAGCTAGGGCTTGGCTCATGAGGTCGCGCTCGAGGATGACGTTGTCATCCAGAGTGGGGACGCCAGATCGGCATTTCAACCGTGTCGCGGTATCTCGCATAATGCACCGATGTCTTTGCCGCCGCCGCAGGTCCTCGCGCTGATCCCGCCGATGACCCAGTTGAACACTCCGTATCCGGCGACGGCTTACCTCAGTGGATTTTTACGCAGCCGCGAAGTGCCGATCGCACAGGCGGATCTCGCCCTCGAGCTGGTGTTGTCCGTGATGACGGCAGCGGGGCTCGAGGCGCTGGCAGCGGCCGTCGAGCGGCGCAGTGTCAAGCGGCGTACCGAGGCGGAGCGCTCGTTCCTCGCGGCGAGCGGGAGCTATACGTCGACCATCGAGTCGGTCATCGCGTTCTTGCAGGGGGGTGACGCCACCTTGGCGCATCGGATCGTCTCGCGCCGTTATTTGCCGGAGGGGCCTCGCTTCGCGACTCTCTCGGCCTATGAAGGTGAGGATCCGCTCGCGTGGGCGTTTGGTGCTTTGGGTACGCAGGATCGTGCGCGACACTTCGCCACGCTGTATCTGAACGATATCGCCGACGTGATCCGCGATGCCGTCGATCCAGGCTTCGAGTTCGTGCGCTACGGTGAAAAATTGGCGGCGAGTCAAGCGAGCTTCGAGCCGTTGGTACACGCGTTGGCGCGGCCCCGACATTTCCTCGATGAGCACCTCGAGCGGTTGACTCAGCGGGTTCTGCAGCAGCATCAGCCGGATATCGTGTTGCTGTCGGTGCCGTTTCCCGGAGCGCTCTACGGCGCATTGCGGATCGCGCAAACGATCCGTACCGAGTGCCCTGATGCGACCATCGTGATGGGCGGTGGTTACGTCAACACCGAGTTGCGTGAGCTCGCCGAACCGCGACTCTTTGATTTCGTCGACTACGTGACCCTCGATCGCGGTGAAGCACCGCTCTGGGCACTCATCGAGCATTGGCAGGGTCTGCGTGATGAGGCGCGTTTGATTCGAACGTTCGTTCGTAATCCGGCGGGTGAAGTGCGCTACGTCGATGCGGGTGATCTGGAGATCGCCTTCGCCGACACTGGCACACCCAGTTGGCAAGGCTTGCCCCTTGAGCGATATCTCTCGCTGCTCGACATGCTCAATCCCATGCATCGGTTGTGGTCCGAGGGTCGTTGGAACAAGCTCACCATCGCGCATGGCTGCTATTGGAAGAAATGCAGTTTTTGCGATGTGAGCCTCGATTACATCGCCAACTATCAAACGGCGGCCGCCGCGGTGCTCGTGGAGCGAATCGAGGCGATCGTCGCCGAGACCCGCCAGACCGGTTTTCATTTCGTCGATGAGGCTGCCCCGCCCAAAGTATTGAAATCACTCGCTGCCGAGTTACTGCGTCGCAAGACGACGATCTCGTGGTGGGGAAATATCCGCTTCGAGAAAACCTTCACGGCCGCGCTGTGCGCAGAGTTGGCGGCGAGTGGGTGTATTGCCGTCTCCGGTGGCCTCGAAGTGGCCTCCGATCGACTCTTGAAGCTCATGAAAAAAGGGGTGTCGGTCGCGCAGGTGGCGCGGGTGACGCGTGCCTTCACGGATGCCGGTATCCTCGTGCATGCATACCTGATGTACGGCTTTCCGACGCAGACGGTGGCAGAAACCATCGACTCGCTCGAGTATGTTCGCCAGCTGTTCGCCGAAGGTTGTGTGCAGTCGGGATACTTCCATCGCTTCACGTGCACGGTGCACTCACCGGTGGGACTGAACCCGGCCGAATATGGTGTCACCTTGATCGCACCACCAACGGGACGCTTCGCGCGTAACGATATCGGGTTTCACGATCCGACCGGCGTCGATCACGATTTACTCGGCAAGGCTTTAAGCACCGCGCTCTACAACTACATGCACGGGGTCGCGCTTGATCGTCCGGTGCGCGACTGGTTCGCCGATGTCATGCCGGATGTGCGTTTGCCGCGAACCCGAGTGCCGGGCAACTATATCGCGCGGGCTTTGGCTGGAGAGATCGACTGAGCGCTCAGTCATCCACCCGCAACGATTAACCGAGCGTGATCGTGTAACTGGCATCAGGCGCGAATGCCTGCCAACTCGCGGCGGTGAATTGCCACGAGGTCCACCCGGCCGTGGATAGGCCGCGAAAGTTCTCGCGCTGCAAGCCTTCGGGTAGCGCTTCGAACACGAAATCCGATAATCCCGGGTTGTGGCCGATGAGGCACAACTGCGTGTGTTCATCGGGTTGCGTGTCGATGACGCGTCGCAAGGTCCCGGCACTCGCCAAATACAGCTCCGGAAGATATTCGATCTGCGCCGACTGTAGCGTGAGACTATGAATGAGGATCGCGGCGCTCTCGCGAGTGCGACGGGCGCTACTGACGATTAATCGAGTCGGTTTTTCGAACTGGGCGAGTGCCGCTGCCGCAGAACTCACTTCCGCGCGACCGATGTCATCGAGAGCGCGATCGATATCACCGCCTGGCGCCGAGGTCTCGGCGTGACCGTGGCGCAGTAGCGTCAAGCGTCGCGACGTGGTCAAGATCGGCGCACCTCGATCTGTCCGTCGCGTTCTCGAACCTCAAAAATCCGGATCGGTTCATAAGCAGGCGGAGTCAGTGCTGCGCCCGTCTTGAGACAAAAGCGGGCGCCGTGTCGTGGACAGATCACGACGCCGCAGGGCGTGGTGGCATCCCCCTCGAGCTCGGCACCGGCGAGCGCCTCGCCGTCGTGAGTGCAGCGGTCTTCGAACGCGTGCAATTGACCGTTCAAGCGGGCGATCGCAACGTAGTCGCCGTCGATTTCGACTTCGAGACGAGACAGTGCGGCGAGTTGTTCTATCGAGCCCGCGGGGCTCCACGACTGACTCACATCATGCCCGTTTGCAGGCGGGCCGCTTCCGACATCATCGACTGGTTCCAGGGCGGATCAAAGACGAGCTCCACCTTGGCATCGCGTACGGTCGGGATGATTTCGATTTTTTCTTTGACATCCTGAACGAGCACATCGCCCATGCCGCAGCCAGGAGCAGTCAAGGTCATTTTGACGGCCAGATCGCGTGTGCCGTCTTCGTTCGGCACGACTTCACATTCGTAAACGAGACCGAGCTCGACGATGTTGATCGGAATTTCAGGGTCGTAGCAGCGGCGCATCTGCTGCCAAGCCAGTGCCTGCACATCCGCGGCGGTGGCATCCGGCGGTAACTCGGGGGCTTGCAAAGTCTGCTTGCCGATGGCATCCGCATTCTCACCCGACAAGCGGTACAGATTGCCTTCGATGTACAGCGTGAAGCTGCCGCCCAAGGCTTGCGTGATGAAGCCGGAGAGACCCGACTTCAGCGTGATCGCATCGCCCGAGGGCACCATGACCGCCGGCGTATCGCGCGAGAGGATGAACGCTTCGTTCTCGTGACTGCGCATGGTGTCATTCCGTCGAAACGGCGGCGCTGCCGCCACGATGAGCGAGGGCGGCGGCTAAGGTATGCCAGCAGAGGCTCGCGCATTTGACGCGCGCCGGGTACTCGCGAACCCCGGAGAGCGCGGCCAGTTTACCGAGCCCGTCCGGCACCGCCGCGTCGGTCGACGAGGTGAGCGCACGGTGCACCACCTCACTCAATGCGGTGATCCTGCCTTCATCGAGCCCCTTGATGGCTTCGGTCATCAAGGAAGCCGAGGCGGTCGAAATGGCACAGCCCTGACCCTCGAAACGAACGTCGCTGACGGTGTCCCCGTCGATACGCAGCGTCAGAGTCAGACGATCTCCGCACAGGGGGTTGTGCCCGTCAGCGGAGGTGTCGCAAGGTTCGAGCTTGCCGAAATTGCGTGGTTTCTTGTTGTGATCGAGGATGACGTCCCGATACAAATCCTTCAGATCCATCAGCCGAAAACCTCCAATGCGCGGTGCAGTGCGCCGATCAATTGGTCGACATCGTCGCGATTCGTATAACAGCCGAAGGAGGCGCGTGCGGTCGCCGGGACTCCAAAGAAATCCATCACGGGCATGGCGCAGTGGTGCCCGGCACGCACGGCGACACCTTCGGAATCGAGGATGGTGGCGAGGTCATGGGGATGCACTTGCTCGAGCGTGAAGGAGATCACTCCGCCTTTGTGCGCGGCTTGGCCGATGATCTGCAAACCCGGGATGGCCCGTAACGCCTCGGTCGCGTAACGCAGCAGCGCTTGCTCGTGCGCATGTACCTTGTCGATGTCGAGTGCTTCAAGATAGTCGATCGCCGCGGCGAGACCGACGGCGCCGGAAATGTTCGGCGTGCCGGCTTCGAAGCGGTAGGGCAGCTCGTTGTAGGTGGTTTTCTCGAAAGAGACCGTGCGGATCATGTCGCCCCCGCCTTGCCAGGGTGGCATGCCAGCGAGGACGGCCTCGCGCGCCCAGAGCACACCCATGCCGGTCGGACCGTAGAGCTTGTGACTGGAAAACACGTAGAAGTCGCAGTCGAGTGCCTGCACATCGATGCGTTGGTGCGCCACGGCCTGCGCGCCATCGACCAGCACGAGACTCCCGTTGCGTCGCGCCGCGGCGATGATTTCGGCGATCGGCACCACGGTCCCCAAGGAATTGGAAATCTGGGTGATGGCGACCAATCGGGTTTTCGGTGAAAGGAGTCGGTGGAAGGCGGCAAGATCGAGCTCGCCGCGTCGATCGATCGGGATCACGCGCAGCACGGCGCCGCTACGCTCGCATGCCATCTGCCACGGCACGATGTTGGCGTGGTGCTCCATCCAACTGATGAGGATTTCATCGCCCGCTTGCAAAGATCGTCCCCAGGACTCGGCGACGAGATTGATCGACTCGGTCGCGCCGCGCGTGAAGATGACTTCGCGCGTGGAGCGCGCGTTGAGGAAAACTCGGACACGCTCGCGCGCCGCCTCGAAGGCGTCGGTGGCTTTCTGACTCAGTTCGTAAACCCCGCGATGCACATTGGCATGCAGGTGACGCTCGTAGTGCACGATCGCCTCGATGACCGAATTCGGTCGTTGCGATGAGGCGGCCGTGTCGAGAAACGCCAGGCGTTTACCGCGTACCGTCGTCGAGAGAATCGGGAAGTCCCGACGCACTCGCTCGACGTCGTAATCGGCGCGAGGTTGTTCGATGAGGTTCACCCGGACGTCTCCTGTGTCGATGACTCGCGCGCGGCGATGGCGCCCGGCAATTGTCGCACTAGCCTCGCTTGGATTTGCTGTCGCAACTCGACGGTGGGTAGACGAGTCAGCACGTCGCTGACAAACGCCCATTTGAGCAGTGACTCTGCCGTGCTCGGCTCGAGGCCTCGCGAGAGGAGATAAAAAAGCATGTCTGCATCGAGTTTACCGACGGTCGCCCCGTGCGTCGCGGTCACTTCGTTGGTGTAGATCTCGAGCTGCGGGCGAACATTGGCTTCCGCTTCCGTGCCTGCGAGCAAGGTCTTGAGCGATTGCCCCGAGTGCGCGCCGTGGGCCGACGCGCCGACCTGCATGTGCCCGTTGAAGCCGATCTTGCTGCGACCGCTCGCGATACCGCGGAAAACTTGATGAGTTTGCGCGCGTCGAGCCTGATGATCGATACGCGCGTAAACATCGTGCTGCTGTTGGCCATCTGCGATCATCGCGCTATTCCAATGCAGACGCGCCCCCTCGCCGGCGTGGGTGACGAACACGGTCGAGCGACTCGACACGGCAATATCGCTGCGCTCGGCGCTCGTGATCTGCGTGAGGTCACATTCACTGGATGCACCCAAGACCAGGTTCAGCGTTTCGATGTAGGAGGCGGGGCTCGCATAGTGTTGCCAGCGCGCGAGATGCAGTTTGGCGTGCTCGGCGAGTGTGATTTCCAGCACGAGATTGGTGGCGGCGGTGGCGGTGTCGAGGGTGATATGGCGCTCGATCAGGGTGAGTTCGGCGCTCGAGTCGAGCTGCACCTCGATCGCGGGTTGTCCGATCTGGCTTGCCACGTGCAGGATCTCCACTTGCACGCGTTGATGCGGCCGCACGCGCAATCGCAGGGTCTCGCGACGTCCGCGACGGTTGAGGTTCAAATAATGATGGTCGACCGAGCCGATCTCGGCCGCGGCCGGAGGCGTCTCGATACGGAGTTCGGCGCCGCTCGGCAGGGCATCGGAGTTGATGGCCGAGTATTCACCATCGATCAACACCAGACGACAGGCCGTCGCTCGGGCAGGTAGCTCAACCGCGATCGGCTCTTGCCCGCGGTCGGCCGAGGTGGCGTCGAACGAAATCCGCGACAGGGCGCGCAGGTTCGCGTATTTCCAGTTTTCGTCGCGATTCGTCGGTGCTCGCGATCGCGCCGTGAGTGCGTTTACCGTCATGCGATCAGGCGGCGTCGGCGAGCAGCCAATCGTAACCGCGAGCCTCGAGCTCGAGCGCGAGTTCCGGACCGCCCGACTTGATGATGCGACCGCGCGCGAGCACGTGCACGACATCCGGTTTGATGTAATCGAGTAGTCGCTGATAGTGGGTGACAAGCACCACGGCACGCTCGGGCGAGCGCAAGGAGTTCACGCCGTTGGCAACGACCTTGAGTGCGTCGATATCGAGCCCCGAGTCCGTCTCATCAAGCACGGCAAGTTTTGGTTCGAGCACCAGCATCTGCAGGATCTCGTTGCGCTTCTTCTCGCCGCCCGAGAATCCCTCATTGACGCCGCGCGACAGGAACGCCTCGTCCATCTGCATCAAGCGCATCTTCTCGCGCACGAGTGTCAAGAACTCGAAGGCATCGACTTCCGGCAGACCACGCTGCTTGCGCGCGGCGTTGAGAGCGGCTTTCAATAGATAGACGTTGTTGACGCCCGGAATCTCGACCGGGTATTGGAAACCGAGGAAGAGGCCCGCCTGCGCGCGCTCTTCCGGTGCGAGCGCGAGTAGATCGGCGCCTTCGAAGCGAACGCTACCGCCCGTGACGTCGTAACCCGGTCGCCCAGCAAGGGTGTAGGCGAGCGAGCTTTTTCCGGCGCCGTTCGGGCCCATGATCGCGTGAACTTCGCCAGCCTTCACGGTGAGATTCAGTCCGCGCAGGATCTCCTTGTCACCGATCCGAGTTTGCAATGAGTGGATTTCGAGCATGATGATTCCTCTTCAGCCGACCGAGCCTTCGAGACTGACCGCGAGCAGGTTCTGTGCTTCCACGGCAAACTCCATCGGCAATTCCTTGAACACGCTTTTACAAAAACCGTTCACGATCATGTTGACGGCATCCTCTTCGGCGATGCCGCGTTGCAAGCAGTAGAAGAGCTGGTCTTCACTGATGCGCGAAGTCGATGCCTCGTGTTCGACGGTCGCGCTCGGATTCTTGACTTCGACATAGGGGAAGGTGTGCGCGCCGCAATCTCCGCCCATCAGCAAGGAGTCGCACTGCGTGAAGTTACGAGCGCCGCTGGCTGTCGGGAGAATCTTGACGAGGCCACGGTAGGTGTTCTGACCGTGGCCTGCCGAAATACCTTTCGAGACGATGGTGCTGCGCGTATTGGCGCCGATATGAATCATCTTCGTGCCGGTATCGGCCTGCTGATGATGATTGGCGAGCGCGACCGAGTAAAACTCGCCGACTGAGTTCTCGCCGCGCAGGACACAACTCGGATATTTCCACGTGATGGCAGAGCCGGTTTCGACTTGGGTCCATGAAATCTTCGAATTGCGGCCACGACACTCGCCGCGTTTGGTGACGAAGTTGTAGATACCGCCGACCCCGTTCTCATCGCCCGGGTACCAGTTCTGCACGGTTGAGTATTTGATTTCGGCGTGCTCGAGGGCGACGAGTTCGACCACCGCCGCGTGCAGCTGATTTTCATCGCGCATCGGTGCCGTACAGCCTTCGAGGTAGCTCACGTGGCTGCCTTCGTCGGCGATGATCAGCGTGCGCTCGAATTGACCCGTCTTGGCGGCGTTGATACGAAAGTAAGTCGACAATTCCATCGGGCAGCGAACGCCCTTCGGGATATAGACGAACGAGCCGTCGGAGAACACGGCCGAGTTCAAGCAGGCGTAGTAGTTGTCGGTGTGTGGGACGACACTGCCGAGATAGCGCTCGATCAATTCCGGATGCTTCTGCACTGCCTCGGAGAACGAGCAGAACACAACGCCGGCTTTCTCGAGTCGGTCTTTGAAGGTCGTGGCGACCGATACGCTGTCGAATACGGCATCCACCGCTACACCGGCGAGGCGCGCGCGCTCGTGCAGGGGCACACCGAGTTTCTCGTAGGTCGCAAGCAACTTCGGGTCGACCTCATCGAGGCTCTTGGGACCGTCGGTCTTGGCCTTGGGTGCAGAGTAGTAAGAGAGGTCTTGGTAGTTGATGGGCTGCACGCGCACGTGGGCCCACTCGGGCTCACGCAGGGTGAGCCAGTGCCGATATGCACGCAGGCGCCATTCGGTCAAAAACGCGGGCTCGCGCTTGATGGCCGAGATTTTCCGAACCACGTCTTCATCCAGACCGGGCGGCAAACTTTCCGATTCGATGTCGGTGACGAAGCCGTGCTGGTAGCCACGACCGACGATTTCATTGAGTTGGGCGTTCTCGCTCATGTGCGGGGACCTTTATCCAGACCGGCCAATTGCTCGAGACTCACCTCGTACAGCGAGCGACGAACCGATAAATTCACTCGTTGCCACGCGCGACCGACGCCACAGGTGGTCTCCAGTTCGCACTGACCGGCGCCGGCGGCGCAGTCGGTGACGGCGATCGGACCCTCGAGGGCATCGAGGATGGTGGCGGCCGAGATCTCGGCTGCGGGTCTTGCGAGGGTGTAGCCGCCATGTAGGCCGCGCGTCGAGCGCACCAGCCCGGCGCGCTGCAGGGCCTTGAGTGCCTTGCTGACCGTCGGCAGCGCGATCTGCGTACGCTCAGCGAGGGTCGCCGCGCTCTGCTGCGTTTGCGGCGCGCGGGCGAGCTCGGCTAGCAGCACCGTGGCGTAGTCGGTCATTTTGCTGATGCGAATCATAAACGGCACCATTTTAGTCCGATTTATTCGGGACTGCATCAGTCAGCCGTTATTTATTGCCCCGTTTGGTAATATCGCGCGCCTCCATGAGCGCTCCTCCCGTCCGCATCCGCGATCTGCACTACGCCGTTGGCAAGAGGCCGATTTTTGCGGGGGTGGACATCGATGTGGCGCAAAGCCAGATCACCGCCGTGATGGGGCCGAGTGGAACGGGTAAAACGACCTTGTTGCGGCTACTGACGGGGCAGGTCGTGGCCGATCGTGGCCGCATCGAACTCTTCGGCGAGTCGGTGGCCGATGTCGACAAGGCGGGTCTGTACGCGCTGCGTCGTCGCACCGGCATGTTGTTTCAGAACGGCGCCTTGCTGACCGACCTCACCGTCTTCGAGAACGTGGCATTTCCCGTGCGGGTGCACGCGCGCCTGCCGGAATCGGTGCTGCGACGACTCGTGCTGTCCAAACTCGAGGCGGTCGGTCTGCGCGGCGCTGCCGAGCTCATGCCCTCGCAGCTCTCTGGCGGCATGGCCCGACGCGTCGCTTTGGCGCGAGCCATCGTCATGGACCCCGAGTTGCTGATCTACGACGAACCGTTCGTCGGGCTCGATCCGATCTCCATGGGTGTGATCGTGCGTTTGATTCGCGAACTCAACGAGACGCTCGGTATCACGAGTATCGTGGTCTCGCACGATGTGGAAGAGCTCGCAACCATCGCGCATTACGGTTATCTCTTGTCGGCGGGGCGCATCGTCGCTGCCGGAACGCCGGAGGAACTGGCGCGCAGCGAAGAGCCCGTGGTCCGCCAGTTCATGAGCGGGGCGGCGGATGGGCCGGTGCCGTTCCATTTTCCGGCCGGTGATTTGGCCGCCGACATCCTCGGTCACGCCGAGCCGATGAGGCGCCGCTCATGATCGGCGCGAGCTTGGGCCGTATCGGTGCAGTCGGCCTGTTTCTGCTGCGGGTGCTTGGTCAATGCCCCGCGGCGCTCGCGAAGCCGCGGGCGGTGGTCCATCAAATATACAACGCGGGGGCGCGATCACTGATCATCATCATGCTCTGCGGGCTTTTCGTCGGTATGGTGCTTGGCCTGCAGGGGTTCGATCTTCTGCAACGCTTTGGCTCCGAGGATGCGCTCGGCGTCGCCGCAGCGCTCGGCCTGCTCAAAGAATTAGGTCCGGTGGTCACCGCCCTGTTGTTTGCGGGGCGGGCGGGCACGGCGTTGACTTCGGAAATCGGGCTGATGCGGGCAACGGATCAGTTGACGGCGATGGAGATGATGGCGGTCGATCCGCTGCGTCATGTCATCGCGCCGCGATTTTTGGGTGGCGTCATCGCCATGCCGCTGTTGGTGGCGATTTTCGATATCGTGGGTCTGTTTGGCGCGCAGCTGATCGGCGTGCAGTTGATGGCGGTCGACCCGGGCGCCTTTTGGTCGCAGATGCAGGCGGCGGTCGAGCTCGACGACGTCAACGAGGGGATCGTCAAAAGTATCTGCTTCGGCTTCGCCTGCAGCTTGATCGCGGTTTACGAGGGATATCATGCGCCGCCGACGGCGCAGGGTGTGGGTCTCGCAACGACACGCACGGTGGTGGTGTCGTCGGTGCTCGTGCTGTTGATCGACTACATGCTGACAGCCGCTTTTCTCGGAAGGTAAATCAGAATGAAACCGCAACGTTCGCTCGAAATCGGCACTGGCCTGTTCGTTCTACTCGGCTTCGCCGCGTTGTTTTTTTTGACGACGCAATTGCCCGGCAGTGGGCTCTCGCTCGGAGAGCAGGCCGGCTATCGCGTGACGGCGAAGTTCGACAACGTCGGCGATTTGAAAGTGGGATCACCGGTCAGCATGGCGGGTGTGCGCATCGGCCGCGTCGAGGACATTCGCTTCGACCCGAGTGACTACCGCGCCGCGGTTTCGCTGCAGATCGAGTCGTCGTTCGATCGGATTCCCGATGACAGCGATGCCAGCATCCAGACGCAGGGCTTGCTCGGTGGCAAGTACGTCGGGATCGGTCCTGGCGGATCCGAAACTTTCCTAAAGCAAGGTAGTCAAATCGAGTTCACGCAATCGGCGATCGTGCTCGAGTCGCTGGTCAACAAGTTCTTCGCCAACTTCGCGAGCAAGGATGCCGGCACCGATGCGGCCAAGACCGAGTGAGGAAACCCCCCATGCCCCGATCCCCGATTCCGCTGTTGCTGCTCGTGCTGGCGTCCATGCTGGGTTCCGTTGCCTCGCTGGCGCAGACGCGCACCCCCGGTGCGAGCGTCGTGAACGCGAGTGAGCCCAACGCGTTGATCGAAACAGCGGCCAATGCCATGGTCGGTGAACTCGAGTCGCGCCGCGCCGAGCTGCGCAAGGATCCGGCTAAGCTTGGCGAGTTGGTCGATCGTATTCTGTTACCGCATTTCGACGTCAACCATGCTGCGCGCCTCGTGCTCGGCAAGCACTGGCGCAGCGCGACGCCGGAGCAGCGTCAGAAATTCATCGATGCCTTCTACGGATCGTTGATGAGTAACTATGGCGATGCCTTGCTCGAGTTCACGGGCGATCGCATCAGGGTGCTGCCGACGCCGGTGCCGGCTGAGGCGGTCTCCGCCAGTGTTCGTACGGAAGTCCGCCGCAGCAACGGCACTCGCGTGCCCGTGAATTATTCTCTGCGTAAGACCGAGGCGGGATGGAAGGTCTGGGACGTGGTCATCGAAGGCATCAGCTACGTGAAGAGCTTTCGCGAAGATTTCGGTGCCGAGATCGATCAGAAAGGTCTCGATGCCGTGATCGATCGATTGCAGACGCAGAACCGGGGTGTGGGCCGCCAAGGATGAGCGAATTTCGTCTCGCCCCGGAATCGGACAGTGGGCTGTACCGCGTGAGCGGCTCGCTTGGCTTCGTCACCGCTACCGGCGCTCATGCGCAATTACAGCATTGCCTCAGCGCGGGCGGGAGCATCCGTATCGACTGCAGCGGTCTTGAGCGTATCGACAGTGCAGGCCTGGCGGTGCTGCTCGATCTTGTGGCTCTCGCGCGCGAGCAGGGCACCAACTTGCGCTACGTGGCGCTGCCGCCGAGTGTGCTGCGGCTCGCTCGCCTCAGCGGAGTCGAGGGGTTGCTACCGGTCTAGGGGGCTCTCGGCGGATCCTCTGCCAGCTCTTTTTCAAGCTCGGCTTCGAGATCATCACCTCTCGTGATGCCGTCGTTGACGAGGAACTCGCGCCGCTGCAAATAGGCGCTGCGGATGAAGGCGTAGCTGTCGCCCGTGCGATCGAGTACGGCATCGGCGTCGAGCAGCCGTACGCGGCGATCGAATTTATCGCCTGCCCAAAGACCATAACGCGTGCTGTCGTCCTCGAGGTACGAGCGAGGCTCGGCGAAGTCATCGACGATGCTGCCGATGCCGTCTCTGAGGGTGTAGGGTCCAAGTAGCGGCACGACGACATAGAAACCGCTCGGCACACCCCAGGCACCCAAGGTTTGACCGAAGTCTTCGTCATGGCGCTCCAGTCCTGCGGAGGTTGCCGGGTCGAACACGCCTCCCAAGCCGAGTGTGGTGTTGAGCGTGACGCGCCCGAGATCCGAGAGCGCCGGTACGAACTTGCCCTGCAGTGCGTTGTTCACCATCGTCACGGGATATTTGGCGTTGAAGAACACATTCGAGACGCCGATCTGTAGGGGCTCCGGGACGACGCGGTGATAGCCACGCGCGACCGGACGCAGCAGCGCTCGATCGAGATCCTCGTTGAAATGGTGGGCCACACGGTTGATCGGCTCGAGCGGGTCGCGCGCATCCCTCGCGCGTGACGCGGTGGCGGTGCAGCCGGATATCGACAACGACAGAACGGCAAGCAGCGGTGCTTGCCAACGAAGAGCGCGAAAAATCATGGCGATATTTTATCAGTTTCCCGTGTTCGCTCGGGGCGATCGATTGCCGCGTTTGCCACTTTCGATCAAAGCATCGCGGACTTCTTTGCTACGCGCTTCGAATCGGGCGCGCTGCACGGCGCTGATATCCGGATGTGCGATGGCCAGCTCCAATTGTTTGATCGCGAGCGGCAGATCGCCGTTGGCGAGGTGATACTCGGCCATATAGTGGTGCGCATCGGCCGTGTCGCCCGCGCCGCTGGCGGCCACGGCGGTGAGGCGGATCTGCTCCGGCGTGGGTGGGACGTTGTTGAACAAATCGAGCAACACCCGGTGCGCCTCTTTCGATTGACCGCTTTGCATCAGCACTTCGGCATAGCGAATGGTCAGGGGGATGTTGCGTGGTGCGATCTGTAGCGCCTTGGCGAGGCCATGACGCGCGAGATCGAGTTGGCCGGCGGCAAACAGCGCCTGTCCGAGCGCGGCTTGCAGCAGCGGGCTCTCCGGCTGCGCCGCCGACAATTCGATCAACGCGCTTGCGGCTTGGTCGCGCTCGCCAGCTCGCAATTGCGCCAAGGCTAGGCCGTAGCGTTGCGCGGGGTTCAGTGGTGCTCGATCGGTCAGTGCGGCGTAGTACGTGCGCAAGTCGCTGTCACCGGGAGCGCCAAGCACTCGGACACGCTCGCGGATGAACGAATACGACGGACTCTCCGGGGTGAGCTTCGGCACCAGTTGTGCGGCACGATCACGCGATTCGGCGATGCGGTTGGTGGTGACGGGGTGGGTGCGCAGGAATTCCGGCACCTGCGCTCCAGCGAGACCTGCACGTCGGCCGAGCGTCTCAAAGAAATCGGGCATCGCGTTCGAATCGTAGCCGGCCGCCGCGAGAAAGCCGATGCCGATCCGATCGGCTTCGTACTCGTTCGCGCGCGTGAAGTTGATCTGCTGCTGTGCAGCGGTACCCTGAGAGATCGCGATGCCAGCTTGGATGGCATCACTCGAACCGGTCGCCATGCCAACCAGCACGGCCGCCAACAGCGCCGCCGCCGAGGCCATGCCTTGGCGGCCACGAGCCTGAATCGAACGGGCGATATGGCGTTGCGTGACGTGTGCGATTTCGTGCGCGAGCACGCTCGCGAGTTGGGCTTCGTTGGCCGTGGCGGTGATCAGGCCGTAGTTGACTCCAATGAAACCGCCGGGGAGGGCGAAGGCGTTGATGTCGCCCTCGCGCACCACGAAAAAGTGGAAGCGTTGCTCCGTCTCCGTAGCCTGTGATGCGATGCGACTGCCGACGTTCTGGATGTAATCGGTGACTTCCGGATCTTCGAGGATCAGCCCTTGTTCACGCAGCCCACGCACCACCGCCAAGCCGATGCGGTATTCATCCCCGAGTGTGAGTGCCGAGTTGGCCGCAGAGCCGATGTTCGGCAGATCGATGGCGTTACCCTGCGCCGGTACGCGGCCGCTGGCCAGCGCGGTCAGCGCTGCTAGGGCGAGGATCACCCACGGCCGAAGGCTTGCCCCGAGCCGAACCAAAACCGACGAGCGAGTCTGCATCTTCGAACTAGACCACGCCGGGCGACCCAAGTTCAACGGCGAAACCGCCCGCGATCAGAGCGTCTCCGATGCGTAGTCCGCGAGGCGCGAGCGCTCGCCACGGACGAGCGTGACGTGACCTGAGTAACCCCAGCCTTGGAATCGGCTCACGACGAAGGTGAGGCCCGAGGTGGTTTCGGTGAGGTAGGGGGTGTCGATCTGTGCGATGTTGCCAAGGCAGACGATCTTGGTACCGGGCCCGGCGCGCGTCACCAATGCCTTCATCTGCTTGGGGGTGAGGTTCTGCGCTTCATCGAGGATGACGTAGCGATTGAGGAAGGTGCGACCACGCATGAAATTCAGCGAGCGGATCTTGATGCGATTACGCAGCAGATCGTTGGTCGCCGCTCGCCCCCAACTGCCGCCATCGGAGCTCTGCGTCAGCACCTCGAGGTTGTCCATCAAGGCGCCCATCCAGGGCTCCATCTTTTCTTCTTCCGTACCGGGCAAGAAGCCGATGTCCTCGCCAAGCGGAATCGTGACACGCGTCATGATGATTTCGGCGTATCGATTGTGCTCGAGCGTTTGCACGAGCCCGGCGGCCAAGGTGAGTAGGGTCTTGCCGGTGCCGGCAGGGCCCAAGATCGTGACGAAATCGACTTCCGGATCCATCAGCAAGTTGAGTGCGAAATTTTGCTCGCGATTACGCGCGCAGATACCCCAAACACCATGTTTGTCACCGCGAAAATCCCGCACGATTTCGAGTGTCGCGGTATTGCCCTGCAGTTTGCGAACGATGGCTTCGATGCCGCCCTCACGCTCCTCGTAGACAAATTGGTTGGGGATCCATTTGCCGACGGCGGGTCCGGAGATTTCATAGAAGGTACGTGTCCCTTCTTTCCAAGAGCGCATGTTCTTGCCGTGCCGTTCCCAGAAGTCGGCGGGCAAGGCCTCGTGTCCCGGTGAGAGGACATCGGCATCTTCGATGGCGCGATCGCTGAAATAGTCTTCGGCGTGCACGCCGACGACGGCCGCCTTGATGCGCAGGTTGATGTCTTTGGAGACGAGGACGACGCGTGCCTCCGAATGCAACGCTTGCAGCGCCAGGGTCTGTGCGAGGATGGCGTTGTCGTTGCCTTGGCCCGGCAGATTTTCCGGCAGTTGAATGCTGAGTTGTTGGGTCTGGAAGAACAACCTGCCGCTGCTCGGCTTTTTGCCGTGGTTGCCCGACATATGGTTTGGCAGGGGCAGACCACTCTCGATCTGTTCGCGAGTCGCATCGCGCATGAGATCATCGAGAAAGCGGCTGACTTGCCGGACGTTGCGCGAGGCCTCAGACATGCCTTTTTTATGGGCGTCGAGCTCCTCGAGCACCACCATCGGCAAATAGATGTTGTGCTCTTCGAAGCGGAAGATGGCCGCCGGGTCGTGCATCAGCACGTTGGTGTCGAGTACGAAGAGGCGGCGTTCCCGTGTGCTGCGCCGACGCTTCGTGGTAGCGCGGGTCAAAGCGCTTTCGCCGCAGCGAGCACCACTTGGGCGTGGCCTTCGGCTTTGACCTTGCGCCACTCGGCGGCGAGTTTTCCTTCGGTGTCGATCAAGAAGGTGCTGCGCTCGATACCAAAAACTTTTTTGCCATACATGTTCTTTTCACGGATGACGTCAAACAGCGTGCATAGCGACTCGTCTTGGTCGGAAAGCAGTTCGTAGTTCAGGGTTTCCTTGCTACGAAATTTTTGGTGCGAGGCACAACTGTCGCGCGAGACGCCGACGACTTGCGTGTTGGCGCGCCGGAACTGCGCCTGCAGGTTGCGAAACTCTTGGGCTTCGATCGTGCAACCCGGTGTCATGTCCTTCGGATAGAAGAACAACACCACCTTGGACCCTGCTGCCTCCTTCAAGCGCCACTCATTGCCATCTGTAGTGACCGCTTTGAAATCCGGAACTTTCTTACCGATGACGACTTTGCCGGTGGCAGCTTTGGTCATGAGCACTCCAGGGTGACGTTTCGATCAGGATTTTACGGGTTCGAGGATGGCATCCAGGTTACGGGAGTCGCAAAACTCCATGAACTCCTCGCGCAGGTGCGCGAGGTGCAATTTGCTCGGAACGTTGACGATCATCTGCACCGAGAACATCAGCGCGCCGGTGTGCGCGGCGGGATAGGTGCGCGTTGCGACCTCGGCGATATCGATACCACGTTGGGCGCAGAAGCCAGCGAGCGCTGAGACGATGCCCGTTTGATCGAGGCAGACGGCATCGATGGAATAGGGCAGATATTCCGTGCGTGCCGCTCGCGGCTCGGTGCGCTGCAAATGCAGCGTGATGCCCGATTCGGTGGCAAAGCGCGCGAGTTCCGACTCGAGCTTTGCGAGGGAATGCCAATTGCCACCGACTAGAGCCACCATCGCAAACTCGCTGCCGAGGCTCGCCATGCGACTCTCGCTGATGTTACCGCCGCAATCGCTGATGACTTTGGTGAGATCGTGGACGAGGCCCGTTCGATCCGGCCCGATGGCCGAGATGGCGATGTGTTGCTTCATGTCGGCGTGAAGTGTAGCGATTCGCAGGCGTGACCGCGACCCGGTTGCACCGTTCGGTGCGAGGCTCGTAACATCGCGGGCTTCCCTCAGTCCCTTGGTACGCTCATGTCCGCCGGCTTGTTTGCAGGCAGTTCCGTTGCGATCGTCACGCCGATGCGTGCTGATGGTTCGATCGATTTCGTTGCATGGGATCGCTTGCTCGATTACCACCTGAGTCACGACACCGACGCGATCATCGTCGGTGGCACGACGGGTGAATCGGCGACGATCACCGACGACGAATTGCGCGAACTCGTCTTGGCCGCGCTGCGCTTCGTTCGCGGGCGAGCGCGCATCCTGGCGGGTGCGGGTGTCAGCAGCACCAGCGCTACGATGGAGCGGGTCCGCTGGTTATCCGCGCTCGGTGTCGACGGTCTGCTGGTCGTGACGCCGGCCTACGTCAAGCCGACGCAGGAAGGACTGTTTCGTCACTATGTTGCCGTTGCCGAGGCGTCAACGGTGCCGGTGATGCTCTACAACGTGCCGGGTCGTACAGGTGTGGATATGCAGCCCGAGACGGTCGCTCGGCTGGCTGCAGTGCCACGCATCGTTGCGATCAAGGAAGCCGTCGCGGACATCGCCCGCATCGAGCGCCTCTGCCAAGTTGCGCCCACGCTCACGATCCTCTCCGGTGATGATCCCACGGCGTGTTCGGCCATTCTTGCCGGTGCGCAGGGCGTCGTGTCGGTGACCGCCAACGTCGCGCCGCAGGCCATGGCGCAGATGATCGCGCTCGCGCGTGCGGGCGATACCGCGGGCGCGCGCGCAATCGACATCAACTTGACGGGGCTGCATACCGACCTCTTTTGTGAACCGAATCCGATCCCGGTGAAGTGGGCGCTGGAGCGCATGGGTTTCATCGACTCGGGTATTCGTCTGCCCTTGGTGCCGCTCTCCGCATCGTTGCATTCGCGAGTCGAAGCGGCGATCGCTCGCGCGGGGCTCCCGCTAGCGCCTACAATGTCGTCATGAACGGGATTTCAACTACTGGTATTCGTCCACTCGCTGCGCTGCTCGCTTGCGTCGCACTGCAAGGTTGCGCGGCGATCAACCCATTCCAGACGACCTGTGCCAAGCCCGAGGATTTCGCCGGTGCGGTCGACACGGCGCCGCTGCGCGTTCCGGCCGGGAAAGATGTGCCCGACACCCGTGCTGCGCTGAAGATTCCGGCCCTCGATGCGCCAGAGGCGCCACGCCCCGCGGATTCTCCCTGCCTCGACAGTCCGCCGAAATTCACGCCCGCGCCACCCCGTCAGCCCTAGGCCTTGGTATCATCGCCGCGGTTGGGAGAGGTGGCCGAGCGGTCGAAGGCGCTTGATTGGAAGTCAAGTAACATCGCAAGGTGTTCGTGGGTTCGAATCCCACCCTCTCCGCCAGTTCCATGGCGTCCCGCATCGGTTCCTCCGCGACGACCAACCGTCAACCCCGCCAGGCCCGGAAGGGAGCAACGGTCGCGGTGATGTCGGGTGCCGGAGTCCAGCTGGTGCGGGCCGCCTCCCTCGGTTCGTCTGATTGGTTCAGTCCATGAGTTACACCGCACTTGCCCGCAAGTGGCGACCGAAACGCTTCGATGAGTTGACCGGGCAGGAGCACGTTCTGCAGGCACTCTCGAATGCACTCGCGACGCAGCGGGTCCACCACGCCTTCCTGTTCACCGGAACGCGTGGCGTGGGCAAGACGACGATCGCCCGCATCCTCGCCAAGTGTCTCAACTGCGACACCGGGATGACGCCGACGCCCTGCGGCACCTGCGCAACCTGTCGCGAGATCGACGAGGGGCGCTTCGTCGATCTGATTGAAGTCGACGCCGCCTCACGCACCAAGGTCGAAGACACCCGTGAGCTGCTCGAGAATGTCCAGTACGCGCCGACGCGTGGACGGTACAAGGTCTATCTCATCGACGAAGTGCACATGCTCTCGAACAACTCCTTCAACGCCTTGTTGAAGACGCTCGAGGAGCCTCCGCCGCACGTCAAATTTTTGCTCGCGACCACGGATCCGCAGAAGCTGCCCGTGACGGTGTTGTCACGCTGTCTGCAGTTCAATCTCAAGCGTTTGCCCGTTTCTTTGATCGCGCATCGCATGAAGTTCATCCTCGATGCCGAAAATCTCGGTTACGAGACGCCCGGTATTCGCCTGCTAGCCGAGGCTGCCGACGGCAGCATGCGCGATGGTTTGTCGCTGCTGGATCAATTACTGGCTTTTGGGGGCGGTCGTGCGACCGAAGAGGCGGCGCGGGCCATGCTCGCGACCGTCGATCGTAAGCAAGTCGAACAACTCTTGAAGCTGATCGGCAGCGGCGATGCACAGACCGTGCTCGCTTTTGCGCACTCGCTCGAGGAGTGGGCTCCGGATTACGCCGACATGCTCGATGAGATTGCGAGTCTGCTCGTGCAGGTGGCGATGAAGCAGGCCTTGCCCGCTTACGAAGGCGACGAGTTGCATCCTGAGAGTTTGTTGGCGGAGCTGGCGGCGGCCATCACACCCGAAGACGTCCAATTGCATTATCAAACCGTGATCCTCGGTCGGCGTGATTTGGCTTGGGCACCCGATCCGCGTAGCGGCTTCGAGATGACCTTGCTCCGGATTCTGGCGTTCCGTCCGGTGTCGGGCGAGGGTGGGCGTGGGCTGGCATCAGCCGGCGGTGGTGCCGGCGTCAACGCGGGTGTCGCGTCCGGCGCCACACGCGCAGCGACTCGCGCTGCCGCGCCAGCGCGCGATGCCGCGGCCCAGCCGGCGGCGCGTGGCGAACTCGGCGCATGGCCGCAGACGCTGGCGGCGCTCAAGCTCGGCGGTGCCGCTCGACAGCTCGCCGCGCATTGCGCGTTCCTCGGACGCGAGGGCGCCTTGGTGCGATTGGCGCTCGATCCAGCGCAGAGCTTGCTGAAAACCGCGGCGCTCGTCGACAAGCTCTCGCAGGCTCTCGCCAAGCATCTCGGCGAGCACGTGAAAGTCGAGATCGAACTTGCGCAGTCGACGGTGGAGACACCGGCGAGTGCGGAGCAGCGCGAGGTCGAGGCGACTCTCGCCTCGGCGCGTCTATCCATCGACGAGGATCCGACGGTGCGGGGCTTCAAAGAGCGCTTCGGAGCGACGGTCAAAACGGATTCGGTGAAACCCAACTGAGGACGACCAGATGGCGAATATCGGCAACATGATGAAGCAGGCGGAAGCCCTACAACGCAACATGCAGAAGGCGCAGGAAGAGATCGCGCAACTCGAGGTCACGGGTGAATCGGGCGCGGGTATGGTGAAGGTCACCATGACCGGTAAGCATGAAGTGAAGCGCGTGCAGATCGAGCCCGCGGTCATTGGTGAGGATCGCGAGATGCTCGAAGATTTGGTGGCTGCGGCCATCAACGACGCCGTGCGGCGGGTTGAGAGCGAGTCGCAGCAGCGAATGTCGTCGCTGATGTCGGGACTGCGGCTGCCGCCTGGCATGAAGTTGCCGTTCTAAGATTTCGATGAAACACACGCCGGCGCTCGCGCGCTTGATCGATGCCTTGCGGGTTCTGCCGGGTGTGGGCCCGAAGAGTGCGCAGCGTATGGCCTTTCATCTGTTGCAGGATGGTCGCGACGGCGCGCGCTCGTTGACGGCCTCACTCGAGGCGGCGCTTGCGAAAGTCGGTCGTTGTCGTCGCTGCCGCATGTTGACCGAGTCGGAATTCTGCTTCATCTGCAGCGCACCGCAGCGCGACGCCAGCTTGCTGTGCATCGTCGAATCACCGGCGGACGTCGTGGCCATCGAGCAGTCGGGTGGCTATCGTGGGCGCTATTTCGTTTTGATGGGGCATTTGTCGCCGCTTGATGGAATTGGCCCCGAGCAACTTGGTATCGGCGAGTTCGAGGCGTGTTTGGCAGAGGGCGAGATCGCCGAGGTCATCTTGGCGACGAACCCGACCGTCGAGGGCGAGGCGACGGCGCATTTTCTCTCGGAGCTGGTGCGACACCGAGGTTTGCGAGCCACACGAATTGCGCACGGCGTACCGATCGGCGGTGAGCTCGAATATATTGACGGCGGCACGCTCGCGCACGCGCTGGCCGGGCGCCAGTCGTTACTTTAGTTGTGACTGCAACTATTTTTGACTGCAACTATTTGTGAGTGCATCGGTGCCGGTGCAATCGCCGTGCTGACTCAACTGCGTTTGCCGGGTCCTTGCGCTGCGATCAGCTCGTCGCGGATGCGGCGCAGGCGTCGATAACTTTCGTATCGCCGTGCATCGAGTTGCTGCCCCTCTGCCGCGAGCCGCACGGCGCAACCGGGCTCACGCAGGTGACGACAGTCGAGGAACTTGCATCCCGTGGCGAGCTGATCCACTTCCGGAAAGCCCAAACTATGCGGCTCGAGTCCGTCGATCGCCGGCGCGTAGTCGCGCACGCCGGGTGAGTCGATCAGGGCGCCGCCCGCGGGCAAATCGAACAGGCGAGACGCCGTGGTGGTGTGCCGACCTTCCGCTGTTTTGTCGAGCGCACCGGTCGCGATGTCCGTTGCAGGCGCGAGCGCGGCGATCAGCGAAGATTTGCCCACACCGGATTGCCCGACGAAGGCACTGGTGCGATGGGCGAGCAGTGAACGCAGCGCATCGAGGTGCTGACGCGAGTGGCTGCTCACGATCAGCGTCTGGTAACCGGCTGCACGATACGCTGCGAGCCATGTTTGCCACTCCGCGAGAGCCGGGTCGGCGGCATCGATGAGATCCGCCTTGTTGAGCACGACCAAAGCCGACATGCCCGCTGAGCTGGCTGCACAGAGGTAGCGGTCGATGATGAACGGGTCGGGCTTGGGCAGGGGCGCGAAGACCGTCACGAGTAGATCGAGATTCGCAACGATCGCCTCGGCGTCACCGCGCAAGGTGGCGCGGGCCAGCGTGCTCCGGCGCGGCAGTACGCTCTTGACGTGAATCTCACCGTGGTGCGCATCACCCTCGCACAGGACCCGATCGCCGCAAACCGCTTGCACGCGGCGACCGAACGGGCGCGCCTCATGGCTCGCACCATCGGCGTCACGCACGAGCAGATGTCGGCCGTAGGCGGCGATGACTTGTGCTTCGAATTCCAAACCGAGCGCTCTTCTGCCGTGGCCGGCGAGGGCGGGAATGTAGCCTCTGCTAGACTGAACCACAATCAAAACAGCGCTTTGTGCTGCGAGGTCCCGCCCATGCCCACTCACGATGCTCTCATCTGGATCGATCTCGAGATGACCGGTCTGAAGCCGGAGTCCGACTCGATCATCGAGATTGCGACGCTCGTTACGGATTCTTCTTTGCGCTTGATCGCCGAGGGGCCGGTTTACGCCATCCATCAAGATGACGCGACCTTGGCAAAAATGGACGAGTGGAATCAGCGACAACACGGCTCGTCGGGTTTGCTGGCGCGGGTCCGCGCGAGTCGTACGAGCACCGCGGAGGCCGAACGCGGCACGCTCGAGTTTCTGGCGCAACACGTCGAGGCGGGCTCATCGCCGATGTGTGGTAACAGCATCTGTCAGGATCGTCGCTTTATGGCGCGACTGATGCCGCAGCTCGAAGCGTTCTTTCACTATCGCAATCTCGATGTGAGCACGCTCAAGGAGTTGGCCAAGCGCTGGGCGCCCGAGGTTGCCGCCGCATTCAGTAAGGAGGGGACACACCTCGCCCTCGATGACATTCGTGAATCGGTGCGGGAGCTCGTGCACTACCGTGAGCACTTGTTCGCCCCGGGAATGCGCGGCGCGTGCTGATGCTACCCGTGTTTGCCGATGTGGTCGCCGCGGCAGGGCGTTTGGAAGGGCGGGTGGTCCACACCCCGGTGATGTCTTCCGAGCGCTTCGACGCTAGGGTCGGGCGCAAGGTGTTGCTGAAGTGTGAGAACGTGCAGCACATCGGCGCCTTCAAGTTTCGCGGTGCGCTCAACACGCTCTTGCAACTCGAGTCCGCCGCCGCAGCCGACCCCGCGAGTTCGCGTATCGTAGCGACGCATTCTTCCGGGAATCACGGCGCGGCCCTCGCTCGCGCCGCGCGGGAGCTCGGCTGGCGCTGCTGGGTCGTCACGCCGAATGACGCATCGCCCGTGAAGCTTGCCAACATCACTGCCGAAGGCGCGACCTTGCGTCACTGCGAGCCAGGTCTTGCACCTCGCGAGGCCGCTCTTGCGGAGATCGTGGCGCAGACCGGTGCGGCCGTCGTGCATCCCTTCGACGATGCGCGCGTGATTGCAGGTCAAGGCACCGCTGCACTCGAACTTTTAAGCACGCATTCGTCGATCGATGTGATCTCGACGCCGGTCGGCGGCGGTGGTTTGTTATCGGGTACCGCTTTGGCGGCGCGCGGTTTGGTGCCGAGTTGTCGCGTGATCGGCGTGGAACCCAAAACCGCCGACGATGCAGCACGCTCGTTTCATACCGGTGTCCGTGTGGGCATGAGCGGCTCACCGCCCACGATCGCCGATGGTCTGCGCGGCTCTTTGGGCGTGTTGCCGTTCGAGATCTTCAAAAATCATGTCGATGACATCCTCACGGTCGAGGAGGCGGCGATCGTGCAGGCCATGCGCATCGCACTCGAAGATTTTCGTTTGTTGATCGAGCCGTCGTCGGCCGTGGTTCTCGCCGCCGTACTCGACGGTCGACTGGGCAAACCGGGCGAGACGATCGGCGTGATCGTCTCGGGCGGCAATGTCGACCTGTCGGTGTGCCCGTTCCTCTCTGGTGAGCGTTCAGCTCGCGCCAGCTGAGTTCTGCGCCAGCATCAACCACGTCTCCACGACGGTGTCGGGGTTGAGCGAGATGCTCTCGATACCCTGCGCAACGAGCCAGCGGGCGAGATCCGGATGATCGGACGGTCCCTGTCCGCAAATACCAACGTACTTGCCGGCCTTGCGGCAGGCGGTGATCGCCATCGACAGCATGGCCTTGACGGCCTCGTCGCGCTCGTCGAAATGGTTGGCGACGATCCCCGAATCGCGATCGACACCGAGCGTCAACTGCGTCATGTCGTTCGAGCCGATCGACATACCGTCAAAATATTCGAGAAAGTGCTCTGCAAGCACGGCGTTCGAGGGCAGCTCGCACATCATGATGACTTTGAGACCGTTCTCGCCGCGCTTGAGCCCATTGGCTGCGAGCAATTCGGTGACTTTGGCCGCTTCAGCGACCGTGCGCACGAAGGGCACCATGACCCAGACATTCGCAAGACCCATCTCGTCTCGGACGCGGCGTAAGGCGCGGCACTCGAGTTCGAAGCAGGGCCGAAACGAGGCATCGACGTAGCGTGCCGCACCGCGAAAGCCGAGCATCGGATTTTCTTCGTGCGGTTCGTAGAGACGTCCGCCGATGAGGTTGGCGTACTCGTTCGACTTGAAATCGGACAGGCGCACGATGACGGGCTCCGGTGAGAAGGCCGCTGCGATCTGCGAAATGCCTTCGGAGAGTTTGTCTACATAGAAGCCGACCGGATCGGTGTAGCCAGCCATCTGCGTCTCGATCTCGCTCTTCAAGCCGGCATCGAGACGATCGAACTCGAGCAGGGCGCGCGGATGCACGCCGATCATTCGATTGATGATGAACTCGAGTCGAGCGAGACCCACGCCGCAGTGCGGGATGCTCGCGAAGTCGAAAGCGCGATCGGGATTGCCGACGTTCATCATGATCTTGACGGGTGACGGTGGCAGTCCGTCGAGTTCGATTTGTTTGCGTTCGAAATCGAGTGCACCCTCATAAACGAAGCCGGTATCGCCTTCGGCACAGGAGACCGTCACCGCTGTTCCCTCGCGGATCGCCGTGGTGGCATCACCGCAGCCGACGACGGCGGGGATGCCGAGTTCGCGTGCGATGATTGCAGCGTGACAGGTGCGCCCGCCGCGGTTCGTGACGATGGCGGACGCCCGCTTCATCACCGGCTCCCAATCGGGATCGGTCATATCCGCAATCAGCACATCGCCCGGCTGCACGCGGGCCATCTGTGAGACATCGCTGATGACCCGTGCAGGCCCAGCGCCGATCCGCTGGCCGATGCTGCGACCTTCGGCGAGAATCTTTGAGCGCTTGCTCAGTGTATAGCGCTGGATCGTGCGACCCGTTCGGCTCTGCACGGTCTCCGGGCGCGCTTGCAGGATGAAGATCTCGCCCGTGCTGCCGTCTTTGCCCCACTCGATATCCATCGGCCTGCCGTAGTGCTCTTCAATGATGAGCGCCTGCTTGGCAAGGCTCACGAGATCCTGCTCATCGAGGCAAAAGCGCTGCCGATCGGCTGAGGGCACATCGACGGTGCACACCCGTTCTGTCGAGCCCGGCTCGCCGTAGACCATCTTGATCGCCTTGGCACCGAGGTTGCGGCGTAGCACGGCGCGTCGCCCGGCGCGCAGCGCGGGTTTGTACAGGTAGAACTCGTCCGGGTTCACCGCGCCCTGGACGACGGTTTCACCAAGACCGTAGGAGGCGGTCACGAACACCACATCGCGAAAGCCCGAATCTGTGTCGAGTGTGAACATCACGCCACTCGCACCGAGATCCGAGCGCACCATTTGCTGGATGCCCGCCGACAAGGCCACTTGCGAATGGTCGAAGCCTTGATGAACGCGATACGCGATCGCACGATCGTTGAAGAGCGAGGCGAACACGTGTCGCATTGCTTCGAGAACCGCCTCTTCGCCTTGAATGTTGAGGAAGGTTTCTTGTTGGCCGGCGAACGAGGCTTCCGGTAAATCTTCTGCGGTCGCCGAGGAGCGCACCGCGACGGCGGCGTCGGGCCCAAACCGACGATACCCTGCTCGAACGGCCTGTTCGAGAGCAGCGGGCAGCGGCGCTGCCAGAATCCAGCTGCGGATCTGCGCGCCGACCGCGGCGAGCCTGACGACGTCATCGACATCGAGCTCGGCGAGAGTGTGTCGGATGCGCTCATCGAGGCCCTCGTGGGCCAGCATCGCTCGGTAAGCTGCCGCCGTGGTCGCGAAGCCACCAGGCACTTTCACGCCAAGGCGAGCGAGTGCGCCGATCATTTCACCGATGGAGGCGTTCTTGCCACCGACCGTCTCCACATCGTGCATACCGAGGCGTTCAAAGGGGATAACGACTTCAGTCATGGAAATTCACCTTGTCGGTTGCCGACGTCGATGGAACACTTCCGAGCGCGGCAGGGAGAATTAGGGAGAACAACGAGTGGCGGGCAGGATCGTCTTTTTCGTCTCGGATCAAACGGGAGTCACCGCTGAGACCATGGGACACAGTTTGTTGACCCAGTTCGATGGCCTGGAAATTCGGGCCGTGACTTTGCCATTTGTGTCGACCCTTGACAAGGCAGCGGAGGCGGTGCGGCGGATCGATCTAGCCGGTGCCGAGAGCGGTCAAAGACCGATCGTTTTCAGCACCTTGGTACAGGATGATCTGCGCGAAGTACTGCGTGGCAGCAAGGCCTTGTTCCTGGATTTTTTCGAAGCCTTCGTGGGGCCTATGGAGCAGGAGCTCGGCACGCGTTCGACCCATCGCTCGGGGCGCGCACACGGCATCGCCGATGCCGTGCACTACGCGGCGCGCATCGATGCCACCAACTATGCTTTGGCCAACGACGATGGCTCGCAACGCGATTACACTCGCGCCGATGTGATCCTGGTCGGTGTGTCGCGCTCGGGCAAGACTCCAACCTGTCTGTATCTGGCCATGCAATACGGCATCTTCGCGGCCAACTATCCGCTGACGGACGATGATCTCGAGTCGAACCGTTTGCCGCCCGGCTTGCAGGCCCACCGTGACAAGTTGTTCGGTTTGCGGATCGCGCCGTCACGCTTGCAGCAAATTCGACAGGAACGGCGGCCCAACAGTCGCTATTCGTCGCCGCAGCAAGTGCAGTTTGAGACCCGTGCAGCCGACGGAATATTTCAGCGTCATGGCATTTCGTTCATCGACACCACCGAGTGCTCGATCGAAGAAATCTCGGCCCGCATTCTCGATGCGACGGGTATCGAGCGACGCACTCGAGCCTAGTTACGCGCCGCAGGTTACGCGCTATAGTTTCGTCGTGACGACGAGACCCACCTCTTTGCGATTCATCGACTCGATCGTTCTGTCGGGCGAGAGTGCGCTGCCGGCGAGTTGGCGTGGTCGTCCTCGCAGTTTCGTGGCGTTGATGTCGCTCTATGAGAGTAACTATCTGCGATTGACGGAGCTTGCGGGTGCGTTACGAAATCTACGCGGCGAGTGCATCTCGGCGATCGAGTCCGATTGCGACCTACGCTTGCGGGTGGGCGAGGTGTCGCCCTACACGACGCTGCTCGAGCTGACTTATCTGTTTGGCTCTGAGGGTGACGAGACGGCGTGTACCGCGCCGGATATGCAGTTACGCATCTACCACGATGCCGCTCTCGTGGAGGCGCACTCGTGGGCTGCGACGCACCATCACCCGCTGTTGCGGGATTGGCGACAGTTGGCGGGGCAGGATCTCGATCAACGCTGGGCGCGCAACGTCATGCTGAACAAGTGGTTGGAGTATTGCCTCGATCGCGGTCACTGCCTGCGTGCGGCGAGCGCCGAGCCAAATTGCACCATGTCGCCGGCGACCTGAACGGCCTGATCGAGAATCACATCGGGTAGCGAAGCACCGTCGAGTTCGCTGATCGCTTTGAGCGCGGGCTCTTGGCGGGCTGCTCGACGCTCGTTTTCGCGCGCCAAGCGCTCTGTCTCGAGCGCGGCCCGCTCGGCCTTGCGAGTCTCGAGGTTCAACGAAAGACTTTTTTGACCGCGCAGTTTCTCGACGGCCGCGATATCGGCAAGCCACCATCGATAATCCGGGTCACGTCGCTGCCGGGCACTCTCTTCGGTGACGAGTTTGGCGATCGAGGGCGAAAGTGATCCGGGTTGACCGAAACCGGCTGCCTGAATCCGATCCCAAGGGAGGGCATCATCGAGCGAGCTCTCACCGATGTCGGCGAGACTGATGGGTGAGGCGAGCGTCACGTCGGGCTCCACGCCGCGATGTTGCGTGCTCTCGCCGGTGACTCGATAGAACTTCCCGATCGTGACGGTCAGCTGTCCGTTGACGGGCCGCGCGCTCCAACGCGAGAGCGGGACGAGATTTTGCACGGTGCCCTTGCCGAAGCTGCGTTGACCCACCACGACGCCGCGCCCATAGTCTTGAATCGCACCAGCGAAGATTTCGGAAGCCGAGGCACTGAAGCGATCGATCAACACGACGAGTGGACCGTTGTAAGCAACACCGGACTGATCGTCATCGAGCACTTCTTTTTCGCCGCCCGAAAACTGGACTTGCACCACGGGACCACGATCGATGAACAGACCTGTCAGCGATTGTGATTCGGGCAGAAAGCCGCCGCCGTTACCACGCAGATCCATCACGATACTGTCGACGCCCGTGGTCTTCAATTCGTCGATGAGTTTGCGAACGTCGCGAGTCGTGCTGCGATAGTCCTTGTCGCCGGCACGCTGCGCGTCGTAATCGGAGTAGAAGCCCGGCACGTTGATTACGCCGACTTTGTACTCGCGCTCACCACGCCGAAAGGTTTTGAGTTCTTTCTTGGCGGCCTGTGCTTCGAGTGTGACTTTGCCACGCATGAACTCGACGGTTTTTTCCGGTGAGCCGGGCGCAGCACCCGCGGGCAGGATCTGCAAGCGCACGGGTGTGCCGCCCTTGCCGCGAATCAACTGCACCACATCGTCGATCCGCCAGCCGACGACATCGGTCATCGCGCTGTCGCGACCTTGACCGACTGCGGTGATGCGATCGTTGATCTTGAGCGTACCGGCGGCAGCTGCAGGACCCCCTTCGATCAAGTTCATGATGGTGACGTATTCGTCGACCAGCTGCAGTGAAGCCCCGATGCCCTCGTAATTGAGGCTCATCTGGATTTTGTATTCCTCGGAGTTACGCGGCGAGAAGTAACTCGAGTGTGGATCGAAAGTGCGCGCGTAGGCGTTCAGGAAGAGCTCGAACACCTCCTCGGGCTTGACCTGGTCGGCACGCTTCAAGACGCGCTCGTAGCGCGTGCGCAGCACGTCGCGCGCTTCAGTCCAAGTTTTATTGGTGAGCAGCAGCGAGATGGCGTCGTTTTTCACGCGCTTGCGCCACAGCTCATCGAGTTCCGCGGAATCTTTGGCCCATGGTGCCGATTCGCGGTCAAATTCGAAGCCTTCGTTCAGGGTGAAATCCGGTTCGCGGTCGAGCAGTGCCAACGCATGTTGCACGCGCTCGCGGTTGCGCTGCTGATAGCGCGCGAAGATCAAGTACGAGGGTTCGATGTCGCCGGTGCGGATCATGTCGTCGAAGCGCAGGCGATGCGTTTCGAACTCGGCGATGTCGCTCGCCAGAAAATAGCTACGCTGGCCGTCGAGCCCCTCGATGAACTTGTCCATCACCCGCGGTGAGAGGTTGTCGTCGATCTTCAATTTGCTGTAGTGCGCCTCCTCGAGCAGCGAGCCAACTTGACGCGCGATCATGCGCTCACGAGCGGTCGGGGCGAGCGCGCCGGGGGGTAACAGCGAGGTATTGGCCGTCAGACGCGAGGAACTGCCGACCGTCAGCAGTGCGGTAAGCACCACGGTGAAGGCGAGCAGGGCGGTCGGGCGGCGACTGGAGGGGGTCATGTGCGGCCTTGGCATCAGTTAAACTCGCTTTGCAGACTAGAGTGCCTGCGTCGCACCTTCAAGTGCAGAGAACCCCGTCAAGGAAGAAAATCCATGCAACCGCTCGCCATGCTGCTCGGGATCGTGCTCGGATCGGCCGTTTCCATCACGGTTGCGCTAGTTTTGACGCTGGTCGTGTTTTTGTTCCTGCCCGAGTTCGCCGAACGTATTGGGGAGGAGTTTCCGCCGTTGATACAGACATTGGCGGTTTCTGCAGCCTTGGCGGTGGTCTCGGCGGCAGCCTTCGTCGGTGAGTTGCAAGCCCGTCGTTGGCGGCGCCTCGCGCAGGGTGTCCTCGCCTTGCTGTTGTTGCTCATCGGCTGGTGGGTTTGGCCAGAGCCAAAAGCCTGAATTCGTTGGGGTTATGGAGTGAAGACGTTGTCCCACATCAAGTTCATCGCATGGCCGGTCGCCGCAGCGCTCGTCGCTTTGCTGACCAGCTGCACCACGCCCGCACAGGCACCGACCGCGACGATCGCACCGCTCTCGGCGGCAACTTACGAGCGGCATATCGCAACGCTCTCGAGCGACGAGTTCGAAGGTCGCAAACCGGGCACCGCGGGCGAGCGCAAGACCGTCGAATATTTGATCGAGGAGTTTCGAAAGCTGGGCTTGCGACCGGGTAACGGTGCCTCGTGGGTGCAGGAGGTACCGATCGTTGAGATCACTGCGGGCTCCGATGCGAGCTTGCGACTCGGTGCGCGTGAGCTCACTTACTCACGCGACATGGTCATCTGGACCAAGCGCCTCGTGCCCGAGGCTCGCCTCGCTGATAGTCCGCTCGTGTTCGTTGGGCATGGCGTCGTTGCGCCGGAGTTCGGTTGGAACGACTACGCCGGCGTCGACATGCAGGGCAAGACCGCCGTGATCCTGATCAACGATCCGGGTTTCGCGACGAACGATGCCGGTTTGTTTCGCGGTCGAGCGATGACCTATTACGGTCGCTGGACCTACAAATTCGAGGAGGCTGCGCGGCAGGGCGCCGCCGCCGCCATCATCATCCATGACGATAAACCGGCTGCTTATCCTTGGGATACGGTGCAAAACAGTTGGACCGGTCCGCAGCTCGACATGGTGGCCAAAGATGGCAACGCCGGTCGCCCCGCCATCGAAGGTTGGGTCACCAAGGCCGAGGGTGACGCCTTGCTGCGGGCGAGTGGCCATAGTTTCGAGGCGCTGCTGCTCAAATCGAGTCAGCGCGGCTTCAAACCGATCGAGCTTGGGCAGACGGCCAGCGGTTCGGTGCGAAATCTCATCCGCCGTGCATCGTCATCGAACGTGGTGGCGATGTTGCCGGGTCGACGACATCCGGATGAACTGATCGTCTACATGGCGCATTGGGATCATCTCGGCAAAACACTCGCGCGCACGGGCGACAACATCTTCAACGGCGCGCTCGACAATGCATCGGGCACGGCCGGCTTGCTGACCATCGCCAAGGCTTACGCAGAATCGACGCCGCGGCCCGAGCGCTCGGTGGTCTTTCTCGCCGTCACGCTGGAGGAGAGTGGCTTATTGGGTTCGGCTTACTACGTCGCCAATCCGATCTTTCCATTGGCCAAGACGGTGGCCGCGCTCAACATGGACGCGATCAGTTGGGGCGGACCGACCAAGGACGTCACCGTCGTGGGTCACGGCGCCTCGGAGCTCGAGGAATACCTCGCGAGCGAAGCGCAGCTTCAGGAGCGCCTCGTCAAGCCCGAGCCGACTCCGGAGAACGGCTTCTTCTTTCGATCGGACCATTTCAACTTCGCCAAGGGTGGTGTTCCGGCGCTCTATATCAAGCTCGGGGTCGACGATCGCGAAAAGGGTGAGGAGTGGGGGCGCGCGCAGCTCGCCGAGTTCACCAAGAACGATTACCACAAGCCCTCGGATGAATTTCGAGCGGGAATCGACTTGCGCGGTGGGTTGCAGGACATCGAGCTGATGCAGCGCATCGGCTGGCGCCTAGCCAACGAGCGGCGTTTCCCGAATTGGTATCCCGACAGCGAGTTTCGCGCCGCACGCGATCGCAGTTTGGCGAATTAGGCGCACTTGGCGCCTCGAGTGTCAGCGCAAGCGTCGTTGCAGCAACCAGACGAGGCGCCCGACCTGCAAAAAAGTGTAGGGTGCGATCAGCAAAATCCACGCGGCTGTGCCGCCTTGGCCGAGCTCACGCGCGAAATCGAGCCACAAGTCGATCAGTCCGCCGTTCTCGTAGCTGCCGAGCAGGATGCGTCCGCTGATCCAGAGCAGCATCGGCAGCAGGATCGCGCCTGTCGCGGCTGCCAGCACGAGCCAGCGCAACTCGCGTAGTGCGATCGTGGCGGCTTGGGACTTTTTTCGTTTCGACATCGGCACATAATAAGCGATGAGCAACATACGAGCAGCGGTGATCGGCACGGGCTATCTCGGCCGGTTTCACGCGCAGAAGTACGCGGCAGCACCGGGTTGCACCTTGGTGGGCGTGGTGGATCCGCGTCACGAGGTGCGTGCGGCGGTCGCCGCCGAGATGGGCACGCGCGGTTTTGCCGATCACCGAGAGTTGCTCGGCCAGGTCGACGCCGTCAGCGTGGTCACGACGACCCCGGCGCACTA
>CAMCBU010000011.1 GCA_945873095.1 Klebsiella pneumoniae | reverse complement strand
ACAGGACCACGTCGCCGTTACAGGAAAACGTCGCCGCCGTTCGGGCTGATGCACTGACCTTGGTAGTGTCTGCCCGCAGCGCTCGCCAGAAACACGAAGCTCGGCGCGATGTCATCGACCTCGGCAATCCGGCCGAGTGGAATCGCCTTGCGAATCTCCTCAAGAACATCGGTCGGTACATCATCGAGAATCGGCGTGCGCGCTGCGCCAGGCGCCACGCAATTGATGGTGATGTCGCGTGCGCCGATCTCGAGTGCGACGCTACGAGTGAAAGAGAGGATCGCCCCTTTGGCGGCGGTGTAAGCGGTGAATCCCGGAGCGCCTTTGTAGGCCAGCTGTGAGGCGGTGTTGATGATGCGCCCATCACCACGGGCGTACATCTGTGGTAGCACGGCCCGCGTCATGAGAAAGGTTCCGCGCAGGTGCACGGCGAGCACGCGATCCCACACGGCGATGTCGAGCTCGTGCACCGGTGCAGCTGCGGCGATACCCGCGTTGTTGACGAGGATATCGATACGACCGAGTTCGTGCGTGGCACGCTCGACCATCGAGGTTACAGACTGCTCATCGGCGACATCCGCTTCGATGTGGATCGCTCGGCGACCCATCGCACGAATCTGATCGGCGATCTCGGACGCTGCGTCGGCTTCGCGTGGCGAAGGATGGTTGATGGCGATATCGGCGCCGGCTGCCGCCATCGCAAGCGCAACGGCGCGACCGATTCCCGAGCTGCTGCCAGTGATGAGCGCGGTTTTCTCAACAAGAGTCATCGGACTTTCCCTGAAGTTGCGAGCCTGCCTGATGGTAAAGATCATGGATGTTGGCCACAATGTCCACATGTCAGCTGATATCACCACCGAACGCCTGTCATCCCTCCTGCAGGCGATGCGCGCTGCACACGCGGCAGAACTACCGATTTCAAAGGCTGTTCGAGCAGACCGCCTCGATCGTCTTTTAGTGCTGTTGGATCGATATGCCGAACGATTCATCGAGACGATGGATCGTGACTTTGGCGGTCGTTCTCGCGAAACGAGCTTGATGAACGATCTGCTCGCGAGTGCCGAAGCGCTTCGTTATGCGAAAACACGGCTCGGGCAGTGGATGAAGCAAGATCGCCGCAAGGGCGTTTTGCCTTTCAATCTTTTTGGTGCCAGCGTCGAGGTGCAGCATCTGCCCAAAGGCGTCGTCGGTATCTTGGGTACTTGGAACGTACCGTTATTCACGATCTTCTCGCCACTGGCCTTCGTCATTGCCGCTGGAAATCGTGCTTTGTTGAAGCCATCTGAAAACACGCCACTGACATCCGCGCTTTTAGCCGAAGCGGTTCGTGAATTTTTCGCTGAGGATGAAATTGCGGTGGTTCTCGGTGGGGCGGATATTTCGGCGCAATTCAGCGCGTTGCCACTCGATCACTTGGTTTTGACTGGCAGCAACAGAGTTGGGCGACTCGTCGCAACGGCGGCAGCGCCTAATTTGACGCCACTGACGCTGGAGTTGGGTGGCAAGTCACCGGTGATTATCGGTCGAAGCGCTGATCTTGGCTTGGCAGCCCGTCGCATCTTGATCGGCAAGATCATGAATTCGGGGCAGATTTGTGTTGCGCCAGACACCGTCTACGTTCACGCCGCTCACCTTCGTGATCTACTGGAGCAATTCAAGCTCCATTATCTAAACTTGCTGCCTCATGGCGCTCGCGAGACTACGGCCGTGATTAACGACCAGCAGGCAAGTCGTATCGGCTCGCTGGTGTCTGAGTTCGACGGTACGTCCGTCGAGAGGGTAACTTTAGGCGCAACCGCTTTAGGCGCAACGGACGGATGCCATGAGCGCCAACTGCCCCTGACCCTCGTCATCGATCCGCCGCAAGGGAGTCGCCTCGCGAGTACGGAGATTTTTGGGCCGGTTTTGCAAGTACGAACCTATTCTCGCATTGCTGAGGTCATCGACGAGATCAATGCCCGGCCATCCCCGTTGGCGTTGTACTACTTTGGTCGCGATGTCGATGAGGAGTCTGAAGTGCTCGGAAAAATACGTTCAGGCGGTGCCACCATCAACGACGTCTTGATGCATGTCGCTGCTACCGATGCACCTTTCGGTGGTATCGGAGGCTCCGGGTATGGCGGCTACCACGGTCGCGAGGGGTTTTTGGAGTTCAGTCACGCTCGCACCGTGTTCCGTAGTGGTTGGTGGGATCCTCGTCGGGCGTTGGGCCTCGAGCCTCCGTATGGTCCAAAAACATACGAGCGGTTACGCAAAGTCCTACGTCGCTAGCGGTATCGCTTCGCGGTAGCCGAGTTGCCACTGCGAGTCGGAAGCGACCCATACATGCAAAAAGTTCGTCGTGACCGTGGTCTCACCCGCGCCGTCGTCCACTTGAAGGCTGACTCGACCGCGATGCACTGAGGTTGCATCGGTTGTCACCCGATCCACTGCAAGAATGACGGGAGATCGGACGCTGATCCGCTGACCGCCGAGATACTGAATTAAGCTCTGCTTTCTAAGTACCGTGCCTGCGGTTGTCCGGTAAACAAATCGATCGAATAAAATCTGCTCGAGTATCTCGAGTCGACCGGCGATGGCTTCGAAAAAGATCCGATCGGCTGATTCAAGATCTACAGGTTTAAGCATCGCATCGCTCGGTTTGAGAGGGGAGGCCCATGATGAGGATCAAATATCTAGCGCGCCTATTCGTGTGGCTCGGCCTGCTCGCGTCGGGCTCAGCCGGGCAACTTGAGGCTAGCACACCCGCGTTCAACCCCTATCTAGCTCGCGAGCATAACAATCAAAGTCATTGGAATGACGCGGCCACCGACAGCACGGAGATTGCGGTACCGCGAGGTCACTTTCTCGTGACGGCGGCCGGGTTCGAGTGGATCCCGAGTGAGGCGCTCGGTATTCCGGCCTACAGTGCCATTGTTCGCGGCCAAGAAGTGCACTGGTTTTTCTCAGGCACGACCCTGCGAAAGTTCAACCGTGACAAGGGTGTCTTTCTAGAAGTCGACCGAAAACCGATCGCTCATGGATTGGTTGGCTACGAGATGCCCTCCGATGGGTTGCGACGTCAGCAACTCGAGGCATTACGCAGGCTGCTCGATACGCGAGATGAAGCAGCGATCATCGATTACGTGGTCAAACAGCCGAATCGCCTCGTCAGCGCCGTCGAGGATCAAGTTGCGCAAGGAGTGCTCTATTCGCTGCTTACCGCAGAGCACGCCTTCATCGGTGCCAATGCGCGCGGATTGCTACGAGTCGATGTCGAGAATCCGCAAGATCCGAAGTCTCGGTTACGTGAACCTTTGCAGATCACACTGCCGGATGAGCTCTTCGATGACGCGAAGGTTCGAGAAAACTCAATTTTCCAAACCGATAGTGTTTTCGGACTTGGTATGTCCTTCAACGGCTATCTCGTGATCAACACCGTTGGCGGGATCATCGCGACGCTAGATCGAAACACCTTACAACTCATCGATGTGTATCGCGCTAAAGATCCGCGCGAGTTGTTCAGCAACAGTTTCGCTACCAGTGAGGAGGCGGGCGGTGGCGCCATCTACGTCGCGAGCAATCGACGAATGTATCGCTTGGTAGTGGCTGCGGATGGACGTATCAGTGACGCGAGCTCCGATGGTGCTTGGTCAGCCGCCTATGAGATCGGCGAGCGACTACCGGTCGGAAAAATCACTGACGGAACTGGTGCGACACCAACCTTGATGGGTTTTGGCGACGATGAGGATCGATTGGTCGTATTGACTGACGGGCGACGCAAGATGCGGTTGGTGGCGTTTTGGCGCGATCAGGTTCCGGATGGACTAGATCGGATCGCCGATCAAATCGAGGTCGATCTCGGCGCCGACTTTCCGATCATCCAATCGGAACAATCGGTGGTCGTCCACGGTACGCACGCTTTTGTATTGAACGCCATACCCTCGCAACCTGCGGCGCCGTTGCCCGTCCGCGGTTCGTATGCTCGAGGTCTGTTGGCCGGTTTTACGCGCGCGTTGCCGCGTGGGGTCGCTATGTTCGGTTGGGACCCAGCCGCGAATCGATGGAAAAGTTTGTGGTCGCGTACGGATATCGGCACCGTAGCGACGGTGCCGATGATTAGTGGCGGCAGTCGGATGGTTATCGTCAACGGGACGATAGGGGATCGGCTCGGTGAGCTGTATCACCTAGGCTTCGATCTCGATAGTGGTGAGATCGTCATGAGCATCAACTCGGGATCGGACCCTCTATTCAATGGGGTATTTACCGGCATCAAATGCGATCGTGACGGAAGTCTGATGTACACGACACTTTTCGGATTGCTGCGGATGGATGTTTCTCGCATGCAGCGAGTGCGCGCCCCAGATCTCGACTGACCATGCCGGCAAATTCGTAAAAAATAGGCACCGTTTTTGCGAAAAACGATAATATCGACCCTAACAAGTATTCAAGGACGTAGGAAATCGGGGTGGATAGTTCGCAGACGGGCAAGCATGGCCCACTCCATGGGCTGCGGATCGTCGAATTCGCGGGGATCGGACCTGCGCCGTACGCCGGCATGTTGCTCGCGGACCTCGGTGCCGACGTGGTGCGCATCGATCGACATGACGCTCATCTTGCGGATCCTGGTCATCGAGTCTTGGGCCGAGGTCGCCGCAGCATCGCGATCAACCTCAAGCAACCTGCTGCTATCGAACTGATTCATAGGCTCCTACGCGACAGCGATGCCTTGATCGAAGGGTTTCGACCCGGTGTCATGGAACGGCTGGGGCTCGGTCCCTCGCAGTGCCTCGAAATCAATCCGCGGTTGGTTTTCGGTCGTGTGACGGGCTGGGGTCAAGAGGGGCCGCTCGCGAATGCGCCAGGCCATGATCTCAACTACATCGCGCTCACCGGACTACTGAACGCTATTGGCACTCGAGACAGCGGGCCTGTCGCGCCCTTGAATCTCGTCGGCGATTTCGCCGGGGGCGGATTATTTTTAGCTTTCGGTATTTTGGCAGCGGTCATCGAGGCGCGTGCCAGCGGCCGCGGGCAGGTGGTGGATGCGGCGATGATCGATGGTGCATCGTCGCTCGGCTCGCTGATCTGGGGTATGCGATCGGGTGGTTATTGGTCGGGGCTGCGCGGGGAGAACATGCTTGACGGCGGCGCCCATTTTTATGGTGTGTTCGAGTGTGCCGACGGTAAGTGGGTGACGTTGGCGAGTATCGAGCCGCCGTTCTATGTGGCCTTGCTCAAAGCGCTCGAACTGGATCCGGTGCGCTTTCGGCCGCAGATGGACCCGCGTCAGTGGGCGGCACTTCGCGCCGACGTGGCTGCGGCGATTCGTCGGCGCACTCGGAATGAGTGGTCCGCGCTGCTCGAAGGTAGTGACGTTTGTTTCGCTCCGGTGCTCGACTTCGACGAGGCGTTTCAGCATCCGCACAATCAGGCACGTGGCTTGTTCGAGAGCGCGGAAGGTATGGTTTACCCGGCAGCCGCGCCGCGATTTTCGCGCACGCCGGGTGCGGCAGCAGTGCCTGCCGGCGAACCGGGTGTCGATGGGCGTCAAATCTTGGGCGATCTAGGCCTCTCGCTAGCCGAGATCATCGAACTCGAGACGGCTGGCGTTCTGCGAGCGCCAACTGACAAGTTGTAAGAACACAATTGGGGGTAGCCACTTATGCCGATGATGTTTGATCAATGGCGCAAACGTAGTCCGTACTACAACGACAGCCACGAGGAGTGGTCCTCGACCGTCAAAAAATTCGTCACGCGCGAAATTGAGCCGAATATCGACGCTTGGGAGCGCGCTGGAACGCTGCCGCGCGAACTTCATCGTAAGGCGGCGGACGTCGGTATTCTGGGTCTCGGCTTTCCCGAAGAGTTTGGCGGCATCACCGACGGGATCGATCGGTTTCACGGTCTGATCACCGGTATCGAGATGGCACAGGTCGGGGCGGGGGGTCTGCTTGCGAGTCTCATGATCCATGGTGTCGCGTTGCCACCGGTCATCGCTGCCGGATCCGCTGCACTCAAGGAGCGAGTTGTTCCGTCGGTGCTCGCGGGAGATAAAATCATCGCGCTCGGCGTCACCGAGCCTTCCGGAGGTTCGGATGTCGCCGCTCTGAAGACGAGGGCGGAGCGACGAGGCGATCGTTACATCGTCAACGGCTCCAAAATTTTTATCACCTCGGGAATGCGAGCTGACTACTACGTCGTCGCCGTGCGAACGGGTGGGCCAGGCGCGCGCGGTATCAGTCTGCTGTTGCTCGAAAAGGGCATGAAAGGATTTACGCAGACGCCACTCGAGAAAATGGGTTGGCATTGCTCAGATACGGCGACCCTTTATTTTGAGGATGTCGAGGTACCGGCCGAGAATCTGATCGGCGAAGAGGGTGGTGCGTTCCGCGGTTTGATGGCGAACTTCAATGGCGAGCGTATTGGTATCGCTAGTTCATCCAACGCCTTTGCCATGGTCTGCCTAGAAGATGCGCTGGCTTGGGCGCGAGAGCGCGAGACGTTCGGCGTGAAGCTCAATCAGAATCAAGCAATCCGTCACAAGTTCGCGGAAATGTCCCGCCAGATACTCGCAACCCAAGCTTGGGTTGATCGTGCCTGCGACTCGGTCATGCGTGGGCAGGATGATGCAGGCGAGATCGCACTACTGAAAATCCAAGGCACACGCACGCTCGAATATTGTGCGCGCGAGGCCGCTCAGATTCTCGGTGGCGCCTCATATCTGCGCGGCTGCAAGATCGAGCGGATTTATCGTGAAGTTCGACCCAATGTCATCGCTGGCGGATCAGAGGAAATCATGCTCGATCTGGCAGCGAAACAACTCGGTTACGTTTGAAGGAGCCATCGATGGACGCATTCATCTACGACCACGTTCGAACGCCGCGCGGCCGCGGTAAGAGCGACGGTAGTCTGCACGAAGTTACGCCGGTGAATTTGGCAGCGCAGACCCTGTCGGCGCTGCGAGATCGCTCCGAGCTCGACACACGTTTGATCGACGATGTGGTCATGGGCTGTGTCATGCCGGTCGGCGAGCAAGGCTCCAATGTGGCACGCATCGCGGTGCTGATGGCGCAATACGATGAGTCGGTTCCCGCCTTCCAGATTAATCGTTATTGCTCCTCTGGCCTCGAGGCAGTCAACGTGGCAGCGGCGAAAGTCATGGCCGGGCAGGCTATGGCAGCGATTGGCAGCGGCGTCGAGAGCATGTCCCGTGTACCGATGGGTACAGGGGGCGGCGCGTGGGCGACCGATCCCGCTGTGGCCTTCGCGACGTATTTCGTCCCCCAGGGTGTCAGCGCCGATTTGATCGCCACGTTGCATAACTACAGCCGCGAGGATCTCGATCGCTATGCGATGGTGAGCCAGCAACGTGCTGCGGCGGCCTGGAGTGAGGGTCGTTTTGCGCGCTCTGTGGTTCCTGTCAAAGATATTCTCGGCGTAACCTTGTTGGACCGTGATGAGACCGTACGCGGCAGCGTGACGATGGAATCGATGGCGGGTTTGAAGCCAGCATTTGCCGAAATGGGCGAGAAGTACGGTTCAAACGGCGTTGCGTTGCTGCGATACCCGCAGGTCGAGCGGATCGAGCACCGACATCACGCCGGCAATTCGAGCGGTATCGTTGACGGTGCTGCGGCCGTTCTAATCGGTAGCGCTGCATTTGGTCGAAAGGCCGGTCTAAAGCCACGCGCACGGATTCGTTCGTTTGCGTCGATCGGCTCGGAGCCTACGATCATGCTGACCGGACCCACGCCGGCGACCGAGCGGGCCTTGAAGTACGCTCGCATGAGTGTCGCAGACATCGATTTATTTGAGCTCAACGAGGCCTTCGCGGCCGTTGTCTTGCGGTTCATGGAGGCGCTATCTGTTCCGCATGACAAGATCAACGTGAACGGTGGTGCCATTGCGATGGGACATCCACTCGGTGCGACCGGTGCGATGATTTTGGGTACGTTACTCGATGAGATGGAGCGCCGAGATCTCGGCACCGGGCTTGCGACGCTGTGCGTCGGAGCCGGTATGGGTACAGCCACCATCATTGAGCGCGTGTGAGCGGGGAATGAGCATGTTTAAAGTAATTCGTTACGAACTGGACCAAGACGTTGCGATTTGGACATTGGATCATCCGACCAAGTCGACCAATACGATCGATCAGGCGTTTCTCGATGATTTGGACGCGTGTATCGAGCGCTTGAAAAGCGAGCCAGCCACAAAGGGCGCGGTCATTACATCCGCCAAATCGCTGTTTCTTGCCGGTGCTGATCTAAACGATCTCGAGCGGAACAACGATGCCATGCTGCGTCTGCCACCGGCGGAGATGTTCGAGAAAGTATTTTCTCTCTCCAAGTTGCTGCGCAAGCTTGAGACCTGCGGTAAGCCGATTGCCTGTACGATCAATGGCACGGCGATGGGCGGCGGTCTCGAGATCGCGCTAGCGTGCCATCAGCGTTTTGTTGCGGATCTCCCCGGTTTGGTGGTCGGGCTCCCGGAGGTGCAAATCGGCATGCTACCCGCGGGTGGTGGTACGCAACGCTTATCGCGCATGCTCGGAATCCAGGCGGCGATGCCGTTTTTGCTTGAGGGTAAGGCACTCGATCCGCAGGCGGCACTCGCTGCGAAAGTGATCGATGCGGTCGTCCCCGCCGATCAATTGTTGAGCGCTGCCAAGACGTGGGTTCGTGCGGGTGGTGACCCAGTCAAACCGTGGGATAAACGCGGCTTCAAGGTTCCAGGTGGTGCGGGTCCGATGGAGCCGAAAGTCGCCGGCTTGCTCGTGGTAACCAACGCCATGGTGCACGAGAAGACTGCCGACAATTTACCGGCACCTCAGGCGATTTTGTCGTGTCTCTTCGAGGGGCCGCTGTTACCCATGGATCTCGCCTTGAGGGTCGAGTGCAAATACATGACGCGACTCATGATCGAGGGAACGACTCGAAACATGATTCGCACACTGTTCATCAATAAGTCGCGCTGCGAAAAACTACACCGACGACCGGCGACGCCACCGCCGACTGCCTTTCGCAAAATCGGTGTGGTGGGCTCCGGTTTGATGGGCGCGGGTGTTGCACAGGTGGCTGCGCGTGCCGGAGTCGAGGTGATTTTGCTCGATGTCGATGCCGCTGCGGCGGAGCGTGGCAAGGCCGGTATCGCCAAGCGACTCTCGGACGCGGTAGCCAAGGGTCGTCTCAGTGCGGAGAAGGCGGATGCTGCGCTCGCGCGGATCATTCCGTCGGGTGATGCGAGCGCGTTGCGTGGTACCGAGCTTGTGGTTGAGGCGGTATTCGAGAACCGCGAGGTGAAAGCGAAGGTGATCGCTGCTGTCGATGCGGTACTCGGTAGCGATGCCGTGCTGGCCTCGAATACCTCAACCTTGCCCATCACGGGACTCGCTGAGTATTCGAGGCGTCCGAAGAATCTGATCGGCTTGCACTTCTTTTCACCGGTCGATCGTATGCCCTTAGTCGAAGTCATTCGAGGCAAGCGCACATCGGATGCGACACTCGCGCGAGCCTTGGATTTCGTCAAGTTACTTCGCAAGACCCCCATTGTCGTCAACGACTCGCGTGGATTTTTCACGAGTCGATTCTTTGGCAGCTATGTCAACGAAGGTATCGCGATGGTCGGCGAGGGGGTGAGTCCTGCGCTTATCGAGAACGTTGCGCGGATGCTCGGTATGCCGGTCGGACCGCTTGCCGTGCAAGATGAGGTTGGACTCGATCTCGCTGTCAGTGTGACCAAGCAGACGCAAGCGGATCTGGGTGAGAGTTGGAAGCCCGGCGCTTCCTATCCGATCGTCGAGCGACTTTCGGTCGATCTCGGTCGACAGGGTCGCAAGAGTGGCGGCGGTTTTTACGATTACCCCAGCGAAGGTAAAAAACGGTTGTGGAGTGGTCTTGCGGACACTTGGACGCCGCTCGCCACGCAACCGGATGCCGCTGAGGTTCGCCGTCGACTTCTTTATGTGCAGTTGATCGAAGCGATCCAATGCATGCAGGAGGGTGTCATCGAGGACCCAGCCGATGGTGACGTTGGTGCGGTGTTCGGTGTCGGTTTTCCGGCTTATACCGGCGGACCCTTCTCCTACATCGACCATCTCGGCGCCGAGCATGTTTTGAAGGAGTGCAACGCGCTGGCCAAGCGTTATGGTGCGCGCTTCAAGGCGCCTAGCTTGCTCAAGAAAATGGCGGCAGGAAAAATCCTGTTCCACCCGATCGCCAAAGACGGTGCAGCGTAAGCTGCACCGTCTCGACGGGATCAGCGAATATCAACGATGACTTGATGAATGCGGCCGTCGAAGTCGGTGGCTGCATTTTTACCGGTCGCAACAAGACCGCCTAGATCTGTACCTACATCCAAGGTTTCGTGGATGGAGAAAATGTACGGAATGGTTTTTGTCAGACGTAACCGACCGGCATCCCGCTCGTTAACGCGCATCGCCACCGAAGCGCCACCGCCACTCATCGGCTTGTCGTAATCGAAGGTCACTTCGATCACATTCTTTCCGCGAGACAGAGGACCACTACTGCGCAACTCGATGGGAGCGGTGTCGGCGAAACGGTAGAGGTATACCGGTTTACGATCAGAGCCAACGCTGATCTGCCATCCGCCACCTACGCCACCATAGGAGACGATGTTACCCACATTTCCTGAAGCGCCGATGTCGACCGTGGCACGAATTGTGTGAGATGCGAACATGACCGGAGGGGATTGCGTCTCGGGGATGCCGACGGCGCCGTCAAAAAGCACGTAGCGCTTTTGGCCCATCAGCAAGTGTGGAAGACCACCGGTTTGTTGGTTATCAATGAGCGGCAGGACCTGATGTCGGCCTGCTTCGTGCCAGAAGAGCGACTTCAACTCGTCCAGTTTCGCGGGATTCTCAGCCGCAACGTCGATCGACTGCGCGAAGTCCTTGCGTAGATCATAAAGCTCCCATTGATCATCGAATATCGAGCGTGTCATCGGCTTGCGCACGTCCCAGGGAGCCCGCCCGCGAAACGCGGATGCCCACCATCCGTCGTGATAGATAGCTCGGTTGCCGTAGACGTTGAAGTATTGCGTCTTGCGCGGTGAAGGCAGGGCGGCATCGTTGAATGTGCCTAACAAACTCAGGCCGTCTATGGGTTGCTGCGTGACTCCGTTAACCACAGCGGGCGCGTCGATCCCGGCAGCGGCGAGGATGGTCGGTGCAATATCCGAGACAAATGCAAACTGATCGCGCAATCCGCCTCGTTCGCGAATACGCTTTGGCCAAGAAATAACCATCGGGTTACGGCTTGCGCCGAGATGCGATGCAATTTGCTTCATCCAGGGGAAGGGGGAGTTCAGTGCCCACGCCCAGCCCGCGTTGTAATGCGCCTGCACCTTTGGCCCACCGATTTCATCGATTCGAGCAAGGCCTTCCTCCAGCGTTTCGTCGACGCCTTGTAGGCTTGCCATGTAGCGAAGCGAGCCGGTCACACCGCCTTCGCCGCTCGAGCCGTTGTCACCCACGATATAGATGAACAGCGTGTTGTCGAACTCGCCCATTTCCTCGAGGCCTTGCACGACTCGACCAATCTGTGCGTCGGTATGCTCGAGAAAGCCCGCGTAGGTTTCCATGTAGCGCTGCGCGATCTTCTTCTGACTAGGGGACAGCGAATCCCAAGCGGGTAGGTCGCTAGGCCGCGGACTCAGACGACTGTTGGCGGGTATGACGCCGAGGCGCTTCTGTCGCTCAAACGACTCTGAACGCAATCGATCCCAGCCCGCTGCGAATTGACCGCGATACTTCGTGATCCAAGATTTGGGTACCTGCAAGGGAGCGTGCGCAGCGCCCGGTGCGATATAAGCAAAGAAAGGGCGCGACGGGCTGGAAGAGCGGTGCCTGTGAATCCAACGGAGCGCCTGATCGGCGATATCTTCGGTGACATGGTAATCCGGCCGACGCGGTGTTTCGATGAGGCTCTGGTCTTGCACCAATGTCGGAGCGAACTGGTCTGTCTCGGCTGGAAGAAACCCGTAGAAATGATCAAAGCCCTGACGGATCGGCCACCGATCGTAGGGTCCAGCTGGCGAACTTTCCCATTCCGGCGCGAGATGCCACTTACCGAAAACGGCGGTGCCATAGCCGTTTTGCCGCAGCACTTCCGCAATCGTCGCAGCGCTCTTTGGCATGACACCGTTATAGCCAGGATAGGCCGCGGGGGTATTGAGCACCGCACCTACGCCGACGGCGTGGGGATTACGTCCGGTCAACAGCGCAGCACGCGTCGGTGAGCAGATGGCGGCCGTATGAAACTGGTTGTAACGCAAACCGCTGTCTGCCAGCTTTTGCAGCGCGGGCGTCGCGATTGGTCCGCCAAAGGTGCTAGCCGCGCCGAACCCCACATCGTCGAGCAATACCACGACCACGTTGGGCGCATCTTTGGGGGCCCCGACCAGTCCCATCTTGAGCTTGGGATACTGCTTGGGATCGACACTGCCTTGAATATTCTCTGGCGCCCGGTTTTCGCTCGCGTGGGTGTAATCGATCATCGCGGCGCAGTTGAGCGTCGCTGAAGCAGCGATCGCTAGCCCGAAGCGGACTAAATTCATTTGGCGTCTCCTGTTGACGTCGGTGCTGTGTAACGCGGTGGTGTCACGCCCGGTGGCGAGCCTGGCAAACCGAAGTAGTAGTGGCCTGCTGTTAGGCCGCCGTCCACCGCCAACTCGCTACCCATGCAGTACGAGGAAGCATCCGAGGCGAGGAAGACAAAACACTCGGCAGCTTCGACGGCGTGACCGACGCGCTGGGCGGGGAACTGTTTGAAAGCCATATCGAGCTGCGCGGTCGGCAGATTCTGCGGATTTGCCATCGGCGTATTGATGCCGCCGGGATGTACGGAGTTCACGCGAATGCCGTGTGGTGCCAACTCCAGCGCTGCCACCTTGGTCATACCCCGTACTGCGAATTTCGATCCGACATAGGCGCACAAGGCATTCGCCCCCTGCAGTCCATCGGCAGACGAGTTGTTGATGATCGAGCCACCTCGCTGTCGGATCATGTGAGGGGCCACTGTTCTCATGCCGTTGAAGGTCCCAACCACGTTGACTTCAAGAATTCGCCGCAAGTCTTCCGCCGACGTGTTCAATAGATCTCGAAACATCAAAATGCCGGCGTTGTTGACCAACACGTCGATGCGTTGGTGCTTCGCAATCAGGACATCGACGAGCTGCTGCCACGCCGCTTCATCCGAAACATCGAGAATGTGCGACTCCGCCGCGCTGCCTAGAGCGGCTGCCGTCGCATGAACCTCATCGAGAATATCGGTCAGGATGACGGTGGCGCCCTCTGCGACGAAGCGTTCGGCGATCGCCGCTCCCATGCCGCGGGCCGCCCCCGTAACCAATGTGATCTTGTTGTGGAGGCGTTGCATACCAATAACTCCGCGTGGGTCAGCGTTTTGCACGCGCCATGTTCAGCGCGACGTCTTCGATCATGTCTTCTTGTCCGCCGACGGTCTTCATGCGACCCATTTCGATCAAGATATTAGCCGATGACACACCGTACTTGGCGGCCGCTCGCTTGGCGAAGAGCAGGAACGAGGAATACACACCGGCATATCCAAGAACCAGTGAGTCTCGATCGATACGGATTGGCATATCCATGATCGGAGTAACGAGATCTTCGGCGACGTCAGCGAGTTTCATGACATCGACGCCCGTCTTGATTCCCATCCGATCACAGACGGCATTGAATACTTCAAGTGGTGTGTTGCCGGCGCCGGCACCGAGTCCTGCCGCGGAACCATCGATTCGGACGGCACCCGCCTCGACAGCTGCGATCGAATTGGCGATACCCATGGCCAGATTGTGATGTCCGTGAAACCCAAGTTCGGTTTCAGGTTTGAGGCGCTCGCGAAGCAGCGTGATTCGAGCGGTGACATCTGCGGGTAGCATGTAGCCAGCCGAGTCTGTGCAGTAGATGCAATTCGCACCGAAGCTCTCCATCAGCAAGGCCTGTTCGACCAGTTTTTCCGGTTCGAGCATATGCGCCATCATCAGGAAGCCGACCGTGTCCATCTCTAGTTTTCGGGCGAGTGAGATGTGCTGTTCCGATACATCGGCCTCGGTGCAGTGCGTGGCAACGCGAATCGTCGAGACACCGAGGTCTTTCGCCATACGCAGATGTTCGACGGTACCGATGCCGGGCAGCAATAACGCAGACACCTTCGCCGTCTTGACGGTGCCGATGACGGCGCGCAGGTATTCCTCGTCGCTATGCAGCGGGAATCCGTAGTTGACCGATTCTCCGCCTAAGCCGTCGCCGTGAGTTACTTCGATGAGGGGGACGCCAGCGTCATCAAGACCTTTGGCGATCGTACACATTTGCTCGACGGTGATCTGATGGCGTTTGGGATGCATCCCATCCCGCAAACACATGTCATGCAGAATGATTTGGCGCTGGCTCATCGCTGTTCTCCCTTGGCGTAGTGACCGGCCGCGATTTCAGGGGCCAGCATTTCTGCCGTTCTGAGTGCTGCGGCGGTCATGATGTCGAGATTACCAGCGTACTTCGGCAAGTAGTCGCCGAGGCCTTCAACCTCGAGATAAATCGACACGCGGTTACCATCGAAAACGGGACCGTTCTTCAGGGTATAGCCGGGAACATAACCTTGCACGTCGCCGATCATGCGGTGTACCGACTCAATGATTTTTTCTCGATCGGGTTCGCCTGCCGTGAGACAGTGAACGGTATCGCGCATGATCAAAGGAGGTTCGGCGGGGTTGAGGATGATGATGGCCTTGCCGCGTTTGGCGCCGCCAACCAACTCGATACCGAGCGCCGTAGTGCGCGTGAACTCGTCGATATTTTTGCGCGTCCCGGGTCCTGCCGAGCGCGAGGAGACCGTGGCAATGATTTCCGCGTAGTCAACTGGTTGCACGCGACTGACGGCGGCGACCATCGGAATGGTTGCCTGACCACCGCAAGTCACCATGTTGACGTTCATCTCGCGACGGCCGGCGTGCTCAGCGAGATTGACCGGTGGAACGCAAAAGGGGCCGATGGCTGCTGGAGTCAGGTCGATCACCACGACGCCCGCCGCCTGTAACTTGCGCGCATTCTCATGGTGGACGTAGGCCGAGGTCGCATCGAAGGCGATGCGGATGTTGTCCCGAGCGATGTGTGGCATCAGACCGTCGACGCCTTGGTCGGTCGTCTTGAGACCGCGTTCACGCGCTTTGGCAAGACCGTCTGAGGCGGGATCGATCCCGACCATCCATACCGGGTTGATCTCGGCACTGCGCAGGGCCTTGACCATCAAGTCTGTGCCGATGTTTCCCGAGCCAATCAAGGCGGCGTTGATTTTGGATTGCATGTTCTAGCCCCGTCTCAGATGCGAAACGCACCGGTTTTTCGCTGTATTTTATTACCAATTCGTAGAAATAAACGACTATATTTACGAAAACAACGGTCTTACGGGGGTAACGACATGGACAAGTCCGTTTCGATCGAGTCTCGACTGGATCGGCTCGAGTCGATCGAGGAAATTCGGCAACTGCCCGCTCGTTACGGCCTGGCACTCGATATGCGCGATCTCGATGCTCTAGCGGGCTTGTTCGTCGATGATGTTCGGGTGGGCCGCGAGAGCCGTGGCCGCCGCGCACTGCGTGATTGGTTGGACGAAACTCTCCGCGTGCAGTTCACCGGCACCTCCCACCATATTGGCAATCACATCATCGAGTTTGCCGACGTTGATCACGCGCGCGGAGTCGTTTACTCAAAGAACGAGCATGAGACCCCGACAGAGTGGGTCATCATGCAAATGATGTATGTCGATGACTACGAACGCCGAATGGGACGCTGGTACTTCAAGCGTCGACTGCCCCTGTATTGGTATGCCACCGATCTGAACAAGCCGCCACTTGGTGAGCTGAAAATGCGCTGGCCTGGCGTGGAGTCTTACGAGGGGGGCTACCACTCCTTGTTTCCGACCTGGCAAGAGTTTTGGGATCGCGGCGGCCCTCCGGATGCGGATGTCGTCGAGCCGGCGCCACTCAATGAATTCATCGAGCAGATGCGCCGCGGAGCTGCGGCTCCAAAAATCAAGGTCAGATAGCTCTAACATGTCGACCGACTTGTCGAGACGCACATTCGTGGGTTCCTTGGCTGCTGCTGCGGCCGCGTCGGGACTTGCAGCCACCGCAACCCCCGCAGGTCACTGGGATGATCTGGACGCGTTGGACGCGACCGGATTAGCGAATTTGGTAAGAGCGCGAGAGATCAGTGCGCGGGAATTGCTCGATCGAACCATACGACGAATCACCGAGTTGAATCCCATCGTCAACGCGGTGACCTTGCAGCACTACGAGCTAGCCGAACAATCGATTGCGTCGATCGATGCGGCCGCGCCGTTCGCGGGTGTGCCGTTCTTGTTGAAGGATCTTTGGGTCGCTATGGCCGATACCGAGGTCACCAACGGCAGTCGATTCTTTCGAGGCTTTCGCTACGACCATGATGGTGAGTTGATCGCGCGGTTTAGGCGTGCGGGATTGGTCATTGTGGGAAAAGCGGCAAGTCCGGAGTTTGGTCTCACCACTACCACCGAGTCGGCGCTGCACGGCGATGTCCACAATCCGTGGCGTCTCGATCGCACGGCTGGCGGCTCGTCCGGTGGATCGGCTGCTGCAGTGAGTTCAGGGATGGTGTCGATCGCGCACGCCAGTGACGGCGGTGGCTCCATTCGCATACCGGCCTCATGTTGTGGTCTGGTTGGCTTGAAGACCTCACGGGGTCGCGTGCCATTTCCCATTCGGCGTTATCAGGGATGGGGCGGTTTGAGTACCCATTTCGCGGTCACGCGTAGCGTTCGAGATGCAGCACGGTTGCTAGATGCCGTAGCAGGGCCTGAGGCGGGTGCTTCGGTTTTGCAGGCGCCGGCGCCCGAGACGTTCGCTAGGGCGATCGCCTCGAATCCCCGACCACTGAGAATCGCGCGACTCGCGGCGCCGCTCTCCGGTGCGGCCGTGGACTTTGAGTGTGAGCGTGCCGTCGATCGCGTAGTCGAGGTTTGCCGACAACTCGGACACCATGTCGAGATCGCGACCCCAAGCATCGACTACAAGGCGTATACAGCCGCTTTCGGGACGATCATTGCCGTACAGACGCTAGCCGCACTACGAGATCGTGAAGCGCAACTGGGGCGACTCTGTACGCCCGAGGATGTCGAGCCGGTGACCTGGCTAATCGCGCAGTCGGGCAAAAAAATCGACGGACTTGCGTTCGCGTCTGCCGAAACCACACTGGATGTTGCGGCCAGACAGTCTGCCGAGTTTTTCAAGACATGGGATTTGCTGTTGTCGCCGACTTTGGCGCAAGCACCTGTCGCGTTGGGTAAGCTCGGTTTGTCGCCGCGAAACTTCGCGCAGTACGCGGCGGACGTGACTGCGTTTTCACCCTTTACGTCTCTTGCCAATGTGACGGGTCAACCATCGATTTCTTTGCCGACGGGACTTTCCTCGGAAGGCTTGCCACTCGGCGTGATGTTCACCGGTGGGTTTGCCGACGAAGCAACGCTGTTATCGCTAGCACGTCAGCTCGAACAAGCGATGCCATGGGCTGCGCGTCGCCCAACTTTCAGTGCTGCGTGAGACGGTCAATTTGCTGCCGAAGCGTAACGACATGCTCGACATATTCCACCGCCTCTTGGGTCGGTATGAGGGTGGTTCTCAGTCGATGCAGCCAGACCTCTGTGCTGACGCGTAGGACCTGCTCGTTCGTAGGATTGGCTAACCAGGCCCAATCGGCTAAATGACAGGCGAGGGCAATATCGCTATCGCGCAAGGTCGCAATCCGAGTAAGGAACTTATCGAGACCGCCACCCTGCTCAATGATTTCGCGTGCTTGCCGCGCGCGACTGACCGGAGACCATTCGGACGGTAGTTCATTCCACCAACCGGAGTATTCCTGCGTGATGGTTCGCGACATGTCGGCGGGCGTGCTGTAAAGCTCCGCCGCATCCGGATTGTCTTTTAGCTCGGCAGGTAGAGCCACGGTGTCTGCGACCACGTATTTTCTCGCACCGTCGTTGAGTGCGCTTAGGGTCTGCTCGGCGATACTCTCGAGCATCCGCGCTTGAGCGCCGAGTCGCTTGGCAATTTCGGATTGTCCAGTCAGTGCTGGGCCATGCATCGGTAGGGCGATTTCCGGCTTCTCGGCCACCATTTTGCGCAAGGCGCATGCCCAACTTTCGACATAACGCTGTCGTCGCTTGCCATTGCCTGCATTCGGCAGGAACGGTTGGAAGTAGTCGGCGATCACGACGGTTTTTCGCGTGGGTACCGATACCCATAACTGGTCGACCGTTTCCCCGGGGGCATGCTGCAGAATGAAACGGTCGTCGCCGATTTGCAGTTCCAATCGATCGTGGAACGTGCGGGTGGGCATCGGCAGATCGTCGAGGCTGCGCGGAAAGTCGCTCAGGCGTTGATTGTTGAGTCGTGAGGTGAATTCGCGCGAACGAATATCACGACCGACTTCCTCCGCAAGCGCAGCGGTCGCGATGATCTGCGGCTGCTCGCCAGCCTCGAGCAAGGCCCAGGCACCTAGCATGTGATCGATGTGATGATGGGTGTAGACGATGGTGTGCACGGGCTTCGTACTCAGTGAGCGCAAAGCAGCCAGCAGAGCTGGACCCGCCGGTGCATAGGCTGAGTCGATCAGCACGAGGCCATCACGAGTTTCGAATACCGCGACGTTGACCCAGGGAAAGCGCAGTAGCCAAACGCCGTCAGCCTGTTTCTCTATCGACAATTTCTGGGCTGCATCGGCGAGTGCCGCCGGATCAGTGCGGCTGTACATCCGGTTGGCGATGGCGAACGAGGTCACGTTGCCAAAGCCATCTACGCGGCTGACGGCTTGTCGCAGAAACGGATTCTCGCGATAGACCGCAAGCCGGGCGGCGGCTCTTTCATCCTCAATCGACGGAGTCTCGGTTGCGGCGTACGCGCAGGGAAGCAGCAGCGCGAGAGTCGCACTTGCAAGCAACGCAGATGATCGCTTCACGATTGCGCCTGATGTGGCGGGTAGTCGACGTAGCCTGCGGGGCCGGGCGAGTAGAGCGTCTTGCGATCGAACCGACTCAAGGGAATCTCGCCGGCGATACGTTCGACCAAGTCCGGATTGGCAATGTAGTGGCGACCAAAAGACACGGCATCGCCAACCTGCGCCTGTAACGCGGCGGCTGCCGTGTGTGGATCGAACCCGTCGTTGATGACCAGCACACCATCGTGGTGTCGACGAACCAACGCGAAAGCATCGAGCGATTTATCCGGTGAAGCGATGACGTGCACCCAGGCGCAATTGAGCGGGCGAATGGCTTCCAGCAAAGTGCGGTAAGTCTCGTTCGGGTCGACGTCCAGCACATCGTTGAAAGGATTGCCGGGACAAATACGAAGGCCGACACGTCCGGCTCCGATGGCATTCGTCAGGGCCTCGAGCACTTCGATTATGAAACGGGCGCGACCGCTCGCATTACCACCATACCGATCCGTGCGCAGATTGGTGTTTTGCGCGAGAAATTGCATGGGCAGATAGCCGCTCGTGCAATGCAGTTCGACACCGGCAAAGCCGGCCGCTCTGGCCATGTGGGCCGAATCGACATATTCCTGTACGACGTTGGCGATCCCGGCCGCCGATAGGGCCTCGGGCGCGTCACAGGGCTGCATACCTGCTGTGTCGGTGAACAGTTCAATGTTCGCACGGATGGCGCACGGCGCTACCGTTCGAGCGTCCGCCGCCTTGTTGTGATGCGTACCGATCCGACCGGTGTGCATCAGCTGCGCGACCATCGTGCCGCCGTGCGCGCTTACCGCCTCGTTCACGCGACGCCACGCCTCGACTTGCTCTGCGCAATGCAGACCGGGCGTTCGCGCATATCCTTTGCCGTGAATCGAAGGTTGAATTCCCTCCGAGAAGATCAAGCCGGCGCTTGCCCGTTGCGAGTAGTACGTGACATGCAGGTCAGTCGGACAATCCTGCAAATCCGCTCGACTGCGCGTCATTGGCGCCATGAAGATACGGTTGCGGCATGTGATGTCGCCGAGCTGAAGCGGTTCGAAGAGGCGATTCGAGGGCTGCATCACAACGGCCATACCGTGGCTTCGGCACCGCCGTCGAGTTCGAGGATCTTGCCTGTCATCCACGCCGAGGCGGGGCTCGCTAGGTACAGCGCTGCCGCAGCGATATCGTCGACAACGCCAAGCCGGGCGAGTGGCGTCCGTTTCTCCATGGCTGTGCGCACATCATCTGTCAGAAACTTGGCGAGCGAATCGGTGACCACCGGCCCGGGTGCGATTCCATTGACTCGGATCTGAGGCGCAAAGTCTTGTGCGAGTAGGCGTGTCAACTGCGTCAACGCCGCTTTGGCTGTGCCGTAGTTGGAAAAACTACGTTGAGCATAACGCGCCGCAGCAGAGGTGATATTGATCACGCTTGCCGAGCCCGACTGGCGAAGGTGTGGCACGGCGAGCCTCGTCAGTGCGAAAGCGGGGAGAACATTCCATTCGAGCGCTTTCAAAAATTGCCCGGGTGTCGTGCGCAGGGGATCGTTAGGCCCCGTACCGCCCGCATTGTTAACCAACGCGTCGAGTCTGCCGAACTCGTTCACCGTAGATTCGACCGCTGCGGCGAGAGCGCTTTCGTCGCTGACGTCGCAGGGCAATACGATCGCTTTACGCCCAAGTGCAGTGATCGTGTTGGCGACCCCCTCCAGGTCGCTGCGCGTGCGCGACAGTAACGCAACGTCCGCACCTGCGGACGCGAAAGCTAGCGCGATACCCCGGCCGATGCCGCGGCCGGCACCGGTGACGAGCGCGGCTTTGCCATCGAGTCGAAAGTGGGGAGTCACGTCCATGTCGTGTTACCAGCGGGTCGCGATTTCGAGGCCATAGGTGCGTGGCATCCCGAAATACGCCTGAGTGAGATTGCCGAAGCCCGGTCCAAAGTCGATCATGTTCTGGATGTATTCTTTGTCGAACAAGTTCTTCGACCAGAGGGCGACATCAATCTTGCTGCTACCGATACTCACGCCGTCGAACGAGAGTCGTGCATTGACGACGCTGTAAGACGGTACGCGCGTGTCGTTGGTCAGAGCGGAACCAACCGATGCGGGATCACGCGCCGCATCAACGACGATGGCGTATGGGTAGAGTGTGTAGTCGTCCATGCGGGTCGCATCGATCAGCAGCCGTGTCTCGGCGCCCAGCACGGTTCCGAGCGCCGCATCGAGAGAGATACCCAGCGTGGTTTCGGGCAGGTGGGGTAGTGATCGATTGAAGGCAACGTCGACCCCACGATCGATATAGCGATCGAATTCGCCATCCATCTTGCCGAGCGAGAACTGCAAGCGAGTTCCTTGTTCGAACTGCCACCCGAATTCGAGTTCGAGTCCTTTGACGTTCGCTTCGCCCGCATTCTTGATCGACGAGTTTGCCGCACCCTTGGCCTCAAAAATCGACAGCTGCATTTCTTCGGAGTCGTTATTGAACAGCGCGAGGTTGGCGTAACCGCGATTATCTGCAAACAGCCACTTCGCACCGATCTCGGTCGACTTCAAGGACTCGGGAAGGTAGGGCGTCTGAGCTTGGGCGATGTTGACGGGGATTGGGTTCGACGGATCGCCAGCTTCACCGTTGAAGCCGCCGCTCTTGAAGCCTTCCGCGTACTTCACGTATGTCGACATGGATTCGCTCGGTTTCCACGTCAGGATGGCGAGCGGAGTGGTGTCGCTGAAGCTCGTTTTAGCGCGGGTGCCACAGGGAACATAGTCGAAAACTCCAACAAGACCGGCGCAACGATCGATGGTTTTTTCTTCGTCGGTGTAGCGTAAACCGGCTGTGACCGACCATTGATCGTTGATTGCATAGTCGAGCTGACCGAACACCGCTTTGGCTTTCGTCGTAAAGCCATACTGCGATTTGAACTGCACGCTCGCACCAGGACCGAACTCCATGAAGAACGCCTGCGGGTTGTCCGTAAAGCCATCATCCTCAAAATAATAGAGTCCTGCGACGTAGTTCAGCGCACCGCTACCGCCGATCCACTGTAACTCTTGCGAAGTGGAGTCGTAATCGGATAGGCGCTGCGTGTGCGCGATATCGAGTGGTGAGCCGTCGAGGTCGAGGCCATCTTCCCACGTCAGCTTTCGCTGCGCGGTGATCGACTTGAGGGTGTTATTTTCATTGATCCGCCAGTCCAGGGTGAGCGAGTGACCCTGTGTTCGAGACCTCTCGAAGGAGGGACCATCGACCGTTGCCTTGTCCTGACGTGAGGTGGAGACATACGCGCTCAGAAACGGCAGCGCTGAGCGATACAACTGTGAGTGCGAAGCGTTTTGATCGATGTCGTTATAGTCGCCGCGGTACGACAAATCGACTGAGTCTCCGAGCGGCACATCGATGGCAAGACGAGCACTGTTGTTGTCGATATTATTGAGCTCGCTAGTCGACGCTTTGCGGCCCGGCGGCGTCGGAAAGTTGCTCGTGGAATTATCGATCCAGCCGTCGCGTTGCTGTGTGCCGAGGGCGAGATTGACTCTGGCTTTACCCAACAAGGGTAAGTCGATGGAGAGCCGGCCATTCACCGTGCCATAGTTGCCGATTTGGACTGAGGCGCTGCCCGATGCTTCGCCACTCGGTTTGCGCGTCACGATGTTGAAGGCGCCAGCGAGTGTGTTTCGGCCCCACAACGTGCCTTGCGGACCGCGTAACACTTCGATTTGATCGATCTCGACCAAATCGAAGAGCGCGCCTTGAGTTTTGCCGACGTACACGCCGTCAACGTAGATGCCGACAGCAGGATCCCAGGTGAGCGCCGGGTTAGCCGTCACGCCGCCGCGAATGGCGAGTTGCGCAGCGGTGCTATTGCCAGGCGTTGGGCTGATTTGCAGATTCGGTGCGAATCCCTCCAGACCTTGCACGTCGGTGATGCCCCGCCGCTCTAAAGCGCTGCCGCCCAAGGCTGTGATCGCGATGGGGACGTCGACGAGACGTTGTTCGCGGCGTTGTGCGGTGACGACAATTTCCTCGAGTGCCGTCTCGTTTTGCGCGAGGGCGACATCCATCGCACCGGCCGCAATCACTGCCGCAATGAAACAGGAGATCCGAGCGTTTGAATTCGACTTCATGATCAACCTCGTCGTAGGAGAATGTGGTTTGAAGTTGGGCGCTATGTTGTCTCGATCAGAAAAAGTACGAGCCGCCGTTGGCAACGAGCACGCTGCCGGTGACGTACGACGCTTCGTCGCTAGCAAGGAAGCGAACAGCGGCCGCCACTTCTGACGGTTTGGCAAGACGGCCGAGCGGGATTGCTTTTTCTAGGCTGCTGATCCACTCGTCCGGGATTGATCTCATCAGTGGCGTATCGGTTGGGCCGGGCGCTACCGCATTGATGCGTATACCGCGGGAGGCAACCTCGCGTGCCAGCGCGCGGGTCATGCCGACGAGCGCTGCTTTACTCGTTACGTAGTGAAGAGGTCCTTCACCAGATTGCACGGCGGTGGAGGCGATATTCACGATCGAACCACGGATGTCGTGCGCCGCCATGAGGCGCAGTGCCTCGCGCGTGCAATAGAAAGCGCCATCGAGATTGACCGCCATGACGGCGCGCCAACCTTCATCTTCCATGTAGATCGCTTGTTCGACATGCGTCTTCGGAGTTTCGCCGCGCGCGATCTCCGCATTTTTTTGAGCCATCAGCTCGTACATTTTGGCACTCCCATCGTTGGGGCCGGTGCCGGTGCCTGCGTTGTTGACGAGGATGTCGAGTCGCCCGAATGCGGCGGCCGTTTTCGCAAAGGCCTCTTTGACCGCCGCGCTGTCAGCGACGTTGGCTGTCAGCGCCAAATGGCGCGAGGGATCTGGCAGCAAGGCGAGGGTGGCGTCGGCGGCTTCTTGCTTCAGGTCGACCACGGCCACGCGCGCGCCGACCTCGGCAAGTGCGAGTGCGCAAGCGCGACCGATACCTTGTCCTGCCCCGGTGACCAGAGCGGCTTTTCCTTGGAGTGTCATGCTGAACCTCGTATTAGAAAATGGGTGATGTGATCAGGGCGCGGGGACGACGAGTTCTGCGGCCTTGCCGCCATCGACCGACAAGCAAGTGGCAGTCACGTAACTCGCGTCATCACTCGCCAAAAAGGCGGCGACGCCAGCGATCTCATCGGCCTCGCCAAACCGCCCCATCGGCACTTGGGCTGCGATTTTTTTGCCCCATTCAGCGTACGGTCCTGCGAAGCCTGCCGCGGTCGCGGGCGTGTTGATCACGCCAGGAGCAATGGCGTTGACACGCACGTTAGCGCGAGCGCCTTCCATCGCAGCGCAGCGGGTGAAGTGGATCAGCGCTGCTTTAGCTGCTCCGTAGGCAGACATGTTGCCAAGCGCTAATACACCATTGATCGAGGAAATGTTGATGATGGATCCGCGCTGCGCCGGCAGCATCACTTTAAATGCCTCACGGGTTGTGACGAATGCGGAGTTCACGTTGACATCGAAATCTTTGCGGAAAGTCTCGGGCGTCATGTCGACGATCGCCGAGTAGGTGACTGACGGTGCGTTGTTCACCACGATGTCGAGCCGTCCTTGGTCGGCGGCCGTCGAGGCGACGAAATCGGCCAACGCGGTGTGGTCGGCGACATCGAACGCGCGGTAGCTGACGCGGCCTCCGGCGGCCTCGATCGCTGCAGCGGTCTCGACGAGTTTCTCGGACCCGCGCGCACAGATGGCAACGTGTGCCCCCTCATGGGCGAGGCGTTTTGCGATCGCCGCGCCAATGCCTTGGCTTGCGCCTGTGATGAGGGCCACTCGGCCAGCAAGTCGTCGCTCCATCGTCATCCCCCGGCGGCTATCGCCGCATTGCATTTGCGTATAAGTTGACCATCAACTTTACGCATTTATACGGTCGCAAGCTCGATTAGCCGTCGAAAACGTTGTTTCTAGGCTTGCAACTGCTACTATCGACACATTCCACAACAAGGTGGTCGGGGTGTCAACGGAAGCTCAGTTTGAACTGACCGACGAGGTTTTCCGCGGGGTTCGGTGTCGCATTTTCCGAAACGCACCGCGGACGCTACCGGCGTTGCTGCAGGCGGCGCCTTGGGATTCGGATGCCACCTGCATCGTCTACTCAGGCCAGCGCCTCTCGTATCGTGAGGTCTCGAGCAAGGTCGATCGGATCGCCCATGCCCTGCGACAGCGATACGCCATCGGTGCGGGCAGTCGCGTCGGCCTTGCGATGCGCAATATTCCAGACTGGATTCATTGCTTCCTGGCGCTCGCCCGACTTGGAGCGGTGCCGGTGGTGCTCAACAGCCGCGCGGCCGGTGAGGAGTTGGCTGCGGCGCGCGATTCGATCGGCGTTTGTTTGATGATGGTCGATAGTCGCTGTGGTCGCGAGTTGGCCGCTCATGTTACGAAGGTTCCGGTCATCGTCGCTGTTGATGTTGCTTTGCCCGAGTCGGAGTCGGCACGGGAGCGCGCGGCAGTGGAGGTCGCGCTAGGCGCGGGAGCGCTGCGCCTCGATGACGTGTTGGCATCACCAGCCGAGTCGCCACTGCCAGATTCGCCCGCCGTTGCTGCGCCCGTGTTGCAGCCGGCCGATCCAGCAACCATCCTGTTTACTTCGGGCACCACTGGCCGAGCCAAGGGGGCTGTGCTCAGTCAACTCGGCACCTGCAACTCGGTTTGGACCAATTTGTATGCCGGTTACCGTATCGCGATGGATATGGCTGCTCGGTACGGGATTTCTTTGCAACAGCTTTCGGCGATGTCGCCCCAGACCAGTATGCTGTTGATGTTTCCATTCTTTCACACGAGTGGTTTGCATACCGGGTTGCTCTCGACGCTGGCGCGGGGTGGCAAGGTCGTTCTGATGCGACGCTGGGATGCCACAACGGCCTTGAGCTTGATCGAGAGTGAAAAGGTCACGCAGTTCCCCTGCGTTCCGACCATGATGTGGGATCTTTTGAAGTCGCCGGATCTTGCTCAATACAAGTTGGACTCTCTGGTCAGCGTGTCGACGGGTGGACAGGCGCTGCAGAAAGGGCTGCTTGCCGAGATCACCAAGGCGTTTCCGCGTGCGGTGCCTGGGACCGGTTTCGGTATGACGGAAACGACCGGTGCCGTCGCCATGTCCGTGGGCGAGGAGTACCTCAAGCGGCCAGCTACCGCAGGTCGCGTGCTAGCGACCACCGAGGTCAAGATCGTTCGGGAAGACGGTAGTCTCGCCGAGAGTGGCGAGCCGGGCGAAATTTGCCTTCGATCGGCCTCGAACATGCTTGGCTATTGGGGTGATCCAGAAGAAACGGCTCGCGCCTTTGATAGCGAAGGCTATATGCGATCAGGCGACATTGGTTATGTCGACGCCGAGGGCTTCTTGTACATCGTCGATCGTAAGAAAGACATGGTGATTTCCGCTGGCGAAAACATTTACTGCGCCGAAGTCGAGCGAGTGTTGTTGGCGCATCCGGATCTCGCCGAAGCTGCCACCTATGGCGTGCCGGATCCGCGACTCGGTGAGCGGCTCGTTGCAGTGGTGGTGCCGCACGCGTCTGCTGGCCCCGTCGCTGCGGAACAAGTTCAGCAGTTCGTGGGCGCGCATTTGGCTGCCTACAAGGTACCGACCGAGGTGCGAGTGCAGATGACTCCGTTGGTTCGTAATCATCTCGATAAGGTCGATAAAGTCTTTCTGCGACGAATGCATTTAGGAGAGTGACCGATCATGGGTTTCCCGCAAGGCGCCAAAGTTATTGATTTGATGATGGGGATTCCCGTCAGCGCTACCAACACGGAATGGTACACACCGTACCTGCCGCTGTTGCTTGATCAGCAGAGTCGCGAGGCGTTCAAGATGCCTGCGCAATATATGTTTAAGGACATTCCGGTGCTGCCGACCGATTCCGACTATGTCGACTTCACGGTCAAAGAAATGGATCGATTTGGGATCGCGCGGGGCCTAGTTGGCTATTGGGAAGGTTCGGAAGGGGTGAAGCGAGCGCGTGCCGCGTATCCGCATCGCTTCTTGTTCGACTATCACGTCAATCCCAATCGCGGAATGGAAGATGTACGGGAGATCCGCCGTCTTCATGCAGCGGGTTGCATCCAAGCCGTGAGCTTCTTTCCTTGCGGTAACAACCCGCAAGTGCCAATCAACGACAAGAAGGTGTACCCGATTTACGCAACTTGCGTCGATCTGGACTTGCCAATCTTCGTCAATGTCGGTGTGCCGGGTCCTCGCTTGCCGATGGCGCCGCAGCATGCGGAGCTCGTCGATGAGGTGTGTTGGTTTTTTCCGGAGTTGAAGTTCGTGATGCGTCACGGTGCAGAGCCTTGGGAAGAGCTGGCCGTCAAGCTGATGTTGAAGTGGCCGAATCTTTATTACTCGACGAGCGCGTTTGCGCCCAAGCACTACCCGAAAGCCATCATCAATTACGCCAACACCCGCGGTGCCGATCGCATCATGTACGCGGGATATTGGCCGATGGGTCTTTCTTTGGAGCGAATTTTCCGAGAGCTTCCGGACGTGCCTTTCAAAGACAACGTCTGGCCGCTTTTCTTGCACGACAATGCCGCACGGCTGTTTGGAGGACTGTCATCATGAGCCAAGAGGAAATCGCTTCGAACACCGCTGCCCGTCAATACCTGACTCGATTTTCCAAAGACGAGTTACTCCAATGGCGCATGGCGCCGCTAGATAATCCGAGACCCGCTGCCGAGCGCGGTATCGATTTGCCAATGCCGTTTGGTTGGTTCGTCGTGAGCTATTCGGACGAGTTGAAGATTGGCGAGGTAAAGCCGCTTCGATACTTCAACCGAGAGCTCGCGCTGTGGCGCGGTGAGGATGGCGTCCCTCGCATGGTCGATGCCTACTGTCGTCACTTGGGCGCCCACATGGGTCACGCGGGCCGTGTGCAGGGTAATGATCTCGAGTGCCCCTTTCACGCCTGGCAATACAACGGTAGCGGCGAGGTCACCAAGATCCCTTACGCGAAGGTGATTCCGCCACAGGCGAAACGTAGCTGTGTCCGGCCGTGGCGTCTCGTCGAACGCAATCGCTTTATTTGGGCGTGGTACCACCCGGAGAATGCAGAGCCCAATTTTGAGGTTGAAGACTTACCGGAGGCCAGTTCACCCGACTGGAGTGAATACGAGAAGCATGAGTGGCTGGTGTGGGGGCCCCTGCAAAACATGGCTGAGAACGGCGTGGACGCTGCGCATTTTCGCTACATCCATGGCACTGCAAGCATGCCGAACTACGATGTGAAGTTCGAAGGGATCCGGCGCGTCGCGTCGGTGGCCGCCAAGATGGCGACACCGCGTGGCGATGTCGACGGGACGATTTCGTACGGTACGGTGGGTGCAGGGCAGGCGTGGACGCGGTTCACGGGAATCTGCGAAACCTTGATGGTGGCGGGAATCACGCCCATCGCTCCAGACTGCACGCACGTTCGCTTTGCCTTCACGCAACTGAAGTCGGCCATCGATGGTCCGTCTGCAGGGGTCGCACGCGCCATGGTCAAAGATATTTGCCGGCAGCTTGATCAAGACAAGGTCGTTTGGGATCGTCAGCGATACACCCCCGACGCGCTGTTGTGTGACGGCGACGGTCCGATCGCGGCATTTCGTAAATACTATCGACAGTTCTACGCAGAGTGGCCAAACGACGAGGGCGGTAGCGAGGTCAATCGCTCGTACGTGCGGCAGGCGCGCTGAACCGTCGGATGTCCGACCTCAGCGATAAGGTCGCGCTTATTACCGGTGCCGGTAGCGGTATCGGGGCAGCGCTCGCCCTCGAAGCGGCAAGGCGTGGGATGCATCTCGTCGCGTGTGATTATCGGGCCGACACGGTTGCACGAACGGTCGAAATGGCCAGAGCAGCCGGCAGCGCGGCTAGCGTCCATAGCCGTGTGTTCGATGTGCGCGACGTGGCCGCATTCGATCGGGTGTCGGCTGAACTGAAGACGATGTTCGGTGGCGTGGATCTGCTTTGCTGCAACGCGGGGGTTCTGACTCCCGGGCGAGTCTGGGAAATGGCTGCCGCCGATTTCGACGCGTTACTCGATATCAACGTCAAAGGCGTCGTGAATGCGATCCGTGCGTTCTTGCCTGACATGCTCGCACGTGGGGCAGCTTCGAACGTTTTGATCACCGGCTCGATGGGCGGGCTGATTCCATCACCGATGCTCTCTGCCTACTCGGCGAGCAAGGCGGCGGTGATTGCGATCGCCGAGACCTTGCACCTTGATCTCGCCGCGATTGGCGCGCCGATCCGCGTGTCGTTGCTGGCACCAGGCGCCGTTAAAACCGGCATCTTCGATACCGAGCCAAGTGATGTCACTTCAAAACATTTGATGGCGGCCATGCGCGCCGGTTCGGAGCGGGTGGGAATGGCGCCGAGCGACGTTGCTCTGATCAGCTTTCAGGCCATTGAGGCTGGAAAGTTCTGGGTATTCCCACACCCGGATATGCTGCCTGCAGTGCCGGAGCGGATCGCAAAAATAGTGGCGGGTGATGCGCCGACTTTCGATTTCCAGCGCTCTTTCAGGCAGCCCGCCGCGCGTTGAGCGCAGGATCGTTCGGCCCATTCAACACGCACCGTACACCGCCAGGCGTCGAAAACTCGGCGACACAGCGATTGCAATTGATGCAGCTTGAATGCGCCGATGCGTCGCGCTGGAGGCGTTGCACGAAGTCGGGTTCGGCCAGCAGGGGTCGGCCGAGCACCACGAAGTCGAAACCATCTTTCATGGCTTGCGTCACGTTGTCACCGCTTCGAACCCCGCCGAGTAATCCGAGCGGCAAGCGGACGGCTTCGCGCATTTGACGAGCATGCTTCAAAAAATACATCTCTTCGAACGGCGTATCTCGGAACGCAGTCTTCGCGCCGAGTTTCAACAAAAAGCGATTCCAGCGGCTGGTCTCGGTTTGAAGCATCGCTGGAACGGGTGAGTTACCTCGGAAGAGGTACATGGGTGAGTAGGGTGAAAACCCGCCCGTCATGACGAGCCCATGCAGTCCCGCTGATTCCAGCGCGCGAGCGGTCACGATCGAGTCAGTCATCTCGACGCCTCCGCGAGCGCCGTCGCGCAAGTTCAACTTCGCGACGACGGCAATGCGATCGCCCACGGCATCGAGCACGGCCTCGGTGATCTCTCGGGGCAGTCGGGCGCGATTCTCGGCACTGCCACCGTAGGCATCCGTTCGACGATTGGCGAGCGGGCTTAGGAACTGGCTGAGCAGGTAGCCGTGCCCCATATGCAACTCGACCGCATCGAAGCCGGCGTCGGCGGCATGCTTGGCAGCATCGACGAACTGCTCGATGACATCGCGGATGTCTTGGGTCGTCATCTCGCGCGTGAGGAGTGCGCCGACCATGGCGCCGTACAAGTTCAGCGTCTTCGACGGTCCGCCGGGTTTTCGAATGGTTCGGTTCGGCGTGCGGGTCATCGTCCCGCAATGGCCGAGTTGCAGCGATACCTTGCCACCAGCGGCGTGTACCGCTTGCGTCAACGCGCGAAATGCGCGGGCATTATCGGCGTCGATCCAACTTTCCTCGGCGAAGGTGCGTCCATCTGGGTGGACGGCGGTGTATCCCAAGGTGGTCATGGCGACACCTCCGCGGACGATATCGACATGATGTTTGAGCAGCGCTTGGCTTGGCGCGTTGGCGACGTTCATCCCCTCGTAGGTGCCGGCTTTGACGAACCGATTTGCCAATTCGATCGGGCCTAATTGCAGCGGGGAGTAAGCGGCGGCAAGACCGACAGATTCAGGTGTTCCGGTGGACGACATCTCGCGACTCCTGCGGGGGCAGAGCTGAACTTGCCAGATTATGTGCCTCTCGTGACGGGGCGGACAAGCAATTGCGTAAAAAACGGTACCCGAAATTGACGAAAGTGATGATTCGGACCACATCCAATGCCATAATCGCGCAAAATAGATCCTTCAAAAGCGCCGTTTCAACGAAAACGGTGCCGTGCGAAAAAACGGGGTATTTGCATGTCGGTACACGGTCTTGGTTATGTCAGGGTCGCCGCCCGAGATCTCGATGCGTGGCGGCGGTTTGCGGTCGATACGATTGGCATGATGCCGGCAACGGCGCCCGATGGGAGCCTTTGGTTGCGGACGGACGATCGGCCGTTCCGATTTGTCGTTGAGCGTGCTGAGCAAGATGGCTTCCTCGCCGCCGGATGGGAGATGCCATCGCAAGAGGCGCTCGATCAGTGTGTCGCGAATTTGCGTCGAGCGGGTGTGTCGGTGCGTGATGGCAGCGCCGAGGAGGCTCGCGCGCGCTGCGTGAATTCTTTGGCGATGGCAAGCGACCCGGCCGGTAATGCGTTCGAGCTGTACGTGGGTCGCGTTCGCGCCTACGACAGCTTTGTCTCGCCGGCGGGTGTGTCCGGATTTCTCGTCGGTGACCTTGGACTTGGTCATGTGGTGTTGCCCGCAGCCGAGCTCGATGCAACGGCTGATTTTTACAAATCGTTACTCGGCTTTGGCGACACGGACGAGATGCGTCTGCAATTGACGCCTGATCCGGCCGGTCCAGAACTGCGGTTGAGATTTTTGCATGCGACTTGTCGGCGGCATCACAGCGTCGCGCTCATTCCGATGCCAGCGCCATCGGGGTTGATCCACACGATGGTCGAGATGCAGAGTGTCGATGATGTGGGGCGCGCGCATGATCGCTGCGTCGCGGCGGGTTATCACATCTCCTCATCGCTAGGGCGTCACTCCAACGACGGGATGTTGGGGTTTTATGTCGCCACGCCGGGCGGTTTTGACCTCGAGGTGGGGTGTATGGGAATCACGCCCGATTGGTCTACATGGATTCCGACCCGTAGTCTCATCCCCTCTATTTGGGGCCATAAATGGTCGCCGCCTCCGCAACAGGGCAACTGATCATGAACAAGCAATTGCCGTTGGATGAGTTTGTCTCGCAATTGCGAGATGGGATGACGATCGGTATCGGTGGTTGGGCAACTCGACGCAAGCCGATGGCGTTGATCCGCGCCATCTTGCGATCGCCTTTGCGTGATCTCACGGTGGTTTCCTACGGCGGGCCCGATGTCGGGTTATTGGCCGCCGCGGGAAAACTGCGCAAGTTGATCTTTGGTTTCGTGTCGCTCGACGTGTTGCCGCTCGATATGCATTTTCGCAATGCCCGGCAAGCCGGTGCGTTCGAGGTGATGGAGCTCGACGAGGGTATGGTGCAACTCGGTTTGCGAGCCGCCGCCATGCGTGTGCCGTTTTTGCCAACGCCCGTGGGTCTCGGCACCGATATTCTCAAGCGCAATCCTGATTTGAAAATGGTGCGCTCGCCTTATGCCGATTCGCGCGAGCTCGTCGCTATGCCGGCGCTCAAGCTGGACGCGGCTCTACTGCACGTCACGGAATCCGACGTTCGCGGCAATTGCGTGATTATGAGTCCGGATCCGTTCTTCGATGATTTGATGGCACGTGCGGCGGAGTCTGTGTACCTCAGTTGCGAGAGAATCGTCGCAACTAACAAGATTTGTTCGCACGAGAGAGCCCGCTATCAACCGTTTGAGCGCTCGATCGTCACGGCTGTGATCGAGGCGCCATTTGGCGCTCATCCGACCGCGGGTGTACCGGGGTATGGCATCGATGTTGAGCATCTGAAGGCGTACAACGCAGCGACGACTCCCGAGGCGTGGGCTGACTACCGCAGTCGATTCGTGGATATCGCCTCGCACGACGAATACGTTGAGGCTGCTGGTGGTCGAGGCAAGCTCGCCAGTATCCCGCCACCGGTTTATTGACAGAGGTTGCCAGCACATGAATGCAACGTCTTATTCTTTGGCTGAGCTGTGCATCGCGCAGTGCGCAGAGGTGTGGCGCGGTGAGGGCGAGGTTCTCGCCACCGGCTTTGGTGCGATTCCGCGGATCGGAGCAGGCCTTGCCAAGCTGACTTTCAATAGCGACTTGCTGATGACCGATGGCGAGGCCTATCTGCTCAGCGAGCCCGTTGCACTCGGACCACGCGCAGCACGCGATGCTGAGATCGAAGGTTGGATGCCGTATTCCAGAACCTTCGACCTGCTGTGGGCGGGCCGACGGCATGCTTTGGTCGGACCCGTGCAGGTTGATCGATACGGTCAGATGAATATCAGTCTGATTGGCGATTACCTCAAACCGAAGGCAGCGATTTTGGGTGTGCGCGGTCTTGCCGGAAACTCCATTTCGCATGCGAACAGCATGTTCGTCCCCAATCACTCGCCGCGGGTGTTCGTCGAGGGCGAAGTCGATATGGTCTGTAGCGCCGGCTACAACCCTGCACGATGGCCGCAGGGGCAAATTCCTGACGATCTTCGCGTGGGTCGTGTGATTACCGATCTGGCCGTGCTCGATTTCGGTGGTAGCGCGCATGCCCCGCGATTGCTCGCGGTGCATCCGGGTGTGACGGTCGAGCAGGTCTGCGCCGCCACCGGGTTTCCTTTGGAGTTGGCGGCGCGTACGCCGGAGACGGCGGCGCCGAGTGAGGAGCAGTTACAACTGATCCGCGAGCGTCTTGATCCGAATGGATTGCGAAAAACCGTCTTTAAGGGTGATCCGCCCGGAGATCGACGTTGAGGTCGACGTTGACATCGACGGCACGGGAGAGCAGTTCGCATGAGTGAAATCCACTACGAGACCGATACGCCTATTCTGTACGAGGTGAGCGGGCCTATCGCTTGGCTCACGATGAATCGCCCCGAGTTCGTCAACTCGCAAAATTCACAGATGACTTACGCCATCGACGACGCGCTGCGCAAAGCTGCGAATGATGACGCCGTCAAAGTGATCGTGCTGAAGGGCGCTGGTAAGCATTTCTCGGGCGGACACGATATCGGAACGCCGGGGCGAGACGTCATGAAATCGTGGCCCGAGCGCCGCTCACTTTGGTATGACCACGTCAACAAGCCCGGCGCCGAATTCTTTTATGCGCGCGAGCAAGAGGTCTATCTCGGCATGTGTCGTCGTTGGCGCGAGTTGCCAAAGCCGACGATCGCGATGGTGCATGGCGCGTGTATCGCAGGCGGTCTGATGCTTGCGTGGGTTTGCGATCTCATCATCGCCTCCGATGATGCGTATTTCGCAGATCCGGTCGTGCGTATGGGTATACCGGGTGTGGAGTATTTTGCTCATCCCTACGAATTGAATCCGCGTATCGCCAAAGAGTTCCTATTCACTGGGGATCGCATGAGTGCCGAACGCGCCTATCAGATGGGGATGGTCAATCGGGTCGTTCCGCGCGCCGATCTCGAGTCGACGACGACGGCACTCGCTGAAAAGATTGCCAAGATGCCGCGCCTCGGTCTCGCCTTGACCAAGCAGGCGATCAATCATGTCGAAGACTTGCAAGGTAAGCGAGCTGCCATGGATGCGGTGTTCCACATGCATCACTTCGCGCACGCTCAGGGCGATCTGACCGTGGGTAACAACCTCGGTGGTATGGATGCTAAATCGATGGCGGCCGCTAACAAAGCAGGCGGCAAAAGCGAGAGCGAAGGGCAGTCTTCATGACAACGCGTGACGCCTTGAAGACACCGTTAGTCGAGATGCTCGGCTGTCGATATCCCATTGTCCAAACGGCAATGGGTTGGGTGGCGCGCCCTGAATTGGTTGCTGCCTCGTGTAACGCCGGTGCCTTTGGATTTTTGGCGGCCGCGTCTTTGAATGCCGACGAGGTAGGTCCGTCGATCGATCGGGTGCGCGAGTTGACCGATCGCCCCTTCGGCGTCAACTTCCATATGTTTCAGCCCGGTGCTGCGCGCATCGTCGATACCATCATCGCGGCGAAAGTGCGGGCGGTCAGTTTTGGTCGCGGCCCAGACAAGAACATCATTCGTCGCTTTCGTGATGCGGGCATCGTCTGCATGCCGACTGTGGGGGCTTTGCGGCACGCGCAGAAAATGGTTGAGATCGGTGTCGATGCGATCACCATTCAAGGCGGTGAGGGCGGTGGCCACACCGGCTCCGTACCGACGACTTTGTTGTTGCCGCAAGTTCTCGATGCGGTCAAGGTGCCGGTTGTCGCTGCAGGCGGTTTCTTTGATGGCCGCGGATTGGCTGCTGCGCTCGCGTACGGTGCAGCCGGCGTCGCGATGGGTACTCGTTTCCTGATGACCCGCGACTGTCCGGTTCCCGAGGTCACCAAGACGCGCTATGTCGGCGCAGGCCTCGATGACGTAGTTCTTACCACCCGACTCGATGGTCTGCAGCATCGACTGCTGCGCAACGAGGTGCTCGCCGAGGTGGAACACGCTAATTCCATGCGCTTGCTCATCTCGGCGCTCAAAAATGCGTGGCTGCTTAAGCAAAGGACGGGCGCTAGCGTCGCGGAGTTGGTTGCGTCGGCGCGCGGCATGCAACGAGAGAGTGGCTTGTCATTCGGCCAGGCGTTGATGGCGGCGAACTCTCCCATTCTGATCGAACGGTCGATGATCCAAGGGCGACCGGCTGAAGGCGTCATGTCGACCGGTCTAGTGGCCGGGATCCTGTCTGACTTGCCGAGCTGCGATGAGCTGGTTTCACGCATGGTGGATGACGCGCAGCGGCGCTTACACGAATTATCCGGAGGTTGATCGTATGCCGACGAGAGTCGATATCAGAGGTCGCGTCGCTGAGATCGTGTTGGCGCATCCGCCGGTCAACGCACTCGATTCGACAGGCTGGCTGGAACTTGCCGCCACCATCGAACAAACCGGCCGCAATGCGGAGATTCGGTGTTTGTTGATCCGCTCCGAGGCGAAGGGCTTCTGCGCCGGTGTGGACATCAAGGAATTGCAGGCGCATCCCGATCGCATCGTCGACGTTAATCGCGGTAATTACGCGACGTTCCGTGCAATCCGTGCGTGTGAGGTTCCTGTCGTCTCAGCGGTGCATGGGTTCATCATCGGTGGCGGTATCGGCATCTGCGGTGCAAGCGATGTTGTCATCGCCGCCGAAGATGCCTATTTCTCTCTGCCCGAGATCGATCGTGGTGCGATGGGCGGAGCGTCACATCTGTCGCGCATGCTGCCGCTACACAAAGTTCGCGCGCTGTTCTTCACGGGCGGTCGTTGTCCGGCGGAGGAAGCATACCGACTCGGCGCGATCGAAAAGTTGGTTCCCGGCGGCGAGTTGCTCGCGCAGTCGCGAGAGTTTTGCGACGTGATTGCATCGAAGAGTCGGCGCGCACTCGTGCTGGCCAAAGAGTCTTTGAACGGCATCGAGCCAATCGATGTCGATCGCGCATACCGCTTCGAGCAAGGTTTCACACTCGAGATGTATATGAGCCCGGATTCTCAAAAATCTCGGGATGCTTTCGTCGAAGGCAAGGTCGCTGCCAAGTTTTGAGTAGTGAGGATCGAGAATCGTGCCGATCGACTTGAATTATTCTGAATCGCAACGCGCTCTACGGCGCGAGATTCGTGAATGGCTGCAGGTGCATGTGCCGAAGAAGCCGTTGCCGTCTTACGACACGGCCGAGGGTTTCGAAGCCCATCGCGAATGGGAGCGAACGCTGCATTCCGGCCGGTGGAGTATGGTGACTTGGCCGGTGGAGTTTGGTGGTCGAGCACTCGATTTGATCGAGTGGTTGATCTTCGAAGAGGAATATTACCGCGCCGATGCGCCAGGCCGCGTAAATCAGAACGGTGTGTTTCTGTTTGGGCCAACGCTGATGGAATACGGCACGCCCGAGCAGCGCGCACGTTTTCTGCCGCGGCTTGCTTCGGGCGAGGATATCTGGGCGCAAGTATGGTCCGAGCCACAGGCCGGTTCGGATTTGGCCGCGTTGCGAACGACAGCCGTACGAGACGGCGATCACTACGTCGTCAACGGTCACAAGATTTGGTCTACGCGGGCGGTATTCGCCGACTGGGGTTTTGGTCTATTTCGCACCGACCCGACGTCCGAGCGCCATCGAGGGTTGTCGTACATCGTCTTTCCGCTCGACCTGCCCGGTGTTCAGGTGCGTGGTATACCGCAGCTCGATGGTGAGTCGGGTTTTGCGGAAATCTTTTTCGACAACGCGCGAATTCCTGTTGAGAATCTCGTCGGAGCGGAGGGTCAGGGCTGGTCGATCGCCATGGCGACTGCAGGGTTCGAGCGCGGCTTGATGCTGCGTAGTCCGGCTCGTTTTCAGCGCACCGCGCAGCGGCTGGTGACTTTGGCGCGTCGCGCAGAACTGCGCGGAGATCCGAGCATCGAAGCGACGGTGACGCAGTGCTGGATGGATGCCCAGGCTTATGCTTTGTCCACCTACATGACGGCCTCGCGCTTGATCGCAGGTGGCTCTATCGGTGCCGAGGCGAGTCTCAATAAAGTATTTTGGTCGGAGTTGGATCTCAGTATGCATCGCGCGGCGATCCAGTTGCTTACCGCGCGCGCTGAACTGCGTGGATCCGTCACGGGGGACGATGCGAGTGAGCTAGAGGAAGTCACTCGCTGGCTAGATGGATTTATGTTCTCGTTAGCAGGGCCCATATATGCGGGCGCAAACGAGATCCAGCGCAACATCATTGCCGAGCGCGTGCTCGGTATGCCGAAGGGTTGATCCGATGCGATTCACCTTTGACGAAGATCAGTTGCTGGCCGCCCAATCGTTGCGTGATTTGCTTGACGATCACTGCACGGGAGCGGATCTGCGCCGGGCTGCCGAAGCCGTCGATGGCGATGGGTATCGCCTTGCCTGTGATACTCGGCGTCAACGTTTGTCTGAACTCGGCTTGGCGACAGCTTTGGTATCCGAGGCGCAAGGCGGGCTTGGTCTAAAGCTCACCGATGTCGTATTGATCGCTGAAGAGGCTGGACGGGCCGCCTTGCCCGAGCCTTTGATCGAGACGATGGGCGTCGCGTTGCCACTGCTCGCTGAGTTGGCAGCCAGTGATGAGCGCGCTCGCGCGGCATTTGCGGCGGCCATGGTCGATGAGAGCGTGCGCGTTCTGTGGTCGGACTCCATTGGTATCCTCGACACCGATCACGCGCGCTTCGTCGTCATGGGCGAGGGCACTCACTCACTCGAGTTGCACGATATCCATGCAGGCGAATCCATGGCGATCAAGAGCGTAGATCCGCTGCGTCGATTGACGCGATGGCGTAGCCGCGATGGATCGCTCATCGCCGTCATCAATGGTGTGGAGGCAAAGCGTGCATGGCAACTGGCTCGTGCACGCGCGCGGGTGCTCGCTGCGGCGCAGTTGCTGGGTTTATCTCAACGCATGACCTCGCTTGCCGTGGCTTATGCGCTCGATCGCAAGCAGTTCGGTAAAGCGATCGGCGTCAATCAGGCTGTGAAGCACCAATTGGCCAACGTTCAGATCAAAATCGAATTTGCACGCCCCGTCATTTATGCGGCCGCCGCTGCCGCGGAGTCGACGTTGGTCATCGACGAGGCGATGCGGGTTCAGCGGGATGTTCGCGTAGCTCATGCGTTCGTTGCCGCCTGCGACGCCGCCGACTTGGCGGCTCGCACCGCGATACAAGTGCATGGTGCGATGGGCTATTCGTGGGAACTTGATCTGCAGTTCTACGCCAAGCGCGCGTGGGCGCTCGCGGGATTACACGGTGGTCGATCGGGTTGCTTCCGACTGCTGCACGAGATGTTGATGACAGTGGGGATCGAAGTTGGTCCAGATCGAGTTTTTGATAATCCGATGCCAGAAGGTGCTTGAATAATGACCGCAGCGTATATCGTCGACGCCGTTCGAACTCCGATCGGCCGCAAGAAAGGCAGCCTCGCCTCGATGCACCCAGCGGATCTCGGGGGTCATTCTTTGAGCGCTCTTGTCGGGCGTACCGGTATCGATCCGGGTGCCGTCGAGGATGTGATTTTCGGTTGTGTCGACACCATCGGACCGCAAGCGGGCGACATTGCCCGAACTTGTTGGTTGGTTGCCGGTTTACCCGAGCATGTCCCCGGTACCACCGTAGATAGGCAGTGCGGTTCATCGCAGCAAGCTCTGCACTTTGCTGCGCAAGCCGTGATGAGTGGCACACAAGACCTGGTGGTCGCGGGCGGCGTGCAGCAGATGAACGCGATTCCGATCTCGCAGGCGATGATCGCGGGGCAGGCCCTCGGTTTCAGCGATCCGTTTCGTGGGTCTCCCGGTTGGCTTGCACGCTACGGTGAGCAGGAGGTTTCGCAGTTCCGCAGCGCCGAGATGATTGCCGAGAAGTGGGCGATCTCGCGTGAAGACATGGAAATCTTTGCTCTCGGTAGCAACGAGAAGGCGATTACTGCGATCGATTCCGGGCGGTTCGATGCGGAGATCGCTCCGGTCGGTGAGCTGCTCCGCGATGAAACCCCGCGGCGTGGGACATCGCTGGAAAAAATGGCGACGCTCGAGCCGTTGATGCCGGGAGGCCGTGTTACAGCGGCCGTAGCCAGTCAGATCGCGGATTGCTCGGCCTCGTTACTCGTTGCATCGGAACGTGCGGTACAACAACACGGGCTGACGCCGCGCGCCCGCGTCGTGCATCTTGGCGTGTTGGCGGCAGATCCGGTCTGGATGCTGACCGCGCCGATTCCCGCGACGAAGCATGTATTGCAGCGCAGTGGTTTGCGTTTGCAGGATATCGACCTTTTCGAAATCAACGAAGCGTTTGCCTCGGTGGTGCTGGCTTGGCAGAAAGAGCTCGATGTTGATCCGTCCAAGGTGAACGTGAATGGTGGCGCGATCGCGCTCGGTCATCCGCTTGGTGCAACCGGCGCGCGCTTGATGACCTCGATGATGGCGGAGCTTGAACGGCGGGGCGGTCGCTACGGACTCCTCACCATGTGTGAGGGCGGTGGCCAAGCCAACGTGACGATCATCGAAAACTTACGAGCGACGTCGCGCTGAGGCGCAGGGGATTTCAATGCAACGCATTTGTCAGGGAAGAGTGGTGATCATCACCGGCGCTGGACGCGGGCTCGGTCGTGAATATGCACTGGCCTTCGCCGCTGAGGGCGCTCGGGTCGTCGTCAATGATTTGGGCACCAGCCTTGGCGGAGAGGGGCGTGACCTCACCACGGCGCAGGCGGTAGTGGACGAGATTCGCGCTGCCGGCGGCGAGGCGGTGGCCAACGGCGACGATGTGGCTGACTGGGAAGGTGCCGCCAATCTCATACAAACCGCTTTGCGCGAGTTCGGTCGGTTGGATGTCGTCGTCAACAACGCCGGCTTCGTTCGCGACCGGATGTTTGTCAGTCAGACGCTCGATGAGTGGGATGCCGTCATTCGCGTCCATCTGCGCGGTCACTTCTGTGTAACGAGTCATGCGGTTTCGTATTGGCGTGCTGAACAGAAAGCCGGGCGTCCCGTCGACGCACGCATCATCAACACCAGCTCGGGCGCTGGATTACAAGGCAGTCTCAGTCAGAGCGTTTATTCGGCGGCAAAAGGCGGTATCGCGAGTCTCACGCTCGTGCAATCTGCTGAACTGAAGCGCTATGGCATCACGGCCAACGCGCTCGCTCCGGCGGCGCGAACACGGATGACCGAGCAGGCGTTCGCCGACAAGATGCGCGCGCCGTCCGACGGTTTTGATAAGCAGGATCCTGCCAACATCGCGCCCGTTGTCGTGTGGCTCGGCAGCGCGCAATCGAGTGATGTGACCGGGGTGGTGTTCGACCTCGAAGGTGGGCGAATTACGCTCGCCAATGGTTGGAACGACGGACCGACCGTGGATAAGGGCGCCCGGTGGCGCCCCGATGAGGTGGGTGAGGCGGTCATCGCGTTACTCGCGCAACGTCCGCCGCAAAAGAAAGTGTGGGGAACCTAATCATGCAATTTTCATTTACCGATGATCAAAACATGATTCGCGACTCGGCTCGCGAGTTCATGACCGAGCGCTGTGGGTCGCAACAACTGCGTCATGACATGCAGCGCGCGGAGGGTCACGACCCTGATCTATGGCGAACTATCGCCGGTGAGTTAGGTTGGACCGGCTTGTCCTTGCCCGAATCGGTCGGCGGTAGCGGGCTTGGGATGGTTGAACTTGCCATCGTACTCGAGGAGCAGGGGCGCGCGCTCTACGGTGGGCCGTTACTCGCCTCTTGCGGTCTGGCAACCGCCCTGTTGTTGGAGTGCCCGGCCTCGGCTGCACGGGATGACGTTCTTGCCAAATTGGCAAGCGGCGAGTCCGTTGCGGCTCTGGCAGTCACTGACGATCGTGGCGCTTCGGGCCTGCAGGCCATCTCGGCGACATTGAGTGACGACGCGAGTGGTCTGCGCATCGATGGCGTTGCCTCATTCGTGCTCAATGGACACATCGCCGATCAGTTCGTCCTCGCGGTGCGAGACCGCCGCAGCGGACATGACGGTTATGCAGTTGTGGTTGTTGAGAGCGCGAAATCAGGCCTCGGTATCGAGAAAAAACCGGCGATGGATCTCACGCGTCCGTATGCGCGATTGGTTCTCGAGGGCGTCAGGGAGTTCACGTTACTCGCCGCTGACGCTGGGGAGTGCATCGAGCGTGGCTTGCAGATCGCTCAGATCGCTTTGGCGGCCGAGCAGTTGGGCTCGATGCAAGCGGTGTTAGATCTCACTACGAGCTATGCATCGCAGCGTGTTCAATTCGGTCGTGTGATCGGTAGTTTTCAAGCGATCAAACATCGACTCGCCGACATGATGGTGATCTGCGAGGCTGCACGGTCGGCGGTCTATTACGCGGCGTGTGTCGTCGATGAATATCGTCTCGACCGTGAGACACATCGGCATGAGCTGGCCGAGGCGGCCGCATTGGTGAAAGTGTACTGCTCGGCTGGCTTCCACGACGTAGCGGGAAATGCCATCCAATTGCATGGCGGTATCGGTTTCACCTGGGAGTACGACGCCCAGTTGTTTTTCAAGCGTGCGCGCGCAACCTACAACCTGCTCGGTGTACCTGCGGTCCATCGCGAGCGGATCGCGCGTTTGATCGGTCTCGATGATTCGACGGAGGCTGCATGAAGATTCGTTTCACCGCTCAGGAGGAGGCGTTTCGCGACTGTTGCGCAGCGTGGCTGCGCGAGCAGATGGAAGGCCCGTTTGCGGACATACGCGGCATCATGAGTCAGACGTTTCGCGCGGAGCGCCGACTCGAGTGGGAGCGGGTGCTTGGTGCATCGCGTTGGAGCGTGATCGGCTGGCCTGAGAAGTACGGTGGTCGTGACGCCACGCTCGCCGAGCAGGTCATTTTTGCAGAGGAATATGCGCGTAGCGGTGCGCCGGGTCGAGTCGGACATCTCGGCACGGAGTTGGCGGGCCCGACGATTTTGCATTTCGGCAACGATCTGCAACGCGAACGATTTCTCCTGCCGATCGCCAAAGGCGAGGAGTTCTGGTGTCAGGGTTATAGCGAGCCCAACGCCGGCTCAGACTTGTCGAATGTGCGCACCCGTGCACGTCTCGAGCACGGACCTAACGGTGCCGAGTGGGTCATCGACGGTCAGAAGATTTGGACGTCGTTGGCGCAGTTCGCCGATTGGTGTTTTGTCGTGTGTCGCACCGAAGAGGAGACCAAAGGTCCCGCCGGCATCTCGTATCTGCTCGTTCCGATGAAGCAGAAGGGGGTCACGGTCAAACCGATCCGCCAGATTACGGGCGATGCCGAGTTCAACGAAGTTTTCTTTGATGGCGCCCGGACCAAAGCCGAGTTCTGCGTCGGTAAGCCCGGTGAGGGATGGAAGGTGGCCATGGGCACCCTTGCGTTCGAGCGAGGCGTATCGACCCTGGCGCAACAAATGACCTTTCGAAACGAACTCGAACGTATCGTTGCGGCGGCCAAGGAGAACGGTTCGGCACAAGATCCGCTCATTCGACAGCGCCTCGCTGAAGCGTGGGTCGGTCTGCGGATCATGCGATACAGCGCATTGCGGATGCTCTCGCGGGCAACGACCGGATCGCTTGGCAGTGAGGCGCTGACGTACAAGTTGCATTGGGCCTCTTGGCGTAAAAAGCTCGGCGAACTTGCGATGGATGTCGCCGGTGCGCCGGGTGAACTTTGCATCGGCGAGCATTACGAACTCGCCGACCTGCCATACCTCTATCTGTTCTCGCGTGCCGATACGATCTACGGTGGCACGAACCAGATCCAGCGCAATATCGTCGCCGAACGCGCACTGGGTCTACCGAAGGAGGCGCGCGGTGACCGTTGATCTGCACCCGATTCCGAAGCCCCCTTCGTATCCCCCGGGTCGCCAGTTGCTGGCGGGTCAGGCGGTGCTCATCACCGCAGCTGCGGGAACCGGAATCGGCTTTGCGGCGGCTAAGCGCGCGGTTGAAGAGGGTGCGCGAGTCATCGTCAGCGATATCCATGAGCGACGCTTGAACGAGACCGTCGAGCGCCTGCAAGCGTTTGGTCCGACTGAGATCCATAGCCGCGTTTGCGATGTGACCAAGCAAGATGAAGTCGATGCATTGGTCCAGTCGGCCATCGTCGCGTTGGGGCACATCGACGTCCTCATCAATAACGCGGGACTTGGCGGCACAGCGAGCGTCGTCGACATGAAGGACGACGAGTGGTCGCGGGTACTCGATGTTTCGTTGACAAGTGTGATGCGTATGACGCGAGCCATCTTGCCGCATATGCAGGCGCGCGGAGGCGGTGCAATCGTGAACAACGCCTCTGTGCTTGGGTGGCGTGCTCAGGCGGGCCAGTCTCACTATGCCGCAGCCAAAGCCGGTGTCATGGCGTTCACGCGTTGCGCGGCGATCGAGGCAGCCCCGTTTGGAGTGCGTATCAACGCGGTAGCGCCCTCTATTGCCATGCACGCATTCTTGGCCAAGACGACAACGCCCGAATTGCTCGCCGAGTTGGCCAAGCGCGAGGCGTTTGGGCGTCCAGCAGAGGTGTGGGAAGTCGCCAATGTAATGATTTTTCTTGCCTCGGATCTCGCTAGTTATCTGACCGGTGAAGTGTTGTCTGTTTCGAGTCAGCATCCATGACCACGGTATTCAAGTCGGTCGAGGAGCTGACGGCCGCAGTCGGACGCGATCTCGGCGTCACCGATTGGATCGCGATGGAGCAAGAGCGGGTCAACGCGTTTGCCGAGGCAACGGGCGACCATCAATGGATTCACGTGGATGTCGAGCGTGCCAAGCAAGGTCCATTTGGTGGCACGATTGCCCATGGCTACCTGACGCTATCGCTCTCGAGTCTCTTCCTGCCACAGCTGATGCGCGTCGACGTCTCGGGAATGGGGATCAACTACGGACTTGATCGTGTGCGTTTCCCGGCACCCGTGCGGGTTGGCAGCCGAATACGCGGTCGTGGCGAGATTCTGAGCGTCTCGGCGGTCTCAGGTGGCGTCCAAGTCGTGGTGAGGGTCACGATCGAAATAGAGGGAAGTGAACGCCCGGGCTGTGTCGCTGATACCATCAGCCGGTTCATGGTGACTCAATAGGATCCGACCGGCTCATGGCGAAGGCAAAAGAAGACGTATCGACTAAGCTCGATGCGATCGATCAGAAGATCATTTCGATCTTGCGCAAAGACGGGCGTGCCACCAACCAGGAGTTGGCACGGCGACTCGGGATGGCAGCGGCGACGGTCAGTGCGCGCATTCGCAGACTCGAATCGACCAAAGCGATGAAGGTCGTGGCGGTCACGGACTTCGCTGCGATCGGCTACAAGGTGTTGCTGGCGGTCGGTGTGCAAGTACAGGGGCGCCCGGCCGAGCACGTGGCCCAAGATCTGGCCAAATTACCGGAAGTGTTCAGTGTGCACGTCGTGACGGGAGCACGCGATATCGAAACGCTCGTGGCGTTACACGACTTCGACGAGTTGCACTCGCTGCTGCTCACTGACATCGCCAAGATCAAAGGCATCCGCAGCATTGAATGCGGCATCGCGGCTGAAGTCGTCAAATACAACTTCGAAGTGGCGCCGATATCATGATTCAGTATCAAGTCGACGATTTAGATCGAAAGATTATCGATCAATTGACCAGCGATGCGCGTGCTAGCAATCGCCATTTGGCGCAGACCCTCGGCGTCACCGAGGGAACGGTCCGCGGACGTATCAAGCGACTGGAAGCGGCCAACCTCATTCGGTTCACTGCCGTCACGAACGTCGCTTCTATCGGTGCGCCTAAAGTCGTTCTGATTGGTATTCAGGCTCAGCTGAGCGAAGTGCAAACGCTGTGTGCAAAAATATCAGCATTGCGCGAAATCGGGTGTGTCATCGCGATGGCCGGGCGTTACGACATTCTCTGCATCGGTTTGTTCTCCTCGCTGGAGGACGTGGTGACGATCGCCAACAACAAGATTTTGGCGATGCCGGGTGTGCGTCATGTCGAAACCTCGATTGCCGTCTCCACACTCAAATACGATCACCGCGTCGCTAAAATCATCGATCACAAGCGAGAGTCCTAAACTCTCACCGGTACCGTCATGACCCACTCTGATCTCGGCGAGTTCGACTACGTCATCATCGGTGCAGGATCCGCTGGGTGTGTGTTGGCCAATCGACTGTCGGCTGATCCTCGCTGTCGTGTGGCGCTGGTTGAGGCAGGCGGCGAGGGCGATAACTTCTTTGTCCGCATGCCTATCGGCTACGGCAAGATCGCGTTCGAGTCGGGTCTTAGTTGGCACTATCACAGCGCGCCTGAACCGGGGTTAGAGGGTCGTCGCATCTTGTTGCCGCGGGGTAAAGGCCTAGGCGGCTCCTCCAACATCAACGGTTTGATCTATATCCGCGGTCAAGCAGCTGATTACGACGACTGGTTGCAGCAGGGCGCAGCGGGCTGGGGGTGGTCGGATGTGCTGCCGTGGTTCATTCGTAGTGAACTTCACAACTCGCGCGCGGCTCCCTTACACGGGACCTCCGGCTTGCTGCGGGTACAGCGCGCCTCGGAGCGGGACTCAACGAACGACGCCATCGTCGCGGCATTTGAGCAGTTGGGTATCGCTACACGCGATGACTTCAATGATGGCGAACAAGGTGGCGCGGGATACTACGATTCGATCATTCATGCGGGCGAGAGATGGTCTGCCGCGCGGGCTTACTTGCGGCCTGTGATGTCGCGACCCAATCTCAAAATAGTGACCAAAGCGCTCGCGCGACGCGTCGTTTTTCATGACGGTCGTGCGGTCGGTGTCGAGCTCAGTGTGGGTGATCGGCACGAGGTGTTACGGGCGCGCGCAGAGGTGATTCTCAGTAGCGGCGCGTATCACTCGCCGCAACTGCTGCAACTGTCGGGGATCGGACCACCGGAGCTGCTGCAGGGTCACGGTATTGCGGTTGCAGTACCTCAAAACTCGGTGGGCGATAGCCTCCAAGATCATTATGTCGTGCCGATGGGCTTTCGGGTTCGCCCCGAGGCCTTCAGTTACAACGCCGAGCTGTCCGGTTGGCGATTGATCAAGAACGTCCTTCGCTACCTCAAGACTCGGCGCGGACCGATGACGATCCCGGCCGCGCAGACCGGCGCCTTCGTGGCGAGCCTCGCGGGTGATGATCGCCCGGACATCCAGTTTCATTGCTTGCCGGTCACGGGCGACCTCGAGGCCGCAGCCGCTGGTGGCAAGGGGAAGCTGAGCGGCTATCCGGGAGTGACGCTGGCGCCTTGTGTGGCGCGTCCGACGTCGCGTGGTCGTGTTGAGATTACCTCGCAAGATCCAAACGAACCTCCAAATATATTGCACAACTACCTCGTGTCCGAGAGTGACCGTCTCGGGACTTTGCGAGGGATGCAACTCGCTCGACGCCTCGCCGATACTGCCGCGATGCGTCCGATCGTCGATGCCGAGGTGGCACCTGGGCGGCAGGCCGTGACCGATGAGGAATTACTGGGGTTTGCGAGAAGGTTTGGGTCTACCGGTTATCACCCGGTTGGAACCTGCCGCATGGGATCGGAGTCGGCGGCGGCGGTTGATCCTGAGTTGCGCGTGAGAGGAGTGAGCGGTCTGCGTGTCGCAGACGCGTCGGTCATGCCAGCGCTAATTTCGGGCAACACGCACGCGGCCTGCGTGATGATCGGCGAGCGTGCCGCCGACTTTATCTTGCGAAGTCGCTAAGCGACTCGCGCATCGGCGAAATCCTGCGCCCAAAAAAAAGCCCGGTTGTTTCCAACCGGGCTTTGTTCGAACAGCGACTTGGCTATCCGGCTAGTCGTCACTCACCCATCAAGACGGCGAAGTCGACACCGTAGGTGCGCGGCTCGCCATATTGAGCCAAGTTCAGACCGAGCGAGGCACCGTAGTTGAACGAGAACTCGCGATAGTCCTCGTCCGTCAGATTGCGACCCCAGAGGCTGACACGCAGCTTCGAGGATCCCATGTCGATGTCGCTGAGGCTCAAGCGAGCGTTAACTAACGTGCGTTGGTTGTTGGTCGCCTGCTGGAAGATCACCGGACCCGAAGCATAGTTATCCGAGGACATCGCTTGTGCGAAGGTGTCGCTCTGATAGTTGGCGTTCAGGTTCAAGGCCAGCTTGCCAAGATCCGTGTTGGCAATCTGCCAATCGACATTGGCAGTGAACTGGTTATCCGGCGCCAGACCACGCTTGGCGAAATCAACCGTATTGGCGATCGAAGTCGTGGCGTTTTTGACGATCGGAAACTCATCGAACGTGCCGCGAACACCGGCCCAGGAAAGGGCGAGGGTGAGATTGTCGACCGGTCGAGCGGTCAACTCGATTTCACCACCGTATCGCTTGGCACGACCCGCGTTTTGAATGCGGCTGACGACACTGCCGTTCGGGCGAACAAACAGCGACGACACGTGCATGTCCTGATAGTCGTAGCGGAACAAGCTGGCATTAATGCGCAGACGGTCGTTGACGTCAGCCTTGATACCGGCCTCGATATTCTTGATCTTCTCCGGTAGCAACAAATCGCCCGTGTTGTTCACGGTGTCGTAGAAGTCGCCGTTGAAGTTACCGCTCTTGTAGCCAGTGGAGTAGGTGAGGAAGGTGTAGACATCGTCACTCACGTCGTAACCGAAGGTCAGCTTGCCGCTGGTGTTGCTGAAGTCCTTGGAGAACGACTTGCCGAAGATGCCGTTGACCGGGGCCTGAGTCTCCGCTGCCGCATCCGTGACATACGCTTTCGAGAGCGGTTGCCCGGCGAAATAGAAGCCGAAGAAGCCTGACGCGTTAGCGCTGCTGCGCCAGAGGTAGGTGACGTCTTTGGTTTCTTTGGTATGACGCAGGCCGGCCGTCACCGCGAAGGGGCTGTCTTCCGCGGCACGCCATGTCATCTGACCGTAAACGGCCGTCGACTTGGTTTCGTTGTCATGCGAGGTCGTATCGGAAGCCGAGATCGGGAACAGCGCCCAACGGTTATTTCGGAACTTGCCTTCATCGGTGTAGTAGAACAAGCCGGCTGCGTAATCGACGTTGCCCGACTTGCCGACCATCGAGAGTTCCTGCTGGAACGACTCGAATTCCGTATTCGCGTAGTTGGTGAACGAAGGCGCACGACCGAGTGCGTTGATCGCATCGACGATGGCCTGGCCCACTGCGAATTCCACTGCACCCGGAATGGCAGGCGACACCGAGTTGAAGAACAGACCACCAACCGTCGCGAGCACGAGATCGTGCACGACGCCGGTCGTCAGCCCGTTGCCGAGCGGACGCATCGTACCGTCGACGCCATCGAGGTCGCCTTGGTTGAGGTTGGCAACATCGCGGAAGCCGGTGATCGACTTGAACTCGACATCGCCGAGCGCGCCGAGTCCGTCTCGGCGCCAAGACAGCGTGATGCCGTGCGCGTCCACATCGTTCGACGAGAACAGCGGGATGTCACCCGAGACGTTATCCGGTCGGCTGAGACCGGCCTTATACATCGAGGCTTCCCACGCCTTGTAGTCGGTGATCCATTGGCTCAACTGACGAACCTGCGGGGTTTGCGCCGCGGCGCCCAGGAAAGCGAGGTTGTTCTGGATGGCCGAGAGGGTAGCCGAGCGACTGGTGCTGGTGAGCGCTACATTCGTCGGATAACCCGGGGTAGCGGCCACTGCCGCTGCCGAGGGCGTCAAACCAAATACTTTGAGGGCTTGTGAGAACTCGGTCAGTTCCGAGTGGGTGTAGTTGTAGCTCGCAGTGAAGGATTCTGAGGGCTTCAGAACCAGAGCGACGCGCCAACCTTCACGGTTGAGATCTTCCGAGCCCTTTACGTTCGCGTTGGTATTGCCGTAAAGCGGGTCACGCTCGCGTTTGAAGTAGGTGAATGAACTCGATAACGCGCCTGCGCTCGGCAGGTCGAGCGATACGCGGTAGTCACGCAGACCATAGTTGCCGGCGCCCACACGCGCATCGAGACGGAAATCGCCGCTCGGTTCGCGCGAGACGAAGTTGACCGCGCCGCCGGTCGTGTTACGACCGTAGAGCGTTCCCTGCGGGCCGCGCAGCACTTCGATGCGCTCGAGATCAACCACATCGAGACCGACACCGAAGCCTTTGGCGACGTAGGTGCCATCGACGTACAAGGCCGTAGCCGGGTCGTTGGAGACGCTATTGGCGTTACCCGAAGGCACGCCGCGGATGTTCATCGAGAGGTTGCCGCGTGACGACGGAGGCTCGAAACCCTGCAGGTTGGGAATGACGCCAAAGAGCGTCTTGTTGTTGGTGATGCCGAGTTGGTCGATCGTGGCCGCACTCAAAGCGGTGATCGCAATCGGAGTCGACTGCAAATTTTCGGCACGCTTTTGCGCTGTGACGACGATTTCTTCGAGTCCGCCCTGATTGGCATCTTGGGCAGTCGTCGTTCCGGCGGCAACGGCGGCAATCAAGCCTGTTACAACCGACGACAATGAATGATTCCTCTTCATGTTCCCCTGTCCTCCAGTAGACGTGTGGTTCTTTTGCGGCACTGGTCACCGGGTCGATGGCAGACATGCCCGACCCCCGTCCCCCTATGCTTTCAACATGCGTAATCCATGTCAATAAAAATTACGCAAAGTGACGTTACGGGGATCTAGAGGCTGTTAATATCGCAGCGGAGTGGTTCTTTTGCCACGAATCCGCCGGGTCGAGCGGAATGCGGCGGGTTCGCGCCCGGACGGCGAGGAGGGGTCATGACATCGAATACGGTGGATCGAGGCGACAAAGTGGCCGAGGCGGTCGTTGATCGGCGACCCGGTGGCTACGCTTGGTATGTCGCCGTGGTGCTGTTCCTCGTTTACCTCGTCAACTACGTCGATCGTTCGGTCCTCAACGTTCTCTCGCAACTCGTCAAGACCGATCTTGGCGCATCCGATACCGTGATGGGCTTTCTCGTAGGCCCCGCTTTCGCCGTCTTTTATGCGCTCGCGGGCATCCCGATTGCGCGTTATGCCGACCGCTCCAATCGAATCCGTATCATCGTCGTCGGCTGTCTCGTGTGGAGCGGCTTCACGGTGGCGACTGCCTACGCCCAGACTTGGGAGCAATTGGCGTTGTTTCGTATCGGGGTGGGCATCGGCGAAGCGGCCTTTCTGGCGCCGGCCTATTCCATCCTCGCTGATTACTTCCCGGTCCGTTACCGCACGCGGGCGCTCTCGCTGCTCGGGCTCGCGGTCTATTTCGGGCAGGTGACCGGCATGGTGACCGGCGCAATGCTCGGCGCGTCTCTCGGTTGGCGTGATGTGTTCATTTACGCGGGCCTTCCCGGTATCGCGGTGGCCTTGATTGCGTGGTTGACGGTGCGAGAGCCGGTACGCGGCGCACAGGATTCAATCGAGCGCTCCACCGAAGCGCGAAGCCAGGATGTGTGGGCCGCGATCCGGCAGCTCTGGGCCTACCAGAGTTTTCGCAAATTGTGTTTTGGAACGGCGCTCGGCGTCTTTGGTGGTCAGGCGTTCGCCGGCTGGTCTGCGCCGTTTCTGATGCGCTCGCATGGCGTGGATCTCGTCGCCATCGGAACGATATTCGCTCCGCCTTATTTGCTCTCGGCGCTCATTGGCACGATCGTGGCGGGCTTCGTTGCCGATCGCCTCGTCAGACGCAATCTCAACGCACCGGTTCGAGCGTCGAGTTACGCACTCGCTTTGGCGACAGCGATTCTGTTCGTCGCGTGCTGGGTCCCGAACTTCACGTGGCTGGTGATTTTGACCATCCCGATGGGCTTGGTGGGTGGTGGTTGGGTACTGCCGATGCAGTCGAGTACCCAGAATGCATTGCCGCCTGAGTTGCGTGCCACCGGGACTGCGGTTTTCTGGTTTGTCGTGAATCTGGTCGGTATCGCCTGCGGTCCGTGGTTTACGGGCTTTATGTCGGATCTGTTGGCGACGAGATTTGGGAGTGACTCGCTGCGCTTTGCCCTGCTGACTGCGATTTCGGTCAGTTTCGTCGGTGCGGCGATCATCCGATCGGCAGGTCGTAATCTGCACGATGAAGCAGCCAAGATGGGTATTCGTCACTCGGGGTCATGATGGACAGCAACGATCAAGCGACTCTCAACTTTGCTGACCTACTGCGTTTGGTCGCCGAGGCCGTACCGGATCGCCTCGCTGTCGTTGGTGGGTCCGAGCGTCTGACGTTTGGCGAGCTCTCGCGGCGCAGCGAACTTTTGGCAGCCTATTGGCAGCGTGCTGGCCTCGTGGCAGGTCAGACTATCGCACTGCATTCTGGCAATCGGCCTGAGTACCTGATCGGATTCTTTGCAGCCTGCCGTCTTGGCTGTTTGCCTTTCAACGTCAACTATCGATACCTCGAGAGCGAGCTCGAGTTTCTCTACGCAAACGCGAAGGCGGCTGCCGCTCTAGTCGAGCCAGAGTGGTTATCCCGAGTTACCGCTTTGCAGGCATGTCCGGCGGTGATTGTGGTGGCGGGCGATTTGCCGGCGGAAGCCGCGATCACACCGTCGTCCGCGGTCGGTATCGCGGATGCATTAAGAATCGCTGAGAGCTTGCCGATCGTTTCGCGAGCGACGAGCAATGACGATCAGTTGATCATCTACACCGGCGGTACCACCGGGATGCCGAAAGGCGTCGTTTGGGCGCAGGGCGATATGCTGATGGCCTGCTTAGGCGGTGGCGGCTTCTTTTCGAAACACGGACCGATTCGGGTGGCGTCCGAGATCATCGAGCGGGTGCACGAGGCGCCGCATCTCGTGATGTTCCCGGTTGCGCCGTTGATGCACGGAGCGGCTCTTTGGGCCGCGTTGGCGTCCTTATTTGCGGGGCATACCCTCGTGCTGCAGTCGGGGCGATCGTTTGATCCGGCCGCGGTGTTTGATTTGTGTGAGCGCGAGCGCGTCAATCTTCTGGTCATCGTGGGCGACGGAATGGCGAGGCCGCTCGCGGATGTGCTGCACGCAAACCCGGCCCGTTGGTCATTGCCGGCTCTGGGCTATATCGGTTCCGGCGGCGCCGTTTTCTCCGCGTCGGTGCAGCAATCTCTGAAGGAGGCCTTGCCGCGGTTGGTGACGAGCAGTTCTTTGGGGTCCACGGAGTCCGGCACTCTCGGCGCCGGTGCAGCGACGGTGACCGGTGAGGGGTTGATGCGTTTCGCACCGCGCCCCGATATGCACGTGATCTGCGAGGGCCCCCGTTTCGCGCACGCGGGGGAGGTCGGTGTGCTCGCGCGCAGCGGACATCTGCCGGTCGGTTATTTTGGGGATCCGGAGGCGACTGCGCGGACTTTCGTGGCGTTCGCCGAGCGGCGAATGTCGTTGACGGGCGACGCCGCTCGCCTTGAGGAAGACGGTTCCATCACGGTGCTCGGTCGCGGGTCGACCTGCATCAACAGCGGTGGTGAAAAGGTGTTCCCGGAGGAAGTCGAGCAGTGTCTAAAGCAGCACGAGGCTGTCTTCGATGCGCTGGTCGTTGGATTGGCCGATGAGCGCTGGGGCGAGCGTGTCGTCGCCGTCGTCTCGCTGCGTGAGCCTGGGAGCGTCGATCAGGAAAGCTTGCGCGAACATTGCCGACGCCTGATCGCGGGCTACAAAGTCCCTCGGAGCATCGTGTTCCAGGCTGAGCTCTCGCGCACGAATACGGGCAAGCCGGACTATCCTTGGGCGAAGCGCGTCGCGACTGAGGCGCTAGCTGCGTCGCCCTAGTTACGAGACTCGTTGCAGCGGCCAGCCCGGCGTTCCCGGGACGACATGCACGCCCTCAACCGGCGCAATCAGACGCTGAGTTTCGCTGCGTGGATGGTAGAACTGCTTGTACCAGATGCGAGCCTTGTGGAACGGGCCGTCACTCGGAATTTGCATGATGTTCAAAGCAGGGCGTTTGTTTCCCCAGACCTCGAAATCTTGCAGGAAGGCTAGGCGACTCGACTCGTTGAATCCACGCGCGGCTTCAAGATCCGCAGGAGTGGGCACGGCGTTGGCACCTTTGACCAGCAAGCCGTGCCAGACCTCGATCACGCCATCGTCTACTGGCGTGTGAGTGATCATCAACACGGTTTCAAACAGACCCGTCAGGTGCGAGACCAAAATTCCTGGGCCGTGGTAGACGGTATCGGTGTAAAGCTTGTCACCGGGTCCCGCGACGAGGGTGCGATGACCGCCCGCTTGCCGTTGGATCGCCTTATGACCACGAAATTCGTTCTCAAAGAATTCGACTGTTGAGCCGTGGATGGGACCCAAGTGGGGAAGATCGGCAATATTGTCGATGATTTCCTGAGGGTGACAGGCCATCACGCCGAGCTTGTCGATATTCCACGGAATCCAGTTGGCTTGCCCGTATTCGCTCAAGGGCGGCAGATCGAAATCCGGTTCCCCGTCTTCCGGGTCGAACCACACGAAGACGACGCCGGCATGCTCCCTAACCGGCCAACTCTTGACGCTGGCGGCTTTGGGAATGTTCCCGTCGTAATAGGGAATGTGATTGCACTTGCCGTCGGGACCGAAACGCCAGGCGTGATAAGGGCAGCGGATATCGTCGCCCTCGACATGCCCATCTCGTGCGGTATACGAGGTTTTATTTTTGGCCAGATGCGTGCCCATGTGTGGGCAGTAAGCATCCAACAAAACGACGCGACCGCTCTTGCCACGATAGAGCGCAAAATCACGACCGAAGTAGCGGACGCCTTGTGGCTGATCCGTTACTTCGCTCGAGATCGCGACCATGAACCAGCCGCGCGGAAAGGTGTGTGGTCCGATTTTGTAGTCCGCGGTGGTTGCCATGGCGTCACACAAAGAATTCTTGAGGTTGCTCACCGAGATACAAGTTGCCGAGCGACATACCGACCAACGCCGGATCGTTTGCTACGTGGGCACGCGCGGCATTCGTGTCGAGCCAGTAGCGCACGACGGGGCTGTCGGTATAGATCGCACGGCCGCCGAGTAGCGGCATGAGATCGTCGATCAAGTCGGCGCAGCGTCGCACGATCTGCGACGACTGGTAACGGTAACGAATGCGTTGTTCCATGCTGAGCTCGGCACCTGAACGCATCGTTTCCATCATGTCATCGAAGTTGCGATAGAGCACCGCCTTCATCTCATCGATAGCCGATTGGGTTTTCGCTACCGCCAGAATGGAGTTGGTGTCTTGGCGAGTCGCCTTGCCGGTGTTGGTCGATACTCGCTTCTTGGCAATGTCCATGAACGCATTCAAGGCGCCTTGCGTCGAGCCGATCGCCGCCGTCGAGACGGAGCGGACGAACACCTGCGCCCAGGGCAGGCGGTACAGAGGGCCTGAATTGACTGCCTGACCCGGGTTGCGGCACATGAAGCCGTCAACCGCCTTGTGGGTTCGGTAGTCGGGGACGAATGCATTTTCGACGACGATGTCCTGGCTGCCCGTCGCCTGCAGGCCGAAGGTGTGCCAGTTGTCGAGGATTTGGTAGTCCTTGCGCGGCACGAGGAAGGTGCGCATCTCCGGCGGTCCGCCTTCCTTGTTGAAGATCAACGAACCGAGCAGCACCCAATCGCAGTATTCGCTGCCGCTCGAGAAACCCCAGCGTCCCGAGAGTCGGAAGCCGCCTTCTACCACCTCGACCTTGCCGACGGGTTGATAGGAGGAGCTGACGAGTGTGTCCGGATTCTTTCCCCATACTTCTTGCTGGGCTCGATCATCGAAAAGGGCGAGTTGATACGGGTGGCAGCCCACGACGCCCAATACCCATGCCGTCGACATGCAGGCTTCGGCAATGGTCATCTGTACGTCGAAAAACACCTGCGGATCCATTTCGAAGCCGCCGTAGCGCTTCGGTTGGAGGATGCGGAAAAAGCCGGCATCAACCATTTCGCGCATGGTTTCAGCAGGGAGCTTGCGATTGGCGTAGGCCTCGTTTTGACGAGCCTTGAGCGCGGGCAACATCGCGCGGGCGCGGCGAACCAGTTCGTCGCGGGTTGGGATCTGATCGTCGAGGACGTGGGCGACAGCGGTAGCCATGGAGTGTTCCCTCGGTGAGGCGTTAATACCCAGCTCCGATGCTAGCTCGCGAACGACGCCTGCGCAAGCAACTGCGTAAAATACCGACTCGTTTTTTACGCGTTTCGATCATTCAGGGTGGTTTCAAGCGATCACAACCGTCTCTCAGAGGCTCGTTGGTTACGAGATCGGTTTGCCGCCCGGCGAGAAAGACACTATCTTTCCGTCGATGAGACGCTGACACGGGGGGAGCGATGAACGGCAATAACAATGTCGCGGCGAGCGCCGCCGGCGGGCCGCCGCGAGCGCATTCGGCAATGTTGCCGAGCGGTTACGAACTGCATTTTCACGACACGGGTCCGGCCGAGAGCGGTCAGACCGTGGTGCTACTTCAAGGGAGCGGCCCCGGCGCGAACGGTTGGAGCAATTTTCGTCACAACATCGCGGCGTTGAAGGCGGCCGGGCATCGAGTCATCGTCCCGGATCTCATCGGCTTCGGTTATTCGTCCAAACCAACGGGGCTCGATTACACGCTTGATCTATTCGTGCAGACCACGCTCGAGCTACTGGATGCACTTGAGGTTAAACACTGTGTTCTCGTTGGGAACTCGCTGGGCGGGGCTGTATCGATCGGCATCTGCCTCGCACGACCGGGGCTCGTGCAAAAACTGGTCGTCATGGGTTGTGGTGGCATCGAGTCGACCGAGACGTATTTCAAGATGCCTGGAATCCAGAAAATGGTTTCCGGCTTCGTCGGCGGTGAGATTAATACGACGTGGTTACGCGGCATTCTGCAAATGCTCTCGTACGATCCGGTTCATGTCACCGACGAATTGGTCACTGAGCGATTTGCGATCTTGCAGTTGATGCCTAAAGACGTCTTGGGTCGCATGCGTATCCCTGACCTCACGCCTCGACTGAATGAATTGACGATGCCGATACTCGGCTTCTGGGGCATCGAAGATCAGTTTTGCCCCGCAAGTGGTGCACTGAAGATCACGGCGAACTGTGCCGACAGTCACGTGATTCTTTATTCGAAAGTGGGGCATTGGGTGATGATCGAGCGCGCAGAGGAGTTCAATCGACATGTCATCGATTTCCTCTCCGCTTGAAGGTGCCGCGCGTCTTGAGGTGATCGAGGCGCTGTCACAAGAGCTGTATGCGGCGTGGTTGGAGCGACGGACCGTGCAGCCGCTGCGCGTGCGATATCCGTGGTTAAGCATAGACGATGCGTATGCCATTTCTTTGGGATTCATCGCGCGTCGAACTCGAGCGGGTGAGCGGATCATCGGCAAAAAGATTGGCGTGACGAGTAAGGCCGTGCAGGACATGCTCGGCGTACATCAGCCAGATTTCGGATTTCTCACCGATCGGATGCAGGTGCGCAATGGGGGAACGATCGAGATCGGTGCCGCCATGATCCAGCCAAGAGCCGAGGCGGAGATTGCGCTGGTGCTGTCCTCGTCGCTATCGGGCCCCGGGGTCACGGAAGCGGATGTGCTCGAAGCGACGCAGAGTATCGCCGCGTGCTTCGAAATCGTCGATTCGCGTATTGATAAGTGGGATATCCGCATCGTCGACACGGTCGCAGACAATGCGTCTTGCGGATTGTTCGTGCTCGGCGATCAGCGCATTTCGCCTCGAGGGCTCGACCTGGCCTCGATGGAGGTGCGGGTGAAGAAGAATGGCCGGCATTTATCCCGCGGGGTTGGTGCAGCGGTGCAGGGATCACCGCTAGCGGCGGTCGCTTGGCTGGCCAATACCCTTGGCGCTTTTGGAGTGACGCTCGAGGCGGGTGATGTGATTCTCTCGGGCTCGTTGGTACCGCTCGAGACGGCAGTTCCCGGCGACGTTTTCGAGCTTGACCTCGATCATGTCGGTTCGGCCATCGTGCACTTTTCCTAGGGAGATAACGAATGCAACCCACCGCTTCACCCGATCTCCACACCGAAGTTCTGGTCGTTGGTAGTGGCGCTAGCGGCTTGACGGCTGCATTGACGGCAGCAGATCAGGGCGCCAAAGTTTTGATCATCGAACGAGGGCATTTGTTCGGTGGCACGTCGGCCACTTCGGGCGGAACCATTTGGATTCCAAACAACCACTTGATCGGTCCGGCCGGTGGTGAAGACAGCGAGGGGGAGGCCGAGCGCTATATCACGGCGCTCGCGGGTGAGCACTCGTCGCCAGAGCGTATCCAAGCTTTTGTCAGCAATGCGGCGAAGATGTTTCGATATCTTGACGAGAAGACGGACGTCAAGTTCGAAAGTCTCGAAAAATATTGTGACTATCATCCCGAGTTGCCCGGCGGAAAACCGGGCTTCCGTAGCTGCCAAGCCTTGCCGATCGCGTGCGATGTTCTCGGTGGCGAGTTCGAATCACTACAGCCTCCACATGTGGGCACGACGGCATTCGGGCGTATCAACTGGACGGCTCGTGAAGCCCATCCACTGATCACGCAGTCCAAGGGCGCGAAGCAGATATTTTTGAAGATCGCGGCGAAGTACTACCTTGACTTCAAACAGCGGTGGAAGACAACGCGCGATCGTCGCCTGACCGGCGGCGGTGCGCTGGTGGCGCGATTGCGCTGGTCGTTGCGCAAGCGCAAGGTGCCCCTGCAGTTGTCGACCGAGCTCGTCGACCTTTGGATCGAGAACGGCCGCGTGACCGGCGCCTTCGTCTTGCACAACGGAATTCCACAGCGCATTCGTGCCGATAAAGGGGTGATCTTGGCGGCCGGTGGCTTCGAGCGAAATGCGCAGTTGCGGTCACAAAATCTACCCGGTCCTACCACGACCGCTTGGACGGCTGGTAACCCCTTCAACACGGGCCTCGTCACTGAGGCGGCGCTGCGGATCGGCGCCAAGATGGCCAACATGGATTCGGCCTGGTGGGCGCCCGGTTACAAACTGGCCGACGAGGATCGTGCGCGCCCGATGTTTGTCGAGCGGTCGTTGCCCGGCTCGATCATGGTTGATGGCGCTGGCAAGCGCTTTTGCAACGAAGCAGCTTCGTATCACGTGACGGGCGGTTTGATGGCCCGGGGTTATCGTTCGAGCGACGGTGGTACCGTCCCGAGTTGGTTTATTTTTGATGCGCGCTATCGGGGTAAGTACGCGCTCGGACCGATTTTCCCAGGACCGCCAAGTTTTGATCGCAGCATTCGCCCGAGCATGCGGGCGATCCTGCGCTCGGCGGGTAGCATCGCTGAGTTGGCGGGGATGATCGGTGTTCCCAAAGAAAACCTGACGGTGACCGTGGAGAACTTCAATCGGCACGCCGAAGCAGGAGTCGATCCGGATTTTGCTCGCGGTGAGAGTTTGTACGATCGTTACTACGGTGATCCGGCGGTTCAACCGAATAGTTGTCTCGCGCCGGTGGCGAAAGCGCCGTTTTATGCCATTCCGATCCAACCGTGCGATATCGGTACCAATGGCGGCATGGTCACCGACGCCAACGCACAAGTGCTCGATTCGGCGAATGCACCGATACCCGGGCTCTATGCAGTTGGGAACTGTGCCGCATCGGCCATGGGCAAGAGTTATCCCGCAGCCGGTGCGACCTTGGGCCCGGGGATGACTTTCGGTTATCTCGCGGCGCTACATGCGACAAAAGGAAACGTCGATCCGTCGATATGAGTGCGCTGGAGGTCGATATCACCTCGCCGCGCTTGTATGGCGATCCGAGTTCTCTCGAGAGTACTTTTGCTGCATTGCGTGAGACGCGGCCGGTAGCGTGGGTCGATCGCGAACCCTATCGGCCGTTTTGGGCTATCACGCGTCACGCCGACATCTTGGCCATCGAGCGTCAGCATGAGCTGTTCATCAATGAACCGCGGTTATGTCTGATCCCTAAAGAAATTGAGCTTCAATCGGCTTCCGCAATGGCAGGGGGGCTACGCGAAACCGGCAAAGTTCTACTGTCTTTGGCTCGGTTGTCGCAACGGCCGATGGGGGATCTGGTCGACTGGCTCCGAGCTCGTGAGGAAAATCGTCGACGCGGGCGCCGTGAGCGCGTGCGAACGTTGATTGACATGGACGAACCTGAGCACCGTGCGTTTCGCGAAATCACGCAGGCGTGGTTTATGGGTGCCGGTGTGCGACGACTTGAGGGTCAGGTCAACGTCATGGTCGGACAGTCGATCCAGCGTATGCGAGAAGCCGGTCCCGAAGTCGATTTCGCCAAAGATATCGCGGTCTGGTTTCCGTTGTCGGTGATCATGTCGATCCTCGGTCTACCGGAGAAGGATGCGCCGTTTATTTTGCGCACCACGCAGCAGCTACTCAGCGCTAGCGATCCGGAGTTACGTAAGTCAGAGGCTTACGGCGTCGATGTAGTAGGTGAACTGTTCACCTATTTCGAAGAAATAGTGCGTCATAGACGACGAAATCCAGGTGATGACTTAACGAGCGTGATCGCCAATGCACGTATCGATGGCCGACCGCTCGGCCCAATCGAGACCCTTTCGTATCTGCTGATCGTCACGACCGCAGGGCATGAAACCACAAGCGCCGCTTTGGCGGGCGGTATGCAGGCGTTGGTCGAGAATCCGGCCGAGCGCGCTCGATTTTCACCTGATGACGATGGTCCAAAACTGTTGGCCGACGAGATCGTGCGTTGGGTAACGCCGGTGCGGCACTTTTGTCGAACGGCGACCGCCGATACCGAAGTAGGGGGCGTGCGCATCGCGGCGGGCGAGTCCGTCACGCTGTTCTTCAATTCAGCCAACCGCGATGCTCAGGTGTTCGACTCCGCGCATCGATTCATCATCGACAGACGTCCCAATCCTCACCTCGGTTTTGGTCACGGCGTACACCATTGCCTTGGCCGCATGCTCGCCTTGACTGAGATTCGTGCATTCTTTGCGAGCTTGCTGCCCCTGTTGGCCGATGCGTCCGTTTGCGGCCCGGTCAAAGGTATCGAGAGCAACTTCACCGGCGGCTTGAAAAACCTGCCACTGCGTTTGACTTGGAAATGACGCGCTGACCTAGGGGACGCACCGATGCTGCACTTTCTCAATCGTTCGAGATGGGTTGGCTACGATCGATTCGTTAGTGTGGCCCTGATCTTAACCTTGGTGCTGGCGTTGGTAGTTACCGGCGTCGCGACGGCATCGCCTGCCGAGGAGCTCGAGGAGGCGCAGGCCTATCACGTCGGGACGCTTGGCTACCTGTATGGGTTTCCGGCGGTCGATATGACTCAAAACATGCGTAACGAGACGCGATGGATATCGCCGGATCAACGCGTGATTGCGCCGGTCAACCGGTTTTATCGGTTTCGCGATAGCGTGACTCCGGCCACCTCGGGATCGTTACGAGCACCCAATGCCGATACGCTGTATCTGAGTGGTTGGTTCGATTTGCTCGATGAACCGATCGTGATTCGCGCGCCGGACACCGGTGGCCGTTATTACACGTTGGCGATTACCGACTTCAACTCGGAAGTGCAGCATGTCGGACGACGAACGACCGGGACTGCCGCGATCGATTTCGTGCTCGTCGGGCCCGGCTACGAGGGCGCGTTACCAGCGGATTTACATGTCATTCGAGTGCCCACCCATCAGGCTTGGATTCTTGGGCGCGTCATGGTCACAGGAGCCGACGATCTTGTGGAAGCGCGGAGAGTTCTCGATGGCTTTCACGCTATGGGGTTGCGTGATTGGTTGGCTGGAAAGAGGATCCTAGAGGACACCAAGCCGATGTCGGCTGAGCCCACTCGTATCGTTGATTCGCTGGCGTTCTTTGAAGCCTTTAACGATTGGTTGCGGCGTAATCCGCAAGCGCCTGATCAGGCGGCGTTGTTGGCGCAGTTTGACCAAGTCGGCTTTGGGCCGAAGCAGATTTTTTCGGCAAAGACGGTCACGCCTGCGACTCGTCGTGGTTTGCTACGCGGTATAGAGGCTGCGCGCGCGATGTTGGTCGCCGCTTCGCGTCGGCCCTTGTCGGATATCCGCCGCGGATGGATATTTCCCTTGGCGCTCGGACGCTATGGCCATGACTATCTGATGCGAGCGACAGTCGCGTTCAGCGGTTACGCGAATTTACCGCAGGAGACCGTCTACGGCGCGTTGACGAGTCAAGGCAGTGGGATCGACCTGAACGGTCAGCGAGACTACAGACTGGACTTTGCGGCCGACGAGGCACCTCCGGTTGGCGCATTTTGGTCGGTCAGTGCGTATCGCGCCCGCGACTACTCATTGATGGAGAATCCGATTGCGCGTTACAGCATCGGGCTGCACGTTCCTGGTTTTAAAGTGCGTCCGGATGGCTCATTCTCGATCGTGGTGTCGCAGCGGCCGCCGCTCGAGCCGGACGTCAATTGGCTGCCTGTCGACAACTCACCGTTCTACCTGATCATGCGGATGTATGAGCCTGCTGCCTCCATACTCGATGGCCGCTATCAGCCGCCTGCGCTCACGGTTCTTACGCCTTGATCATTCAATTGCGTATCAGCGCGCACTAGCAGGTCGAGGAGCCGCCGTTTAGCGGGATGGTTTGGCCTGTCATCCACGAAGCCTCGCGAGCGGCGAGATAAGCAACCGCAGCGCCGACATCTTCGGGTGAGCCAGCGCGTCCGACTGCCGTGACACGTTTGGCGATTTCGTCGTAGCCGTAGTTATTCATGGCGCCGAGCGAGAGGACGTTGACCGTGATGCCGTGCGGGCCGACTTCTTTGCAAAGATTACGCATGAAACCGATCGAGGCGGCCTTCGCAGCGGCATAGTCGCTAAGTCCCATGCTTTGGCCGAGTCGCCAAGACTCCGACGAAATGGTGACGATGCGTCCGAAGCCTGCCGCCTGCATGCCAGGTAGCACCGCTCGACAGAGGCGGACAACCGCGCGGAAATTCAAATCGAGCTGCCGATCGAAGTCGTCATCAACGAGTTTGTCGAAGGTGCGAAGTGAGGTCGGCATACCCACCGGCACGCCTGCGTTGTTGACGAGTGTATCGATGGCGCCGTATTTCGACTGGGCCAATGCGCAGAGGTCGTTGGCGGTCGTATCCAGTGTGATATCACCGGGCGCGGCGCTGGCTTCCCAGCCTTCACTACGCAATTCTTTGGCCGCAGACTCAGCTCTATCAGCATAGAAATCATTGATAAGCACTCGTGCGCCGAGCGAGCCGAGCGCGCGTGCGATACCGAGTCCCATACCTTGTCCCGCGCCCGTCACAAGGACCACCCTGCCGCTGTAGTCGAACAAACGTGTCATGACGACTTTCCTCAGTTGAGATCGGATAACAAAGAGACCGCTGGATCGCTGGTATCGATCGTGGTGCCGCGAGTTCGGATGGCCATTGATAGCTGCGGCTCACTGTAGCTGTGACAAGCATCGCGCATCATGGTGTGGTGCGCGACCGGTTTGTCCGCGCCGGCCTCGACATTCCAAGAGCGGGCGCGGCTGACAAAGTACGCTTTGTGCAGCACGAGAGCCGCCTCGAGCTCATCGCCCTCGAATCGAGTCGTAGCCCAACGTGAAAATCCGCGCAGCAATGGTTTGTCCGCGAGGTCGAGCGGCTCGAGGATGCGAGCCTCAAAAGTCCGCCAACGAAAGAGCAGTTCGCCGTCACGATAGAGGCTTGTCCAAACCGGACCCGGATGCTCATCGGGAACGACAACCTCGTAGGTTCGAATGCCGCCTCGCAGTGCCTGCGCCATCGACAGGACAGTCAGATCGAAGAGGTGTGTACAGTGGGTCCGTGGACTTTCCTGCGTGGCGAGTTCGCGCCAGCTGCTATCGAGGCGCGTACCAACTAGCCGTCGTAGCGGCTCTGCTGCGCTAGGGCAGGTGGTGAGCGGTACGCGCTCGAACCGAGGTAGTAGCTCCAGGATGCGCTCGCCATCATGTCGGAGTGTCATTCGAAATGAGTGGTAGGCATCCTCGACGCCCGCTCGAACCTCGTGGCCTTCTGCGATCAGGCGGATCCGGCGTCGCAGCGCGCCTTCACCAAAACTCGGGTTGCGTTGCTCGAACCCTTTTGGGCCCGCCTCATCCATGATTGAGCCGACGCTCCGAATTCCAGAAAGCAATACTCGGAATCGCGGCGCAAACGATGGCGAGGACGAAAAGCGGCGTATATCCGCCCGACTCGGCCAGTCGACCCGCTAACTCCGGGCCAATGAAGGCGCTGACGGCGAACGCCGCAGGCACGAGAACAACCAATCGATTGCTGCGATCGAGTTTGGCGATCGCCGCAGTTTGGTAAACACAGCCAACCGTGAATGCGCCTTCCCAGACCCAAGCACCGAATGCGTACACCCAAAAGTTGACTGGGTTCGCGAGCATCAAGACGCCCGCGCTCAGGACGATCAAAACCAGTATGTGAGGCCAGCGATTGCCGAGCCGATCGCCAAGCACGGCAACGAGTGCTGCGCTCAAGCCGCCGACGATTTTCAGAACGGCGAATACGAGACCGAGTTCACCCGCGGTGACGTTGATACTGCGGCCGATCCGTTCGATGAATACCCAGAGCGCAACCTGCCCACATGCAAACAAGACGAAGATCCCAAGGGCCACCCAACCCAATCGGTCGACGGCAACACGCTCGTTCGTGCTGGTGGTGGAGCTCGATTCAGCGCCACTCGGTATGACGAACGCGGAAAGGGCCATCACCAGAACCGCAACGGCCAGCAGCGTGACGCCGCCACTGATGCCGCTGCTGGCGATTAACATGGGAAGAAAAAAGAGCAAGGTGGCAACGATCACAAGTTCGGTCAGCAGCCGAACGCCGAAGGCTCGCTCCTTGTTGGCCACTTCGCCGACCATTCGCATACCGAGCGAATGCATCAAGCCTGCCGCAAAGCCAAACACCGCCAAGGGCAAAAAGGGGGAAGGTCCGCTGCTACCGCTCCACCACAAAGCGACCGCCGTAAGAATGGCCGCGAAGATCGTGGCGTAGCGCCAATTCAGGCGATCGACCCAAAGGGGTCCGAGTAGGGTGCTAATCAGATAGCCACCGGTGCAGGCGCTGCCTAAACGGCCGAGCTCCGCCGGGCTGAGTGCGGTTGCGTCGGCAAATGCACCGAGCAAAATGGGGAGGGTATTGAACGGCAAACCGCCAATCGATGAGGCGATACTCGCTGCCAACAAGAAAGCGGCGCCGCCGCGAATCCAGAGATCGGTCTTGTTCATGCTGTCTCGACACTCCAAGTAATGCCTCGCGCCGCGTGTAATCCGGCGCGTCGACCCGAAAAAATCCCATCGGCGATGGAGAGGCCCGAAACGTACAGACCCGAGCTGACGCCGACCGCGTTACGCCCGGCGGCGTAAAGGCCTTCGATCGGGCGACCCGCGGCATCGATGACTCTGCCTGTCGCCTCATCGGGCACCAATCCGCCGAGCGTCAGGGTGGGGCACGGCAGTAGTTTGGCCGCCAAGCCGACATCGATCGCCATAAATGGACCTTGAGTCAGCGGCGCACAGTCGGTCGCTGCCTTGCCAAATCGATCGACAACTTCGCCCTTCGCCGAGCGGTTGTACTCATCGACGGTTTTTTTCAAACCGGCGACATCCACGCCGATCTTTTTCGCAAGCGTTTCGATAGTGGCTGCTTTGCGTCGCCCGAGCCACATATTCAGTCGCGCGAGGTCGCGTTGGAAGGCGAGAACCTTATCTTTGGAAATTTGTCGCCAAGCGCTTTGGGTCAGAGCAGCGTCGAGGATGAGCCAGCCGCGACCGTTGCTATTTTCAGCGAGTGCATGGCCTAGCGTTGCGCCATAAGCGATTTCATTGGCAATGCGCTCGCCCGCCTCGTTTACCACGATGCCTTGGGCCCACGCTTTCGGCGGGTTGATGAAGCGCCATGCTGACACGTTATCCATTCGAGCAGTTTGACCACCGGCTGAGAGACCCAAATGGATGCCGCTGCCATCGTCGCCAGGAGTACCTAGCGGATAACCGCGACGATAACGCGGCGCGTGATGCGCCAGCATTTTGCGATTGAAGACAAAACCACCCGCGGCTAGGCAGACGCCGCGATGCGCTCGTATGTAGCGCGGTTGCCGATACGTCTTTTCCAATTCGGCAGCGCGCTGCAATCGTTTGACTGCAAAGCGCAGTAGGAATTTAGCGCCCGGCAATATCGGTGGCACGAGCGCGTACCAGCGTTGTGCAATTTGCTGCTGTCGTATGAATTCGTCTCTGTATTGACCTTCCGGCAATTCCAGCACTTTCACGCCGACAACTCGACCCGTGCGGTCGCGAAGCAATTGGCGCGCTTCGGTGTATCGTTTGAAGTTGACGCCCCGCGCGCCAAGCCAGTCGTGCATCGGCCAGACGATCGAGCCTCCGAGGCCAACGGCTTTGAGCATCTGCTCGCGCGATAGTCTGCCCGCACCGCGATGGCCGCGAGCGGCGGGGCGTGCCTTGGCTGCGTACTCGGGCAGCAGCGAATTGTCCGAGTGGTAAAGAAAGTAGTCGACTTGCGGATAGGAGGTCTTGTCTCGATAAAGCTCCGAGCGGAATTCAACGCCTTTGTCTTTGAGCCACTCGACGGTGTGGGCGCTCTGTTCGCAAAACCGCATCAAGGTGTCGTCGGCAACGCAGCCACGCGTTTCCATCGACAGGTACGCAAACATATTTTGCGGCGAGTCCTCGATTCCTGCTTCTTTTTGGATGGAGGTCCCGCCACCGGCATACAGCACGCCACCACTGGCCGCCGTTGCGCCGCCGCCGTGGTAGCGATCAAGGAGCGTCACGCGTAGCCCATTTTCCACAGCCTCGATGGCCGCTGCGGAACCTGCGGCGCCAGATCCCACCACGACCAGATCCGTATCTTCATCCCACGGAAAGCTTTCGGGATCATCGATCGAGACGGCTGGCTCGACTTGCGAGAACCATGGGGTTGAACTCATATCGTCACGTCTTCTTTGGAAATGTTACTGCGCAACGCGAAGCGTTGAACTTTACCCGATGCCGTCGTTGGCAACTGATTAACAAAATGCACTTGTCTTGGCACCTTATAATTAGCAATGTTTTCTTTGCACCAAGCGATGAATTGCTCTTTCGTCAAACTTTGACTGCTCCGCAGGACTAAATAAGCCGCAGCGACTTCACCCATTCGTTCGTCAGGCACGCCCACGACAGCAACTTGAGATACAGCCGGATGTGCACTGATCAAAGATTCGATCTCCGCCGGATAGCAATTGAAGCCACCGACGATGAACATGTCTTTCTTGCGATCGGTGATACGAAGGTAACCGCGCGCGTCCTGCGTGCCGATGTCGCCGGTATGCAGCCACCCGTTGTCATCGACCGTCGCGGCGGTCGCGATGGGGTCATCGAGATAGCCTTGCATGACGTTGTAGCCTCGCACCCAGATTTCCCCCTCACTCCCGCTCGGGACCTCATTCCCCTGATCGTCGACGATCTTGACCTGCACACCGGGCAGCGGCGCGCCACAACTGCGCGCGATAGTCTCCGCATCGTCGCCAGGCCGGCACATGCTGACGGTGCCAGTCGATTCGGTGAGTCCATAACCGGTGATGACCGTGCGAAAACCGAGTTCGCTATGCATGCGCTCGATCAGTGCAGTCGGCACGTTCGCAGCGCCTGTTACAGCGAGACGTAATGATGCGGTGAGGGTTCGGTCCAGCGTCGGATGCATGAGCATGGACTGGAACAGGGTGGGTGGTCCTGGCAAGACGGAAACTTGATCGTCACGGATTCGACGAATGACCTCTGCCGCATCGAAGACCGCCATGGGCAAGATGGTCGCGCCCGTCAGCAGGCACGAGAGCCAACCCGCCTTATAACCGAAGGCATGGAAAAACGGATTGACGATCAAATATCGATCTTGCTGATCGAGTCCGACAATCGAACTCCATTCGGTAAACACCCGCACGTTCTGTCCGTGCGATGACATGACGCCCTTGGGTTGACCCGTCGTGCCCGAAGTGAACATCACGTCAGCGAGGTCTTGCGGTCCGAGCCGCGCAAGGCGAGCGTGCACTGCCTGTCGGTCGTGAGCCTGCGCTTGCTCAATCCACGCACCCCACGCGGGGCTGCCCATCTCAACGCGATGGGTCAACGCGGGCAGCGACTCATCGGCCAACAGGGCGTCGAAGTCGAGTTGCAGAAAGTGCCCCGAATGACACAGCACCCGTGTCTGACTGCGCCGAAGAATGTCTCCGGCCTCACGTCCCTTCAGGCGGGTGTTGAGTGGGACGATGGCGGCGCCGGCCGATTGAGCACCGAGCGCGGCGATAATCCAGTCGGCGCCATTGGGACCCCAGATTCCGACGCGATCACCAGGCTTTACTCCCGAGGCGACAAATGCGGCAGCAGCCTCGTTAACATGCAGCCACAACTGGCGATACGTGATTCGCCGCGGGCCCTCTTCGATGGCGACCCGATCGGGCAGACGGGTGCTGATTGCGCTGAGAACTCCCGGCAGGGTCTGAGCTGAGACAGACTGCATGATTCGTCGATGGCCCCCGTCCGAAAATTCGCGACCGACACATGAATTGGTAATAGAATGATCGTTCGCGTAAATAACATAGCAAATTTTTACGCAAACGCCATGCAGAAAGGACCATCGCCAAATCTCGACGACGCCCTCGACCTCTCGGGGCGAGTGGTGTTGGTCACGGGCGGCGTTAGCGGGATAGGGGCGGGAATCAGTCTGCGTTTTCTCGAGGCTGGGGCTACCGTCATCACTTGCTCGCGTCGGATTCCGGAGACGCTACCGGAAGTGGCTGGGCGGAGCGTCGAACATCACCTGTGCGATATTCGCAAAGCGACAGAGTGTCGGCAGTGGATCGAACAGACGTTGGCGCGTCACGGTCGCGTTGACGTCCTAATCAACAATGCGGGTGGCGGGCGCGAGATGCCCTCGGCGGATGCCGAACCTGCGCTCATCGAAAAAATCATTCAGCTCAACTTGACGGCCGCGTTTTTTACCAGCCAAGCGGTCTACGGGCCGATGGTCGCTGCTGGCGGCGGATCGATCATCAATATTGCCAGTGTTTCGGCCGTGCGATCATCGCCTTTCAGCGCGGCATACGGCGCGTCGAAAGCGGGTCTTGTCAATCTCACCGAGTCCTTGGCGATGGAGTGGGGGCCGGTTGGCATCCGCGTGAATTCTTTGATCGTCGGCCTTGTAGCGACGCCGAACTCGATCGACCATTATGGCGGCGAGGCGGGCTTGTCTCGGATCGGGTCGATGTTGCCGCTTGGTCGGATGGGTGAGCCTGCCGACATCGCGGACGTCTGTTTGTTTCTGGCGTCTCCGTTGTCACGCTATGTGAGCGGCGCGCAGATTGCTGTGCATGGCGGCGGGGAGAAGCCTATTTTCCTTGAGCTCGCCAAGGGATCCTGATTCGTTCAACACTACTTCGGGGGACATGATGAGCGACTATCAACCAAAAGTAGCGATCGTCACGGGCGCGAGTCGCGGTGCGGGTAAAGGCATTGCGCTCGCCTTGGGCGACAAAGGGATGACGGTGTATGTCACGGGGCGAAGCACGCGCGAGGATGATCACTTTCTCGGTGGCACCGTACAGCGAACCGCGGATGAGATCACGGCCGCCGGCGGTAAGGGTATCGCGGTCGTTTGCGACCACGAGAAGCCCGCTGATATCGAGGCGCTGATCCAACAAGTTGAGCGCGAGCAGGGCCGTATCGACATCCTGCATAACAACGTCACCTTCATTCATGACGATCTGATTCTGCCCGAGCCTTTCTGGAAGCGATCGGTTGATCTGGTGCGCATCTTGGATGTCGGTTTGAAGTCTGCGTACTACGCTTGTTACTACGCAGCCCCGATCATGGTAAAACAAGGCCGCGGTCTGATTTCATTTTCATCGTCGTTTGGCTCAGCTTGCTACATGCACGGGCCCGCTTACGGCGCGCAGAAAGTGGGCGTGGACAAGTTCGCCGCTGATATGGCCGTGGACTTTGAGAACACCGGCGTATGCTGCGTTTCCTTGTGGATGGGTCCGCTGTTGACCGAGCGCTCGCAGAAGGCCTTCAAGGAGCGCCCTGATCAGTACGCGCCGTTTCTCGAGGTGGTGGAGACGCCTCAGTTCTCGGGCGACATCCTCTATGCGATTGCCGCTGACCCAAACAATGCCAAATTGTCGGGCCAGACCTTGGTTGGCGCCGAGATTGCGCTGCAATACGGCATCCAGGATCGCAACGGTAAGCAGCCGCCGACCTATCGCGAAATGCTCGGCGAGCCACGCATTCAGCATCCAGCGCGCGTCTACTGACGGAGTTTATCGAGTGGATCCCCGCGAACTTCGACGAGTCTTCGGTCTGTTTACGACCGGCGTTACCGTCGTGACCGCAGTCAACCCGGGTCCCGAGCCAGTAGGCGTAACGGCGAACTCCGTTACGTCTGTTTCTTTGGATCCGCCGTTGATGTTGTGGTGTCTGGCAAATAAGAGCAGCAGTCTCGCGGCGTTTTCTTTGGGATGTCCGTTCGCGATCCATATTTTGGCTGCACATCAGGCCGATATCGCGTTGCATTTCGCGCGTTCGGGACAAACCAAGTTCGACATAGATGAGTGGTGGCGTTCGCATCCGACGCCTCCGGTGATCGACGGTGCGCTTGCGCGTATCGAGTGTCGTGTCGAGTCCTTGTTGCCGGGCGGTGATCACACAATTATCTTGGGTCGTATCGAGAACATCTCCACGGTGGCGGCACAACCGCTCGCGTTTCACGCAAGTCGGTTCGGAAAGTTTGCCGCTGATCGATCCGGAGTCGGCGCGGAAGTGTGGACGGATCCGCGCGATTCGTGGATGTGATGGCGTGACTGGTCAAAAATTAAAGGGGGCCAAGAAGTGAAGTATCAATTCCAAGGCAAAGTGGCATTGGTTACTGGCGCGGCTTCCGGTATCGGACGGGCAACGGCTATTGCGTTTGCGGACTCGGGTGCGGCGGTCGTGGTCTCGGACGTCGACGTCGCGCGGGGCGAAGAGACGGTTCAATTTATCGAGGCTGCGGGTGGTCGTGCCGTGTTTCAGCCTTGCAACGTCGCCAGCGAGTCGCAGGTGGATGAGCTGGTCGCGCGCGCAGTGAGCGAGTTTGGTCGTCTCGACTTCGCTCACAACAATGCGGGCGTCAATAGCCTAGGTGTCGATGAGTGGGAGTCCGCGAACTGGGATCGCAGTGTCGGCGTCAATTTGAGTGGCGTGATGTTCTGTATGCGGGCTGAGTCAAAAGTCATGCTGGAGCAGGGGCAGGGCGCCATCGTCAACACCGCTTCTATCAACGGTCTGGTCGGTAATGCGTCACAGGCGGCATACACGGCGACCAAGCATGGTGTCGTCGGCCTAACTCGACATGCGGCGTTGCGCTGGGCGCGTAAAGGGGTGCGCGTGAATTGCGTCTGTCCTGGCGTGATCGATACTCCGATGGTCGAGGGCGTCACGGCGCGACCGGAGTTGCGAAAGATCGTCGAGGGGATGACCCCGATGGGTCGCTTCGGGCGACCGGAGGAAATCGCAGCCGGCGTGTTGTGGTTGTGCTCGGACGCCTCCAGTTTTGTTACGGGTCATCCGCTCGTGATCGATGGCGGCGCGACCGCGGATTAATCAAAGCCCTCGAAACTCAACGAGTTCATCGAGCGTGATGCGCGAACGCTCGAATTGATTGACCGGATTTTCCAAATTAGGGAATCCGACGGCCATGCCGCAATAGACCATCTCGGTCGGTGCCAAGTTGAATCGCTCGGCCAGCTGTGGTCGAAAAGACGCCCAGGCTTCCTGCATGCAACTGCCGAGACCGCGTTCCTCGAGCAGCAGCGCGACCGTCTGGATCAACATACCAAGATGCGCCCACTGACCGTGCACGACCCGTTGATCGATCACGAAGAAAAGCCCGACCGGTGCACCAAAGAATTCGAAGTTGCGAGCGACGTGACGTAGTCGGGCGGGTTTATCCTCGCGCGGAATGCCGAGCGCCCGGTACATATCCTCGGCGAGCGTGTAGCGACGCGTGCGCAGCGGCTCCCATAGCTCGGGCGGATAAATGGGAAAGGGGTCTTCTGTTTTGCCAAAGCCAGGCGCCGAGACTGCACTTCGGGTCATCTCGACAATGGCATCGCGTTCGGCACCGGCTACCGCGATGATGCGCCACGCCTGAATATTGCTGCCCGAGGGAGCCCAACGCGCGGCATCCAATACCTCAGCGAGCAGTGGCTGCGGTACGGTGTCGGGACAGAAGTCGCGGATGGAGCGCCGCTGGCGCACGATATCGGAAACGTTCATTCGAAAATCCCCTGAAATGCGGGCTCATGGGTCATTCGCCAGCACCTTGAAATACGTCCTATCTCGAGCGGTACATCATTGCTCCGGCAACTCCGTCCCTCGATTCATGATTTCCACCTAGCCATGGTAGCTGAACAACCGGTTGCGCTTCTGTGCCGTGAGTTCGCGCACGATGCCGAGTTGCTCGAGGTCGGCCAGTGATCTGTTGACGGTCGCCGGCGTCAGGCCGGTCTTCTCGACCAACCAGTTCGAGGTGGCGATCGGTTGTTCCATCAGGACTCGGTTGATCTGCAGCGCGGAGGGCGCCGCACGGCCCAGCGTGCCGATTCGCTCGCGATCCTGGCTAGATAGGGCGACGAGCTGCTGCGCCGTTTCGACCGCCTGGGCGGCGGTGACGATTTCGACTACGCAGACCTCGGGTGCATAGCGATCCCATAGGTCCTCAATTTCTTGTTTGCGCTCAAGTGTGGCGCCTTGCAACAGAGTCTTAACAGCGATGCCTGCTTCAACCATTGCCGCACCCATTGATCGCTGCTTCTAGCGCGCGCAGACGATCGACGATGGCATCGAACGCGGGTGGCTCGCCGATGAACATTCCGGCACCGATCATGCGCTGGAAGTCATCGCGCAGCGCGGCCAGTGCGGCATCTTCTGGAATGAGCCTGAGCTGCCCGGTCAGGCATGCGTCGTAGTTGGCGTAGCTCGCGTTGTAGAAGACCTTCTTGTGCTTGACGACATCCGCGAGCAGAGCGCGATCGGCCACAGCAGCTTGCCCATGGGCAAGATCGGCCAGCATGGCCAGGTCGTACCAGTGGCGTGAAAGACGTTCGGCGCCTGTGCGGAACTCGTCGCGCTGACACTCGACGTGCATCAGCGTCGCCTTCTCCCAGAAGGTACGTGCCGGCGACAGCACACTGACCGTCGGCTGCGGGAATTCGAGTTCAGCGACCTGTTC